>CAWJHY010000041.1:0-117064 GCA_963842495.1 uncultured Acidobacteriota bacterium
GCAAAACTGAACAAATCACTTCCCACCGCGATGCCGACGTACTGCACGCCATCGACGGCGTAGCTCATAGGCGAGGCGTGCATCCTCTGGCCGGTGTTGAAGTGCCACAAGGGCTTGCCGGAACGGGCGTCAACAGCCTCCAACTCTCCTGCATCATCTCCGAAAAAAACCAGCCCTCCCGCGGTGGTCATTGTTCCGCCCCAGGAATCACCTTCGCCGATTTGCGGGTAGCGCCAGACGGGTTTGCCCGTTGGCACGTCAAAAGCCAGCATGATCTTCTTCGCCGCTTCTCTCGGAATGCGCTTTGCCCCGGTGCTGTAATAGGTCTGGCCGGGCTTGTAGACTTGTTTCTCGGCGCCCGCGAAGTACATTTCGCAGTCTTCGAGAGCGAGAAAATAGAAGAGGTGAGTGGAGGGATTGTAAGAGGGAGAGAACCAATTCGTGGCGCCGGTCATCGAGGGGCAGATTCGCGTGCCTTGCGGGGTGGGCTTCAGCCCCGTGAGCAGGGGGCGGCCATGGGCGTCGATCCCGGTTGCCCAGTTCAGCTTCTCAACGAAAGGCGTAGCGCTCAGAAACTTCCCGTTGGCGCGGTCGAGGATATAGAAAAACCCGTTGCGGTTAGCCTCCACCAGCAGGCGCCTGACCGTTCCGTCAACCGGCACATCCAGCAACACGGGAGTCTCCGTGGCGTCGTAATCGTAGAGGTCATGCGGGGTGAACTGGAAATACCACTTCAGCTTTCCCGTATCTGCGTCCAGGGCCAGCACGCAATCCGTGTAGAGGTCGTCGCCTGGGCGCGTATCGCCCACGAAATCCGGTGCGGGATTGCTGGTGCCCCAGTAAACCGTATTCAACTCCGGATCGTACGTTCCGGGCATCCAGGTTGTGCCGCCACCGTGCAAGTAAGCATCACCGATCCAACTCTCGGAGCCGGGTTCGCCCGGAGCTGGAATAGTCCAAAAACGCCATACCAGCTTGCCGGTGATGGCGTCGTAAGCGGCCAGGAACCCGCGTACCCCATCGTCGCCGCCCGAAGTCCCCACGAGAACCTTGTCCTTAACCAGCAGAGGCGCACTGGTAGCTCCGTAATTCAGCCGAGTGTCAGCGTAAGTAACGTCCCAAATCAAGTTGCCGGAACGTGCGTCGAGACAGAGCAGGTGGGCGTTATCGGTCTCCATATAAACGCGCGAATGCCAAACCGCGACACCGCGATTATGATGGGCCGACGCGTCGTCGATCAGCCCTTCGGTCAGCGGGCGCGAGTGGTGCCACAGCACGCGGCCGGTGCGCGCGTCGAGCGCCAAGGCATCGTTGCCGGAAGTGATGTACATGACCCCGCCCACGACGACCGGGGTTACCTCCATGGAATCCGAGTTGGTGGAGTGGAACACCCATTGGGCGCGCAAGTGTTTGACATTCTCAGTGTTGATTTGGTCCAGCCCGCTGTAGCGTCGTCCCGTGTAGTCTCCGTTGTAGGAAGGCCAGTCCTGCTGCGGGGGTGAAACCAGCAGTCGTTCCGGCGCAATGTCGACGTCCGTCGAGACGGGAGCCAGTCCCGGATTGGCCCGCTGGATGCGCCGGCGCGAAGCAGAGCCCCACGATCAGCAGTGATTTCGTGGCAACTCGAACATGCCGCTGATCTGAGGCATCGCTGATGGCTTTGGTCATGATCCGCGACATCGTCCCTTCTCATGCGGAGAGAAGGCGCTCAACATTTGGACCTTGTCATCCTGAGGCGAAGCGAAGGATCTCTACAGTTCTTGTTGGTCGTTCGATCCAAAGTAAGCCGCGGGGATCCTTCGCTTCGCTCAGGATGACATGCTCGAGCGCATGCCGACCTGAAGGTCGGCGCTACTTCGCGATTTCGACTTCCCCCAGCGATCCCCGGTCCAAACCCCGCTCATCGACGAGATGGAGAGACACCGTGGCAGCCTCGGGAGGCAGCGGAACGACGGTATCCAAAGCAACCGCCTCCAACGGGTCGGCTTGCACGAGGTCCACGGGCTTGAGCGCAACGCCACGAGCGTCGTACACGCGGGCCTCAAGACGGCCGGCATAAAATACCCCGAAGAAACCGGTAAGCCGCACCCCACCGTGGGCGGGGACGGCAGCGGGTTCGCGTCCAATCATCCCTGCCTCGGCTGCGTTAACGAACTGCGGCGTCATGCGGGTTGGAAACCACTCGCTTTCCAGGATCGAGGTTTGTCCCGGCGGCAAGACCACCAGCGGGCTGTTCAGTTCCGCTTCCATGTAGTACGGTGCGTCTTCGAGCTTTGTCCGCGAGATCTCCGGCATCCCTTGATCGTTGAGCTGCATGTTGGGTCCGTCAAGGTAGAAGATGACGGAGGCCCGCTCCGGATAATCAGCGCCGGGAAAGAAACGAAAACGTTCCAGCATGGCGAAACTGGAGAGCCCATCGACCACCGCAACCCAGCCTGCGGTTGAGTCGACGCCGACTTCACCCTCAAGGTACTTCCAATGCAGGGTGAACAAGTTGTTTCGGACGCTGTACGAAGGGTGATCAATGGGCCCTGCGTGGGCGTCGAATTTACGGTTAAAGACGCTGGCGGGGTTGACCGGCGTGAAGGCCCAGAAATCGTGGTTGTACTTCGCGGGATCGCGCGGATCGGCGGTGTTGTACTGCGTCACGGACTGCATCGACCACTTGATTTCATGCCCGGTAATGTTCTGCATTTGCGCTTGAAAGCGGATTTTGGGCGACTCGGCGTCAATGCTGATGTCCCGGGAATATTGCAGGCCGGTTCGGTCATCCGGCGGACCTTGCAAGTGTACCGTGCAAGCTGCGGTTCCGGTTCGAACCGGGGTGAGCTGATAAATCCCATCGTCTAAAATATCCGAAGCTACGGGCCACTGGTCTTCACCAGGGCCCTCTGGGAGGGGCCAGATTTTGTCGCCGCCATAATTGAACCACTTCTTTTCCGCCACGGCCTGCGAGGGAGGGAAGTACTTCCCTAGATAAAGCGGGTTCACGAACAAGTAGTCATGAGCGCCGAATGTAACTTGCATTAGCCTCCCGCCGAGCTTCGGAACAATGATCAAGGTGATCCAGCGATTGGACATGCGCTCGGCATCCCAGCCGTGGAACTGAGTACGGTCCACAATGCAAGGGGAGGAAGCGTGAGCGGTTTGCCCCTCAGGGTTGGCGGGGATGACGGCAAAAACCATAGATACCAGGACTGCGACAGCCGTCCGGAATGGACTTGGCATGTTAAAAGGCCCTCTATACCTAGTGTCGCGTAACACCTAGGGTTTGACCATTCGCGAGTGGATCTTCGCCCAGATTGTAGGGGTACGGCTTGCCGTACCCTCTCCTTCTTTTGTCGCGCGACCGAGCCAAGAGGGTACGGCAAGCCGTACCCCTACAACCAGCCAATGCTGCATCTCCATCACCGGCCGGCAGACGCCCTGACTGGCCGTGTTGGCCTGCCTTGGCGAACGGGGTGTCGATTGCCTTCGGATAGGTAAGGGACAAAGCCCCGCACGAGGGTGCGTATTCGGTACACCGAAGTGGTGGCGGTAATAAACAGCGTACCGTAGTCGGATTCCCCCCAGGTCAGATTTGCCGGCTGCTCCGGCAGCACAATCGTGCCCAGATGATGTCCCGCTGCGTCCCAAACCCAGATCCCCAGCGGCCCTACGACGAAAAGATTGCCTTCCATGTCCACGCGCATGCCGTCCGGTACTCCCTCGTCTGGGCCGCCCTTCTCCTCACCGAATGGGCGGCCGTTCGCCAGCGTCCCGCCCGGCAGGAAATCATAAACCCGGATATCCAGTCGTTCGCTGTCGTCCACGTAAAGATGCTTGCCGTCGGGCGAGAACGCCAAGCCGTTCGGCTGGGCAAGGTCGCGAGTGAGCAAGCGTACCTCGCCGCTGCCGTCCAGGCGATAGACTCCCTGAAAGGGGATCTCCTGCGGCTGTCCTTTCGGCAGATCCAAGGTGGGATCAGTGAAATAAATCGCGCCGTCCGGACCAATCACCAGATCGTTCGGGCTATTGAATCTCTTGTTCTGATACCGGCCGGCCAGAATTGCATAACGTCCATCCGGCTCGATGCGAATCACGGCGCGCAGCACGCTGGCACAATCGAGCAGGCGAAGTCGCTGGTCAAAGGTGTTGCCGTCCGGGTCGCCGAGAGAGATTAGTTCCTCCCGATGCCCATCCAGATAAAGGCGGAAAATCTTGTTCAGGGTTTCATCGCTCACGTAAAGGAATCCGTGCGGGTCCCACACCGGACCCTCCGTAAAACCGAAGCCCGTTCCCACGCGGCTCAACTTCGACTCACGGTCAACCAATTTCCAGAACTGTGGCGATTCCGCGCGGAGTTCAAACTTGCGCAACTTCTGACCCTGCGCCGCACACACGGCCGGGCAGATGAGCAGAAGAATCAAAAGTCGCTTGTTCATAGCATGCGGTCCCATCGGAGGCGGCCTCCAACCCGTCTTCCGAGCCCCCTCATCTGTCATTCCGAGCCCTTTCATCTGTCATTCCGAGCGAAGCGAGGAATCTCGCTCTGGATCTTCCCTTGCCGTTCCCAGCCGGCCCATCCCAAGTTTGAACCCGCTTCAGATCAGAGCGAGATTCCTCGCTTCGCTCGGAATGACAGCGCCCGCTAACGCGCTGCTTCTCCGCGGGTGATCGCCGGACGATGTGCCCGGCGCTTCCACGCGGCGCCCATAGCGCGCGATGAAGCTGACCAGATCATCCAACTCCGCTGAACTGAGCCGCGTCCCGTAGTCCGCGGGCATGAGGGAATGGCCGGTGTTTTCCACCTTGGTGATTTCAGATTTCATGAGCAGATGAAACTTTCCGTCGATTCCCTGCAATTGCATCGAGAAGTTATCTTCGTTGCGGACCAGGCCTGACAACTTCTGCTCCTGCGACGGTTTCGATGTTGATCACTTGTTCGCCAGGCAGCAGCGTCTGGTTTGGGCGGACAATCGCCTCGCGAATCTTCTGCGGTGAATGCGCGATGGCGAAATCCGAAAGGTCGGGCCCGATAAACCCGCCGTTTCCCGCCAGCATGTGACAATCGCTGCAATGGGCTTTCCCGAAGAAGAGTTTTTCCCCTCGCAGGGGGTCGCCGTTGACGTTCTCGGCCGAGGCCGCTCCACCCAAGGTGCGCAGAAACTTCACCACAGACTCGACCTCGTTCTCGGGAAGAGTTGGAAAGGAGGGCATCCCGGCCGCTGGAAGGCCACCGCGAATAATCTGGAAGAGCGCTTTGTCCGATTTTCCCTGCGCATCGCGGGAATTGGCGATGCCCGGCGCGTGCTCACCTCCGCGCGCATCCAAGCCATGGCACATTGAGCAATGGGTTTCGTAGCTTTTCCGCCCCGCGGCCTCCACCGCAGAACCACTCTTCGATGCGGAGCGTTCAGCATTCTCCTGCGCCAGGCTTCGATAAGCCAAGGCCATACAGAGCGGCAACAGCAGCGCCGCCACGATCATTTTGGACGTCACCATCATAAGCTGCTGGGAGCGACTCCGTTGCTCGCTCAAGACTGACTACCTTGAACCAAAGCCATCGTAACATTCGCTCGGAGGGAGCGTCCAGAGGAGGCAGAAACAACCCGATTGCTCGATAAGGGAGGTCGCCGACGGTAAGGGCGCATGGCCATCGCCCCAAAGGCGGATGCGGCTGAACCCGCGCGGCGTAGGGGTGGGGCTCGCCCTACCCTCGTCCGGCCCAGGCGAAATGCGGGGACGGCAAGCCGTCCCCCTACAGCGGGATGGTCACCGAGGGATTGGCAGAAACAAGCCTACGCCATCCGGTTGGGCCGCGAGGCAAGGTTCTAGTGTGTCAAGGAACTCGACTGTCTTTGGACCTCTTCCATCATCTGTTTGTCCTCGTCCACTTCCTCTTGCTTAAGCTTCGCGAAGACAGCCTGCGACTCTTGAGATTTGCCGGCTTCACCCAGCCGAGCGTATGCACGGCTCAGTTGGTAGTAGGCCTGTGCCAAGTCGGGCTGGAGCCGAACCGCGGTTTCGAGTTCCCGCGCTGCCTCTTGGGGGTGATTCGACTGCAGGAGGAGCTTTCCGAGTTGGTAGTGCGGGAGCGCATAGTCAGGCTGCAACTGAGCCGATTTTTCGAACGCCGCTGTGGCCTCGGACCACCGATCGTCCCTCAACTGAAGCGCTCCCAGATGGTAGTAGAAGCGGGCATTCTCAGGCTGGATCTGGATGGCACGGCGGAGAAACGTTTCTCCTTCACGGTTTTTCCCCTGGTTGACCAGCGAGGCCGCGTAAAGGAACAAGGCGCGGACCGACTTGGGTTCGAGTTCCAAGGCTCGGTCCAGACTGCGTTGAGCGTCGGCATAGCGACGTTCGAGGTAGTAGGAAACTGCCGTGCTATAGAAGGGCTCTGACCATTCCGGCGCTAGGTCCGTAGCCTTCTGAAGCAATTCGATGGCGGCTTCGTGATGTCCTTGGAGTTGGCAAATGCGCGCCCTGAGCACCAGAACCCGTGAATCGCGCGGGTCCTGCCCGGAAGCAAGGCGAGCCTCCTCGTCGGACTTCGGCAACTGGCGCAGCAGGTAGAACGCCCCCGCCCGCAGGTAGTGGTCTTCGGCCGACTCCGGGGTGGTTACCAAGTCAAGCACCGCGGTGGGGTTTTGGGCGGCCAGTTGAGCGGAAGCCAGGAGGCGTCGGACCTGAATTTCGGAGGGCTGCAAGCGAAAGGCTTGGTTCAAGTATGGGAGCGCCGTCTGGAGCTGGTCGTGTTCCAGAAAAAGCCTGCCCATCGCTGCTTGCCAGCGAGGATCGTTTCCGAAGGCCTTTGCGGCGGCGTCCGCCTCACGCTTGGCCTGCGCAACTTGCCGGAGTTCCAGTTCCGCGCGAGCGATGTTGACGGAAACATCGGGCTCTTGGGGCGCGAGTGTCTGCGCGCGGAGCAGTTGGGCGAGAGCCTCCTCCGGCCTGCCCGTTTCGAGCAGAACCAGGCCAAGGTTGTAAGCAGCGCCGGCATGTTGTGGGTTCAATACGACGGCCCGTTCCAATTCGCGCAAACCCGCGGCCACTTCTTGCTGGCGCAGCCGGGCCAGGGCGAGATTGTAATGGCCGCTGAACGACGCGGGATTCAACTTTAGCCCGAGCTCCAGGTGCGCGACGGCTTGCGGTGTGTCGCCGCTCTGGAACTCCACGAATCCCAGCATCAGCAGGGCGTCAGCGGACTTGGGATCGTCCCGCAGGGCCAATTGGAGCTGCCGCTTGGCCTCGGCAAAATCATGCGAGTCCACAGCTTGCTGCGCCTTGCGCAGGTAAGGCGCCCGAGACACCTCGCCGCTCTTCACAGCCGGCTTGTCGGATTGGGCCGCTGCGGGAATTCTGCCGCTAACCGCCAAAAGCAGGCTCGCCGTCGCGAATAGAATAGGGCTCAACTTCATGAGCCTCCCCGAAGCCTTGTCCACCTGCCGCATTCTAACAGCAAACCGGCAAATGAGGCCATGACGCCGGCCTCGTCTTGCCACCCATCATGCAAATGACGCCTCGACCCGCGCGCTTGACATTGAAACCCCGTCGTGTATTATGAGCGTGGGTCATTGGGTCCGTAACAAATTTAGCTGAAGATGGCGACAAGTTTCGCTCGCGGAGGAGGCTAGTCTAGTTAGGAGGGTGAAGACTGTCTTTCTGATGTTAGGCACCAAGGTTAACTTTTAATTGTGGAAAAGGACCTGAGGAGGTTCCGACATGAGGAGAAAAGCGACAGTTGTGGCGCGCGCCGTTTTGATCGTATCGGGGATACTGTGTTTTTCTTCCCTGGCATTGGCGGACATAACGGGGACTGTTCTGGGAACTGTAGCTGACCCCACCGGGGCTGCGGTTCCGGGCGCCTCGGTCACTTTGCGTAGTCCAAGCATGGGCTTCACACGGCAGACCACGAGCAGCGCGAGTGGCAGCTATGAATTCCCGCTCGTTCCCATCGGGAGCGACTACGTTGTGGAAGTCCAGAAGCAAGGCTTCGAGAAAGCTGAGCAGACGGGCATAACACTTCTGGTCAATCAGAAATTCCGGGCTGACTTTACTCTGGTGGTTGGCGCCCTAAGCCAGACCGTCGAGGTGACCGCGGCCACCACCCAAGTGGAAACAACCAGCACCCAGGTGGGCGACGTGATCGAAAGCTCTAAAATGACAAATCTGCCTCTGAACGGCCGCAGCTACGTCGACCTACTGGGCCTTCAGGCCGGCGTCGTGCCCATGAACTCCGGCGTCCAGTCCACCGACAGGCCGGTCTCGGGCAATGGGAATTCCGGCAACCTCTCGGTGAATGGACAGCGCGAGGCCAACAATTCCTTCCTGGTGAACGGCGGCGACGTGGAGGAAGGGCGTAACAACGGCACGTCGATTGTGCCGGTGCTCGACTCTATCCAGGAGTTCCGGCTGATCACTAACTCCTTCGACGCGGAGTACGGGCGCTTCTCGGGCGCCATCGTCAACGTGGTCACCAAGTCAGGGAACAACGGCCTGCACGGCACCCTGTTTGAGTTCGTGCGCAACGAGAAGCTGGACTCTCGCAACTTTTTCGACCTCAATCAGGTCAACTCCGCCACCGGGCAAGACATTCCCAATAGCGCCATCGGGGTTTTCCGACGGAACCAATTCGGCTGGGCTCTCGGCGGGCCTATCCTGAAAAACCGGCTTTTCTTCTTCACCGATTATCAAGGTACCCGGGAAAACCGAGGCCTCTCCACCGGCAACATCCCTGTGCCGTCATCTTCAGAGCGCGACGGCAACTTCTCCGACACGACAACGACAGGATTCAATCCGCTGACCGGAACGGTGCAAGGCGACGACCTCCCAGGGCACTTTGCCCAGGTCTTGAGCGGGCGGCTTGGGTACCCAGTGACGGCGGGAGAGCCCTACTGGGCTCCGGGTTGCACCAGCAATTCTCAATGCGTTTTTCCGAATGAAATTATTCCTACAGCCGCGTGGGACCCCGTGGCGGCCGCCACCTTGAAATTCATTCCCACGGAAGTTGGCACGTCGGGAGGACAGCCGTTCTTCTCCACCAGCGCTCAGAAACAGACCACGAACGATGATAAGTTCGGCATCCGCATCGATCTGAACAACCAGCACGCGGGCAACTTGCTGTTCTACTACCATTACGACAATGCGAGCGTGCTGAGCCCCTACCCTGCCGCCAACGTTCCAGGGTTCCCGGCGCTCACACCTTCCCGCGCCCAGCAATTCAACTTGAACGACACCAAGACCTTCAACCCCACCACCGTGAACGAGCTAGTGCTCAATTACACGCGCTCGGCGGCGGTCTACCGCGAGCCTAAAGGCGGCCTCGGTGACATTACGAGCTTCGGCTTCACGCAAGGAGGCCTGGGGATCAATCCGGTTTATACGCCTCTGGAAGGCATGCCCTGGCTGAATCTCGGTCTTCTGGGCGTGACTTTTGGTCTGCCGGACGGCACCACCGGCCAATACAACAACACCTACCAGGCTTCGGATCATCTTTCCAAAGTAGCCGGAAAACACACCATGAAGTTTGGGGGCGAGTACCGCTATCTTCAGATTAACGAGCGCAACACCTACGCGCAAAACGGCTTCTTTTCCTTCAACGGGGCTGAGACGGGGAATGACTTTGCCGACTATCTGATTGGAGCGGTCCCGCCGGGCAACATGATCCAGTCGAGCCGGCAGTTCCTGGACTCGCGAACCAAGTACAGCGCAGTCTTTGGCCAGGACACCTTCAAGTACAAGCAGAATTTGACGCTCAACTACGGACTGCGCTGGGAAGCTAGTGAGCCGTTCTACGACACGCAAGGCAAGATCGAGGCTTTTGTTCCAGGGGAGCAGTCTACGCGCTTCCCAGGCTCACCTACCGGATGGTTGGTTCCGGGCGACCCCGGGATTCCCAGAGACGCTGTCCCCCACCCGGTGGAATAACTTCGCCCCCCGCGTGGGCTTTGCCTATTCGCCCGGGTCTACCGACGGGCCCTTGGCCAAGATCTTCGGCGGGCCGGGGAAGACCAGTATCCGCGGCGCCTTCGGGATGTACTATACGTCCATCGAAGACCTCACGCTGTTTGTCGAGGTGGGCGATTCCCCCTACGGGCTGTTTTTCGTAGGTCCGTCACCGGTATACCTGAACGAACCTTACAAGACCAGAACTGAGGGAACAGACGTCGGGCAGCGCTTCCCCTTTACCATCCCGTCGCCAGGTGCAACCGTCAATACGAGTTTCAACTGGGGCCAAGTGCAGCCGCTCTCGGGCGCGCCGGGTTTTAAGACTGACAATGTCTTACCCTATGCCGAGCACATTAATTTCAGCGTCGAGCGCCAAATCAAAAACTCACTTCTTCTGACCATCGCCTATGTAGGAACCCGGGGCCATCACCTGATCGCCCAGTCGTCGTTTAATCCGGGCATCGCTGAAACCTGCCTCAACACTCCGGGCTGCGGCCCGTTTGGCGAGGACACGATCTGGCCCCTGCCTAACGGCCAGAACCAAAACGGGACGCGGATCTACTCGGTGACCTCCGGACGGTTCTTGAACCAGGGAATTCTCGACTTTTCCAACAACACCTATGAGGAGACCCTCGCCAATTCCAATTACAACTCCCTGCAAGTCTCCATGGAGAAGCGGGTGGGAGCCGTGCGATTGCTCGCAGCCTACACCTATTCGAAGTCCCTCGATGATTCTTCCGCCTTCTCCGACCAGATCAATCCCTTTAACGCCAGGCTCAGCAAGGCGCTTTCGACCTTTGATTTGACGCACAATTTCGTGACCAGCTACAGCTACGAGTTGCCCTTCACCCGCCTGGCGCACGCGACCTCCGGACCGCTCGGCAAATTACTCGGCGGATGGACGATCAGCGGCATCACCCGCTTCACTACCGGGCTGCCGATCGGCATGGGCGAAAGCGATGACCAGTCGCTATGCGGCTGCGGCGTGGATACTCCGAACTGGAACGGCCAATATCCCACGTTTTCTAATCCGCGCGCCTCGGCGGACCACCACTACTTCACCACCACACCGTTCTCCCAGGAGACCCTAGGCGCCTTCGGCACCTCCAACCGGCGCTTCTTCCATGGTCCCGGATTGAACAACTGGGATATGTCTCTGCATAAAATGACGCAGATCACCGAGAAGACCAATCTCGAAATCCGGGCGGAGTTCTTCAATATCTTCAATCACGCCCAGTTTGGGAACCCGAACGGGAACATCAGTGATAGCACCTTTGGATTGGTGACCGGTGCGAACGACCCACGCATCGGACAAGTAGCTATGAAGTTCTATTTCTAACTCGCTTTGTCTTTGTGGCTTCCGGGAGTGCAGGCGCTTCTGCCTGCACCCCCGGCTTTTGACCGACCATCCGGGACAGCGCGCGCATCAACTCAGTTCCACCCTTCTTACACCTTGAGCCGGCCCCTGCCCACGCACTTGGCGGGGGGCGGCCATTATGTTCACCCTGCGCCGTTCGGCCGCCTGAATTCGCTCTTGCCCTGCCGAATTGACCCATTCCCTCCCCGCCGCTTGACAAGCTGTGCCCAATAGTATAGGCTAGCAACTGGTCTGGAACGTCCCGGCAGGGTCCCCTGTTGGCGGGGCAATAGGTCACCGCTGGTGGGGCAAACCGGGAAAACAAAGCGAGAATGTCTATGAAAACAAAGGAACGGCACCGAGATCAACCACCCCTGGCCCCTCCTTATCCAACGGGGGGAATCCCCGGGCTCCCCTCCTCGGACGAGGAGGGGTTGAGGGTGGTGCGATTTTGCGCGTTGGCGTGAAGCCAGGTTTGCTACCTTGAAAACTCGGGGAACAAAGCGAGAATGTCTATGAAAACAAAGGAAGAGGTCAAAAAGTCGAGAAGTCGAGGAGTTGGAGAGTCGAAGCGCAAGACGAAAGAACCGACTCACAGCTTCAGCCGCAGTCTGGTACACGGCAGGTTGGCTTCTCGACTCCTCGACTTCTCGGCTGCTTGACTCCAGAATTGAACGAACGATCCGGGAATGTCTATGAAAACAAACAATGAAGACAAATAGTTCACGGCGGTTGACTTCTCGACTCTCGACTCTTCGACTCCATTTTGGCATTACAGCATCCATGATACACTCGTGAGCGGGACCGGAGGATACGTGAGAAACGTGACAGCAAAGAAGCCCAAAGCAGTGAAGCAGGTCATTGTAGGGATGGCATTAATCGTAGCCGTCGCTGCCGCTCTTGCCGTTCTGAACGCGCCACGACTCGCAGCCCAGGCGCCCGCAGCGCAAGCTCATTTCGCGTTTCCGAATACGCCTGCGGCCCGCCAGCTCCAGGCTTGGCTGGCGGCCTTCACGAGCGGCGATCGAGCTACCATTCAGGCCTTCGTCCAGAAGGTCATGACACCGGGCACACCGTCGAACTTCGTCGATCAAACAATCGCAATGCGCAGCCAGATGGGCGGCCTTGATTTCCAGGGAGTCGAGGAATCGACCGACGACCGATTCGTCGCGATCGCGCAAACGCGCAACGGCCGGGAGCGCCTCCGGATCACCGTGGAGGTGGACGCTGCTGAGCCGCACCGCATCGCTGAGATTTCCCTTGACCCGGCTTCGCCGCCCGCCAATACTCCTCTCCCACTGGAAATGACGCCGGCGCAAGCCGCGTTCGCCCGCACGCAGCCGTCCACTCACCAGTTCTTCGCCTGGCTCGCGGCCTTCAACAGCGGTGATCGAGCCCAATACCTGCGTTTCCTCCAGAACAATTTCCCCAACCGGGTGTCGGGCCTGAATCAGGACATGGAATTCCGCGCCAACGCGGGCGGATTCGAGTTCAAGAAGCTCGAGCAAGCATCGCCCACCAGAGCCGGAGGCCTGCTTCAGGAGCGCGATTCGGACCAGTTCGCCCGGTTCACGCTGGAGGTAGAAGCCGCCCAGCCGCACCGCATTGTTTCCCTCGGCCTGACGGCGATCCCTCGCCCGGCGGCGTTTCCAGTCTCGAGGCTCACGGAGAGCGAAGCTATTGCGGCCGTCAAGGCGCTGCTCGAAAAGAATACTGCGGCCGATCGGTTTTCGGGCGCGGTGCTGGTTGCGAAGAATGGCAAAACGCTCTTCAGTGGCGCTTATGGAATGGCAGACCGCGAGAAGAAGATCCCCAACCGGCTCGACACACGTTTTCGCATCGGGTCGATGAATAAAATGTTTACCGCGGTTTCGGTGTTGCAACTGGCGGAGGCCGGGAAGATCAAGCTTACCGACCCGCTGGGAAAATACATCAGCGATTATCCCAATCGAGAGATTGCCACCAAGGTCACGATTCACCAACTGATGACCCACACTGGAGGCACGGGCGATATCTTCGGGCCGGAGTTTGACTCCCATCGCCTGCAACTTCGCACCCTCAATGACTACGTGGCGCTCTATGGCAAGCGCGGCCCTCAATTCGAGCCCGGCAGCCGCTGGGACTACAGCAATTACGGCATGGTGCTGGCCGGAGTGGTGATCGAGCGGGTGACCCGCCAGAGCTACTACGATTACGTACAAGAACACGTCTACAAGCCTGCCGGCATGACTTTGAGCGGATCACTGCCGGAAGATCAGGCGGTTGCCGACCGTTCTGTCGGCTACATGCGGTCGGATTCCGGCGGGTGGACGCCGAACACCGATACGCTCCCTTATCGCGGGACGTCGGCCGGCGGCGGCTACTCGACCGTGGGGGACCTGGTGCGATTTGCCACTGCCCTGCTCAGCCACAAACTGTTGAACGCCAGCTTTACCGAGCTGCTCATCACGGGGAAAGTGGAGACGGGCCGCGGACCCGGCAAATACGCCTATGGGTTCGAGGATGAGCGGGACAAGAATGGAAACGGCTACGTGGGCCATGGCGGCGGGGCGCCGGGCATGAACGGCGACTTGAGGATCTATCCCAAGTCCGGCTACGTCGTTGCCGTGCTGGCCAACCTGGATCCGCCCGCGGCACAGCGAATCTCGGAGTTCCTTGATTCCCGGCTGCCGCAGTAAGGGGGACCTCATGAGTGGTTTGGCGATCTTTGGCGGTACACCGGAGCGGAGCAAGCCTTTTCCTTCCTGGCCGGTCTTTGACGACAGCGAAGAAAAGGCCCTGCTCGAGGTGCTCCGCAGCGGCAACTGGTGGCGGTATTCGCATGGCCAGGCTGTAGAAGCGACGGGTCCGGAAGCAGGGCAGCCCAGCTCGAAAGTAGCGGAGTTTCAGGCTGCCTTCGCCCACTTCCAGGGGGCCAAGTACGGCATCGCATGTGCCAACGGCACGGCGGCGCTCGAGGTGGCGCTGAAAGCGCTGGGCGTGGGGCCCGGAGACGAAGTTATTGTGCCGCCGTACACGTTCATCGCCACGGCGACTGCCCCGCTGGCGGTGAACGCCGTCCCGATCTTCGCAGACATCGATTACGACACCTTCAACCTCGCTCCTGAGCGGGTGGAAGAGGCCATCACGCCGCGCACCAAAGCCATCATTCCTGTGCACTTTGCCGGGCAGGCTGCCGATATGGAGGCGTTCCTCGCCATCGCGCAGCGGCACAACCTGGTGGTTCTCGAGGATGCGGCTCACGCACACGGTGCAACCTGGAAGGGCAGGGGATTGGGCTCCATCGGGCACGCCGGCACCTTCAGTTTTCAAGCTTCCAAGAACCTGACCGCCGGGGAAGGCGGATTAATTATTACCAGCAATCGCGACTTGGCTGAACTCTGCGAGTCTTACATCTGGGGCGGCCGGAAGATCGGCAGGCCGTGGTACGAGCATCACCGGCTGGGCTGGAATTACCGCATGACGGAGTTTCAAGGCGCCATCCTCAACCAGCAACTGAAAAGACTCGCTGGCCAGAACGCCCAGCGGCAGGAAAACGCCTCCTGTCTCGACGCGCGACTCTCCGCGCTACCGGGAATTCGTCCGCTTCGGGTTCAACCTTTTGCCACCGCCCACTCGCATCACCTTTACATTTTTCGCTTCGACGAGGCCGAGTTCGGAGTTTCGCGGGCGGATTTCCTGGCGGCGCTTCAGGCGGAAGGGATACCGTGCCTCGCCGGTTACGCCCATCCCTTGTACAAGAATCCCATGTTCCTCCAGCCGGACTTCTACCCTCGCGGATGCCCGGTCACCTGCGGCCACTACGGCCGCGCCATCGATTATGCTTCCTTCGAAGCCCTCTGTCCCCATGCGGAGCGCGCCTGTCGAGAAGCGGTCTGGCTCGAGCACCGGTTGCTTCTGGCCGGACGTGAAGATATGGATGACATTGTGCGCGCCGTCGAGAAGATTCACGCGCACCGGTTGGAACTGAAACCTGCTGCGGTGAACAAGGTGGGATAGGCTATGGTCAATTTGGGCATTGCCGGCATGGGGTACATCGGACGGGTCCATCTGGAAGCGTCGCGGAAAGTTCCGGAGGCCCAAGTGGTGGCCGTAGCCACGCTTCAGCCCAACCCGATCCTCGATTCGTATCCCGGCGTACGCGTTTGCTCCAGCTACAAAGAGCTGCTTGAGGACGACAGGCTTGATGCGGTCGTCATTTGCCTTCCGACTGACCTTCACGAGCAGGTCGCCCGCGAGGCTGCCGAGCGGGGCCGCCACGTCCTTTGCGAGAAACCGATGGGGCTTGATGCCGCCTCTGCGCAGCGCATGCTCGGGGCAGCGCAAGCTCACGGCTGCGTCCTCATGGTCGCGCACATCCTGCGTTTCTGGCCGCAGTACGCGCGCATCAAGGAACTGATTACTTCCGGCGAGATCGGCTCCGTTCGTTCCGTGACGGCTCACCGGCTTTCGAAGTTCCCGGACTGGACCGACTGGTTCCGCAATCCGGCGCGCAGCGGCGGCGGACTGCTGGACCTGCAAGTTCACGACGTCGACTTCATCCATTGGATCTTGGGGCATCCTCTTACGGTGCGCACGGTAGGCATCCAATCGCCGCAAGGAAGCTGGGATCACGTTCACACCACACTCACTTACCCGGAGGCGCAGGCCTCGGTCGAGGCGAGTCTGTTGATGCCGGAGTCCTGGCCCTTCTCCACCAGCATTCGAGTTCTGGGGACCCAAGGGGCGATCGAGTACACGTTTCGGGTAGGCGCCAACATCCAGGAGCGCGAACAGGCCTCGCACTTCTTCCGCTTGTACAAGAGCCACGGGCAAGTGTGCGAACCTCCGGTTTCAGAGGAGGATATGTTCGCCGCCCAGCTTCGCTACTTCGTACGCTGCGTCGCCGAGCGCCGGCCGCCGCTCCTCTGCTTGCCGGAAGAAACCTGCCGGGTCATGCAGGTGATGACCGCGTCGCGCCAGTCGGCGGAGAGCGGGGGGGTGATTGAATTGGACGAGGCTTAAGGTAGCGCTGACCTTTAGGTCAGCCCAGTTGGAGAGCGGGGGACTGCCGGCTTAACGGCCGGCGCTGCGAGCCAGTGGCCAAAATCGACCAGCAAAGTGGTGGATTACGGCCAGGGGAGGACCGGCCCCTGCAGTCTCAAAAACAAAATAAGCTATTTATAATCAATGACTTGTGGTCGAAGCGGGGTTTGGAAGCTAAGATGCCTTAGTCTTCCCGTGGGACAGGAGGAGGTTGCTTATGAGGAGCATGCTTAGCAAGGTCATCAGGGCTGTGGCTTACTGCGTTGCGGTGAGTTTGCTGGCCGCATCGGTCGTCGCGTTGGCGCAGGAACCGGCCACGAGCCCACAATCGAATCCGGCGCCCAGCGCCGCGCCGCCCAGTCCGCTGAATTCAGAGTCTAGTCCTGGATGGCACAATTTCTCGAATCCGCCCGAGCAACAGCCGAGCAATCCGCAGGCCAGCGACCAGCAGGGCAATTACCCGCCATCGAACTACCCTCAGGGCAACTACCCGCCATCGAACTACCCTCAGGGCAACTACCCACCGCCGAACTACTCTCAGGGCAATTACCCGCCACCTAGCCAACCGGTGCCGCCGACCGTAAAGCTTCCGGCAGGTGTGTTTGTGACCGTGCGGATCGACCAGATGCTGTCTTCGGACAAGAACCAGCCCGGCGACGGCTTTTCCGCCACCCTGGTGCGGCCCCTGGTTGCGGACGGCGTGATCGTCGCCCAGCGCGGCCAACTGATCGGTGGCAAGGTTACTGAAACGCAAAAGGCAGGGCGGGTTAAGGGAGTTTCGCATCTGGGCGTGCTATTAACGGACTTGACCCTGGTGGATGGACAACAGTTGCCGATCAAGACCGAATTGGCCAGCATAAAGGGCTCGACTTCGAACGGTCGCGACGCTTTCGCTATTGCCGGAACTACTCTCATGGGGGCGGCGATCGGCGGGGCTGCGGATTTTGGTCCTGGCGCCGCCATTGGAGCCGGGGCGGGATTGATCGCCTCGACCGTGGGCGTGCTCCTGACGCGTGGCCGCCCAACGGTTATCTACCCTGAAACGTTGCTAACCTTCCGGCTTTCCGCGCCACTCACGATCTCCACCGAACACGCGCCCCAGGCCTTCCAGCCTGTAGGCCCCGGCGGCTACACGGGCGGCTACAACGGCGGCTATAGGGGCGGATATGCCGGCGGCCCCTCTGCACAGGGTGCGCCGCTTCCGGGGTCCGCCGGGTCCGGTTGGAATTGCCTTGGATACGGCTGGCCGGGTCCTCCGGTTGCCAATTCGCCGGCGCCGTACTACTACCCGTACCCTTACGCGTATTGGCCTAGCTTCAGTTTCTGGTACGGGCCGGGGTTCTATGGCGGTGGCTTCTATGGCCGTGGCTTTTACGGCGGCCGCGGCTACTCTTATCGCCGCTAGGCCGACATCCGCTGCTGGGGCGGCCGCTCGAAGCGGCCGCCCTGGATAACCGGCGACTCTCTCATCTGGAGCGCAACGAAGGACCACCGCGGAAAGCTCTCCCAGTGCCAGGTTTAGCGCGCCTGCCCGAAAGGTCGCTAGCTTGGTGTGTGCCCTACAGAATGCGGTGGTCCTTCTTTGCGCTCTGCTAAAGATCAGCCCACACCAGCCCCCGTAGGGGCACGCCATGGCGTGCCCTTACAGGAGCGGGACACAGACGGGCTCAAAGCCCCAAGTGAAGCGCCAAGCCCAGTGCCAAGCCCCCCGCAACGCTCGTGCCCGCGAAGTTCACCAACCCGTTGGTCGCCAGGCCGCGCCGCTCGAGCATGGCGCCCAAAAAACTGTCCAGCAGATTGCCCGCAACCGCGGCGCCCAAGGCGATGGCCGGGCCGGCAAACCGGTAAGGGCCGCACAAACCCAATCCCAGCCCCAACCCCACGATAGCGGCTGAAGCCGCAAATCCCGCAACTGTCCCTGAAAGGGAAACTCCGCCGTCCTCGCCGGCGCGAACCGGCTTAAAGGTCGTAATCAGGTAAGCCCGGTCCGAAACCCACTGGCCGATTTCGCTCGAGACGGTGTCGCCAGCCGCCTCTGCCAGCGCGGCGACCAGTGCGATCAGAAAGGCAGGCTCGTGGTGCGTGGTTATCACCAAAATCGCAAAGCACGCAGCCGCCAGTAAGTTGGCCAATGCCTCGCGCCAGCTTCGCGCCCCGGACCTGCGCTCGGCCACGCCACGCGCCGCTTTCTTCGCAAGGCCCAAACGCGTGGCGGTCGAGCCAAGCAGCACAAACGCGAAAAGCAGAATGAAAGACTTGTACCCGTAGCCGAGGTAGATCGCGGTTCCAAGCCAGAAGCCGCAGAGGGCGCCGGAGCGCGATGCGGCCTTCAATGCATAAGCCAAGACTGCCAGCGCCAAGTTCACCGCGATCGCCAATCCGATGCGGCGCCGGAGATAGGGCAAGTTGCTGTCCAGCGCCGAGCGCTCCACCAGAAAGGCGCAGAACAGGAAAGCCCCCGCGATCAGCGGCACGGTGAGGTTATCGTCCAGAGCCAGGGGGAGGCTCTCGATCACTCCACACAGCAAAGCGGCCGCAGCACAAACCATCAGGGTCTTGCCGGAGGGAATTCCCGCAGCGATCCAGCGGCTGAGGACGTATGCGCCCATTGTTCCCGCAACCACGAAGCTGAGGAATCCCGCCCGAGTTTTGCGCCGATTCCAGGGAAGTGCAGCAGCCAGTCCTCGTCGCCACATCTCGGCGTGCCCTCCCGTCGTGAGCGGACGGCACACCGCCTCTCCGGCCACAGTCGCCATCCCGTCGCCCAGCGCCATCATGGCCCACGCCGCTGCCGCGACATTCAGGTAATGGCGGTAAAGGAGGATGAGCACCAGAACGATGGTTGGGTACAAGATCAATCCTTCTGCTTTGTCAACGACGGGGCCAGACGCCGGTTCTTTGCTGGCGTCAATTTCGAGCCAAGGCAGGATTAAAGTGTTAAAAAGGATGAGCAGCAACGCGCAGCCTGCGGCTTGCTCCCAACTGAGCGAGGAGAACAGAAATGCAAACAGCAGCGAAGCCATGAACAATCGCTTCCGGGCGGGGACGAGCGGCGGGCGCGCCTTCGAATTGTCAGACGCCGGAATTGTCAAATCCATGAATCTCCTGGGCAGGGCGAGTATAGCAGAATCATCATCGTTCCGAGGCTATGGCGCAGCCATACCAAAGTGCCACACCTCTGCGTCCGGCGTGAACTGCTGAGATCCTTCGTCGCCCCGAGAATCGGGACTCCTCAGGATGACCCATGAAAACCAGAGCCCCGCGCCTGGATCGCGGCACTCGACGCCTGCACTCCGGCTGGACTCGGAACTGTCTCTCGAAGTACAATCCGCGCCATAGGTTCTGGCAGGAGGCACTTCTGTGGTAAGCGACGAAATCAGAGGCAATTCGGGAAACGCGGTGCTGAAGATCATCGCCTGGGTATTGGGGATATCGACTCTGGTCACGCTCTTGTCAATTGCGAGCTGCGCCTATTTCGATTACCGGTCGCGGAAGGAAACCTTGGCGCAGGCGAAAATGAGCCACGCCGAAAGAATGGGCGGTGGAACTGCGGGGGCGACTCTGGACGCCCGCGGGGTGTGTTCTCTGGTGTCGAATGTCGAGGTGGGCGAAGCGCTGGGAACGATTGTTTCGTCGACCAACAAAGGGACTTCGACCTGTCAGTATACGTCTTCCGTGGGTAGGAGTCTGACCGTTGAAGTGACGCCGCAGGGTGGGTCATTCGCCCTGCAGTTGTCGGCAATGGCCATGAAAGCGGCTACGAAAGGCCAGAGCCCCGTCCGGCGGATTGTGGGAATCGGTGACGAAGCGTACGCAGGCCGCAAGGGCTCAACCCTGATGTTTCGGAAAGGAAATACCGTGGTGAACCTGGATGTGCACAGGGACGGAAACAGCTTCCTGGCCGCCGCGGTCATCGCCCGGAAGATTGCGACGAGGTTACAATGAAGCTGCTGATTCGATGGATCGTGAGCAGTCTGTCGTTATTCGTGGCTGCCTGGCTGGTCCCCGGAATCCATGCCGAGAAGAATAGCTGGACGTTATTCGCGGTGATGGCGGTTATTTTGGGTCTGGTCAACGCGATTGTGAGGCCGCTCCTGAAGCTGCTGTCCTGCCCCCTGGTCATTCTCACGCTCGGTCTGTTCGTTCTGGTGATCAATGGCCTTACGCTGTGGCTGGCTTCTTACATCGCGGTCCACTGGTTCCAGGTGGGTTTCTACGTGCACGGTTTCTGGGCCGCGTTTTGGGGCGCCTTGGTAGTCAGTATCGTCTCGATGGTCCTCACCGCAATTATCAAAGAGGAAGCCAAGGCGCAGTGAGTGCAGGTGCGGCACGCGGCGTCAGCGTCAGCCGTGAAACAACCCAATGGAATTCGCACGGGAGGTCCCTATGACGTCTCATTCACGCAAACTTTGGGTTATTCTATTAGTTACGGGCGCAATTCTTGTCTTGAATCTATTTTCCTCAGGAGCAGAGAAGAAGGCGATGTCGCAGACACAGGTGGAGGCAGCGAAGAAATTCATCGAGGACGCCGAGGCGAAACTTCTGAAGGTCAACGTGGACGCCGGCCGCGCTGACTGGGTGAAAGCCACTTACATCACCGAGGACACGGAGGTTCTGGCCGCTGAGGCTGACGAGCGCGCCATCAACGCCACGGTGGACTTAGCCAAGCAGGCGACGCGTTTCGACCATCTGAATCTGCCTGACGACGTGGCACGCAAACTGAAACTGCTGAAGCTTTCGCTGACTCTGGCGACGCCGTCGGACGCAAAAGAGAGTGCGGAGTTGACGCAGATCGTCTCGTCGCTGGAAGGCACGTACGGCAAGGGCAAGTGGTGCCCAGGCGGCAAAGAGAAGTGCCTGGATATCGAAGACATTACCCGCATCATGGCCAACAGCCGCGACCCAAAAGAGTTGCGTGACGCCTGGATTGGCTGGCACGCCATTTCCCGTCCCATGCGCAACGATTTCGCGCGCTACGTGCAACTCGCCAACAAAGGAGCGCGGGAGCTCGGCTTTCAGGACAACGGCGCGATGTGGCGGTCGAAATACGACATGCCCCCTGACCAGTTCGCACAAGAACTCGATCGCCTTTGGGAGCAGGTTCGCCCGCTCTATGTGGCCCTGCATGCCTACGTCCGGAGCAAGCTGCGCGAGAAATATGGCGATCAAATCGTTCCGGCCAACGGTCCTATTCCCGCTTATCTGTTAGGCAATCTGTGGGCCCAGGAGTGGGAGAATGTCTACCCCCTGCTAGCGCCGCAGAATGCCGATCCGGGCTACGACCTTAGCGAGATTCTGAAAAGCCGCAACACCGACGCCCGGCAAATGGTGCGCTACGGCGAACACTTCTTCACTTCCTTGGGATTTGCGCCCCTGCCCGAGACTTTTTGGCAACGGTCGCTTTTCGTGAAGCCGCAGGACCGTGACGTGGTGTGCCACGCCAGCGCGTGGGACGTGGATTTTGTAGACGACCTGCGCGTCAAGATGTGCATTGACATAACCGGCGAATACTTTGCGACCATCCATCACGAGCTCGGCCACAATTTTTATCAGCGCGCTTACAACCGCCAGCCATTCCTTTTCCGCGATAGCGCCAACGACGGGTTCCATGAAGCCGTGGGAGATACCATTGCCCTCTCCGTTACCCCTGCCTACCTGGTTCAAATCGGCCTTCTCGCCAAGGCTCCCGACCCCTCCAAAGACATCGGCTTCCTGCTGAATAAAGCGCTGGAAAAGATCGCCTTCCTCCCCTTTGGCCTGCTGATCGACCAGTGGCGGTGGAAAGTCTTTTCCGGCCAGATCCCTCCCGAGAAGTACAACCAGACCTGGTGGGACCTGAAACTGAAGTACCAGGGTGTGGCTCCCGGGGTCGATCGGAGCGAGGAAGACTTTGATCCTGGCGCCAAGTATCACGTCGCCGCCAACGTTCCTTACATGCGCTATTTTCTCGCTGACATTCTGCAATTCCAGTTTCATCGCGCCTTGGCGCGCGCGGCCGGGTGCACAGAGCCGTTACATCGCTGCTCCATTTACGGAAGCAAGGAAGCCGGCAAGCGCCTGAACGAGATGCTCGAGATGGGACTAAGCCGCCCCTGGCCCGATGCCCTCGAGGCCATCACCGGTCAGCGGCAAATGGACGCCAGCGCCATTCGCGACTACTTTGCTCCGCTCGAGCAGTGGCTGAACGAGCAGAACCAGGGCAAGCCCGTGGGTTGGTGACTGCAGCCGAACCGCCTTCACCACAGAGCGCACAGAGATCACGGAGCAAGTGCATTTGTCTTTTCTCTGGGAACTCCGTGTCCTCTGTGGTGATTTCTTTTCGGTTGTCTCGCGCTAAATGAAATTCTTGAGGTGCGGCCAGACTTGTTGCAAGGTCATTTTCGGGCGCCGGCACAGATAAACGGGCAAGTCGTTTTCGAACGGCATGGCGTACTCGCAAGTGATCGTCGCAGCTTGCTCGACGTCCTCGTACATGGCGTGATAGTCCTTCGCGTTTCCGCCCACGACTATTAATACTTCGCCCGGCTTATCTCCCGGCCCCCACATCCAATAACTGTTGTGGCTGCTGATGGCGTTAGGGAGGCCGAACTTTTTGCGGAAGAAGTCGATAGCCCCGGCCTCGCCGTAGTTGCTGGCCCCAATCACGCACTCCTGTTTCTCTTCCGGGGACAAGCTGTTATAAACCTTGGCGACGGTGGCTGCCATGTTCTGCCAGCCAAACATGTCGGCATATTGTTGCGGCAGTTTCGCCGCTTTCCCCCTTTCTTCCCTCGGCGCCTTGACCCCCATCCACGCCTGGTACTTAATGAACGACTCGACAGGCAAGACCGGAAGAACAAACGGAGCTGTTATCACGCCCCCGGCGAGGAGCAGAACGATACTCGCGGGCCTGAGCCAGCTCCAGTTCC
The DNA here is from genome assembly GCA_963842495.1 of uncultured Acidobacteriota bacterium. GTDB lineage: Bacteria > Acidobacteriota > Terriglobia > UBA7540 > UBA7540 > CAVROP01. The sequence continues at coordinate 23,224 of CAWJHY010000041.1, forward strand.
GCCGCCGCACCAAGTCCGCAATGGCCACCGCGCCGCCGGCAAGCGGAAAGAGGTAGGCGGGGGCGAGGTAGTAGGGTTTGGCCTTGGTGACCAGGAAGAGAGCGAGGATGGAAACGAACACCCAGCCGAACAAACGAAAGTGCTTTCCCTCATCGCCCAGGAAGAAGAAACCCAGTCCTGCAAGCCAAATCGGCAGGGAGAGAAAACCTATGCCCATGGCGCTGGCGGTCATGAACTGTAGAGGAGTTTGCGGGAGATTCTTGAACGTGGTCGCATTGTGAATGAACTCGAGTGAGGGAAAACCGTAGTGAATCTCCCAGAGAATGTGCGGAAGAAAGATGAGGAAGGCGATCACCCCTCCCAGCCACAGCCACTTGCTGAGGAGTTGCCGGCGCGCCGGCGTCAACACGGGTCCCACAACCACGCCTAGTCCCAGAAATCCCATCGAGTACTTGTTCATCAGGCCCACGCCTGCCACCAGGCCAAACAACAGCCAAAGCTTGGGATTATCCTGCTTCAAGATTCGGATGACGATGTAGCCCGCCAGCGCCCAGAAGACCTGGTCAAAACAATTCATGGAGAAATAATTGTCGATGGCAAGATAAACGGGCGCGACCATCACGGCCACAGCCGTAAGAACTTGCGCGTATCGCCCGCCGCCCATTTCGCGCGTCATGAGGCCGGTAAGCAGAACGAGGAGTCCGCCGCAGAGGGCAGGGAAGAAGCGCAAGGCAAAAAGCGAACCGCCCAGCAGATGGCGCGTCACGACGGCCATGAGAGCAACGAAGGGTGGCTGGTCAACGTAGCCCCACGCCAGGTGCCGGCCGCACGCCATGTAGTAAAGTTCGTCACGGAAATATCCGTAGCCTCCGTTGGCAAGAAAGTGGATCAGAACCGTGAGCAGTGAGAGATAAAGAAGAATCGCCAGGTCGCTAAGCAGAAACGGGCGTGGCACAGCCTTCTGCATCGGAATGCCTCCACTAATCCTTACGTGAAACGAGGGGCGAAAGTTGCGGGTTCGGTGGGACGCCGGTCATTGACGGCGCAGTCCGCGCAGGCTGCGGAGGCGCTTGGTTTTGCGACGCGCGATCTCCTCTTCGGCACGCGAGATGCTGTCCAGAAAGCTCTGACTAAGCAGGCCCAGACTCGCAGCCAGCCGCTCCAGTCCGTCGGCATCGATTTCAACGATGACGCGCTTTGATTTCGGTTTTGTTGCAAGAGTGATCGTTGCCATTGAATTCATACTAAGTTTTAACCAAAAAGTCAATGTGCGCGAGACGTTAGGGAGACAAGAGTTAGCCAGGCGCCTAGCCTTGAGGAAAAGGGTGGCCCGCGGACGGCGGCGACACAATGCTAACTGCAACCCCCTCTTGTTGAAAACCCCTGCGCCCCGAGGACGAGCCCTCGCTACTGGATTTGTCAATCGGCCATCGGCAATTATCGATCGACAATCACTCATACCTAAGCGCCACCACCGGGTCAACCTTCGTTGCCCGCCGGGCGGGGAGAAGGCAGGCGAGCACACCCACCGCCGCCAATAGCACCGGAACCAGCGTAAAGGTCATGGGGTCGGTAGGCCTCACTCCAAACAGCAAGCTGGACAAGAATCTTGTCACGCCCCACGCGCCCGCTGTTCCGGTTGCAATCCCGATCACTGCGGGCAGCATTCCTTGCCTCACCACCTGACGAATGATGTCGCTCGCTTCTGCCCCCAGAGCCATTCGGACGCCAATTTCGTGAGTGCGCTGCGCCACCGCATAGGACATCACGCCGTAGATTCCCACCGCGGCCAGAACCAGAGCCAACGCCGCAAAAAGGCCGAGCAGTGCCGTATTGAAGCGCGGCGCGGAAGCCGAACGATAAACAAGCTGGTCCATCGTGGCGACATCGAAGACGGGCAGGTCGGGATCTACGGCTTGGACCGCGCGCCGTGCCGCCGCAGCCAAGGCGAGCGGACCCGAGCCGGCGCGCAGTACGAAGGTGATGTCTTGCATCAGGAACGTGGCCGGCGCCTGCGCGTAGGGGAGGTACATGGCGGGCGAGGACGGTTCGCCGAGGCTGTATTGTTTTGTGTCCCCCACGACCCCCACGACCGTGCACCATGCATCGTTCTCGAATCCTGGCTTGAGCCGTTTGCCAATTGCCTCATCGAGCGACCAATAGTGCCGGGCCAGGCTTTGGCTCACAATGACGACGCGCGGAACAGCCTCCGAATCGTGCGCGTCGAAGTAGCGGCCGCGCAGTAGCGGAATGCCGATAGCTCGGAAATAATCGCCGGCCACCACTGCCTTCGCAGCGATGAACGGCCTCGACCCCAGGGCCGGCGGCGGCTCTCCCTCGACAGTGAAATCGCCTCCGATGGCGCCATTGCCGAGCGGAAGCCCAAAGACACCGCCTGCCGACTTCACTCCCGGCACGACCCTTAGACGGTCGAGTGCTTGTTCTTCAAATTCGATCATCGGGCGGGCGCTTTGGTAACGACTGTCAGGCAGGCTGATATTCAGGGTCAGCACATTTTGAGGGTCGAAACCCCGATCGACGGTCATCATATGGAGAAAACTGCGGATCAATAATCCCGCGCTCACCAGCAGAATCACCGCCAGGGCGACCTCGGCGACCACGATGCCGTCTCGCATGTAACCCTGCGTCCTGCCTGTGGTTGAACGCCGGCCCTCGCCTTTCAGGCTCGAGTTCATTTCACCCCGCGTGGCCCAGAGGGTGGGGGCGAGCCCGAACAGAATTGTGGTGAACACTGAGACGGCGATTGTGAAGGCCAGCACCCACAAGTCGATCCCGGCCGAGGCAATGTGGGCGGCAGCGCTGGGCGACGCCAGGTTGCGGGGAAGCAGGGAGGCAGCCTTGGCCACGAAACTCTGGCCCAGAGCGGCCATGAGCAACCCCAGGCCCCCGCCCAGAACTGCCATCATTACGCTTTCCGTCAGCATCTGGCGAACCAAGCGGCTCCGGCTTGCGCCCAGCGCTTTGCGCACGGAGAGTTCACCCTGGCGAGTCGTGGCGCGGGCCAGAAACAGGTTGGCGACATTGGCGCAGGCGATGAGCAGCACCAAGCCTACAGCGGCGAACAAAACTAATAGCGGAGTGCGAACCTCAGCGGCTGCCGCCTGGGTCAGCGGGACCAGCGTGGTGTGCCACTCCCAGTCGCCCGGCTGGGCGGGGCGGCGCTTCCCGAGTACAGCCGCGTCATTGCGCGCCCGCTCAAGCGACACGCCGGGCTTGAGCCGCGCGACAATCTGCAAAGTGGCGTTATGCTCTTCGCTCTTCAGCGTGAGAGGCGTCCAGAGGTCGGCTTGGTTGGGAAAATCAAAGCCCTCCGGCATCACGCCGATTACGGTGTAGAACTCTCCGTCCAGCTTGATCGCTTTGCCCAACACCGCCGGGTCGGACCCGAAGCGGCTGCGCCACAATCGGTCGCTAAGCAACACCACACGGTTGTGCCCGGCTGCTTCCTCTTCAGGGGCAAACGCGCGCCCCAAGGCGGGATTGACGTCGAGCACGCGCAAGAGGCTTGCCGTGATCGTCTCACCGTTAAGCCGTGCCGGTTCGCCCTCGCCCGTGAGGTTCGTGGGCTGTCCCCGAAAGGCGGCAATATCACTAAAAACGCGATTCTGATCCCGCCACTCCATGTAGTCCTTATCGGTGAGCGAGCCGGGCCCTGAGTAGCCAATGGTCGGGCTGGTGGCCCACTGTGTGACAAGCCGCCCGGCGTCCCGGAAGGGCAACGGGTGGAGAATGGCCGCGTTGACCACGCTGAAGATCAGGGTGTTGGCGCCGATGCCGAGGGCGAGCGTCGCCACCGCCACGGCAGTGAACCCGGGGCTTCTGGCCAGCTTGCGCACGCCGTAGCGAATATCCTGAAGCGTCGTCTCGATGAAGTTCACGCCACGCGCGTCACGACACTCCTCCTTGACTTGATCGAGGCCGCCGAATTCGAGCCGCGCTCGCCTTCTTGCCTCTTCGAGGGGTAGGCCCGACTGGACGAACTTCTCCACTTGGCACTCGAGGTGTGCACGCAACTCTTCGTCCAATTCCGTTTCCATTGACTTGGGGCGGAGCAAAGCTCGCAAACGAAATAGAAGATCCCTCAGCACTGCTACCTCCAATTCCGGCGTAGGGGCGGTTCGCGAACCGCCCCTAGGAGTTTCTTCATTCATGTCGCAATGACGTGATCGGATCCACCCCCGTGGCGCGGCGCGCAGGGATGTAACTCGCCAGGAGCGCGACCGAGGCGAGCACCGCTGACACACCCAGAAAGGCCAGGGGATCAACCGAACTGAGACCGAAGAGAAGCGCTGAAAGCAATCGCGATGTGGCCGCTGCCGCTGTTACACCGAATAGCATTCCCACCACCACCGGCTTCATACTCTGGCGGAGGAGCAGGATTAAGACATCGCGGGCTCGCGCGCCCAGGGCCATGCGGACGCCAACCTCGTGCGTGCGTTGGACGACCACAAAACTCACCATGCCGTAGATGCCGACCGAAGCGAGGATCAGACCCAGCAGGCCGATCATCATGGAGAGCACTGCGGCAATTCGGGAAAAGACGAACGGCGGATTGTTGGTCATCAGGCCATCGATCGTTTCGCCAAATACCATAACGTTCGGATCGACAGCATTAGCCCGGTCGCCCAGGGCTGGAATCAACGCTTCGGGATTGCTCTCGGCCCTGATTAATATCGTGTCGTACCATTGAGCGGGCGCCAAGGGCAGATAGAAATAGCCGTCATCGAGCTTGCCCAGCCAATTGCTGGAGAGATCACGCGTAATGCCAATCACCTGGAACGACTGCCCCGAGGGGAAAGGCTCGTCGGACCAATGAAATTCTTCGGTCGCATCCAGTGTGACGAGCTTGCCAAGCGGGTCCTGGCGCGGCCACAGCCTCTGCGACGTTGCCTCGCTTACGAGCGTTACCGGTGCGCCCGAGCGCGCTTCGTCCGGAGTGAAGGTTCTTCCGCGAACAATTGGAATATCCAGCGTATCGAAATAGTTTGGGGAGACATAACTGTAGCTCAAGACTGGCGCTGTTTTGCCCGGCTTCCCTGCGGGGGACACAGTTGCGGTGCGAATTCCCCCGCCGAGTGGGACTCGCCCCCGCGCCACTGACCGTACGCCGGGAAGTTTGCTGAAGCGCTCCGCGAGTTCACTCACTATCAACCCCTCCCGGCGCGCGTCGTACCCCGTCCCCGGAGGTATCTCCACGTCGATGCCGAGCACTTTCTTGGTCTCGAATCCTGGATTGATTTTCACAGCTCGAAATGAGCCGCGCGCCAGCAACCCTGCGGCAATCAGGAGTACCAGCGAGATGGCCATCTGCGAAGCAATCAGAACGTCGCGCAGCCGGGACCTTGCCAACTTCAGACCAAAGGCGACGCCTTCTTCCTTCAGAACCGACGTCAGGTTCGGTTTTGAGGCTTCGAGCGCAGGCGCAAGCCCAAACAGAATGCCGGCGGCGAGGCACACGACCAGCGTGAAGATGAAAACACGAATGTCGGGATCAACATGCAGCGCGATCGTCCCCCACATAGGGGGCAAGGCCGCGGAGACGATCGCGAGTGCATAGCGCAATGTCCACCACGCCAAAAGCAATCCGAGGGAGCCGGCGAGTACGGCAAGCATCGTTGCCTCGGTCAGCAACTGCCGGATCAATCGTTTACGGCCTGCGCCCATCGCCAGCCGTACTCCGATTTCTTTTTGCCGCGCCGCCGACCTGGCCAATTGCAGGCCCGCTACATTCGCGCAAGCAATGAGCAGCACGAGGCCGGTGGCGGCCATCAATATCAGAGCGATGAGTCTTACCGGACTTCTGTCTCCAAAGCTGAAAGGAGAACCGGGCGTTACGGTAATCGAGACTGGGTTCGAGTGCTTCGACCCAGCAGGGAAAGTTTTCCGAAACTGCTCCGCCAGCACAGTCAATTCGGATTGGGCCTGCCCGCGCGTCGCGCCCGGCTTGAGGCGGCCGTAGAGCCCGCAACAGTCATCTTCACTGTCACGCTGCATATCATTCTTGGGTTCCAGCAAGGGCAAGGAACTTACAGGCACCCAAACGGAGGGAATGTCTGGATAGGTGCCCATGAAGTCCCGAGGCGTGACTCCGACCACGGTAAGGGATTTTCCGTTGAGTTTTACCAATTTCCCCAACAGGGCGGGATTGGAGTTTAACCGCCACTTCCAGAAGTTGTAGCTCACCATCACGACAGGGTCCTGCTGGCGAGCATCGTCGGGGATAAAAGCCCGCCCGAGGGCGGGACTAATCCCGAGCGTCTGGAAGTAGTTCTCAGAAACCACAGCCGCTGAGACGAGTTCGGTGCCCCCCGCCATTTGCTGGAAGAAACGGATGCCAAACAGGCTGGAAGCTTTCCCCGCACCTCGTGCCGAACCGGGCACACGAGACACCTCGCTGAAGGAGAGGTCAGTCCCGGTGGCCGCGACAAGACTAGAGAAAGTCGTGTTGTGATCGCGAAAGTAAATGTAGGACGGATAGCTGAAGGTCTGTCCGTTGGTCCCCACCTCCCACCTGTAAATATTCACCAACCGGCCTGGGTCGATCGCCTGAATCGGCCGCAGGTCCACTGCGTTGTACGCCGTGAAAATCACCGTGTTTGCCGCTATCCCTATGGCCAATGCCATCGCACTCGCGGCAGTGTACATAGGATTCTTCACCAGCATCCGCCAGCCGTAGCGCAGGTCTTGGATCAGCGAGTCAACGAGGTTCAAGCCTCTCGCGTCGCGACATTCCTCTTTCACCTGTTCCAGACCACCGAGTTCGAGCCTGGCCCGCCGCCTCGCTTCTTCGACGGCCAGTCCTGATTGGACGTACCTGTGCACTTGATGTTCCAGGTGGGCGAGCAATTCCTCGTCCAACTCCGCTTCCATGGACTTGGGGCGGAACAAAGCTCGCAAACGAAACAGAAGATCGTTCAGCACAGGCGCCTCCGAAAAGCAGTGGTTAGTGGCTAGCGCCCTCTCGTCGCGCCCCGCTAACCACTGACCACTAACCACTAGCCACTGTCTCTAACACTTGCCCCACCGCCGCCGTGAGCTTCCGCCAGGCGCTTTCCTCGGCTTCGAGCTGCTTTCGGCCATGCTTCGTCAGTTCGTAGTATTTGGCGCGCCGGTTATTCTCGGACGCACCCCACTTTGCCCTGATCCATCCGCGCCGCTCCAGCCGGTGCAGAGCCGGATAAAGCGAGCCTTGCTGAACTTTCAGGACATCGCTGGATATTTGCAGAATGCGCTCGGAAATGGCCCAGCCGTGCTGGGGTTCGAGCGCCACGGTTTTGAGGATTAAAAGGTCGAGCGTGCCTTGCGGCAGAGCGATCCGTTCGTTGGCCATAAGCTCCCCCCTGTTACTTCTACAGGAAGATTGTATATCGCCTCCTGTCGAAGTGCAAGGGGAAAACAAAGGGTGAGCCCATGCGCGTTAGTACCCTATGACGGATGTTCATCGAACGGATCCCGATCCATGGGGCGGACGAACATGCAACGGCTTTAGCTACGAACCTAGGAGTGATAGACTATAACGTAGATGAAAAGCCTCTACTCGAATGTCTATAACGGGGAGGATAAGCCTTGAATTTAAAATGTGTAATGCTGGCAATAGTCCTTCTATTAGGGTCCGTGCTCATTAATGCTTATGCGCAAACAACCCAAGACCAAGCCGCAACCCCGAGCACTCCTTCCTCGCCCGCGCCGCTGACAAACAAGGAGGTTTTGGAACTGCTAAAGGCTCACCTGCCTGCCGATGTCATTATCGCGAAAATCGAAGCGTCTCCCTGCAACTTCGACACTTCGCCCCGCGGTCTCAAAGACCTGAAAGCCGCAGGCGTTCCTGACACTGTTATTCTGGCTATGGTGAGGAGTCCGGTGTCCAATAGGCCGGGGCCGGGCGCGCCGGACAATGGCAAGAACCTCTGGATCTCGAAATTTACCTGCGAGCCCCAAGCCGCGGCCGCAGTAGCGAGCGTCCAGAAAGGTGACCTCGCCGCATTGCGGCAGAGCAGTCTATTCGATGCGGTCTCTTCCTTCGCGACGAATTCCGAACAGCCCGAAGGAACGTGGAGCCTTTCCGCCAACGAGACCAGCTACTCCCGAGGCAGTGCGGCGGTGCGGGCAACGTTCGGCTTGGGAACGGGGCGCGCACATCTCGTCATGGCTTACGAACTGCGCGACCCGAGCGCAGCGGTCGTCTGGACCCAGGAGATCAAAACGCAGCCATCGGCCTGGACATCCTCGGGCGAAACGGGAGGCATTCAGGATCAGAGTCCTGCCACGAGCGACCAGCCGGTTAAGCTGGTGGATGCGCTTTCAAAGTTCTTCGCCTCACGCCAAGGACGGCTGAAGAATCCTACCGATTCTGGTACAGAGAAATGAACTGCGTTAGGGCAGCATTATTCAGCTTCAAATCCCCGCTTCGGATGAGCTGAGCCTTAAGGTTCTGTTCGTACAATTCAAAGCTCAGGTTCCGTTTGCGGTCGAGGAGTTCCTCCGTAATTTGATCGCGCTGCTTGGCGAAGTCAGCTTCATCGGGCGCGGTATGGGCGACAAGCTTGAACACCAGGCTTCTCCCGCCCACGGGAACGACTTCGCTGGTCTCGCCTGCATTCAGCGTAAAGGCTGTGGGAAGCTGCGAGCCCGGACCTAGGCCCTCGATATTATCCTGCTGCGTAAAGTCGTTGCTTTCCTTCACCGTCAGGCCGTCCGCCTTCGCGACCTTAGCAAAATCGCCGGTCTTCACCTGGGCGGCAAACTGCTTGGCTTTTTCTGCGGCAAGCACCCTGGATTGCTCTGCGCGGTAGTCTTCCTCGACGCGGGCGCGCACTTCGTCCAAAGTCGGTACATGCTCCGGGACGATGTCGGCCATTTCGATAACCGCCTGTCCCTTGGGAACACTGATCGGTGTCCCGACTTCGCCCTTGTGAAGTTGGAAGGCCAGGTTTTCAAACGAGTCTCCGCTGCCCAGGTCGGCAACGGCCTGGCCAAAATGGAAGAGCGGGGAAGTCTGGGGCTGCAGCCCTGCTTGTCGCGCCAGTCCTTCAAAGTCTCCAGGTTTGGACTTGAGTTCAGTGACCAAATCATTCGCTAACTTTTCCTGGGCATCGGCGATTCGCTGTTTTTCGAGGTCGGCGATGATGGTGCCCTTCACCTCGTCAAAAGTCTGGAGGTGCGCGGTCTGTTTATCCTCCAGCTTGATGATGTGGATTCCGTAAACCGTCTTGACGAGGCCGCTCACCTCCCCGGGCTTCATCGCGAACGCCTTGTCCTCAAATTCCTTCACGGTTTGTCCCCGCACCACCCAGCCCAACTCCCCGCCCTTCGAGGCTGAGCCGTCGTCGGAGTCCTTCTTCGCCAACTCTCCAAAATCAGCTCCGTCTTTGATCTGCTTGAGGACGTCCTCGGCTTTCTTTTGAATATCCGCAATTTCCGTGGAGTTTTTGCCTGTCGTCTTGAAGAGAATGTGAGCCACTTTTACCCGGTCGGGGATTCTGTAGTCGGAAAGGTGTTGGGTGTAGTACTGGCTAGCTTCCTCATCCGCCACCTTAACACGCCCGCGCACGTCGTCGGGGCTGATCACCACGTAGCGGACTTTTCGCTCCTCCGGAATCTTATAGCTTTGCGGGTCCTTCTTGAAGTAGGCGTCCAAGGCTTGCGGCGTGACCTCAACGGCCTTGATATATTGGCTTGGATCAAACAGTACGTATTCAACCTTTGCCCTCGTGTTGCGGCGCTGGAATTCCTCACGCACTTCCTGGGGAGAGACCTGAGCTCCATCCGTCACTACGCTGCGAATTTTGTCTTCCAGAAGCCTGCTGCGCAGTTCTGCTTCAAAATCCACCACCGACATGCCCGTCTGCTGCAGGACCGCGTCCTGGTAACGGCTTATGCCAATGAACGCCCCATCCTGCATTAGCCAGGGGAAGGATTGGAGGGCTTCTCCAAGCTCTCTGTCAGACACTTCAATGCCCATCTTCCCGGCCTGAACAATCACCGCCCGCTGCAGGATCAATGTGTCCAGAAGCGTACCGGCGATAGCAGGGATGATCTTCGCTTGGTCGACCTGCGGGGAATTCCGAAACCGGTTTTGAATGATCTTCTGCAAGTCCGTCGTGGTGATGTTGAATCCGTTCATGGACGCCAAGACGTTGGTCTCCGTGCGGCTGGTATCCCCCGTGGGAATCGGCGCCAACGTGATCACCATACCAATGGACACAACGCTCAAAAAGAATATCAGCAGGTATTTCTTCACTGCTTCTTTGTTTTTCTTCAAGAATCTAAACATGAAAGCTCCTCGTGCGCAGCTCAAACCTTCCTATTATAGTGGAGAGCACTCAATCCCGGCAACCTGTGAAAAAATCATGAAAAAATCATCGTGAAAAAATCGACCGCGTGTCATCCAGAGCGAAGCGAAGGATCTCCGCAGTTTCCTGTGGTACAAGGACTTCCGAACAATTGCAGAGAAGCTTCGCTTCGCTGAGGATGACATATTCCGAATTTCTTCACGCCTTCGGATGACCGTGCCACGGAAAATTGAGCCGCTGCCTCATGATCGGCGCCGTTTCCCGTCGGACACCCGTATGCCCACGATGCGAGCCGGCGGGATGGATGCGCCCCTGGCGTCCTGCCAGGACATTTTGGCCTTGTCCCGCCCCCAGGCACGCTGTGTCTCCCCGCTCGACTTGCCGCTTCAGCTCCCCGCGGACGAGATTTCCTTTGAATTCCCTTGACCCTTTGTCAGGTTTAGACAAGAATAAGCAGGCTGTATTCCTGCCGCCGCGAAACCACGCAGGGTAAGGCACTTCGCCCTCCAACGGGGTGGCGGCAGCGGCGATCGGAAAGCGCGGGACGGACATTTTTTGTCGCTTCGTGTTGACGTGGCAAGTTGTTCAAAAATGACTTGTGGCCACACCGCGTCTGCGGAATCGCACTCTCTCTGTTGGAGCAGGCTTCTGCGGGACCCTGCCACAAGTATCGTCCGGCCAGCGAGGTGAACGCGATTTAGAGTCGAGGGTCGCGGATTCCGGAAACGGAGGGTGGCGCTCACTGCCCGCAGGGTAGTACTTTTGTGTCTTGTTCTTCATTTCATTACCCCTTAGCGTCGTAGGTTAATGCCGATACTAAGGAAGTGGTCTGAGACTGACCTATGAATGTACGTTCCTTGTTCAGCGTGTTCTCCTCCGATCTGGCGATTGACCTTGGCACCGCCAACACTCTGGTCTTCGCGCGTGGCAAGGGCATCGTGGTTAACGAACCCTCGATCGTCGCTCTTAACAAGATCAGCGGCGATATCGAGGCTGTGGGTCGCGAAGCCAAGGATATGCTGGGACGCACGCCCGGAAATATCGTTGCCATCCGCCCTCTGAAAGACGGCGTCATCGCGGACTTCAAAGTTACTGAGAAGATGCTCAACTATTTCATCCAGAAGGCGCACAATCGCAAGATGTTCGTGCATCCCCGGATTGTCATCGGCGTGCCTTCGGAGATCACCCAGGTGGAAAAACGCGCCGTGCAGGACTCCGCCATGCGCGCCCGGGCCAGCGAAGTGTTCCTGGTCGAGCAGGCCATGATGGCGGCCATCGGCGCCGGCCTGCCCATCACCGAGCCCTCCGGCAGCATGATTGTGGATATCGGCGGAGGTACCACGGACATCGCGGTGATCTCCCTCTCCGGCATTGTCTATGCCCGCTCCGTGCGGGTGGCGGGAAATGAGATGGACGAGGCGATTACCGCCTTTCTCAAGCGCAAGTACAACTTGCTGATCGGCGAGCGCACGGCGGAGCAGATCAAGATCGAGGTCGGCTCCGCTTATCCGCTCGAATCTCCGCTCACCATGGAAATCAAAGGACGCCATTTGCTGGAGGGCATCCCGAAGACGATCACTATCGACGACTCGGAGATTCGTGACTCGCTCTCCGAATGTGTGGCAACGATCCTGAACGCCATCCGGGTGGCTTTGGAGCGCACCCCGCCGGAACTCTCGGCCGATATCTCGGATCGCGGCATTGTGCTCACGGGCGGCGGAGCGTTGCTCAAGAACCTTGATAAGAGGATTCGTGAAGAAACTGGATTGCCCGTTTCCATTGCCGAGGACCCTTTGGCCTCCGTCGTGCTGGGAACGGGTAGAATGCTGACGGATTTCAACCTTTTGCGGCGAGTCGCAATAGAATGACGTTCGATCCCAACAGCCCGGAATCGGGAGCGCCCGGCCAGTCCGTCGCGCGCGACGGTCCGAACGTGCAGGCTTTCATCGCGCGCCACCGCCCTTCTTTCGTCCTTGCCGGGGTCCTGGTTGCACAACTCCTGCTCCTCTCCATACAAATTACTCGCAACCATGACGTCCGTCTCATTCGCGTCTGGGCTGTGGCCGTGGTCGATCCGTTCCAACGTTCGATGCACGGAATGACGGACCTCTCCGTGGGGGCCTGGAGAACCTATCGAAGCCTCTTGCACGCCCAAGAGGAGAATCAGCAGCTTCGCGTCCAGCTTGCGTCGGCGGAGTCCCAGATCCTGCAATTCTCCGAGCAGGCGGCGGAGTCCGCCAGGCTACGCGCCATCCTGGATTTCAAGAATCAACTCCCCTTTCAGACTGTGGCTGCCGAAGTTATCGCTTCCAGTCCGGGCGAGAACTCGAACGCCATTTTCATCGGCAAGGGCGTAGATGCCGGCCTGACGGCGGACCTCGCGGTGATCACTCCGGAAGGCGTCGTCGGCAAGACGATTGCTGTCTTTCCACGCTCTTCCCAGGTGCTCCTGCTCACCGATCCCGCCAGCGGAGTCGGCGTCATGTTGGAGAAGACGCGGGTCCAGGGCGTGCTGAAGGGCGATAGCGAAAACCTCTGTTTGATCCGCTATATCATGAATGAAGAGCCCATTTCTTTTGGCGAGACTGTTCTGACCTCGGGCCTCGACCAGATTTACCCCAAGGGCCTTCGCGTAGGAATGGTGGTACAAACCAGCGCGGGCAACATCTATAAGAACGTCGAGGTGAAGCCGGCCGTGAACCTGAGCCGGCTGGAAACCGTGCTGGTAGTTCTGAAGCCTAATTCAGCACAACAGCAAGCCTCTAACACTCGTCCGTGATCGGCGTGAAGTTTCAGGAGACCGGTTCCCACACCTTCCATCCATTGGGTAGGCTGAAAAGACCATGCCCCTAGCTCCCGAGCGAGAAGTCGAGGCTTTTCGAGTCCATTACGTTACCCTTGTCGTGAGCGCCCTGGCGGCGCTCCTGCTCCAGACTGTCTTGCCGGTTCTAATCCCGGTGGCAGGACTGATGGATTTCCCCTTGCTCGTCACGGTGTATTTCACCCTGATTCGCCAGAACCAGATTTTCGGCATCGCCTTAGGCTCGGTTCTTGGCCTGCTGCAGGATGCGCTGTCACATGGTTATCTCGGCATGTTCGGTATGGCGAAAGCAGTGGTCGGATATCTGGCGGCCTCCGCCGCCATGCGGTTTAACTTTGAAACACTTTTTGCCCGCTGTGTCGCGACCGCAGCGCTCGTTTTAATTCACGATCTTTGCATGACCGCCCTCCAACACGCCTTGCTGGATTCCCCGCCGCCTTTCCTGCCGCTTGATCGGGCCAGCTCCGTTCTGATCAACGTGGCGCTCAGTTTGATCCTCTTTCCGATCCTTGACCGGTTCCGGTAGAGCAGTGAAGAGTGACAAGGGACGAGTGACGAGCCGAGTAATTCTGAATGGTGAATAGTGAATATTGAATTTTGAACTGGCGGCCTGCGGCGTGGATCGGTCGCCAGCAGAGACCCTCGGGGACGACCTACGTTCCACTATTCACCATTCACTATTCACCATTCCCAATTCCTGCTAGAATCTCGACTCTCAAAAATCCTGTGACGGAGGCTTTCCATGGCAACGACTTTAGGTGTGATCGTCGGCAATCGCGGTTTCTTTCCCGCCGTTCTGGCCCGCGACGGACGTGAAGAAATTCTTCGCACCCTCGAGCAGCAAGGTTACAAGAGCCTCTGCCTGACTCCCGAAGAGACCAAATATGGCGCGGTCGAGACCCTGCAGGAGGCGCGCCGGTGCGCGGACTTGTTCAAGCGGCATGCCGGCGAGATCGACGGCATCCTGGTGACCCTGCCCAATTTCGGCGACGAGCGCGGCGTGGCCAACTCGATTCGCATGTCGGGGCTGGAGGTGCCCGTGCTGATCCATGCCTTCCCGGATGAAAGCGACAAGATGCTGATGGGCTCGCGCCGCGACAGCTTCTGCGGGAAGATGTCGGCCTGCAACAACCTGTGGCAATACGGAATCCGCTACACGCTCACCTCGCTGCACACCGAGGCGCCTTCCTCGCCGGTCTTTGCGGACGACTTGAAGGCCTTTGCGGCCACCTGCCGGATTGTGAAGGGGCTGAAGAACGTGCGAGTGGGCGTGATCGGGGCGCGGCCGGCGGCCTTCAACACCGTGCGTTTCAGCGAGAAGCTGATGGAGAACCACGGCATCAGCGTAGAGACGCTGGACCTGTCGGAAGTTCTGGGGCGCATCCAGCGCTTGAAGGACGAGGACGAAAAGGTGAAAGCCAAGATCGCCTCCATTCAAGGCTATGTTTCGACGCAGACGGTGCCTTCGGCGTCGCTGCTGAAGATGGCGAAGTTCGGGTTGGTGGTGGACGAGTGGCTCGCGGCGAACGAACTGGTGGGCTCCTCGGTGCAGTGCTGGACGGCGATGGAAGAGTTCTTCGGGGTGGTGCCCTGCACGCTGATGAGCATGATGTCGAACAACCTGATGCCCAGCGCCTGCGAGACGGATATGATCGGCATGATCTCGATGTATATCCTGCAGCTTGCGGCGGGCGAGCCCAGCGCCATCGTGGACTGGAACAACAACTACGGCGAAGACCCCGATAAGGCCGTGATCTTCCACTGCTCGAACCTGCCCAAGCACTTCTTTGAAGACCTGAAGATGGATTTCCAGGAGATCATCGCCGGCTCGGTGGGCAAGAACAACACCTACGGAACGGTGGTGGGCAAGTTGAAGAGCGGCCCGCTCACCTATTGCCGCGTCTCGACGGACGACCTGAACGGCAAGCTGCGCGCCTACGTGGGCGAGGGCGAAATCACCGGCGACCGTCCGCAGAGCTTCGGCGGCTACGGCGTGGTGAAGATTCCGCAAATGCAAAAGCTGTTGAAACACATCTGCCGGCACGGCTACGAGCACCATGTGGCCGTCAACCGCAGCCACTACGGCGCCGCCGTCGCCGAAGCCCTGAGCAATTACAAAGGTTGGGACACCTACCACCACGACGCCGGCGGCTGCTGAAATGGCCAGGCCTCCACAGTGGGACTTATGATAAATTAGTGCCTGTGGGCAGGTTTGACGAACTCCGGCTTCGCATCCTCCAAGCGAGGTCCGATGCGAACATCGACTTCGATGAGTTGAGGCAATTGCTTGGGTGGTTGGGTTTCGAGGAACGGATTCGCGGTAGCCACCACATTTTCAGGCGGTCCGGCGTGAGGGAATTTATCAATCTGCAGCGTGAGGGAAATAAGGCCAAGGTGTACCAGGTGCGTCAGGTCCGGCAAGTCATGTTGCGTTACGGGCTTGGGAGTGGCGAGGACTAGACATGTATAAATATGAAGTCATAATCTACTGGAGTGCCGAGGACCAAACCTACATCGCTGAAGTTCCGGAGCTGCCTGGGTGCGTTGCCCACGGCAGTACCCAGCAGGCGGCCCTTACGAACGCCAATGAAGCCGTCCAATTGTGGATTGATACCGCCAAGGAATTCGGCGACCCTGTCCCGGAGCCGAAAGGCGAGCGCCTCATGCTTGCCTAGAAGTAACCTCAGAAGTGCTAAGCCAGAAAAACGTTATCGCCATCGTGAAGAGTTGCGCCGGCCCGCGGAAGGGGGATCGGGTTGCATTCTGTGTTCTTGCCGGCTGCCCTACCGACTCGCTGCCAGCCCCCGCCACTGATTGGCGGGTAGTCTGACCCCAGACACGACGAGGTGCTCATGAAGACGATGGGTGTAACGGAATTCAAGTCGAAGTGCTTAAGTGTGGTGAGCGAAGTTCGTGCTACGAGGGAACCCGTCATTGTCACCAAGCGCGGTAAGCCGGTGGCCAAGCTGGTTCCGGTTGGCAGGCGCAACGACTACGTATTCGGCTCTCTCAAAGGCGTGGTGGAAATTGTAGGGGACATTGAATCGCCCGCTGTTCCGCCGGAGGAATGGGAGGCTAACCGGTGGTTCCTGCGGTGCCTACCCGCTCCACAACCTTCCAAACTTGCGTCATTCCCGCGAAAGCGGGAATCCACCCGCGGAAAGTAGGGGCGGTTCGCGAACCGCCCCTACCAGCCGGATTTCCGCCGTCGCCCGAATGACGAGTAAACCAAGGGGGAATCTGTGCATCGCAGAATCGTATTTCTAGCGTTTCTCGCAGTGGTTACTTTGCTGGCGTCAGCGGTCTTCGTAATGGGCCAAGGGTCACAGCCGCCAACGCCAACTGGCTCAACCTCTAGCACTTCGACCTCTGAGCACTTCGATCCCGTGGCCGCAACCAACGCCTACCTTGCCAAAGTGCCGGCGGACAAGAGTGCCAAATCCGACGCCTACTTCGAGGGCGGCTACTGGCTTATTCTATGGGACTTTCTGGCGTCCTCATTTGTCTTCATGCTCCTGCTGGCCACAGGCTGGTCCGCTCGCATGCGCGACTGGGCGGAGCGCGTCACGCGCTTTAAGCCGATCCACACTTTCATCTACTTTGCCGAGTTCCTGGTAGTCATCTCGGTGCTCACCTTCCCTCTCGGGGTTTACGAGGGATTCGTGCGCGAGCATAAGTACGGCTTGGCGACTCAGACTTTTGCTCCCTGGCTGGGCGATCAGTTAAAGGGACTGGCTGTAGGCGTGGTTTTCGGCGGGCTGCTGATGATGGCGCTTTACGGCATCGTGCGCCGCCTGCCGCGGACTTGGTGGATCTGGGGTGCGGCGACCAGCCTTGTCTTTCTGACCTTCTTCGCCCTCATTGCACCGGTGTACGTCGCTCCGCTCTTCAACAAGTACACGCGGCTTGAGGACCCGGCGATTCGCGATCCTATTCTCAGCATGGCGCGGGCCAACGGCATCTCCGCCAAGGATGTGTATGTGCAGGACGCCTCGCGGCAGTCCACGCGCATCAGCGCCTTCGTCACCGGATTTCTGGGCACGGAGCGTATCGTTTTGAACGACAACCTGCTGAAGCGGTGTTCCCTGGCCGAAATCGAGGCGGTGATGGGCCACGAAATGGGTCACTACGTCATGCACCACGCTTACAAGGGGTTGATGTTCTTCGGCATCATTCTGGTTCTGGCTTTTGCCTTTCTAAGCAGAAGCTCCGAGTGGGCACTAAAGCGCTGGGGTGACAAGTGGCGAACGCACTCTGCCGGCGACTTGGCCGCGCTGCCGCTTTTCGCTTTTCTCATTTTGTCCTTCCTGTTCGTGCTCACGCCCATAGACAACAGCTACTCGCGAACCGAGGAATACGAAGCGGACATTTTCGGGCTGAATGCCGCCCGCGAGCCTGATGCGGAAGCCGAGGTCGATTTGAAACTCGCTGATTATCGCAAGCTTGATCCCGGCACCCTCGAAGAGATTATCTTCTACGACCACCCGAGCGGTCGGGTGCGCATCTACGCTGCCATGCGCTGGAAGGCGGAGCACTTGCATGAAGAAACGGGCAGATAGGCAGATGGGCAGTTCGAGTGAAGGTTAAAGGGAAAAGGCTGAAGGGTCAAGGCTGAAAGCTAAGAGCTCAAAGTCAGCAACACCGGCCGCTTTTTTCGCATTTTCCGCTTGACAAGCCAAGAGACTTGTGATAGCCTATTGGGGTGGTCATGTAGCGGTCAGTTTGTCCCTTGCAGACGTTGGGGCCGCTGTCGCGCAGTCGAACAGAGAATTGTTCCGGCAATGAGGGGAAAGCAAAGCATAACAGAAAATGAAAAACAGTGGGAACGAAGCTAAGGAGTACTTGAAAACAAAGGACATCACTTTCTTGAATGCTGCAAATTGCGTGCGTTTTGCGCGCAATTTAACAGCAATATGACCCCGAAAAGAGCAAAAGGCACCGCGATTTGGGAAAACGAAGCAAAGCTTGCAAGCCACAAATCGAGGTCGGGACAGTGACAGGTAGTCGGCTACACAAGCTCTGGACTCGGCTGCGCGGTAGGGATGGATTGGGGCTTGAGTAATTGCCTTGAATTACACCCCCCGATGTGTTACTTTGCTGGTTTGTTAGGGAGTTAGCTGGCCGGGGCGCACGAGGCAGCGCCAGCGGGTTGCGCCACCAGGATGGATTTCCGAGGCAGGTTCGACCGGCCTCTGCGTGTTAACCCCGACGGTTTCAAGTAAATGGAAGTTCGATTTCCGGAACACGAGCGGCTTCCCGCGTGGAAGATCGCTTTCTTCCAATACGCTGTTGCCCTGACCTTCCTGGGATTGCTGGGCGGATACTGGCGGATACAAATCGGCCAGCACCGCTTTTTCCTTGACCAAGCTGAACGCAATCGGGTGCGCAACCTGCCGGTGATTGCGCCGCGCGGGAGGATTCTGGACCGCGAAGGACGCGTGTTGGCGGACAACTTTCCTGCCTTCAGTGTGCTGCTGATGCGCGAGAACGCGTCTGCCCTCACTCCCGAACGCCTGCAAGGAATACGGCGCGGACTGGATCTTGACCCTGACGAACTGCACCGCCTGATTGAGCACACCGCTCGCCTGCCTCGCTTTCAACCCATCGTGCTCAAGCAATCGGCGACTCTGGATGACATCACCTTCGTGGAGTCGCATCGCCTCGAGTATCCCGAGTTGGATCTCATCCAAGTTCAGCAGCGGCTTTACCCGCGGAAAGAAGTAGCCGCGGCAACTCTCGGCTACGTGGGAGAAGTCTCCGAGGAGATGATCGCCAAGGCGGGCTCTCCTTATCGCCCGGGCGACGTGGCCGGTAAGTTCGGAATCGAGCGTGAATACGACCAGATCCTTTCAGGGCAGGATGGTTTGAGGCGGGTCATCGTGAATAGCCGCGGCGAGGAAATGGGCTCGCTCACTACCATCAATGCCACGCCGGGAAACGACCTGCGGCTGACCATTGACCTGGATCTTCAGATGGTAGCGGAGGCCGCCTTGGGTGAGAGGCCCGGCGCCGTCGTGGCGCTCGATCCGCGGACCGGCGAGGTGCTGGCCATGGTCAGCCACCCCTCCTTTGACCCCAATGAATTCGCTAAGCGGATCGACCGCGAGGAATGGGAGAAACTCGCCGACGATCCGATGAAGCCCATGATGAATAAGGTCATCCAGGCGCAACTGGCGCCGGGTTCGGTCTTCAAGATTGTGACCGCCACCGCCGCGTTGGAAACCGGAACCATCGAGCCAGACTTCACGTTGAATTGCTCGGGCGCGGTTGATATCTACGGACATACTTACCATGATTGGGTCTTCGAGAAGCACAGAGGACATGGAAGCGTTAATCTTCACCGCGCCATCATCCTTTCCTGCGACGTGTACTTTTACACCTTGGGCAAGCTCCTGGGTATCGAGAAGATCGACTATTTCGCAAAGCGTTTGGGGCTCGGAGGTCGGACCGGAATCGACTTGCCGGGCGAAGCGGCGGGACTCATCCCGTCCCCTGAATGGGTGCAAAAGGCATTCAAGCGAAAGTGGTGGGCGGGTGAAACAATGTCCGTGGCCATCGGTCAGGGAGCGGTGGTAGTCACGCCCTTGCAGTTGGCCCGCATGATTGGCGCTGTCGCTTCGGGAGGAGTTTTCTGCCGCCCTCATCTAGCCTTTAAGGAACAGTTGTTAGCTCTGGGAGTAGATCCTCCTGACGAATCCTCGCGCAGCTTCCCCTTGGGTGAGAGTACCCTGGACGCGCTAACGCGCGGGATGTGGGGTGTCGTCAACGAAGATGGAGGGACGGGTGTTGAGGCACGCTGTCCGGGAATAGATATTGCCGGCAAGACGGGGACCGCTCAAGTTGTCAGCGTGGACCTCATGAAATCTGCACAGAATGCCAGCTACAAGAATAATGCGTGGTTTGTGGGGTATGCTCCCAGCACTAAACCGGAGATCGTGGTGGCAGCCCTTGTTTTGCGTGGCGAGCACTCGACCGTGGCGGTGCCCGTGGCGCGTGAGGTGATCAAAGCTTACTTCGACAAGAAGAACGGGCATAAGCCTCCCCCGGCGCCGGCACAGAACCAGGAGCGAATGCTGAGCAAAGCCGGCGAGGCGCCACTCCCCGCCCCGGCGGTCGGCGCGGCGGCCCGCTGAAGCCGCAGGCTGAATAGTTTGATGGGTAGCGCCCCGACTTGCCGGGGCATTTGCCGGCCCTTCGCTGTGCTCAGGGCAGGCTCTAAAGGCCGGAGCTACTTTGAGTTGCTCGCCGGCATGGGCATAAGTTATGACCAAGAAGTTTCGGTTTCGCGATTTCGATTGGCTGCTGCTGGGACTGGCTATTGCGATTGCCATCATCGGAGTTATCGAGATTTACAGCACCACAGAGCACACTGTCCTCGAGGGCCAATACAAGAAACAGATCTATTGGTTGCTCCTTAGTATAGTCCTGGCCTTAGCGGTCAGCCATCTCGACTACCACTTCCTTTTGGAACAAACTCCCTGGCTTTACATCTTATCCGTGCTCGTCCTGGGAGAGTTGCTGGTGGCCGGCCATGCCATCGCCAAGACCAAGCGATGGCTGCGGTTCGCTGGACTCACTTTCCAAGTGTCAGAGTTTGTCAAATTGATTATAATATTATGTGTAGCGGCTTATTTTGCCGAACGGAGAGGCAAATCCGCTACATGGGCCGACTTGGTCAAACTGGGGTTGGTGGCGGCAGTGCCGGCAATCCTGGTGGCCTTAGAACCGGACCTCGGCACCGCGTTGACATTTCTCGCGATTCTCGGCGCGGGTATCCTGCTCGCGGGCATTCAATGGCGGCAGGTGGCGGTACTGTTGTTGTTAGGGGTTCTGTGCCTGCCGGTGGGATGGCATTTCCTCCGGCCCTATCAGCGCGATAGGTTCATGACCTACTTTCACCCTTCACAAGACATGCAAGGCACAAGCTACCAAGTGACCCAAACCAAGATTGCGATCGGCTCAGGTGGTTTGCGGGGGAAAGGCATTGGAAATGGCACCCAAAGTCATCTGGGATTCATCCCTGTCTCGCAGGCAGACGCTATTTTCGCCGCCTTTGCAGAGGAGCAGGGATTCGTTGGTACGCTGATTGTGCTGCTACTCTATTTCGCGATGTTGCTCCGCCTGTTGGACGGGGCGCAAATGGCGCCAGACCGTGCCGGAGCATTTCTGCTGGCCGGGCTAGCGTCGGTGCTGTTTTTCCAGGTGGCCATCAACACGGGAATGATGATCGGGCTCTTCCCGGTAACGGGCATACCGTTGCCGCTTATGAGCCAGGGAGGATCTTCCCTACTGTTTACATTCCTTGGCTTGGGCGTGGCTATGAACGTCCGGGCAAGGCGATTTGTGAATTAGGTGTAATCCGTGTGACACGGGTAGTGCCCCAGCCGAGCACACAAAAGGCTCGTGTAATCGTCGGCCCTGCAAAAACGGGGGTCACTGGAAGGGGTGAAGATTCCGGGTCCCCGTTGCGGGGGGGAGGGCGAATATTGGGGGCTGGAGTTTGATTCTGAAGCTGGCTGCATTCGGGCCAGCAGGTTGCGGAAAAGGCAAGTCCGCAGTGTGGCGCGCTCCGAAGCGCGCCATCCGAGCCACTTGAGATTGATTGAGCCCGGTCTTGCCGCTGAGGAGCTTCCAAGCTCGATAAGAAGGCCGGGGCAGGGAAGCTGAGGGTTGATCTCCGCATGACGCTGAGCGTGTAGCGCCCCGGCTCTTCGGGGTAAAATGGATGCCGACCTGAAGGTCGGTGCTGCGACGGCGCTACAGCACGCGACAACCAGCGGATGATCCCCCGCCGGCCCTGAAAAGGAGTTTCCATGCCAAAGGAGATGTATATCTCTTCGTCTCTACGCGAGACGAAGCTGGCCGTCGTGGAAGACGACCAGTTGGTGGAAGTGTATTTTGAGCGAGATACGGATGTGGGGCTGGTAGGGGGAATCTATAAAGGGCGTGTCAGCCGGGTGCTTCCCGGGATGCAATCGGCATTCGTGGACATCGGGCTGGACCGGGATGCTTTTCTCTACGTTTCGGATTTCTTTGAGGACCAGGAAGATTACGACAAGGTTCTCGAAGAGGCGGAAGCGAAGGCAATCAGCTTTGACGCAGAGTCGGCACAGGCAGCGTCGGCCGCTACGCCCTCCGCCGAGTTGGAGACCCAGGAGGCACCGCCCCAAGTCCCGGCCGCCTCGACCGCGACAGCCCAAATCGCTGAAGCTAAGCCCGCCGAAATTCCCGCAACTGAAACTCCCGCTGTTCCTGCGGCGGGAGTGACCGCTGGTACGCCTGCACCCTCGGGTGAAGCTCATGAGCCCACCCGCTTTGAGCCACGCGGCCGCCGCTGGCGGCATCGGGGGCGGAAGTTCGGCGAGCATCGCCACGCGGAACACAGGTTCGTCCCGCGCCAGGACGGCCCCGCGCCTCCGGCGTTTGAGATTCTGCCGGGAGAATCCCTGGCGAAATACAGCCATGCTATGCCGGAGCCCCAAGATACTGTCGCGGCTGAGGCGGAAGACGGCGAGGTCCTGGAACAGGCTGAAGGCGGAAATATCGCGGAGATAGCCGCGGAAGAGTCTGCGACTACAGAGCTGACGCTGACCGAGGCAGGCGTGCCTTCAGGTGACCGGCCGGAGGCCGAGGTTTCTCCCCAAACACCCGCAACTCCGGACCTCAGCCCCATATTGGCTGGTCCCCCTCCGGCACCGGAAGGATCAGAGGAGGTTGTCCCGAGGGATTCTAGTTCCGCGGTCGTCGCTCCATTTCCCGCGCCATTAGAGCCCGTGGAGGAGGTAGTGCCCGCCCTTGAAGCGGCAGGCGCCACAGCAGCCGGCTCTGCAACGGCCGAGGAGGTCCCCGCGGCTGCAAGCCCGGATGCCGGGCCCAGCACAGAAGCGGGAGCGGTGGGGATTGGCGAAGAGAGAGCCGGACGCGGGCCTTCCGAGCCCTCAATCGACTCAGAACTTCAGCTTGTCGAAGCGGAAGGTGAAACTGAACCCGGTGGCACGGCGGACGAGACGAGCGCCTCAACGGACGCCTCACCTGCCACTGTCGCAGAGCCCGAGGAAGAGATCCAGGCCGAATCCGTTTCGCCGACCTCTGAAGCCGCCGAGGGCGTCACTGAAACCCCCGCTACGTCCGGCCAGGAAACCCAAGTTACGCAGGATCCGGCCGTTCAGTCCGCAGGAACCGAGAACCCCGGGGCGCCCAATGAGGGAACATATACCTTGCGGGAGCCCCACCAGCGTCCACGGTTTGCGCCCCGGCGTGGCAGAAGAGGGCGTCGAGGATCGGGTTATCAGGGTCGGGGCGAGCCCCGGTGGGAGTCGCGGCCCGGCAACAATCAGCCGGTTCAGATTTCGAAGCTGCTGAAAGAAGGCCAGGAAATCCTTGTACAAATCTCCAAAGAACCGCTCGGCACGAAGGGCGCGCGCATTACCTCTCATATCGCCCTGCCCGGCCGTTACCTCGTCTACATGCCCACGGTCGAGCACATCGGCGTGTCGCGGAAGATCTCATCGGAAGAAGAGCGCCTCCGCTTGAGGAACATCGTCCTTGAGAACAAAGGGTCCTTGACGGGTGGGTTCATTGTGCGCACCGCAGGCCAGGGCCGCGACGAGGAAGAGCTGAAAGCGGATCTCAAGTTCCTCTCCACTCTCTGGAATGAGATTAAAAGCCGAACGGAGCGCGCCAAGGCTCCCGCGCTGATCCATCGTGATCTCGACCTGGTTCAACGCATGCTGCGCGACACGCTCACTCCGGACTTCAAAAGCGTGCGTGTGGACAACGAAGTTCAGTACGAGCGTGTATTGGACTTTGTGAATCGCAGCCAGCCTTCCTTGGTCGGCAAGGTCAAGCTTTATAGCCGCGAGACACCTATCTTCGAGGAGTTCGGAATCCAGGCGGAAATCGAAAAGGCGCTCAAGCCCAAGGTGTGGCTTAAGTCGGGAGGCTACATCGTCATTAACCAGACCGAAGCCCTGGTGGCCGTCGATGTGAACACGGGCAAATACGTGGGCAAGACCAACCGGCTGGAAGATACCATTCTGAAAACCAACTTCGAAGCCGTTAACGAGATCGTCCGTCAGGTTCGCCTGCGCGATCTGGGCGGGATCATCGTCGTCGATTTCATCGACATGGACGAGCGCAAAAACCGCGCCAAGGTGACGCAGGTGCTCGAGGAGGCCCTGCGCAAAGACCGGGCGCCCACCAAGGTCATCGCCTTCCATGATTTTGGCCTGGTGGCCATCACCAGGAAACGCGTCAAGCAGTCCTTAGAGAGAACCCTGTGCGAGCGGTGCACCTATTGTTCCGGTTCAGGGTGGGTCAAGTCCCCGACGACGGTTTCTTATGAGATTCTGGCGGAATCTCGAAAGATGGCCGGCCAGGTCGAAGGCAAGGTCATGACCTTGCGGGTGAATCCGGAAGTGGCCAAGGTTCTCAAATCTCGTGATGGAATGCTGCTTGCGGAGCTTGAATCCCTCACTCAAAAAGAGGTCATCGTCAAAAGCGATGCCGCCGTGGACCAGGAGAGGTTCGAAATATTCTGAAAGCAGTGACGAGTGGCAAGTGACGAGCCGGAAGGGCAGTGTCGAGTGAAGAGTGAAGAGTGACGAGCCCGAACTAGCGCTCGCTGACGAAAGCCCGCGTCATATTGCAGAGTGCCCGGAGGGGCGGGGCTTCAGCCCCGCCATGGAAAACCGCTTATCATTGGGGGCTTTAGCCCCTGAGGCAAATTGGCTTCAGGGCCTAAAGGCCCAACCCGTTGACGGCGGGGCTGAAGCCCCGCCCTTCCAAATTGCCCAGTTATGACGGCGATTTCCGTCATTGAGTACCAGCGCAGCGGCGGAACCCATCTGTGATCGGAGGGAGGCAGCCTGGGTGTCGGCAATGGTCCGCAAAAAACGACAGACCGTTGATGGCCCTTCGCGCGAAGAGATTCTGTCG
Organism: uncultured Acidobacteriota bacterium; assembly: GCA_963842495.1. Lineage (GTDB taxonomy): Bacteria > Acidobacteriota > Terriglobia > UBA7540 > UBA7540 > CAVROP01. The sequence goes on from CAWJHY010000041.1 coordinate 48,295, forward strand.
CCTTTGCCCCTCCTCTTCCGCTCTGCGCTGCTCTCTATGTACAACGGAGAGCCGCAACTCGGATCGGACGGCGAACGGCACAGCTTAGACGGGATAACTCGTATCGGCGCAGAAGAGGGTATGTGGTTGTACAAGCTCTGCGTCGAGGTGAAGCCAAAAACTACGCTTGAGATTGGCCTGGCCTATGGCTTCTCGACGTCGTATTTCCTGGCCGCGATTTGTGAGGACGGCTTCGGCCGTCATACTGCGGTCGATCCGTCTGAGAGGTGCTTTCACGGGATCGGATTGCGTCGATCCCAGAGCCTCGGCATGAGCGATAGCTTCCGCTTCATTGAAGAGAGGTCCGCAACAGCCTTGGTGCACTTCGCCGATCACGGGGAGACGTTCGAGGTGATCTTTATCGACGGGGGTCACCGCTTCGACGACGTGATCGTGGATTTCACGCTCACAGCCAAATTGTGCCCATTAGGAGGCTACATCATTCTGGACGACATCTGGATGCCCTCGATACGCCGGGCCGTGGATTTCATCCGCTCGAATCGGAAGGATTTCGAAGAGCTCAAAACCCCAGTGCTGAACATTGCCGCCTTCCGGAGAATAGGCGAGGATACGCGCGAGTGGGACCACTACGTGGAGTTCCTTAAGCCCCTGAGGACTTATTATGATATGCTGCGTGTAATTCGGCATCTCACTCCAGCCTTTGTTCGCCGGGGAGCAAGAGCAATCGTGCGATTCGTGACACCATAACGAGAGTCAGCGCGAGGTTGGTTCTGTTGCTCACTGGTCACTTGTCACTCGTCACTGCTTTTGCAATATTCGCCACATGGTGCCCGCGAAGATGTTGTCCTGTGCCGACTTTGGAACCGCGCAGGTGTCGAGCATCTTGTGGTAGCGGGCCAGCGCCAGGTCAAACTCTTCCAAATCCCCGCCGAAGACATCGGATCCGAACACGATCTTTTCGAAGGCGTTGGCTGCGGACTTGGGAGTGTGCGGGCTCTCCACGCCGGACCACCAGAAGATCGAATTGAAGAACGTATAATTGTTCTGGGTTTTGATCAGGGTTGAGCCCGAAAGGTCAAAAAAGAGATTGGGGTGCCAGCGGGCCAGTTCTCCGGCCCAAGCGTAGTCCGGGTTGCCGAGATGTGCGCCGATGAGGGTGATTCCCGGGAAGTGCCGCGCCACGCCATCGAGAGTCGTGACGCGCATCCGTTCGATGCTCACGTCAACCGGGATGTCGGGATTAACGCGCATGACGATTCCCGTGTGGAACAGAATAATCATTCCGTACTTTTCAGCTCGCTCGTAAATTGGCCAATAACTCGGATCGTAGAACTGCTTGAGGGGAGTTTCCAGTTCTCCCAACCCGCGAAATCCTGCCGCGTGGAATTCATCCACGTACTCCAGGGCGCGTAGATCGTCAAGGTCGATGTTGCCAAATCCGATCAGCCGGTTCGGAGCTTTGTCGATCAAGGGTTTCGCGGTGGCCAGATCGTCGTGACGAACCAGCAGGAATGCCAGCCCGTCTACAGATTCCAGCTTAGCGAGCAGTTTGTGAATGAACTCGGGATCACCATTGTAGTGGACGTGGCAATCAATGAGTTTCGGAGCAACAGTTTGCGCGCTCGCCGAAGCGCAGAACAACGCCAATGGCAGAACCGCCAGAAGCCAATATTGCTTGGTCATTTTCACTCCTTATTGCCGGTTATTTCCTTCGATACCATCCTCGTTGAACACTGGCATTTCGAGTGCAGCGAGGAATCTCGTTCCGGTTCCTTCTCATCTGAACGGTCCTGAAACAGGGCGAGATTCCTCGCTGCGCTCGGAATGACAGCCTTGCATGAAGGACTCGCATGGGAATCGAGCGTTACAGAAACCGGGTACGCTTCCAAAGTACCCAGCCGCAGGCGAAAAGGAAACCCAGCATAGCGAAGGCGAGCAGCGACGTCCAGAAAAGATTTATCATCATCGGGGGACGATGCGCTCCTCGAGCCAGGAAGAAGAAAATACCCACTGCCACTGCGACAATCAGAAGGTCCCACCATCGCCGGCCCGCCCATCGTCCGGCTGCCTCTCCGAGCGCCGAAGCTTTTGTGGGTTCGGAGTCGAGTTGATAGCGCTCCGCCTCACGTCGTTGGCTGGCGCGCCATGATTCCTGCTCGGAGGCCGGCGCCTCGGCCAGGCTGATGGCCACCGCCCCGGCGATCATCGTGGCCGAACCGGCAATGATCAGCCACTGCACCGCTCCGCTTTTGCCGCCCAGTTCTCCGAAAACCAGGGCGCCCCACGCCAGTCCCCAAAGCTGGTTGGTGTTCGACAGCGGGATCCCGCGTCCAATGCCGATATATTTCGCCGCGTATTGCTGAAACAGGTCTCCCAGCACCCAGCAGAATCCTCCCAGGAAAAGCCAGAACAGCGCCGGGCGCGCCTGGGCAAGCTCCTTGAGAAGGGGAGTGAGGCCACCGCGAAAAACCAGCGCCAGGGCCGTCATGGTGAACAGTTCGCCGACCGTGAAAACGGTCACAAAGGAAAGCGGGTTCATGCCGCTGATGTAAGCCTTGCGATAAGGGATGTACATCGTTCCCCAGAGGAGTCCTGCGCCCAGCGCCGCCAAAACTCCGGCGGCGGCGCGATGCGGCGTCCCCACTCCGTGCTGCGCCGTGGCATAAGCCAGCAAGCAGGCTCCCGCCACGATCGCCGCCGCACCGCCCAGGACCTTCGACCCTTGGCGGACGCCGGCCCCGCGCAGTTCGTTGAACAAGAACCATCCCCAGAACAAGCCCACAAGGCTATTGATGTTCCATAACGGGAAGGCCACCGACAGTCCCACGTCGCGGATGGCGAAAACCGTAAGCGTATTGGCCACCGCCCAAAGGGCGCCGGCCAGGATCGCCCAGACTACCAGGTGAGCTCTTGCCCTGAGGTCGTCGAAGACGTAGCCAGTGCCTTTCAGAACGGTGGGCAGTGTCCAGCGCGCCACGAACACCCCCACGACCATGGCGAGTGAAATCACAAAGGGCGACACTCCCACGGTCACCAGCTTGGTCGGGGCCTCCGCCCCGCCCAACCACGCGCCGGCCGCGAGACCGGAAATCACCCCCACCCCGTGCAACGAGCGAGCGCCCGCGGAAGTTGAAGTGTCAGTTTTTGTCAGCAGGCTGGTACCCTCTTAGTGAAGGTAAAAGAGAAGCAGAAGACCAAGAATCAGCACAACCGCCGGCAGCCAGAAATGACTATCGCTCAGAATGACTTTGAATCGACCTGAATTCACGGTTCGCTGCCTCAACAAATAATGTACTGCCCCAAGAGTATAAGATTGTACACTAGCCTGTGGATTGAGTCATTGGGCCATTGAATCATTGAGCCATTGAGCCATCGGGTCATTGAGCCATTGAGTCATCAAACCATTGAAACCCCGAGTCGTCGTACCTCATGGCGTAGCGTGACAAAGATACATTCAGTTAATGACTCAATGATTCAATGGCTCAATGATTCAATGACCCGATGACTCAATCACTCAATGACCCAATCCGCGATCAAGGAGCTACTCATGCCCAACAAGAATTACCGCATCGCCTTGATTCCTGGCGACGGGATCGGTAAGGAAGTGATCCCAGCCGCCGTGAAAGTGTTACAGGCGGCGAGCTCACTCGGCGATCGGTTCAGCCTCTCCTTCGATGAGTTCGAGTGGGGCTGCGAGTACTATCTCCGCACGGGCCGCATGATGCCGGAGGATGGGCTGGAGCGGCTTCGTCCCTTCGACGCCATTCTTCTGGGCGCTATCGGGCATCCGACCGTTCCCGATCACATCTCACTCCGCCAACTCCTGCTGCGCATCCGCTTCGGGTTTGACCTGTACGTCAATTTGCGTCCCATTGAGATCCTCCCCGGCCTCGAGCCGCCGCTGCGAGGGAAGGGCGCCGAAGACGTTCGAATGCTCTTCGTTCGCGAAAACACGGAAGGTGAATACTGCGGAGTGGGAGGCCGGTTTAAACAGGGTACGCCCGATGAAACCGCCGTGCAGCAGTCCATTTTCACGCGCAAAGGCGTGGAGCGAGTGATCCGTTATGCTTTCGAGCAGGCGCGGCGCCGCCCCCGCAAGCGCCTGGCCAGCGCCACCAAGTCAAACGCCATGGCCTACACCATGGTCTTGTGGGACGAAGTGCTCGGCGAGCTGGCCAGGCATTATCCCGAAGTCCACGTCGCAAACTATCACGTCGATGCGCTCGCTGCCCGCATGATCACTCATCCGGAGAGTCTGGACGTGGTGGTGGCTTCAAACCTGTTTGCGGACATCCTCACCGACCTCGGCGCCGCCTTGCAGGGGAGCCTCGGCCTTGCCGCCAGCGCCAACCTGAATCCGGTCCAGCGCCTCGGCCCTCCTATGTTCGAGCCTGTGCACGGCAGCGCGCCCGACATCGCAGGACGCGGCATCGCCAACCCCATTGCGGCCATCTGGGCGGCAGCGTTGATGATGGAGCATCTTGGAGAGCTACAAGCGGGGGCGTGCGTTCTCGAGGCACTCAAGAAAGTGACCGGCGAGCGGCGCGTCCGCACTCCCGACCTCGGCGGCAGCAATACCACAGAGGAATTTGCCGCGGCGGTGATCGGCAAGACGATTCCTTTATGAGGGGAACACTTACACGAGCGCAGGCACGGCGCCTGCGCTACGCATGACTCGCCGCGAAGATGTGCATCGTATAGTAAATGATGTTCACGGCAGTGCAGGCCAAAAAGGAACCCATCACCCACCAGGCCGCGAGACGAGGATGGGGAGGCAAGGCAGCTTGAATCGTACTGTGCAGGAGAACTGCAAGCAGAAGACAGACCAGGACGCTCATGTTCCCCATCATGTTGGTGAACAGAGGTACGATTCGATCCTGTTGTTCTGCGTTGAGGTCGCTGAGCTTAACGGACCCGATATTGAAAGAGGCGGGAAAGCGCCGGGCCAATAACGGAATCACTAGGAAAAGACCGCCAACCAGGACTTGCGACAGCAGCAGAATCCACAGCGTGTTTGGGCTTCCCCACCCGTCTGCTTCCCCGGCCGCGTTGAAATGCGTCGGGATGCGCGCCGGCAACTTGTGGACGTTGGACTCGATCAAGAAGAATGAGTAAAGAGCCAGGACCAGAGTAATGTCCCGCTGCATGCAAAGCCTCCACGTGCATTCTACACCTATGCAGGGTGCTTACGCGAAGGATCATGAAATCGCCGCTTGGAACGAGATGGGGCATCTGTCAAGCCAGCGCCTGATCGAGGTCCTCGATCAGGTCTTCGACGGCCTCCACGCCTACCGAGACCCGCACCAGACCGTCGGTGATACCGATGGCCAGCCGTTGTTCGCGGGGGACGGCCCGATGGCTCGTGGAAGCGGAATGAACGATCAGCGAGCGTGTGTCGCCAAGGCTTGCCGCGCGTGTGAAAATCTTAACGCCATCCATCACCTTCTTCCCGCCCTCATACCCCCCTTGGGCTTCAAAGCTGAGCATGGCGCCGAATGCCCTCATCTGCCTCTTGGCGATGTCATGACCAGGATGGCTTGGCAGGCCGGGATAGTTCACGTGCTCCACCCGGGGGTGGTGCGCGAGAAACTCTGCAATCTGCTGCGCATTCGAGGATTGAGCGGGCAAGCGGAGGTGGAGCGTGTGGGTGCCGCGCAGAATCAGCCAGGCATTGAAGGGGCTGAGGCAGCCCCCGAAATCGCGAAGAACTTCCTGATTGAGACGGCGAATGTAATCTTTGGGGCCGATCACGGCCCCCGCCATGGCGTCGCCGTGGCCGCACAAATATTTGGTGGCGGCGTGCACGACCACCGTGACGCCCAACTTGAGCGGCTGCTGGAGAACCGGCGAAGCAAAAGTGTTGTCCATCATGGAGGGGACGCGATGCGCGCCAGCCAGTTGAGCGAGAGCCTCAATATCAAGAATCTCCAGCACGGGATTGCTGGGTGTTTCGAAATAGATCAACTTGGTGTTGGGGCGAATCGCCTTTTCAAATTCCTCAACCCGCGTGGACTGAACGAATGTGGCGGTGGCGCCCAGGCTCGGAAGCATCTTGTTGAGAAAATCGTAGGCAGCCCCGTAAAGCGACCGCGCTGCAACCACGTGGTCGCCCGCCCGGATGTATCCCAGGATGGCCGAAGAAACAGCCGCCATCCCGGAGGAAAAGACCTGGGCGGCTTCGCCGCACTCCAGCGCCGCCAGTTTTTCTTCCAGGGCGTGGAGAGTCGGGTTGCCGTAACGCGTGTACATGTAGCCGGGCTTTTCCCCTCCGTAAACGGCGGCCATCTCGTCGGAGTCGGCCGCCGCAAAAGTCGTGGCTTGATAGATGGGCGTATCCACAGCTCCGGTCACGGGGCAGGGCGACTGCCCGGCGTGAACCGCCAAGGTCGCAAATCTGTAGTCGGTCTTCATTGGGCACCTCTCGATTGCCTGAAGGAGTCAGAAGGCAGGAGTCAGAATGAGCAACTGTGCATCTGTTCCACCCACTGGCTGGTCAGTGATTTAACTCCGACCCCTGTCAGCGTAATACTCACTGCGCACAATGGGAAGAGCCAATTGCGCGACCTTCCAGAAGGCCATTCTGGAACCGCTGGACATCGTTTTGGGAAATGATCTAGACTTTTCTTTGCTGGTAAGAGATGACGCCGGGGGTGAGCCATGGCCTATTGTCCCGAATGCCGGACCGCAATTGACATCGATGATGAAGTGGAAGAGGGGCAGACGGTAGATTGTCCCGAGTGTGGAGTTGAACTGCAAGTGGTGAACACGGATCCAGTGGAGTTGGAAGCACTCTCGAGTGAGGAAGAAGAAGAGGAGGCGTGGTGATTTGAGCGCTCCCACTCCTTTGAACCTTGCCTCGAGTACCGTGCGGGTTCGGTTGGGCCGCACGTCGCCGCAGCCGTCGTGCCGTCGCGTCCTATGCGCCTTGCTCGCCCTAGCTTGTCTTTTGCCTGCCTCGGGTCTCGCCGTTAAGAAAAATAAACCCCCCACCACCAAAACGGTGACCGGCTACGTTCAGGACCCGGACGAGAAGACTCTCGGGGGCGCGGAGGTGACGCTCAAGGATCTTCAGACGGGCAAGACATTGGCCATCTACGCGGAAGCCAATGGGCAATACCAATTCACCGACCTCGATCCCCACCACGATTACGAAATTCAGGCGAAGTACAAAGGCGTCGTTTCCGAGACCCGACAGGTCACCTCCTTCGACACTCGCTGGAAAGTTGTGATCAACCTCATCGTCCAACCCCCGAGCTCTTAAGCTTTTTCGGAATGACACATTCACGCGGAGCTTCGAATGACAGTTGTCCGCCCGCGGGATGGCGCCGGCACAATTATCGGCAGCGCCCGTGGAACAACTTTGATGGCCGCGGGGAGTTCCTGCATGAATTCTCCGTCCCCGAATAGCTCCAAGCGGGAGGTGCTGTGGAAGGAGACTTTGCGGGCTTGAAAGTAGATAATGCGAGGGTGGCGCAGGTGTAGCCCCCGATAAGCGCGTGGAACCCAGCGCAGAAGTTCCCATTTCCCCATGTAAGGCACAATGCAAACGTCCAACAAGCCGTCATCGAGCTGGGCGTGCGGTGTCAGATGAATTCCGCCACCATATGAAACGTTGTTGCCCACCACCGCGAAGATCACTTCCCCCGAAAATTTCTGCACCTCGGAATCAATCGCCAGCGGTTCCGGACGATAGTTTTCAAGAGAGCGCAGGATCGACCATGCATACGCCAGGGGACCCCTTAGCCAGCGGACGCGCTCGTTGGCATACCGGGTCACCACCGAATCGAAACCTGCGCCCGCAATGCAACTGAAAACCGTGTTTCCTGCTCGCCCCAGATCGACGCGGCGAGTGTTGCCCGCGCACAGCACTTCCGCCGCCGCGCGCGCTTGAATAGGTATTCCCAGGCCCTTTGCGAGATCGTTCCCACTCCCGCAGGGAATCATCCCCAGGGGGATCTCACTTCCCATTATTCCGTTGAGGACGTAGTGCTGAGTCCCGTCACCGCCGACTGAAACAATAGCATCCGGCTTTTCAGCCGCGGCTTGGCGCGCCAATGCGAGCAGGTGCTGTGCGTCGCGGCTCTCCTGGACATCGGCGCTTATGCCCCCGCGCCGGATGACCTCGAGCGCCTCGCGCAATACCAAACGCGCTTTGCCCCGGCCCGCATTAGGGTTGACGAGGATGATGAAACGCATGCGTGGGTAGCGCAGACCTGCTCTCCAAGGTCTGCGGCTCTTAGAAAGGGACAAATGCCGCAGGCCTTGGAGAGCAGGTCTGCGCTACTCATTGCCAGCCTTGGGCGCTGGCGGTCGGGTGTGGAGCGCTTCTGCTCCAAAGCTCTCGACGTGAAATTGAATGGCCGACTTGACATCAGCAAGCGCTGCCTCATACGTGTCGCCTTCTCCTATTACCACGCCCCCGACGCCGCATGGGTAGGCCACGTAACCGTCACGATGTTTTTCGACAATGATCTTGAAATGCCGCATCATCAAGCACCAAACACTACTTTCACCGGTGGCTCGCGTACCGATCCGGAAAGATGACCTCGGGGTATTGACTCGGATCGAATTCCCATGTCGGGTCGGTGAGCCGTTTCCAATCCGGTTGCTTCGAGTCGCCCGCCGCCATGGCAACAGCGCCTTCTTTGATCTTCCGCTGCGCTTCGGCGTTTGATGGGAATAGCTTCAGGCCGACCAGCAGGCGAAAAAGCTTCTGCTTGCCGGAAACGTGATAGGAAATCTCCTCAATTACCGACGGAAGCCCTTTGTCCCTGAACCGGGCTTCGAAGTCCCGCTGCGCCTGCGCGGCAGCTTCCGCGTCGTGGAAGTCCGTGATGATGCGGCGTGCCAAGGCCTTCTTCACGTCGAGCGGGTGCTCGCTTACCCGAACCCACGGCCTGTTTAAGCTCCTCGATCTGCGCCGTGGTCATATCCGTCAGCAGCAGGTAATACCGCCACATCAAATCATCGGAGATGGACATCAGCTTGCCGAACATCTCGCCGGGCGGCTCGTTGATGCCCACGTAGTTGCCCAGCGACTTCGACATCTTCTGCACGCCGTCGAGCCCCTCGAGCAGCGGCATGGTCATGATGACTTGGGATTCCAGGCCGTATTCCTGCTGGATCGTGCGCCCCACCAGGAGATTGAATTTCTGATCGGTCCCGCCCAATTCCACATCAATTTGCAGCGCCACGGAGTCATAGGCTTGAGCCAGGGGATAAAGCAGTTCGTGGATCGCGATGGGCCGCTGCTCCTTGAAACGTTTGGAGAACTCATCCCGCTCCAGCATCCGCGCCACCGTGTACTTGGAACAAAGCGTGATCCAGTCTCGTCCCGTGAGTGCGCCTAGCCAGCGGCTGTTGAAGTCCACGACGGTCTTCTCGGGACTGAGAATCTTAAAGACCTGCTTCCTGTAGGTCTCGGCATTCGCAGCCACCTGCTCTGGCGTCAAGGGCGGGCGCGTCACGTTCTGGCCCGAGGGGTCGCCGATCATGCCGGTGAAGTCGCCGATCAGAAAGACGACGGTGTGGCCGAGATCCTGGAAGTGCTTCATCTTGCGGATCACTACCGTGTGGCCCAGATGAATGTCCGGCGCCGTGGGATCGAATCCCACTTTGATGCGCAGCGGCTTTCCCGTCCGCGCAGAGCGCTCGAGCTTGGCCTTGAGTTCTTCCACGCGGATCGTTTCTTCCGCGCCTTTGGTAAGGTAAGCAAGTTGTTCGTCGATGGTCACTGGGTTGATAGAGTCCTTTTCGATTTCGAATGCGCAAAGAGGAATCATACCCGGCGGACGGCGATTTGAGGAGAAAACTTTGAATGGATAAAACCCTCGCCCCCTTGGGGGAGAGGGTGGCCCGCAGTCCCGAGGCGCTTCGTCGGGAGGCGGGACGGGTGAGGGGGCGGTTGCAGGGCGGAGCGATCGTCAGGGCTACAGCTCGGCAACCAGACGGACGGCAAGCCGTCCCCCTACGAGTCCGCCACGGAAAACTCCAGCTTATTCTCCGACCGGTCGATGCGCACCAGACAGACGCGGATTCGTTCCCCCAGGCGGAAGACACGCTTCGTGTGTTGGCCAATGATGGCGCGCAGACGTTCGCGGTAAACGTAATAGTCGTCTTCGAGGCTGGAGAGCGGGACAAAGCCCTCCACGAACAGGTCGGTCAGCTCCACGAAGAACCCGTGCTTGATCAGGCTGATGATGAGCGCCTCGAACTCATCACCCACGTGCTGCGCCATAAACAAAACCTTCTTCCATTCGATCAGCTCGCGCTCGGCATCGGCGGCGCGGCGCTCCGATTCGGAAGTTTCGAGCCCCAGGGCGTGCAGCTCTTCTTGAGCGACAAAGGCCGCACCCGGAAGCTGTGGCCCTGGCTGTGGTGCGGGCGTCTCGCCCGCTGTCGCCCGTCGTACTCTGCTCCCCGTTCCCAGTTCCCTATTCCCTCTCGCCTGTTCCCTGTTCCCTATTCCCTGTTCCCTGATCTTACGAACGCTGCCACCCTCCTGCGCCAGCGCCGCCTTCAAAATCCGGTGCACGATCAAATCCGGATAGCGGCGAATGGGCGAGGTGAAATGGGTATAGGTGGGAGCGGCCAGGGCGAAATGGCCGACGTTTTCTTCCGAGTATCGTGCCTGCTTGAGCGAGCGCAGCATCAGGTAAGAGAGAATGCGCTCTTCGGGCTTACCCTCCAGGCGCTGGGTGAGCCGCTGATAATTAAAGGGGCTGATTTTCAATTCGCCCTCGAGCGTCTCGTGAAAGCGCGGGTAGCGCTCGCGCTCATCCCGCAGCCGCATGCGAGTGCGGCGCGCGGCGGGCAGTTCAATGCCCAGCGAATAGCCGAACGTGGCCGCGATCTCTTCGAACTCGATCACTTTTTTGGCGTCCGGCTTTTCGTGGATGCGGTAGAGCGAGGGAATGCCTCTGCTTTCCAGATAAGACGCCACGGCCTCGTTCGCTGCCAACATGAACTCCTCGATGAGGCGGTGCGCGAAGTTGCGTTCCGAGCGCGTAATGCCGGTCATGCGGCCGTGTTCGTCGAACTCGATTTCGGGTTCGGGCAAATCGAAGTCGATCGATCCGCGCTCCTCGCGGCGGCGGGCGAGCAGGCGCGCCAATTCCTCCATGCGTTTAAACTCGGGGACCAAGGCGGCGTAGCGCTGGCAGGCAGCGGGCTCGCCGGCCAGGATGTCGCGCACGGCCGTGTAGGTCATGCGCTCGGCGCTGCGGATGATTCCGGGAAGCAGTTCGTATTCCACCAGGCGTCCTTCGGCGTCGAACTCCATCAACGCAGACATCACCAGCCGATCCACGCGCGGGTTCAGGCTGCAGATGCCGTTCGAGAGTTCGAGCGGCAGCATGGGCACGGCGCGGTCGGGAAAATAGACGCTCGTGCCGCGCAGGCGCGCCTCGTGGTCGAGCGCCGAGCCCGGCCGGACGTAGTGGGCTACGTCCGCGATGTGAACGTGCAGCAGGTAGTTGCCCCCAGCCAGCCGCTCCACACACACCGCGTCATCAAAGTCCTTGGCTGTTTCACCGTCGATGGTGACGATGGGCAAGCCACGAAAGTCGCGGCGGCCTTCGCGGTCGCGCTCGGGAATGTACTGCGGAGCGGCGTCAGCCTCCGCCAGCACATCGGCGGGGAATCGGTGCGGGAGGTGGAACTTGCGGATCATGATCTCCACGTCCACGCCGAAATCCTCTCGGCGCCCCAGAACCTCGATCACCCGCCCGCGCGGCAGGGTGGCCGGACGAGGAAAATTGGTGATTTCGACGTCCACGATTAGACCGTCCAGATCGCGTGCGTCCCGGTGGTCATTGGGAAGGGATGTGGTGCGGGCGTCTCGCCCGCTGTCGCGCGTGCATCCTGCTCGCGCCCTTGACCTTGTGCCACCGCTCCACCCGCCGTCCTTCAGATTCCCCACCGAATTGCCGGTTCCGTTGCAGGGGCGGTTCGCGAACCGCCCCTACATCGGGAATCACAATCTCGAATGGAATTCGCTGGTCGAACGGCATAACGTAGTTATAACGCGTGCCCGCGTGGAATTGTCCTACCACGGTCTTCTGCGCGCGCTCGATGACTTGAATGACGCGGCCTTCCATGCGGCCTTCGCCCTTAAAGCCCTTCGTCGACCGTTGGAAGTGCACCTCGACGCGGTCGCCATGCAGTGCTGAGCCCATGCCATCGGGGGGAATGAAGATGTCGAGATCAGTGCCCGCCAAGCGGAGAGTCGGGGACAACGAAGCCGTAGCCGTCGCGGTGTCCAATCAGGCGGCCACTCACCACATTGGGCGATTTCGCGGCGTGGGTAGCGCGAACCTCCGGTTTTGAGGTCCGCGGCGCTATGTGTACAGGAGGGATGCTGCGTCCAGCCGCGTCTGTCGCGGCGTGGCGGCCCTTGTACACCAACGCGTAATGGTTTTTCTTCAAGTAAACGAGTTTCTTGCTGCGGGCGAGATCCTTCAAAACACTCTTCAACTCGCGCGCCTGGCTGGAGCGCAGCCCGAGCTCGAGCACCAGTTCACGCAAGCGGAAAGTCCGCTGCGGATCGCGCTCGAAGAGCTTGAGGACTTCCTGCTGGGAAGGGAATTCGCGCATCGGGTCTCCTCGCCTAGTGTACCATCCGCCGCGGCGCTGGCCCGAGAACACTCGAAGCACTCCATAGATTAACTCACAGGTTCAAAATGCCGGGACGGGCTGCCGATCGAGAATGAAGAAAACACAAATCAGTTGATATTTCATTGCTACTTGGTTTAGAATTAGTTTAGCACAAGGAGCTTCCGACTGTGGCTGTAGCGTCCAAATCCCGTATCAAGGTGGCTGACGAAGTTTGGATAGCCAGCGCTCTGCTCCATCGGGAGCAGCCGGCGCAACCTGATTTTACGGTGGAAGAGATCGTCGATCGAGCGACGAGGGAAGGCATCGAAGGGCCGATTCGAGCCGGGGTGTACGTTCATGTCGTTCAACACTGCGTTGCCAATCGTCCACCCAACCCGGGTCGCTACCGAATGCTTTTCGAAACGATCAATGGGAGGCGTCGCCTATTCCGGAAGGGAGATGTGTATCACCCCGCCCGCGAAGGGGCCAAGATCACTCCCAACATGGAAGACATACCTTCCGGTTACCGCGGACTCTTGGCTTGGTATCGTGACTGGTGCTCTTCCGCAGTCAACTCCGCCCCTGAAACAGACCCCCTGCTCTCGCTGGCTGGTTCGGGTAAGCATTTATGGGCGGACGAGCACGCAGATGATTACGTGCGGCGGCTCCGCGAGGGTTGGGAATGAGCCGAATCTTTTGGGACACCAATCTATTCATCTATCTATTTGAGGACTATGGGGACTTTTCTGCCCGGGTGGCGGATCTTCGGCGCAGAATGTTGGCGCGTGGCGATCAACTGCTGACCTCCACACTGACGCTCGGCGAGGTTCTCGTTAAACCGGTCGAGCGTGGGGACGAGGAGCTTTCCCGAAAGTATGAGGAAGCTATCACGGCGACGGCGCTGATGCTCCCCTTTGACGCCAAAGCGGCGAGAATCTATGCTCGGCTCCGTTCTGAGCGATCGTTTCGCGCCCCCGACGCAATCCAACTGGCATGTGCTGCGGGAGCCCGGGTTGACCTCTTCATCACCAACGATACACGTCTTCAGGGGAAACATGTGGAAGGCATCCAGTTCATTGTTCCCCTTGAACGCAGCCCTTTCTGAAACTCTGCCGCTCGTGGCCTTGGACAAGCTGCAAACTCGCTTGCGCGGAGAGCTGCGTCCTGCGCCAGTCGCCGGGTGCTATTGGGCGCCTAACTGTACGAGGCTCTCAACCCAATCACGGAAATGTGGACACTCACGTCGCATGGCTTCGATGCCGACCGCGCTTGCGGCTCGCGTTCCGTCCAGAACTTTATTGTAGGAAGGACAGAGGCCAAAAACGCGTTTCGAGGGGGCCGTAACCGGACTGTCATCGATATCCTCGGGAGTGGGAAAGCATTGGCGGATGGCCTGAAATTGCGCGGTCAGATGCGATTGGGAGATGCCGTTGGCAAACGCCTCCGGATCGCTGAACAGCAACCCCTCATATTCGTGCAATTGGAGGTAAGGAAGGAACCGAGCATCAGGGCGCAGGTCAGGCACTTCTGCGATGATGTCTGCCCCCATCGCCCGCTCAAGGTGAATCACCTTGTCCACATTCGAAAGATTCGGCGGCAGAGGCGCGCCTGGAAATCCTTTTCCCAACCCGTAAAAGTCAAGCATCGTGGAGCAGCAGGCCGTGCGGTCCTCTTTCAATTGCCGTAGCACGTCCTTCCTAACGCGGACGTAATTCGTCCTTCCGCCCTTGTGGCCCGGAACGCCGAGAATGGTGGGGTCAGGTAGATTCCCCTGTTCCAGAGAACCGGGGCGAGAACTTCTTGGACGAACGATCGCTCCGTAGGTCCCTCCACGATCACGCTGACGCGCGTCACGGACGTTCGTCTCCTGTGTTCATTCCTTTTGCTTCGGGAACGGCCGCGGAATTCCCCTCATCATCCGGCATTATAGGCATGGCCTCGTTTCGCGGCCCTCCTCCGAACACATTCTTCTGCCATAGCTCTCCCAGAGTGTAATCCTCTAGCCACCCCGACAGTTTCGCCGACTCCAAGCGCCGGAAAACCGACTCGCCTTGGGTCCGCTCCACAATTATCACATCCTCCGGCTCGAACTCGTTGACCAATTGAGCGGATTGGGTGGAGACAATTACCTGATGAGAGGTGCGCTCCGCTGCCTGTCGGAACAAGTTGGCCAGCAGGGTTAAGGCGTAGGGATGCAAGCCTAGTTCAGGCTCGTCAAAAACCATCGTCCCGGGCGGCGAGGGCTGGAGCAACGCCGTGGCGAGACACATGAACCGAAGCGTACCGTCAGAGAGGTGGCTGGCGAGAAAGGGATAATCCGAATCTTTTTGCCTCCACTCCAACTGAATCATGCCGGAAACCAGAGGATTAGGACGGAGTTGAAAATCAGTAAAGAATGGGGCCGCCAGCCTGACAACGTCCCGGATCCTTTCGTAACTGGCCGGGTTCTCGAGCATGAGGCGATAGAGGAAGGCGGGAAGGTTGCTCCCGTCGGGATACAAGTACCCGTTCTGGTTGATCGCGATTTGCCGGCGAACACCGGCTGTGGCGCTGGTGTCGTAAAAGTGATAGGCCATCAGCCCTGAGAGTTCATCTAGTACCAGCGTTGGCCCCATGGGCCTATAGATCCCGTGATTCTTGTAGCGGTCCTTGAGCTTGGCCTCAACATGCCCCGAGTCCAGCGAAACCATCCCTGGCGGTCCGGAAGCCTTGGCCCTGTCTGTAGTGACAATCCCGTGAGTAAGAACCACCCTCTCGGCGCCAAATACAAATCGGTTGTCCAGAGTGGGTAGTAGAGTAAACTCGTACCCACCGCCGTCATGGAAATAGACCTTACCTATGATCTGTCTTGTAACTTTTGGGCCCAAGTAAAGGAAGGCATCTGCTCCACCGGCTTGGCCGACAGTCACCTGAAGACGCTGCTCCACCAACTCCCGAAGCAGGCGGAAGAACTCAACGAAGTTGCTTTTGCCCGCACCGTTGGCGCCGATGAGGACGTTTAACGGGCGAAGCTCAAAGTCCTCCAGCTTCCTGATAGACTTAAACCCCTCAATCGTGATTCGCTTGATGGTATCACTCATAAGTCAATGGACATCGTTGCCGACTGCCGAACCGCCGAGTCCTCTGTCTCATTTCGTTAATTATCATGCCTCTTTTCGATTCCACGGGCAAGTTGTGATTCGCGCGAAAGCAGCGCCCCTTCGCGTGCGCCGGAACTTATGACCGCTACCCTTCATCCAACACCTATGGAGGTGAAACAATGTACGCCATTACAGGCGCAACGGGAAATACAGGCAGTGTGATTGCTACGAAACTATTGGCCCGAGGGAAAAAAGTTCGGGTGATTGGCCGTGACGCCAGACGGCTTGAAGACTTCGTCCGCAACGGCGCGGAAGCCTTTGTTGCCGATGTAACCGATGCGGAGGCGTTGACCAAGGCCTTCACTGGAGCGGAGGCCGCATATGCGATGATTCCCCCCAACCCAGGCGCGCCGGACATAAGCGCTTACCAGGAACGCGCCAGCGATGCGCTGGTGGCGGCGATTACGAAGGCCGGCGTGGGGCACGTCGCGCTGCTCAGCAGTGTGGGCGCGGACAAGCCGCAGAAGGTAGGGCCGGTCGTCGGCCTGCACAACTTCGAGCAGAAGCTGGACAGTGTCGCCGGGCTGAACGCCGTCTATATTCGTGCAGGCTATTTCATGCAAAACACCCTGGCCCAGATCGGGGTGATTCAGAACTTCGGCCTCTTGGGCGGCCCGTTGCGCGCCGATCTGGCGGTTGCGATGATCGCGGCGCGGGATATTGGCGACTGGGCCGCAGAGGAATTGCTTCGACTCGACTTCAGCGGCAAGCAGGCGCGGGAGCTTCTGGGCCAGCGCGACCTGACTTACAAGGAAGTTGCCTCTGTAATCGGGCAGGCTATCGGCAGGCCGACCCTTGCCTATTCGCAGTTCCCGCCCGCTCTCATCAAGCCTGCCTTGCTTCAAGCAGGCATGTCCTCGAACATGGCGGACCTCATTCTGGAAATGTCGGAGGCGCTGAATTCCGGCTACATGGCTCCTCTCGAAGCGCGTTCGGCCCAGAACACCATGCCCACCACATTTGAAACATTCGTCGCTCAAGAGTTTGTGCCGCGATTCAAAGGAAAGGCCGCAGGCGCATAAGTAACCCATTGAGAACTCGGGTAGGGGCACGCCATGGCGTGCCCCTACGGGGGATCTCTTCACACATTCTTTTTGCCGGGATGCATGCGCCTTAAAATCCCCCCTCGCGCCTCACAGCCTGCGCGGCGCAAAGGAACGCAAAGTGCTGGTAGTATCTTTTCTTTACGCCCTTTGCGTACTTTGCGCCTCTGCGGGAACCTTTTGTCACTATCGGCTCTTCTTTGCCACCATCGGTCCCGCTTCGGAAGCGATATAATGTCCATGTCCCCCACGCGGGATGAGGAGGAACGACCATGCATGCAGGATTGAGGGCTGCTCGAACCTCGTTGGCGTCAGCGGTTTTTGCCGCCCTTGTATTATGCCCGGCGAAAGCGGCCACGCTCCACCTGAATGCCCGCGCGATTTATGAACACGCGGTGAGTAGCGATATTACGCTCGCGAAAGACCGCTCGGCGCTGCAATTGCTTTCCGGCGAAGTCATTCAGGATGACGGCCCCGCTTCCGGCTTCTCTTACAAGCCAAATCAGGAAAAACTCTCGCCGGGCATCGAGATTCGCAAGCAACTGCTGATCTCCGATCCTCGAGCGAGCAAGGCGGTCCTGATGGTGGCCATCGGCGGCAACCTGAACGTTGCGATAAACGGCCACCCACAGAAGCTTGGCGCGCCGCAAAAGACAGGCTGGGAGTGGCAGGCTTACACGATTGATCCCGCGGCGCTTAAGCCGGGTTTGAACGACATCGTCATCTCGGGAACGGGGATGGTCAAGATCGCCCGGGCCGACGACTCTTACGCACCGCTGCCGCACCGAAGCGCGCGCAGCACCGACGGCGGCAAGTCCTGGTGCGTCGACCGCCTTGGTCCCTCCGGCGACATTGCGGGAGAGTATTACGTCCGGCTGTACCTCGAGCACTTCAAGCCTAGCGGGTCTATCCTTCTGCCGGTGATGGATGTTGCCAACCTGGAGGGAAAACCCCTCGCCCCGCCTCTCACGGCTCCCGGTCCGCTGCGAGTGTCCGTTTCCGCCGCGCCCGACCCAAAGAGCGGCTTGACTCTGCGCGTGCGGTCCGGAACGTCTTACGTCCCGAAGCCGAAAACGTGGTCGGAGTGGATGCCGCTTGACCGCGATGGCTGTTTGAAGGCCCCGCGCGGTCGTTTTATCCAGCTCGAAGTGAAACTCGCCGCCACAGATCCTCGGCTAACTCCCAAGTTGAGCGAACTCGCCATAAACACTGAGCCTGTCTTGGCGAACGACTGGACACGCTCGCTGAAGTTGGTGGATTCACACAACGAAGTAATTGTGCGGACTTCAATTCCATTCCGCTACGAGCCGTTCACGCAGCCCAAGCTGAAGGAACTGCGCGCTCGTTACCACCTCGACCAAGTGGTTGGCGGCGCGAAGACGGATCTCGACATCATCTCCAAGCTGGCGGCCTGGTCGTCGCGCAATTGGCCGTGGCAGCAGTGGCACCTGGACCAATTTTATCCTTCCTGGGATGCGCTCGAAATCCTGAAGAAACTTCCCGACGGCAAGCCGGTGGGCGGTTTCTGTCAGCAATACGACTTGGTTTTCCTGCAGGCCTGCGAGAGTTTCGGATTCGTGGGCAGGGATATTTCCATCGACAGCGGAACCCTGGAACGCCCGACCGTCGTGGGCCACGAGCCGATGGAAATCTGGTCGAACCAGTTCCACAAGTGGATCTGGATTGATGGCACGGCAGCCTATTACCCCGAGGACCCTGCCACCCATACGCCGCTTTCCTTGTACGAGGTGCGGGAGCGGCAGCTTCGCGTGTTGCGCGGCGAGCAACCGGAGCCCATGCGCGTCGTGCACATCGTGGACTCAGTTCTCAAGTGGCGCGGCCTGGATGTTGATATGTCGTTCGCGGAAATGCGGCTGATCCCGAGGAGCAATTTCCTGGAGCAGAAGTATCCCATACCGCTCAACAACGGCAAGGGGCCTTGGACCTGGAACGGATTCTACGTCTGGTCCGACGCGGAGGTGACCCCCGAGCTGGTCCATCCCAATCTGGTGACGCGCTACGGCAATTTCGAATGGACACTCGACCAGGCCCACTACGTGCTCGAACCCACCGCGACGGATGGCGAGTTTCGCGTTCACCTCGATACCGAGACGCCAGGCTTTGATACATTCCTGGCCCAGATCGACGGCGGCGAGCAATCACCGGTCGCCGCAATCTTCCCCTGGAAATTGCACCCCGGGCGCAACCGCCTTAAAGTGTGGCCACGTAATAACGCCGGACGCGACGGGATTGCCAGTTGGGTTGAACTCGAGATGCCTGGGAGCTGATCTCGATCCGCGGATAGGAAGACCGGTTTCACGCAAAGGCGCAAAGGGCGCCAAGGCCGCAAAGCACATTCTGAATTGTCCCGCTTTCTTTGCGAGCTTAGCGCCCTTTGCGCCTTTGCGTGAAACCGGTATTTCCGCCTACTCCACCGGTGGAATCCGCACCAAATCCGCACGCCGTTGTTTGCCTGGGATATCGGTCAGGCAATAGACCGCGCCATCTTTCCCTACGGCAATTGAGTTGACGAGCCCGGGCCGCGCGCCGTCGCTGAAGAAGACCGCGCCGTGGTCGGTGTACTTCGCGGCGGGAATATCATAGGTTATCAGGTGCAGATCCTCGATGCGGTCGCCTCCCCGCCCGCGCTTGACCACGCGCTTTCCACTCTCAACGACTGCGCCTTCCTCGAGATAATAGAGGGTATGCCCATCCGGCCCCAAAGACAGGCTGAGATAACCGTAATGGAACTCGTCGTACATCCCGCTGCGGCGGGTGGGTACTGAGGCGAGGCGCTCGAGCACATCCACGTGCTCCGCCTGCGGGTCGAAACGGAGCAGATAGGAGGAACGGCCGTGCACGCCGTAGACCACATTCTCAGGCGCGTACCAGAGCGCCTGCCGCCAGCCATAGCCAAAGTCTTGCCCGGTTAAGGGATTCCAGGTTCCAAGATAGTCTTTGCGAAGGTTGTCGCCCTGAACGGTCTCAATCGCGTCGCGATCGTAGCGGTAGCGCAGGATATCGCCATCGGCGTTGGTGAAGTAGACTGACCCGTCGCGCGGGTCGATGGGCAGCGCCCGGCAGATGACCCGCTTCGTCGGGCGCCCGCCCTCTCCGTCTCTGTAAAGCGGGCCGAGGTTCTTCAGCTCTCGCGACTTCAGGTCATAGCGCAGAAAGTAGCCGGAGGGCCAGGTTAGACCATACATCCGGCCGCGCTGCGCATCCATGTTCATCGAAATGATTCCCTGGCCCTCGGGCGCTTTGGCGAAGTTCTCGAATTTCCCGCTGGCCATATCGTAGGCAAGGAAGTGCCCGCCCGGATACGGCTTGTACCCTGGCGGTGGGGGGGCCATGGATTCCAGATCATTTTGCACGGTGTACCAGTCAACGTGGGTGGCGAAATAGAGCTTGCCATTGGCCTCAACGAAGCTGACATGGCTTTTCCCCTGGGGCACCGCCTTCAGCCCCTTTTCTCCCGACGCCTCCGTCAGGTCGCCCAGGTGCGTGATCTTGTCTGTGGCGGGATCATACGAATACATCTGCCCGCCGGTGTCGATATTCTCGGCGCAGAGCACGTAATAAATCTTGCCGTCGCTCGCAGCCAACATCCCGTTGAAGGTTCCGTTCGATAACTCGAAGCCGGAATCGAAGCTGCGGGCCGTCAGATGTTTTACTTCCTGAGCTCGCAGGGCGGGGCCGCCACCGTAACCGCACAGCGCCAGAATGATGATTACAAAGCCCCACCTTCGGAGCGAATCAGAGTTTCCTCGGACCATGTAAATTCCTCCCAAAGCGCTCGTCGGTAATGTGTCAAGCGGCGGTCAATTCTATCACCGAATTCTGCAGAGTAGGGGTGTCCCACGTGGCCACCTTCAAGCTCACGAATGCACGCTACAAGCTGTTCCACTCGTCTGAACCTATGCCCGAAGCAACAGGGCCTCGACTTCGCGGATCATCATGCGTAATTGTGGGACGGAATACTCGGCGTTGGAAGGAATAGCCAGCCGCTTTAGCGACCAGACCATAAACTGGTGGCGGGTTCCCCTGAAAGGGCCCCTCGAAGCCGAGCCTGCGCAGTTTGCGGATGAAATCGCCGCGCTTACACGGCGTCCACCGGCTCACGCGCAGGCTCCTTATTGAGGTCGATTCCTTGAATGACGGGCAGCGGGTGCTTCAGTTGAAGCCCCACCAGAATCCAGTCCTCGAGCGTGGACCGCAGCTCGTTCTCACACTCGCGGAGTGTGGTTCCGAAAGCGACAACTCCCGTGCAGGATGGAATACGACCTGCATAGCTTCCATCCTCGAGCTTCTCGAACGCGGCCTCCGCGAGCGCCTCAGCAACATAATCGCTTAACACATACCTCGGGGTCACCCGGCACCTCCGTTTGCTCGCCTATTATACATCAGTCGGCGCCCTTCATTTTCCCGGTCCGCAGGAAAATCCGGAGCTGGCATTCGGTAGTGTCTCAGTTTGAAATTTTAGTGGCAAGCAACGTGCCTTGGGCCGATATTGGGACTTCATACAAGGAACATGACCCGCCCAATGTTCAATCCCCAAAAGCTACATATCCCGTTCTTGGTTTCAATACCCTTGGCCCGAAAGAATCTAAACTGCCTCTTGCTAAACCCCCACACCAAATAGACCCAGCCTATCTTTAAGGCTGGAAACACGCCGAACCGGTGCGTGAGTGCTATACTTCGTGCGGAGGTGGCCATGTTAGATGTACGCCGCGTCACCCGAAGGCGAGCACCGTTACTCTCCCTCGGAAGTCGTTTCAACGGAGGTGGTGCCAGTCATCGGACGCCCCGATCCTGAAAAGATTTGCACCAGCCACGTCGAGCGGCAGAACCTCACGATGCGAATGCAGATTCGCCGCTTCACCCGCCTGACGAACGCTTTCAGCAAGAAAGTGGGAAAACCACTATGCGGCCCTCTCCCTCTACTTCGCCTATTACAATTTCGTTCGAATCCACAGCTCAATCCGAGTTACCCCCGCCATGGAATCCGGGCTCACCGATCACGTCTGGACTTTGAAGGAATTGCTGAGTAAGATGGGGCAGTAACGGGAAGGAACCGACCCCACTTTATTGGCTGTCAAGCGTTATATCCATATTTGTTTCAATGAGATAACTCTTCAAATAAACCCAATAGCCCTAAGCATCGAATAAGATAGAGAATTGGCAATCGTGAACCCCCAGGTTTGTGGGTGAGCCGATCGCTGTTGCCGAAGTAGCATCAGCACGTGATTCGTAGGTTTCCCCAAGGGTGCCGGATTTTTATGGATACTCCACCAGTCCCCTCAGTCTTGGCTCTTTTGCTATGCGATCAGGTGATCATAGATGCGCAGACGCAGAAGAAAAGCCTCATTGGGGTCTTCCAGAGGGTGAATGCCTTTTGATTCCCGACATCGCTGCATATAGCTCTCTATGCAAAGTTGGCGGATGCTAAAGGAAGATACGGTTTTAGAGTCCGCGTTGTGCGCCTAAAAGATGAATCGCTTCTATATAATTTTGACTTTAAGGGCACACCGGAAATCAGCGAACTTCAGCCGTGGGAACTAGCGCTTAACATGGTGGGGCTTGTACTCCCGGAGCCTGGGAAATATGAATTCCAACTCTATGCGAATGAGATATATTTGAGTCGCATTACGCTGGAGGCTGTCAACATCAGGCAGCCAGGAGGAGCGGTATGGCCACAGCAGCAGTCGCCCCGCAAGCAATAGTTCCCAAGGATATTGTTTCGGAGCCGGGAACAAAAACCGTGGAGGCGGCTAAACAAGGCTTCTCGTATGAGCACCTTCCACCAGAGCGGTACCCAGGACACCTATTGCATGTATCTCCGATGATTATTAGGTTACCTAGAAAGCCCGCAAATGCTAGGCTAAAAACCGTATTGTTTGGCGGATTGCGAGATCCGCATCTAAGGCTTCATAAGCCTATTCCGCTTAAAATAGAGGAAAACGAAGGCTTCGTTTCCGCCATTTTTGAGGAGATTCAGGAATTCGGCACTGGTAAAACGATGTCGGAAGCTATC
This sequence comes from uncultured Acidobacteriota bacterium, assembly GCA_963842495.1. Lineage (GTDB taxonomy): Bacteria > Acidobacteriota > Terriglobia > UBA7540 > UBA7540 > CAVROP01. The sequence goes on from CAWJHY010000041.1 coordinate 71,106, forward strand.
TCTGATTTTTCCTCAACCATTGCCGAATTGTACATTAGACTTTCTCAGGAAAGCTTACAATTGAGCGATGATCTGCTAAGGGTTAAGAACATCCTATCCGATTATATTGAATCCCGGTCACTATGAAGGTCCATGAGTTCAAGATAATCGAGAACAAGCTCGAGCTCAAAGTCCGCAATTCTGGCGACAGGTTGGCATGGTTTGAACACGAGGGGCGGATCATTGTGCGCACAAAGCGCTCACATGGTAACAAGGAGCTCCCGGCTCACCTTATACGGCAGCAGTTAAAGGTAAACGAAGAACAATTCTCTGGATTAATAAATTGCTCCGTTACAAAATCTGACTACGTAGAGATATTAACCAAAAAGGGACTAATTATTCCAAAGCCGCAAGAAGAAAAAGCAGACAAACCCCTCGCCTAGCCATCAACGCACATTTAAGACACTACCGGGACATTTTGTCTCTTGACAAACCCGTAGAGATAGGCTAGAATTCTGAGCGGAAGGTGGGCGCGAGTTCGCGGCCCACCCGATGGTCAGCGCTACAGGAATCGGGAGAACAAAGCGAGAATGTCGATGAAAACAAAGGATCGCGGCGGGGACAAGTGTAGGGGCGGTTCGCGAACCGCCCCTACGCCGGTCCAGAACGGAAACGGCGGTGTCGGCAGATCGGCGGCGCAGAAATCGGCAGAACAAAGCGAGAATGTCTATGAAAACAAAGGAATGGCTCAGAAATCAACCAACCCTGGCCCCTCCTCATCCGAAGAAGGGGAATTCCCGGGCTCTCCTCGTCGGATGAGGGAGGGTTGGGGGTGGTGCGACTTTGCGTCCTTGGCGTTCTTTGCGCCTTGGCGTGAAACCGGGCCATTGCCTCGAAAAATCGGAGAACAAAGCGAGAATTTCAATGAAAACAAAGGATCACCGTATTGCTGACCTGAAGGTCGCCGCTATGCTCACTGGGTTGAGGAGATGGCGATGAAAGCGATCGTCTATGAGAAGTACGGCGCGCCTGAGGTTCTGAGATGTGAAGATATCGAAAAGCCAACGCCTGGGGAAGGCGAAGTTCTGATAAAAGTCTGCGCGGCTTCCGCAAACCCTTACGACTGGCATTTCATGCGGGGACTGCCCTACTTCCTTCGCCTGATGGCCGGTCTCGCCAGACCGAAGGACCGGCGGCTGGGCGTTGATGGGGCCGGCTATGTAGAAGCAGTAGGCAGAAACGTAACGCAGTTCAAAGCGGGCGACGCGGTATTCGGAGCGTGCCGCGGCGCGTTTGCGGAGTACGCCTGCGCACGCGAGCGAGCTCTGGCCAGAAAGCCGGATCGCGTGACGTTCGAGCAAGCGGCGGCTGTGCCGATCGCCGGCCTCACGGCGTTGCAGGGTCTTCGCGACAAGGGAAAAATTCAGGCGGGAGGCAAGGTCTTAATTAATGGCGCGGCGGGCGGCGTGGGCACGTTCGCGGTGCAAATCGCCAAGTCCTTCGGCGCAGAGGTGACCGGGGTGTGCAGCACTCGGAATGTGGAGCTGGTGCGGTCCATTGGCGCCGATGAGGTCATAGATTACACGCGCCAGGACTTCACGAGGCTGGGGCGACGTTATGACCTGCTCTTCGATTGTATTGGGAACCATTCGCTGCGGGAATGCCGTCGTGTCATGAATACGAAGGGGATATTTATCGGGGTAGGGGGGCCAACGGGGCGCTGGATGTTCGGGCTTTTTGTCCGTGCTGCCGCTGTCTTGGTCTTGTCCCCCTTCCTCAACCAGAAGTTCCTCACCTTTATGGCCAAAACGAACTCGGCAGACCTGGCTGCCATCGCGGAACTCATGGCAGCGGGCAAGCTAACGCCGGTCATCGACAGGCGTTACGGGCTATATGACGTCCCTGAGGCTGTCCGGTATTTGGAAGCAGGGCACGCTCGCGGCAAAGTGGTGATCACGTTGCAAGAGCATCAGCTAGCAAGATGAGCGAAGACGCCAAACAACCTGAATCCAGCCGTGACGTGGCTCCAGCCTCGTCGCCGGAATCTGTGGGCATGGTGTTCGACATCCAGCGCTATGCCTTGCACGATGGCCCGGGCATTCGGACCACGGTTTTCTTCAAGGGTTGTCCGCTATCTTGCTGGTGGTGCCACAATCCGGAGGGACAGAGTCCCCAGCCTGGCCTCATGTACTATCAGAACCGCTGCTTGGTTTGCGGCGAGTGTATCAAGATATGTCCACATGGGGCGGTGCATTGCCTGAATGGTGAAATCCAGACGACTTCGGCGTGCCAGGTATGCGGGAACTGCGCCGAAGCGTGTCCTGCCGGCGCGCGAAAGGTGGCAGGACGCCGGATGACGGTCTGGGAAGTGATGAGTGAAATAGAACGAGACGTGATCTTCTGGGACCAATCCGGCGGCGGCGCCACTTTCTCCGGCGGCGAGCCACTGGCGCAGCCGCGCTTCCTCGCCTCGCTTCTCGATGCGTGCCGCGCGAAACGCATCCACACCGTGGTCGAGACCTGCGGCTTGGCCAAGCAGGACGTGGTTCTCGAACTCAGTGACAAGGCAGGCCTGTTCTTATACGACCTGAAAATCCTCGATCCCGAAAAACACAAGAAGTACACAGGCGTCACCAATGACTCGATTCTGGCGAACCTGGAGGCGCTGGCGGAAAGAAGAAAGCGGGTGGTGGTTCGTTATCCGATTATTCCCTTTGTCAACGACGACGGCCTGAATGTCCGGCAAATGGTGGCCTTGCTCTCGCGGCTTCGTCTCTGGCAGATTCATCTCCTGCCGTACCATGAGACGGGAACCGAGAAATACAAGCGCCTGGGTTTGGGGTTGCGTCTGGAAGATGTCAAAGCGCCACCCGCCAGCCTGATGAAGAGGATCGCGGGAGAGTTCGAGCGAGCGGGCATCAAAGTGAAAGTAGGTGGCTAACCATGAACGAACGAGTTGCAAGATTAAGGCAGAAAAGTCTCGAGGCGGAGCCCGTGCTGTCGCTCGAGCGGGCGGCCCTAGTTACCGAATGTTATCGCGATTCCCGCATCCATTCGGTCCCTGTACTGCGGGCCCAGGTGCTTTGGCACTTGATGGAGAACAAGAGGATCTATATTGACAGCGACGAGCTGATCGTGGGTGAGCGCGGCCCCGCGCCGAAGGCGACTCCCACCTACCCCGAACTCTGCTGCCACAGCATGGAAGACCTCCGCATTCTCAATTCGCGCCCCAAGATCTCCTACCATGTGGATCAGAAAGCCCGGACGATTCAGTGCGAGCAGATCATCCCTTATTGGCAGGGCCGCTCAATTCGCGACATAATCTTCCGGGAAATGTCTCAGGAATGGAAAGACGCCTACGAGGCCGGCATTTACACGGAATTCATGGAGCAGCGCGCGCCGGGCCACACGGCGCTGGGAGATGTCATCTACCGCAAAGGACTGCTTGAACTGAAGTCCGAAGTTGAGGAGAGTCTCCGCCGCCTGGACTTCTTGAACGATCCCGGAGCTTTCCTTAAGCAGGAAGAACTCCGAGCGATGGCGACGGCGGCCGACGCGGTGATGCGTTTTGCCGAGCGCCACGCGGAGAAGGCTGCGGAGATGGCGAGCCGGGAATCGAACTCCGAGCGCCGGCCTGAACTGCGGGAAATCGCGGAGGTCTGCGGGCGCGTTCCGGCGCATGCCCCGCGCGATTTCTGGGAGGCCTTGCAGGCCTACTGGTTCATCCACCTGGGCGTTATCACCGAACTGAACACCTGGGATTCCTTCTGCCCGGGACGCCTGGACCAGCATCTGGCGCCTTTCTATGAGAAAGGCCTGGCCGACGGAACCCTCACGCGCGAAAAGGCCAAAGAACTGCTCGAGTGCTTCTGGGTGAAATTCAATAATCAGCCTGCGCCGCCCAAGGTGGGCGTGACGGCGGCGGAGAGCGGCACTTACACCGACTTCGCCAACATCAACAACGGAGGACTGAAAGCGGACGGCTCAGATGGCGTCAGCGAAGTTACTTATCTTATCCTCGAAGTGATTGACGAGATGCGCCTGCTCCAGCCGTCCTCGAACCTGCAGTTGAGCAAGAAGAGCCCGGACCGCTTCCTGAAGCGCGGCCTGGAGATTGTCCGCAAAGGTTGGGGCCAACCTTCGATCTTCAACGCCGACCTGGTGGTTGAGGAGTTGTTGCGGCAAGGGAAGTCGATTGAAGACGCGCGCTGCGGCGGCAACTCCGGCTGCGTCGAGACGGGGGCGTTTGGCAAAGAAGCCTATATCCTGACGGGATATTTCAATCTTACGAAAGTACTCGAAATCACTTTGAACAACGGGTGCGACCCGCGCACCGGCAAGCGGCTCGGCTTAGAGACCGGCGATCCGAACGAAATCACTTCCTACCATGAGCTGTTCCAGGCATTCCGTAAGCAGTTGCACCACTTCATCGACATCAAGGTGCGAGGGAACAACATCATCGAGCGCATCTACGCCCGGCACATGCCCGCGCCCTTCCTTTCTCTGCTCATCGACGACTGCATCGCGAGAGGCCGGGACTACAACGACGGCGGCCCTCGTTATAACACGACCTACATCATGGCGGTGGGTCCGGGCAGTTGCACCGACAGCCTGGCGGCCATTCGTTGCCACGTCTTCGATCGCAAGGACTTGACGATGGCGGAACTGCTCGAGGCCCTGGCCGCCGATTTCAAGGGGCATGAAAAAACCCGCCAGATGCTTCTGAACAAGACTCCCAAGTACGGCAATGATGACGGATATGCGGACTCCATTCTGACGGACTTGTTCAATGCCTTTTACGATGAGGTGAACGGCCGCAAGAATACCAAAGGCGGCAATTACCGGGTTAATTATCTTTCAACGACTTGCCACGTTTACTTCGGATCAGTGACCGGGGCAACGCCGGATGGCCGCAACGCGTACGAACCTCTGTCGGACGGCATTTCGCCTGTACAAGGCGCGGACCGGCGCGGCCCCACGGCGGTGCTCCAATCCGCTGCCCGGATGGACCACGCCCGCACCGGCGGCACCCTCTTGAACCAGAAGTTCACGCCTCAACTACTGGAAGGCGAAGAGGGAATCGACAAGCTGGCGCACCTGGTGCGCGCTTACTTCAAGTTGGACGGGCACCACATCCAGTTCAATGTCGTTACCGCTGAAACTCTTCGCGCCGCACAACAAAACCCCGAGAAACATCGGGACCTCATCGTTCGGGTGGCGGGCTACAGCGATTATTTCTGTGACCTGACCACAGCTTTGCAGAACGAGATCATCGCCCGCACCGAACATCAGGACTTCTGATGATCGGGTTGCGGATCGTCGGGCCGATGACCCGAATCTCCCACCAGAACCGCCCGTCGTGGAACGGCCCCCGGACATTTAATCGAGGGACATTTTATCCCCTAGTTATTGACTTGACAGGTAACTCACTGAGTGGCACTATCTGGTGTCTTTACCAGGTCGCCATTGGCGTACGCCGGACTGACTTTCCGTGCAAGGGAAGGAAGTGGGCCCACCAGGACTTGAACCTGGGACCAACGGATTATGAGTCCGCTGCTCTAACCAACTGAGCTATGGGCCCGCGCTCTAAGTATAGGCGAAAAGGGAATTCATTGCACGCTCGCGAAGGTGTGAACGGCAGGTCAATTCGATTCTGTGCTGAGAGATCGGAGACCAGGGGCATCACGCAACGCTGGTGGAGAGTTGGACCTTCGCCAAGGGAACCTACTACCAAAGCGGGCATTTCTGCCGCGACTGCCCTGCCAGAAGGGCAAATCCCTTCTCATCCCAATTGCAGGAAGCGCCCAAAGGGGCGCGAGCTGGGTGGTGGGCGGGGGAGCAGAGGGGCGGGCCGCTTTGGTACGGAAGTACTAGTACCCGCGTCCCCTTGTGGCGCGCCAGGGGCAACATTAGCATTCCAGAAGCACTTCGAGTTCTGCGTCTATCTGTGGTTAGAGGTGTTTTCTGGCAGGAGGCCGCATGCCGTCAAACGTCCCGAGGGGCCGAATACTCGTCGTCAACGATGAACCCCCCATCTGCGCACTGCTCATCGAGGGACTGACCCCGGAGGGGTTCGAGTGCCGAGCCACATCAAGCGGCGTCGAGGCGATCAAGTTATTGGAGCATGAGCGCTTTGATGCCCTCATCTCCGACCTGCGGATGCCCGGCGTCTCCGGCTTAACACTTCTGGAAACGGCGCGCACCAAATACCCTTGGATGAGTTTTCTGATCGCCACCGGCGTGGACAATGTCCGGGTCGGCGTCAACGCGATGAAGCAAGGCGCGGACGATTACATCCTGAAGCCGTTCCGGCTTGAGACGGTTGTCGTAGCCGTGGATCGTGCTCTCGAGAAAAAGCGTCTCGAATCAGAAGTCGAAGCCTATCGCGAGCGCCTCGAGGACATGGTACAGGAACGGACGGAACAGCTTCAGGCCGCCGTGAAGAGCATCCAGCAGACCTACGACGAGATCCAACAGACTTACGACGAGACGTTGCAGGCGCTCGGAGATGCCTTGGCTATGAGGGATACTGAAACAAGGGAACACACCGGGCGTGTGGCTCACTACTGCCTGGAGATTGCCAATGCGGCAAACTGCTCGCCCGAGCAGTTGACGCAGATCCTACGTGGCGCATACTTACACGATATCGGCAAGATCGGAATCCCGGACGCGATTTTAAAGAAGCCAGCCAAATTGACACCGGAAGAAGTCGCCGTGATGCGGACTCACTCGCGCGTCGGCTACGAGTTCGTCTGCCATATTCCATTCCTCGCGCCCGCGGCTGAAATTGTGCTCGCGCACCAGGAGTCCTATGACGGATCAGGCTACCCGCAAGGCCTGAAAGGAGAGGCGATTCCTCTCGGAGCGCGTATATTCGCCGTGGCTGACACGCTGGACGCCATGACCTCCGATCGCCCCTACCGGCGCGCCCTCCCCTGGTCAGCGGCTTTCGACGAAATCAGGCGAGAGTCGGGACGGCAATTCGATCCCAAGGTGGTGGAGGCCTTTTTCACTGTTCCGGAAAAAGACTGGCAAGATATCCGGCGGGAAATCGACCAGGGCGGCAGGCATCGAAAGCTGCCCGTTCAAGCCGCGATGATTCCGACTACCGCCCTCCCCGACGCCTCTGGAAGACCTCTTGAACTTAGGGCCGACAAGTGGGCAGAGAATAGTACGCCGCTTGGCGGACCGCGGATATCCGGAATCCTCAAGAGCGCCAAAAGCCTCCGAGACCGTGTGATGGCCGGTGGCCCGCTGTGGCTTTTGGCATTTTGCCTGCTGCTGTCAGGATTGGCCGGTGCATCGGCGTTGCGCGCCGGACAAGTTCCTCAGCAAAAATCAAGCCTTCCCTTGCTGACCCGCGTGGAGCAGATTAGGAATCTCTCGAATGACGAAGCGAATCTCGGGTATCCGATCCTCGTCCGCGCCGTAGTTACCTATTTCAACCCGGCCGAAAACGATTTGTTCATCCAGGACTCCACCGCAGGCATTTGGGTTAACATCGGAACCGCAAAACCGCCCTTACAACCCGGTCAACTGGTGGAAATCGAGGGCATCAGCGGTACTCCCGACTTTGCCCCGCAGATTGATCAACCGAAGATTCGGATTTTAGGCCAGGGTGGCTTGCCGGAAGCGCGGCCAGTCACTTACGGCCGAATGGCCTCTAGCCAAGAGGATAGCCAATGGGTAGAAATTGAAGGTATCGTCCGCACCGTCACGAAAGGGGATGCGGGGCTGACTCTCGATCTGGCCGCGGAAGGTGGCCGGCTCAGCGTGGTGATTCCAGACTTCCATAGCGCCGTTCCCGGCTTTCTGGTCGATGCCAAGGTGCGCATCCAGGGAGTGTGTGGCGCAGCATTCAATCAGAAAAATCAGATTACCGGCGTGATTCTCTACTCGCCGAGTCTCAATCAACTCCGCATTGTTGAACCCGCACCCAGCAACGCGTTTCTCGCCCCCCGCCGTCCCATAGCCAGCCTGCTGCGCTTCACCCCTCAGGGAGCATCCGGCCACCGCGTCAAAGTGCGGGGCGTCGTCACCTTCCAGCAGCCGGGCAGTGCGCTTTTCATCAAAGAGGAAAACGACGGCCTTCAGGTTCGAACTTTGGAGACAACTTCCATCCAGACCGGAGATCTGGTCGAGGTGGTAGGTTTTCCGGCTGCGGGCGAGTATTCTGCGGTCCTGCGGGATGCAGTTTTTCGGCGAATTGGGGCCGGTCCAACACCTGTTCCCGTCTCCGTCACCGCCGACCAGGCGCTGGATGGCAGCCATGATGCCGACTTCGTGCGCATCCAGGCGCGCCTGCTCGACGCAACACCCGGCGCGAACTCCTTAAACATGGAGTCGGGCAACTTCCTATTTCTGGCGCAGGTGGAAGATCCGGTGCCGGCGAAGAGCCTCGAGGCTCTGGTGCCGGGAAGCCTGCTGCAATTAACCGGGATCTGCATTCTCCAGGCAGATGAGGATCACAATCCACGGTCGTTTCGGATTCTTGTCCGCTCGATGCACGACGTTGCGGTGGCTTCGCCCCCTCCCTGGGGGGACATCAAGCGCATGCTCAGGATTATCGCGATGCTGGCGGCGGTGGCATTGGCCACCACACTCTGGGCGTTTTTGCTGAAGCGGCAGGTGGCGGAGAAAACCGACAGCATCCGCGATTCGCTCGGACGCGAAGCCTCCGCCAGGGAGCGCTATCAGGAGCTGTTCGAAAACGCCAATGACATGGTTTTTACCTGCGACCTGGACGGCCACTTCACTTCCCTGAACAAAGCCGGCCGGCGCATGGTCGGGTGCGACCTTCCCGACGTCCTGAGGATGAACCTCGCGCAGATTCTGGCGCCTGAACACTCAGCCCTGGCTAGGGAGATGCTGCAGGATGCAAGCGAGGAGGCGCAGCGGACCTACGAAGTGGAAATCGTAACCAGGGAAAACGGCCGGCTGCGTGTGGACCTGGGGACGACTCTCATCCAACGAGCCGGGAAGCCGCCGGAAGTGCAGGGCATTGGCCGCGATATTACGCGGCATCGACGGCTCGAAGACCAGCTTCGCCACGCGCAAAAGATGGAGGCTGCGGGCCGTCTGGCGGGCGGCGTGGCCCACGACTTTAATAACCTGCTGACGGTAATTTCAGGTTTCGGCCAACTGGTTCTGGGGCGCCTGGAATCGACGGATCCGAAATATCCCCACATGGCCGAGATCTTGAAGGCGGCGGATCGCGGCGCCACGCTGACGCGCCAACTTCTGGCATTCAGCCGGCAACAAGTGCTGCAGCCGCAGGTGCTGGATTTAAACGTGACTCTCGCCAACATCAACAGCATGCTGCGGCATTTGATCGGCGAGGACGTTGAGCTTTCGATCGTTCCGGGGCCGGCCCTGGGACGCGTGAAAGCCGATCCCGGGGAGATCGACCAGGTGATCCTGAACCTTGCGGTGAACGCCCGCGACGCCATGCCTCACGGCGGCAGGTTAATCCTGCAAACCGAAAACGTTAATCTCGACGAGGCGCGCGCCGCCGGTCACTATCCCATCCGGCCGGGGCAGTATGTCCTGCTCACTGTGAGCGATACGGGATGCGGCATGGATGCGGAAACCCAGAAGCATATCTTCGAGCCCTTTTTCACAACCAAGGAGCAGGGGAAGGGAACTGGCTTGGGCCTGGCGACGGTGCACGGCATTGTTCATCAGAGCGGCGGTTATATTTATGTCTACAGCGAATTGGGGAACGGCTCGTGCTTCAAGATTTATCTCCCACGGGTCGATCAAGTGGCGGAGTCGGCGAAGAGCCGCCAAGCGATCGAGCACCATGCGAGGGGTACGGAAACCATCCTCGTGGTTGAAGACGAAGCCATGGTGAGGGATTTGACTCTCGAGGTTTTGAAAGAGTCTGGCTACACGGTAATATCGGCTGAACGGCCTGACGATGCACTCCGGATCTGCGCTCAAAACCAGGGGCCCATCGATCTGCTGCTCACCGATGTGGTCATGCCCGGTATGAGCGGACTCGAGCTGGCCGAGCGGTTGAAGCCCGAGCGCCCGAAAATGAAAGTGCTCTACGTCTCGGGTTACACGGCGGACGCCGTCGCCCGCCGCGGCATGTCGGATCCCGAGACGGCATTCCTCCAGAAGCCCTTTGCGCCTGGAGCCCTGGTGCGCAAGGTACGCGAAGTGCTGGAGGTGGTTAACGGGCAACTGCCGAACTAAGTAGATTCAGCCGTCAGCTCTCAGCCCGTGCTCAGGGCAGAGCTGCGATGATCTTCCGGTACTCGTCTTCTGTAAAGGCGCGCAGCGTCTCGGTTTTGATGCCGCCTTTTGAGGCTGTCGCCAAAGCTATTTTGGCCATGGCGTCGTCGTTCGGCGCTTCACTAATGACGACGATGTCATACCGGCCCGTCACCATGTAAAACCCCTTTACTTCTCCGCCCGCAGATTTAACGAGTTGCTTGAACCCGTCGAGCCGCGCTGGGCTCTCTTTGACCTTCTCGATGCCTTGCTGCGTCCACTTACCGAGGGTGATGTAGGTAGGCATGGGTCTATCTCCTTTTCCCTTGGAGTTCCCTGAGATCGTTTGGGCTAAACCTGAGTATACGCCCCGCCGCGCCGGCCTGCAACGATTGAGCGCGACACGCGTCAATTGCATCTTAGGGCGTTCTTCTGATCCCTAACAAAACTCCTCTCAAAGTACGAAGATTTTCGTTGACAATACGAAACACTTCGTAGTACTCTGTGCTTATGAGTCATCGAGACCTGCCCAAACCGACTGCCGGCGAGCTGGAGATTCTCCATGTTTTGTGGGAACACGGCCCTTCGACGGTCCGAAAAGTGTACGACGCGTTGAGGGAAAAGAAACCGATCGGATACACAACCGTCTTAAAGTTGATGCAGATCATGACCAGCAAAGGGACCTTGCGCCGCAACGAAGAGCAGCGCGCGCATGTGTACGAAGCCTGCCTGCCTGCTGGGAAGGCAAAGCGCCAGTTCGCGGCCGATGTCCTGGAGCGCGTGTTCGAGGGTTCGGCAAGCGAGCTGATGATCCACGCCCTGCAAGGCCGTAGGACCTCGCACGAAGAGATTGAACAATTGCGCCGAATTCTGGACGACCAGGAAAGGAAAATACGATGACACATTTTGCAGCCCCCCTTTCTCCGATCATGGTGCAATCGCTCGGCTGGGCGCTGCTTCACTTTGTCTGGCAGGGCGGGGCGCTCGCCGCAGTGCTCTCCGTTCTGATGGTCTGCTGCCGGAGGGCCTCAACGCGTTATGCTCTGGGAGTTGGCGCGATGATTCTGTTGGTTGCGGCGCCAGTGATTACCTTTCTGGTTTTGTTACCCCGTGTTCACCCTTCCCTGGGCTGGACGGGTGCGCCCGCCGCGGCCGCTACCCTTATCCGAGCGGAGGCAACGGTCGGCACGGCATCGGAGGCCCAAGCCGTTCTGCAGTCCCAACCTCGCCCGGAGCGATTGATTTGGCTGGTGGAGCTTTGGTTCGTTGGGGTCGGCCTGTTTAGCCTGCGCGCCGCCGGAGGATTCTTCCTCATCGAGCGATTGAGGCGCCGGGGTATCCGGCCGGTTTCCTTCGAGCTGCTCGAGATGTGCCGGATGCTTCAGCGGCGGCTGGGAATCAAGAGGGCGGTTCAGTTTTGCGAGACGCGGCTGGTGGCGGCGCCGGCAGTGATCGGCTTATTCCGGCCCGTCGTTTTACTCCCAGTCACGGCGCTGACGGGACTCTCCGAAGCGCAACTGGAGGCCATCATCGCGCATGAACTGGCGCACATTCGCCGCTTCGATTCCTTTGTGAACCTCTTCCAGGTTGCGGCAGAGACTCTGCTCTTCTACCATCCGGCCGTGTGGTGGGTAAGCCGGCGAATTCGCGTCGAGCGCGAGAACTGTTGCGATGACGAGGCGATTGGGGTTTGCGGCGATGCGGTCGGGTATGCTCGCGCCCTCACCCTGCTCGAGGAGAGGCGGAGCGCACCGCTGCTGGCCACGGCGATCAGCACCTCACCGTTGGCAGCGCGTGTCCTGCGGCTGCTCGGCCTGGCGGAGATTCGAGGCGGATGGCGGGGCGCCGGATTGGCGATGGGTCTTCTCTGCCTGGCGGGCGCGCTGCTTGCCGGCAACGGATTCTGGGGCGTCGCGAAAGCGTCGGCGGTGCCACCACGACAGGTCGGACAGCCCGCTTCGATTCAACACCTCGCAGGCCCCGCAGTGCGATCACAGGGCATTCATCTAAACACTTTTGCTCGCTCTGAAACCGTGGGGACGACGCTCCAGGCCGCAAGTCAGAACGCTTCGCCCGAACGGCAAAGCGTCGCAAGCTCGAGCAGCGCAGATCAAGCCGCCAAGCAAGGCTTCATTGAGCAAATGCGCGCGGCAGGCCTGAAGGACCTCACGGTCGATCAAGCCATCGCGCTGAAGGTTCAAGGCGTAACTCCCGGTTATGTACGGCAGATGCAAGCTCTGGGCTTTAGCCTCGACGCCGAAGAACTGATCGCTTTGAGGGTACAGGGCGTTACTCCCCAATACGTCCAGGAGATGCGCGCCGCGGGCCTGAAGCTGACGGCAGATCAGTCGGTTGGAATGAAAGTTCAGGGCGTCACTCCCGAATACGTACGCGAAATGCAAGGGCTGGGCCTTCAGGTTGACGCCGACACCTTAGTTGGAATGCGTGTGCAAGGTGTTACACCGGAGTATGTCAAGGAGATGCGCGCCACGGGCCTGAAGCTCAACGGGGACCAGTTGGTCGGGATGAAAGTCCAAGGCGTCACTCCTGAATACGTGCGAGAAATGACCGGCCTGGGATTGCAGGTTGATGCGGACAACCTTATCGGGATGCGCGTTCAGGGTGTAACGCCGGATTACGTCAAGGAAATGCGCGCTGCCGGACTGAAGCTAACGGCAGACGAGTTGGTCGGGACGAAAGTACAGGGTGTCACCCCCGAATACGTCCGAGAAATGCACGATCTGGGCCTCCAAGCTGACGCCGACGCCCTGGTTGGGATGCGGGTGCAGGGTGTGACGCCCGAATACGTCAAGGAGATGCGCGCCACCGGTCTGAAACTCACGGGAGATCAGTTGGTGGCTATGCGCATTCAGGGTGTTACGCCCGAATACGTAAAGGCGCTTCAGGCGGCAGGTCTGAAAAACCTCACCGGCGGTGATTTTGTCGCGGCGAGGATTCAGGGTATCACGCCCGAGTTCGTGGAGAAGGCGCGCCAACATGGTTTTCAGAACTTGAGCTTGGACAAGCTCGTGCAGCTAAAACTCGCCGGGGTGCTGTGACCTTTCGGAGGAGGATTCTATGAGGTTCTCTCAAATTCGATGGTTCGTTCTGGCGGCGCTCTGCGCGCTAATCTTTGCGCCGGCGGCATGGTCGCAAACGCGCACCGGCGACTGGACGATGAGTTCGTCCGACATCGCCGGCCAGGTCCGCTTTTCGCTGATCGAGTCCCGCCACGGAGGTCATTCCGAACACAGTTCTGATTGGCCATTGAAATCATTTCAGGGACTGGACATATCGACATCCGGGCGGCACGAGGTTCATTTTGCGGTCTCGCGCGATGCCGGAAAATTGGATTGCCAGGGGTTCCTCGATAATGGCGAGGGGGCGGGTTTGTTCCACTTCATTCCCAACCCGGACTATCCGCGGGAGATGAAAGCGCTGGGTTTTGACGTCGAAGAAAAGCAGTTCGACATGGCCGCGCAGGACGTGAGTTTGGAGTTCGCAAAGGAGATGAAGGGCGAGCGTCTGGAAGGATTGGACACCGACAAGCTGGTTGCCTTCTGTATCTTTGGAGTTACAGCGGATTTCATTCACCAGATCCGAGCGGCCGGACTCAACATTACTTCCACGGATAAGCTTGTGGCGTTCCGCATTCACGGTGCAACCCCGGAAATGATCCGGACGCTGCACGAAGAAGGTTATAACCCGGATGAGGACAAGCTCATCGCGCTGAGGATCCATGGCGCCACGCCGGAGTGGATGGCGCAGATGAGCAAACTCGGGTACAACCACCTTGACCTCGACAAGCTCATCGCTTTCCGCATTCACGGTGTCTCGCCAGAGTTCATTGAGAAGCTGAAGCAACTCGGCTACTCTCACCCCGACCCTGACCAATTGATTGCCATGCGCATCCACGGAGTGACGCCAGAGTACATTTCCGACATGCGCTCGCAGCACGGCATGCAGAATCTAACCATCGAACAGTTGGTCAGCCTGCGGATCCACGGCATCGACTAAAAACAAAGAGCATCCCCTCAGAGGCACAGCGCGGCAAAGCCGCAACCCAACGTGGCACGGCCATCCTGGCCGTGCGCACGGGCGGGACGCCCGTGTCACGAACTCTGCGCCCTCTGTGGTGAATGCTTTTTTCGCGCCGCCCCCACCAAGTCCGCATTGAAGAATCTCCCCGCGGGTGCTAACCTTTTTCTCGCTGGCATAGTCTAACTAGGGTAAGGAGGCAAGCGCATGCACGAAGACGAAATCCCGCCCGGAACGCTCTACCTGTTGATTCTCAAAGCCCTGGCTCGCCATGGCGAATTGCACGGCTATGAGATCGCCAATTGGATCGAGCAGGTTTCCGACGAGGTTTTGCAGGTTGAAGAAGGCTCGCTTTATCCCGCGCTCCAACGCATGCTGATCAAAGGCTGGGTCACTGCAAAATGGGGCATAACGGCGGGGAATCGCCGGGCGCGTTACTACCGCCTCACGGCGTTGGGCCGAAAACAGCTCGAAGTCGAAGTCTCCCAGTTCGAGCGGGTCGTAGCAGCCATCACTCGGGCAATCCAGACCGCCTGACAGGTGATCAGTATGGGTTGGTTTCGCGAACTCGGCGGACGGCTCTTGATGTTACTTCGGCGCGAACAATTCGACGCTGACTTAGACGAAGAAATGCGCCTGCACCGCGAATTGCGCGAACAGGAACAGATCGAGCGCGGCGTTTCAGCCCAGGAAGCTCGCTACGCCGCCCAAAGGCGCTTCGGCAACGACTTGGTTTTGAGAGAGGAGAGTCGCGACATGTGGGGATGGAGCTGGCTGGAGAACCTTCTGCAAGATGTTCGGTACAGTTTTCGCAGCCTGGCCAAGAGTCGGGGCTTTGCCACGACGGCCATATTCACGTTGGCCCTGGGTATCTGCGCGAGTGTGGCCATTTTTGCTTTTGTGGACGCCGCGCTGATCAAGCCGTTGCCCTACCCGAACCCCAACCGGCTGGTTGAGGTGACTGAGAGCATCGCGCTGATTCCGCGCGCGAACCTTTCATATCTTGACTATCTGGATTGGAGGAGGCTCAACAAAGTCTTCAACTCGATGGATGTGTGGATCGGAAGTGGGGACTTCCTGAGCACGCAGGCCGGCGCACAAGTGGTGCGCAGCGCCAAGGTGAGCGACGGATTCTTTCGCACCCTTGGCGTCACTCCGACACTTGGCCGGGATTTCCATCCCGGCGAGGATTTGCCCAACGCGCCGCGCACCGTGTTGCTGAGTCACGCGGCATGGCAAAAGTGGTTCGGCGGAAGAAACGACGTCCTCGGGCATTCGGTGACGCTGAGCGGCACACCTTACACGATCATCGGAGTACTGCCACGGGAGTTTATGTTCGCTCCTCGGGGGCGCGCGGACTTCTGGACCACAGTTAACCCTTCCGGCTCTTGTGAGGTACGGCGAAGCTGCCACAATCTTACCGGGGTAGCGAGGCTCCGGGAGGATGTTTCCGTACAGGCGGCGTTCGCTAACATGAAGTCGATTGCTCAGCAGTTGGAAAAGCAATACCCCGATTCCAACCGTGGACAGGGCGCAAGTGTGGTCCTCCTTACCAATGCAATTTACGGAGACATCCGACCCATCCTCCTGGCGCTGCTCGGCGCAGCCGGATTGTTGCTCTTGATTGCCTGCGTGAATGTCACCAGCTTGCTTCTCGCGCGCTCCGAGAGCCGCAAGCTCGAGATCGCCGTCCGCGGTGCGCTCGGCGCATCGGCAGGTCGGCTGCTCCGCCAATTCGCTGCCGAAGGGTTCGTATTGGTAGCGGGTGGCGCCGTGCTGGGTCTTATCTCAGCGGCATGGGCCATGCAACTCCTCATCAGGCTTATTCCGGCCGGCATGATGGCAGACATGCCGTACCTCGAGGGCCTTGGCTTGAATTCCCGTGTATTGGCCTTCGCCGCGGCGATATCGCTACTGGCCGCAACGCTGCTCGCCGTCACTCCCGCCTTCCGTTTGTCCTGGTCGCACCTGCGGGAAGGCTTGGCGGAAGGCGGCCGCAGTTCGGCAGGAATCCTCTGGCGGCGGTTCGGCTCTAACCTCGTGACGTTGGAGGTGGCGGTCGCTGTGGTGCTCCTGGTGGGCGCGGGGCTGCTCGGCAAGAGCTTCTATCGCCTGCTCCGTGTCGACCTGGGCTTCCAACCCGATCACCTCGCCACGCTGGGGGTCGCGGCGCCGCCCGCCAACTACGGAAAAGATGCGCAGGCCGTGGCGCTCGGCCGGCAGATCATGAGCCGCATCGCGAGCCTGCCCGGCGTGCAGTCCGTGGCCATCACCACCCGTCAACTCCCAGTGAGCTTCAACGGCAACACGGATTGGATCCGATTCGTGGGCCGGCCGTACAACGGCAAGCACAACGAGGTGAACGAGAGGGACGTGAGCGCTGCTTATTTCACCACCCTGCATGCAAGGCTCTTGCGCGGCCGTTACTTCTCCGACGCCGAGGACGAAACGAAGCCCCGCGTGGTGATCATCAATCAGGCTCTGGCAAGGAATTACTTCCCCGGCCAAGACCCTATTGGCCAAAGAATTGGCGACACCGAGCTCTCGCCGAAGTCGATTCGGCAGATCGTCGGCGTTGTGGACGACGTTCGCGAGGGCGCGCTCGATTCCGACATTTGGCCTGCCGAATATCTCCCGTTTAACCAAAGCCCCGAAAGCTATATCGGTGTCATCGTCCGGACGTCCCAGGCCGAGCAGTCGCTGCTCCCGACGCTCGAAACTGCCATCCGACAAATCGATCCTGGCCTCGTTACGGTGGACGAATCGACGATGATCGAAAGAATCAATGACTCCCAGACCGCCTATTTGCACCGTTCCTCCGCTTGGTTGGTTGGCGGCTTTGCTGCTCTGGCGTTGCTGCTCGCCGTGGTCGGACTTTACGGGGTGATTGCCTACTCGGTGAGCCAGCGAACCCGCGAAATCGGAATCCGCATGGCGCTCGGGGCTCAGCGCTGTTCCGTCTATCGTCTTGTCCTCAGAGAAGCAGCGTGGTTGATCTGCGTTGGAATCGTTTTGGGGCTTGCAGGCTCCGTGGTTGCGGCAACGCTAATGCGCAAACTGCTCTTTGGTACGCAGGCGTGGGATGTGCCGACCTTGGCAGCGGTCGCCGCAGCGCTCGCCCTATCAGCAATGCTGGCGAGCTACGTTCCCGCCCGGAGGGCGACAAAGGTGGATCCCATGGTCGCGCTGAGGTACCAATAGAGCAGTGGCGAGTGGTCAGTGGCTGGTGGCGGTCTCTTTGCGCAGGGTCTAGGCACTAACCACTAGCCACTTCTCTGTCACCGCCGGAAATGGTGAAAGCAGGAAACATGTTCACTGAACTCGCCAGACGGCTTCGGATGTTGCTTCGCGGCCGGCGGTTCGATGCTGACCTTCAGGAGGAGATGCGCCTGCACCGCGAGTTGCGCGCGCAGGAAGAGGTTGAGCACGGCCTGACGCCAACGGAAGCTCACTACGCCGCACAACGGCGCTTTGGCAATGACTTGGTCCTCAGAGAGGGGAGTCGCGACATGTGGGGATGGAATTGGCTCGAGGCGCTGCTTCAGGATATCCGCTATGGCCTGCGCCAACTTCGGCGCAATCCCGGGTTCACGGCCGCAGCCGTATTAACGCTGGCGATGGGCATTGGAACCACCACTGCTCTCTTCACCGTGGTGCATTCCGTGTTGCTCGAACCGCTGCCGTTCAAGGACTCGGGCCGCTTGCTGCGGCTCTACGAGCACAGCGCGGATGACAAGTTCCCATATAACGCCAACGCCGCGGGGGTTTTTGCCGAGTGGAAAAAGCAAAGCCGCAGCTTCTCCGATCTGGCCCTTGTGGGCGGTCAGGATTACAATCTCTCGTCAGCGGGCGGGCAGCTTCCGGAAAAGGTGGGCGCTGCCGACTGCTCGTGGAATCTGTTTCCTACGTTGGGCGTCGAGCCGGCGCTTGGCCGCAACTTCACGGCAGCGGATGACCAGCCATCCGCAACCGCGACGGTGATTCTCAGTTGGGGATTGTGGCAGCGCCGTTTCGGCGGGGACCCTGCCATCCTCGGTCAGAGCATCCATCTCGATTCAAGGTCCTACGTGGTGCTGGGCGTGATGCCGTCGTGGTTTGCGTTTCCCGACCACACAACACAGTTGTGGACGCCGCTTTATCACGAGGAGTCGCCGAAGGAAATGGCGGCGATCGATTCTCATGACTTCAACGCCATCGGGCGGCTGAAGCCTGGGGTGGGCGCTGGGGAGGCCACGGCGGAGCTTACGGTCATCACGCGCCGCCTGCACGATGCCCACCCGGACGATGCCTTCGTCAGCAAAGGCGCGGAGAGCCGCCCGCTGCTCGAGGATATGGTCGGTGACATCAAGACGCCTCTCTGCGTCCTGCTGGGCGCCACCGCGTGCCTGCTGCTGATTGCCTGTTTGAACGTCGCAGGACTCCTGGTGGCGCGCGGAGTCGCCCGGCGAAGGGAGTCCGCGGTGCGTGCGGCCCTCGGGGGTAGCCGGTGGCGATTGCTGCGGGGACACCTCACCGAGACCTCGCTTCTCTCGGCCGGCGGCGCCGGCGGAGGTCTGCTGCTGGCGTATGCCATGATTCGGTGGTTCGTCGCGGCGCGGCCGGACGTGAGTCGCGTCGAGGCCGTCCACATGGACGGCGTAGTTGTGGCCTTCGTGGCGGTCTTGATCATCGTCTGCGCGCTTTTCGCCGGCGTAGCCTCCTCGATTTCGGTGCGGAGCGAGCAGATCCTACGTTCTCTCCAGGAATCCTCGCGTTCGCAAAGCGCCGGAGCAGGACCTGTGCGGCTGCGCAAATGGCTGCTGGCGATGGAAGTGGGGCTCACGGTTGTGCTGCTGGTCGGCGCGGGTCTATTGCTTAAGAGTTACGCGCGCCTGCGTTTTGTGAATCTCGGCTGCGCCACGGACGGCGTGCTCACCATGCGATTCAGCCTTCCCGAGGCGAAGTACCACAACTCCGTCGAACGTACGAGTTTCTACGACTCGCTGCTGGAGCGCGTGCGGGCGCTTCCCGGCGTGCGGGGAGCGGGACTGGTTCGGTCCGTTCCGGGTGCAGGATACCCCGGCGATAACGGCTTCGCGATCGCCGAGCATCCCCCGATTCCGGCGGGGCAGAGCCAGTACTGCATTGATCAGTGGGCTGACCCGGGTTATTTCGCGGCGCTGGGAATTCCTCTCGCGCGCGGCCAGCGGTTCGATGAGAAGCAGCGGGCAGACAGACCACGCGAGGTTATTATCAATCAGTCCTTCGTCCGAAAGTATTTTCCTGGAGAGGATCCGATCAGCAAACATCTCGTCACGATGGGTCAGCAGTCCTTTGAAATTATCGGCGTGGTCGGTGATACGCGTTCCGCGCTCGGCCGGCCTCCCCTGCCGGTGATGTACTTTCCCATCTACACGCCACTGTACGGCGGTGAAGTTCCAAACTTCGCCACGCTCGCCGTGCGCTCGAACCACGACGTTGTTAAGTTAGCCTTGCCCATCCAGCGAATCTTCGCGCAGCTCGATCCTGAGCTGGCCGTGGCGGACATCCTCACCATGGACCAGCTTATGAGCAAGATTACCCTCGACGCCAGTTTTGATATGACGCTGCTGGTTGCCTTCGCCGCGTTGTCGCTGGCGCTGGCTGCGGTGGGGCTGTTTGGAGTCCTTTCCTACATCGTTGGCCAGCGTACCCACGAGATCGCGATTCGCATGGCGCTCGGTGCGCAGCAGGGCGACGTGCTTCGCATGGTGGTGTGGCAAGGCATGGTCCCGGCCCTGATGGGGATGGGCATAGGAATTGCCGGCGCCTTGGGCCTGACCCGAGTGTTGTTCAGCCTCCTCTACGGAGTGCGGCCGGACGATCCGTTAACATTCGCTTTGGTGTTGCTGATCCTGGGTGGCGTGGCTTTGGTAGCGACTTATATCCCGGCAAGGCGCGCGACGAAGGTGGACCCGATGATGGCGCTGAGGTACGAGTAGCAGTGGTTAGTGGCTAGTGGCTAGAAAAGCAGTGTCTAGCCACGAGCAACCAGGCACTGCCTTTCTAGCCACTAGCCACCAGCCACTTGTCGGTTAGCGCCGGCAATGGTGAAAGCGAGGAGCATGTTCGCCGAACTCGCCAGACGGCTCTTGATGCTGCTTCGTCGCCAGCGATTCGATGCGGAGATTGACGAAGAGATGCGCTTGCATCGGGAGCTTCGCCAGCAAGAGCAGATTGAGCGTGGCATTTCAGCGACGGAGGCCCGCTACGCTGCGCAAAGACGCTTCGGGAACGACTTGCTTCTTCGAGAGGAGAGTCGCGACATGTGGGGATGGGGATGGTTGGATGACCTGGGGAAGGATATCCGCTACGGCCTGCGCATGCTCAGAAAGAATCCCGGTTTCACGGCGGTTGCTGTCATCACCCTTGCGCTGGGGATCGGGGCGAACACTGCCATTTTCACGCTGGTTGACGCCGTGATGATCAAGACGCTGCCCGTAGCAAATCCCGGCCAACTCTACCGCCTGGGCGACAACAACAATTGCTGTGAGATGACCGGAACGCAAAACGGGGGCAGCTTCGTTCTCTACCCGTACCCACTCTATAAGGACCTTCGCGACCGCACCGCGGAATTCAGCGAACTGGCCGCCTTCACTCCTTCCTTGACAGACCTGAGCGTCCGCCGCAGCCACGTTGCCAGCCCCGCTGAGCCCTACAGCGGAGAGCTTGTCGCCGGCAATTACTTCGGCATGTTCGGCGTCAGCGCGATCATCGGACGCGCCATCATGCGGGGCGATGACAGCCCTGGCGCCCCGCCCGCGGCAGTAATGAATTACCACACCTGGCAACGGCAGTTTGGCAGCGACCCTTCGGTGATCGGCTCCAGCTTCACGATCAACGGCGTGCCATACACGGTAGTGGGCGTCTCACCGCCCGCCTTTTATGGCGACACGCTGCGCAGCGATCCGCCCGATTTCTGGCTTCCCCTGGCTACTGAGGCGCTCCCGAACCGGCTGCACAATCGCTTAAATCGCGACGATACGGAATGGCTCTACCTGATGGGAAGACTGAAGCCCGGCGTTCAACCCTTACAGGTCCAGTCTCACCTGACCGCCGAGCTTCAGCAGTGGCTCTGGTCAACCGGTTACGCGCAAGCCACACCGGAGCAGCGCAGTGACAGGACTTTGGTGGAGCAGGCTCGAGAAGAAATAGCGCGGCAGCACATCCGTCTCACATCCGCAAGTGGTGGCGTGAACAAGATGCAGGAGGATTACTCCCGCGGTCTGCGCCTGCTTGAGACGCTCTCGGGCCTGGTCCTGCTGATTGCCTGCGCTAACCTCGCCAATTTGCTGCTCGCCCGCGGTGTGGCCAACCGCTCGCAGACCGCTGTCCGGCTGGCCTTGGGCGCGCCCCGGCGTCGGCTGTTTAGGCAGATTCTCACTGAAAGCGTTTTGCTCGCCGTGGCCGGCGGGGCGGCCGGGCTCTACTTGGCTTACGCTGGCACACATGCCATTCTCTTACTCGCCTTTCGCGGGGCCCAATACGTGCCCATCAGTGCGCGGCCGTCTTTGCCTGTGCTGGGCTTCGCACTGCTTCTGTCCCTGGTCACCGGCATCGTGTTCGGGGTAGCGCCTGCCTGGATTGCGTCAAGATCCGATCCTGCCGAGACGCTCCGCGGCGCCGGCCGCTCGACGCGCGAGGCCTCGTCGTTCGCTCAGAAATCCTTGGTGATTCTCCAGGTTGCACTCTCAACCGTTTTGCTGATCGGAGCAGGCTTGCTCACCCGAAGCCTGCACAATCTCGAGGACCAGCACTTTGGCTTTGCCACCCAAGGCCGCTTGATCGTCCAAATTGATCCTGCGCTGGCCCGGTATAGGCCGGAAAAGCTGGACGGGCTCTACCAGCAACTCGAGCAGGGGCTGGCGGAATTACCTGGCGTGCTCAGCGCCAGCCTATCGGGCTACAGCCCGCTGAGCGGCGACAATTGGAGCGAGTATGTCTACATCGAGGGTCATCCCCCGGACCTTCAGGGCGTAGCGCCCTCCTGGGACCGCGTAGGCCCTCACTATTTTGAGACCATCGGGTCGCGCCTGCTCCGCGGTCGAGTGATCGATGAGCGGGATACGCCTGCTGCGCCGCTCGTCGCCGTCATCAACCAGGCTTTCGCTCGCCGGTTCTTCCCCAAGGAAGATCCCATAGGGCAGCACTTCGGAATGGCTTACGCCAGCCATAGCGGCGACTATGAAATCGTCGGCATCGTCGAGGATGCCAAATACCAGGACACGCGGGGCCCTGCCTACCCAACGTTTTTTCTTCCCTTGCTTCAAAACCCGACCTGGTTCCCGGTCCCGGATGGCTCCACTGACATCCACAGCATCGAGCTGCGTACCGCGGGGAAACCGGAGAACCTGGAGGACGCCGTCCGAAAAACCCTGGCGGGAATCGACCCGAACCTGACGATTCTCGGCATGACAAGCTTGGCCGAGCAGGTCCGCTTGAATTTCAATCAGGACCGCTTGATTGCGCGGCCCACCGAACTCTTCGGCCTCCTGGCACTCACTCTTGCCTGCATAGGACTCTACGGGGTTACGGCTTTCTCCGTGGCGCGACGCACGAATGAGATTGGCATCCGCATGGCGCTTGGGGCTGAACGCGCGAATGTTCTGGGGATGGTGGTGCGAGGCGCCTCGGTTCAGGTGGCACTCGGGCTAGTGATAGGAATCCCTGCGGCCCTTGCAGGATCCCGGCTGCTCTCTTCAATCCTGTATGGCGTCAAGAGCTATGATCCCGCGATCCTTCTCTTGGCTGCCGGGATGCTTGCGGCATGCACCTTGATTGCGGCGTTGATACCTGCTCGCCACGCCGCGAAGGTTGATCCCATGGTGGCATTAAGGTACGAATGAAGCTGTCAGCCATCAGCTCTCAGCTTTCAGCAAAGGACCGAACTGCGTGCCAAAAGCTGGCCGAGAGCTGAACGCTGAGAGCTGACGGCTGACAGCTTGGTCAGGAAACATGTTGAATGAATTCGGCAGACGACTTCTGATGCTGCTTCGTCGTAGGCAATTCGATGCGGACTTACATGAAGAGATGCGCCTGCATCGCGAATTGCGCGAACAGGAACAGATCGAGCGCGGCCTTTCAGCAAAGGAAGCTCGCTACGCCGCGCAACGGCGCTTCGGGAACGACTTGGTGCTGAGAGAGGAGAGCCGCGACATGTGGGGATGGAATTGGCTGGAAGATTTGGGGCAAGACATTCGTTACGCCTTACGCATGCTGAGGAAGAACCCTGCCTTCACGGTGGTGGCGGTACTGACCTTGGCCCTGGGGATTGGCGCAAACACGCCGATCTTCAGCGTGGTCAATTCCGTGCTCTTGCGCCCGTTGCCGTTTCAAAACCCTGAGCGTCTGGTGGACCTGCGGGAAACCGAAGTGGCCCCCGGCGATTACCCGCTGAGCGGCCCCGATTATCTCGACTGGCAGGCGCAGAACCACTCGCTGGAAGCGATCAGCCTCTATGGCTGGAGGCAGATCATGAGCGCCAGCGGCACAGGTGAGCCGGAGCCGGCCGGCGTAGTGTCCACCCAGGCCAATTTCTTCGAGGTGATGGGCATCCGCCCTCTGCTGGGCCGGGGCTTCGCACCCGGTGAAGACGCGCCGGGAAAGAACCACCTTGCCGTTCTGAGCTACGGGTTCTGGCAACGGCACTTCGGCGCGAGTCCCGAGGCCATCGGCAAAGCCATCGAGCTCAACGATGAAGCCTATACTGTGGTCGGTGTGATGCCGTGCGGTTTCACCTTCCCCTGGACGCCGGACCTGTGGACGCCGCTCGACATGACCCCCAAAGCGCTTGGGCAAAGGGGTAATCACAATTGGAGTGGTGTGGGAAGAATCAAGTTAGGGATCACGCTGGCGCAGGCGCGGGCCGAGCTGCTATCGATTTCCGAGCGCGCGGATAAAGCGTACCCGGACACCAACCATAACGTTCACGCCGTATTGATCCCGCTTCAGGAAACGCTGGTGGGTTATTCGCACGCTCCCCTGCTGCTTCTGTTGGGGGCGGTGACGCTGGTGCTGCTGGTGGCCTGCGCCAACGTGGCGAACCTGCTGCTGGCGCGTGCCAGCGCGCGGCAGCGTGAGGTGGTTCTGCGCGCCAGCTTGGGAGCGGGGCGATGGCGCCTGATTCGCCAGATGCTCACCGAAAGCGTGCTTCTGGCCCTGATGGGCGCAGTGTTGGGGACGGCCGGCGCGTGGTGGTGCGTGCGGCTGGTGAACGCCACCAAAACCCTTCCCATACCGCGCGTTCAGCCCGTGGAACTCGACGCTTCCGTGCTTCTCCTGGCGCTTTCCGTGAGTGTCCTGGCGGGCATTCTGTTTGGCCTGGCTCCGGCCGTGCATGTTTCCACGGTAAATTTGAACGAACAATTGAAGACGACCGTGCAAGGAGTGGTGAGCCCGGTGCGGAGCGGCCGGCGGCTGCGCGATGCGCTGGTAGTGGGGCAAATCGCCGTAACGCTTGCCTTGCTGGTGGGCGCAGGTCTGCTGCTGCGAAGCTTTGCGCACCTGCGCAACACGGAACTCGGCTTCCAACCCCATAACCTGCTCACCACGACCCTGAACCTGCCCGATGCCAAGTACCCCACGCTCGCGGCGCGGCGCGAGTTTTTCGATCAACTCGTGGACCGCGTCGACCACACTCCCGGAGTGGATGCGGCGGCCGTCTCGAATGAGATTCCCCTCCAAGGCGGCAGCAACGGCTACCTCAGCGTTGACGGCGAAACGGATCCCAACCTCGCCAATCAGCTTGTGGGATGGAATTGGATCATGCCTGACTATTTCCGCACCTTCGGGATTCCGCTTCAGTCCGGGCGGACCTTTACGCCTGAGGACCTTGAACGCGCGGAGGCGGCGGCTAACCGGGTCCACGATTTGTACGCGGCCTCGCCCAACGGTCCGCCGAAGCTTCCCCCTGACCTCTCCCTTGTTTGCGTCATCAGCCAGACGGCGGCACGCATTTTTTGGAAGAATCAGAACCCCGTGGGACGGTCATTCCACTGGGATAACATGAAGGTCATCGTGCTGGGCGTGGTGGGGGACGTGAAGGAGTATGGAGTGCGCGACAAAATCATGCCCCAGGCGTACTTCCCCTACACGCTGCTGTTGAGCTACGGCGGTTACGGCCATTTAACTGTGAAGACGCGCGTTCCACCCATGTCAGTCCTCGGCGAAGTTCGCCGCCACGTGCACGCACTCGACAGCGGTCTGGCCATGTTCCATGCGCAGACGATGGACCAGGTGCTTGCCGACAACACTCAGGATGCCGGCATGCAGGCATTTCTGCTCGGAACCTTTGCCGCGCTGGCGCTGCTTCTGGCGGTGGTGGGCCTCTATGGCGTCATGTCGTATCTGGTGGCCCAGCGCACGCGGGAAATCGGAATTCGCATGGCGCTGGGGGCGCAGGCTGCCAGTGTACTGAACATGGTCATGAGAGAAGGGTTGAAACTCAGCATCGTGGGAGTAGGACTCGGTGTGGCCGCGGCCATCGGACTAACTCGCCTCATGGCCACGGCGCTCTACGGCGTCCGGCCGACCGATCCGATGACCTACGCGGCCATGGCCATCCTGCTTACGGTCGTAGCGCTTTCAGCTTGTTGGATTCCCGCGCGCCGCGCGACAAAGGTGGATCCCCTCGAGGCGTTGAGATACGAGTGAGCCTCAAGCGGTGAGATCAGTATTTTCCTGTACTGCCGACCCAAGTTGTGCTATACCGCAGCCATGGTGAGCGTGCGCGGGAACAAATCTGCCTCCCTCGCCTGTGCCTTATGCCTCGTCTGGGCTGCCCAGCCGCTGTTGGCCCAGCGCGATGTTCCGTCGGGGCCGGATGTGCTGTTCTTCGAGGCCTACCGCCGCGGCGAACCTATCACGCAGTGGCCTCTCAAGAAAACGCTCCACCAGATCCCGGAACTCAAGGGACTCCAGCCCGCCGCAGACCAGCGCCAGCTTCCCCGGATCCTGGACCGCGTCAGCATGAATCTGCTGAAGTTCGTTGAGGACTTTGTCAACACCACCTCGCTTGAGACCATCGAAGAGACGGCAAAGGGGGGGAAGCCCCGGAAGGCCGAGCGCATCGAGAAATTTCGCTATTTGATGACACGTCGGCCACAAGGCAACAATTCCGTTCTCACTGAGTACCGCACGGATCTACAGGGCCGCGAGATACCGCCTGGAAGGCTGGATGCGACCTTCCTGAAGACGGCGGGTTTTGCTGCAATACCGCTTCTTTTCGCGGCACTGCAACAGCCCTGGTCTGACTTCCGCCTTTTGGGTGAGCAGCCGGTCCAGGGCTGTAGCACTCAGGTGGTCGCTTTCGCCGAGCACGTTTGGCCTGTGGCGGTTGCGGGCCATATGGCCTTGGGCGGGGAATCCATCCCGCTCCTTCTCCAGGGTGTGGCCTGGATCCGCAGCAGCGATTACCAAATCCTCCAGATGCGCACGGACCTCCTCGCACCTGTTCCGCCACTCTTGCGGATGACAACGCAAGTACGATTTGCAAATAACCATTTCGAGGGTGGCCCCACAATGTTCTGGCTTCCCCAAGAGGTGCAAGTTACGGCCAATGTGGACCGCCGCGTGTTCACCAATCGTCACACTTACTCGGATTACCGGTTGTTCAGGGTCGAGTCCGTCATCAAACCCTGACGACTGTCCACTGGCCAGCCACTAAACCCGCCATTGGATTCAGTCGCAATGCCCACGAGTGTTCTCAGGGAGGGGTATATACAATCCACTGCGAAAGCGTTACCATCACGTTTCTATCGAAGCCATTAGACCATCCAGGAAAATCCGACCATGACCCGTCACATAAGCATCGTGTGTTCATCTTTTATGTTGCTGCCGTTGTTCGTCGTTTTCAGCGGTTGGGCGCAGGAACAACCAATCAAAGTCGAGGTCCAATGGGATCGCACCATCCGCGTTTTGCAGACCAGGCCGACCATATTGCTTGGTTCGTCTCCGGCCATGCTGCGCGGCGCGCCGCTGCACGATCGGATCTTTCAGAGGGTTAAAGATCTCGAGGCTGACGATGTGCGTTACACGGGAGCGGGATACGTTTATCCGCACCTCGGAGTCCCGGAACTCGACCCGCCATCATCCACGAAGACCTCCTGGGACTTCTCTCGAATCGATCCGGTGACTGAGGACGTGATGAAAGCTCTCGAAGGGCATCCCGTGGTGCTGAACTTCACCACCATTCCGGCCTGGATGTTCAAGGGCGAACCGGTTGCCTATCCTCAAGACCTGAACCAACAGGCATGGCATTACGCGCAGGGCAGGGAACTCCGCGACCCCACTTTTCGCGAGGTTGCGGATTACTTTGCGCGCATCGTTTCCTGGTACGTAAAAGGCGGATTCACGGACGAGTTGGGGAAATGGCACCCGTCAGGGCATCACTTTAAGATTGATTATTGGGAAGTGTTTAATGAACCGGACCTCGAGCACGGGTTCAGTGCGGAAACCTACACCAAGCTTTACGATGCGGTCGTCGTGGCCATTCACAAGGTCTCGCCGGACACTAAGTTTATCGGTATTTCGCACTCCTACATTGTCGGACATCCGGAGTACCTTACTTACTTTCTCAATTCCAAGCACCACAAACCCGGCATTCCGCTCGATATGATCTCTTATCACTTCTACGCTGGCCCCAACTCGGACGAACCACCCGAAGCCCAGCAGTTCACCTATTTCAACCAGGCGGACAAGTTTCTCGAGATCGTGGGTTATATTGAGACTATCCGCAAGATGCTGTCGCCGAAGACGGGCACCATGGTTAATGAGATTGGAACGATGCTTCCTGACGACTGGGCGCAGACCAACCCCGATTACGTTTTCAAGCCCATCCGACCTTCTTATTGGAACCTTTCGGCGGCGACCTATGCGTATGTTTTCGCAGGGCTGGCACGGCAAGGCATCGATGCGGCCGGCGAGTCGAGCATACCCGGCGGCCCCGGTTTGTGGCCGAGTATATCTCTGCTCGATTGGGAGACGGCTCAGCCCAATGCGCGATATTGGGCCCTCAAGCTGATCATCGACCACTTCCGGCCCGGCGACAAGATGGTCGAGGCCTCCAGCGACTCCGGTTACGTGATGACGCAGGCGTATGTGAGCTCCAGCGGAGAACGTAAGCTCTTGCTCGTGAATAAACGCCAGCGCGATTTTGAGATCAGCCTGCCCGAGGCTGACGGAGCGACGCTGGAGGTGGTAGACCTCGCGACCGGATCGAATCCACCCGCGTCAAGCCGCTTGGCGGGTTCAAGCTTTAGGCTCGGCGGATTCGGAGTGGCTGCCGTGACGCTCGGGAAGAGCAGGAACTAGGGGCTAGGGACTAGGGGCTAGGGAAAACCCCAGGGAATCCAAACCCTCTCCCTTGGGGAGAGGGTGGCCCGCAGCCGGCGCATTCACCAGCCGGGGCGGGCCGGGTGAGGGGTCGGTTGACCAGTGGGGCCAGCATGACGGACGATGGCTACATGCGTCTTCTGGCCAGCCGCAGCCCCCGCGTGCGAGTCTTCTCAATGGGTCACAGTGAGGAAGGCCGCGAGATGATTCTGGTGGCGATCGCCGATGAAGCCACGATGCGGAATCTGGACCATTTCCGAAACATCACGGCCAAGCTGGCCGATCCGCGCGGTTTGAGCGACGCCGAAGCCCAAGCGTTGGTTCAAGAAGGGAAGCCGATCTACTGGGCGTCCGGAAGCATCCACTCGCCCGAAACCGGCTCGCCCGAGATGTTGATGGAATTAGCCTACCGCCTGGCGGTTGAGGACACGCCGCTCCTTGACACCATCCGCAAGAATTGCATCGTGCTGCTCACTCCGGCGAGCGAGACGGATGGCCACGACCGCTATGTCGATGTCTACATGTACCGCAAGCACCATCCGGAGGCCAACACCTATCCGCTCACCTGGTGGGGTCATTACGTCTCACACGATAATAACCGCGATGGCTGCTGAACATCCTCCAGTCGCAGGGCATCGAGATTTCGCGCGCCCCGCAAGCCTTTAGCGCTCCGGTGCCCAAGTCAGAGAACCCGGCCATTGGCGGCGAGAGCGGGCCGGCCGAATCGAAGGACGCGCACGGCGAGGGAAAACTAGCCAAAGAAGCAGGCGCGGAGGAGAAGGGAGCAATGAGGGCGCAGCCTGCGGCGTCGAAGGCGCCTGAAGCCAAGGAAGCCGGCGGAGGCGAAAAAAACAAAGCCAAAGAACCCGCGACCACGGTGACCCAACATTTCCCCGCCGGCAGCTACATAATTCGCATGGACCAGCCCTACAGCCGCTTCGCGGATACGCTCCTCGACACTCAATACTACAGCCCACGCGATCCCCGGCCTTACGACGACACGGGCTGGACGTTGGGCGCGCTGGCCAACGTCAAGACGGTGCGGGTGATGGATACGGCCATTCTGAATGTGCCCATGGCTAAGGTGGACGGGAATGTGACGGTGAGTGGAGGCGTCAAGGGAAGCGGCCACACCACCTATCTCGTGAACCATAATGCGGACAGCGTGCTGGCTACCTTCCGTTACCGCCTGGCGAGCGTCCCCATGGAAGCGGCCGAGGAGCCCTTTGAAGCGAACGGCCAGAAATTCGCGCGCGGCACATTCGTCATTGTTAACGCAGATCGAGGCCAGATCGAAACGGCCGCGCGCGAACTTGGAGTGAGCGTTTGGGCCACCGATGAGAAGCTGAGCGTCGCCCGCCACGCGCTTGAAGCTCCGCGGGTCGCCCTCATGCATGACTGGCGGGAAACCCAGGACGACGGCTGGTTTCGAATCAGCCTCGACCAGCTCAAGATCCCTCACACCTACATCTCGGACACGAAAGTCCGCGAGACATCAAATCTCCGGGACCAGTTCGATGTCGTTATCGTGCCGCCGGATTGGGATGAGTTGGCGGATATGCTGCAAGGCATCCCCCTGCGCGGCAATCCTATGCCGTGGAAGAACACTCCGGAAACGCCCAACTTCTTCGCCACCGGACTGGATTCGAGCGACGATATTCGCGGCGGGCTGGGTTATTCCGGGCTAGCCAATCTGGAAAGGTTCGTTGAGGCCGGAGGCCTGCTGGTGACGGTGGAGGGCGCCTCGGTTCTGCCGGTGGATGGCGGAATGACGGAGATGCTCTCGCTGCGCCGGCCGCAGAGGCTTGTCTGTCGCGGCGACGTGCTGCTGGCCGGCGTGGAGGATGTGAAGAGTCCTGTAGCCTATGGTTATGGCGAAAAGCTTTACGTCTACTACCGGGCGGGCTCCATCCTTAACGTCGGCTCCGGTTTTGGCCGTCGGCGTGGAGAAGCCGGGGAGGCGCGCAGCAGCGGCCGCGGCTCAGCGACCGACCCCGATGTGATCCAAGGCCGCCAATACATGCCTCCCGAGGAGGAGCCCAAGCGTACTCCGCGCGAGCAGGAACTCTACGTACCGGACGAAATGCGAATGTACCTGGGCACGCGCATCCCGCCCGCGGCCCAGTTTCCACGCGTGATTCTGCGCTTTGCCGAGGCCAAGAACCTGCTGGTGAGCGGTTTGTTGGACGGAGGAGCGGAGATTGCTGAAAAACCTGCGGTGGTGGAGGTGCCCCACGGCCAGGGACACATCCTGCTCTTTGCCTCGAATCCTATGTGGAGGAATGAGAACTCCGGCAGCTTCTTCCTGCTCTTCAACGCGCTGATGAATTACCGCCACCTGGACGTGGGGCGAGGCTCGAAGTAGTGTTGGCCCGGAGTTGTGGTGCGGGCGTCTCGCCCGCCGTCGCGCGGGCATTCCTTCGCAGTGCTCAGGACAGGCTCTGCCCGCGCGCGTAAGCGGGACTCTCCCGCGACTGCGGGCGAGACGCCCGCACCACAACGCCGAGCGTTCCGAAAGGAGAGACCAGGCTATGAAACTTTTCACCTTCCTGAATTATGGGGGCAACTGCGAGCGGGCTTTCCGCTTCTACGAGCAGCATCTCGCGGGAAAGATCACAGCCATGATAACCCACGGCCAAGTGCCGGATCCCAGCCGTGTGCCGCCGGAGTTGAAGAACAAAATCCTCCATGCCCGCCTGAGCCTTGGAGAGACGGAGCTTTGGGCGGCAGATGTTCCGCCGGAGCGCTTCCAGCCCATGCGTAGTGCTTACCTCACTCTTAGCGTTCAACAGCATAAACGAGGCGGAACGAATTTATGGATTGCTCTCCGAGGGCGGCCAGATCTTCATGCCGATGGAGGAGACCTTTTTTGCTTTCCGGTTTGCGATGCTGCGGGACAAGTTCGGCACTTCCTGGATGATCATCCACGGACGTCCCGGCCCGCCAAGTTCGTGACGACAAACAGGCGGTAGCGCGGACCTGCCCCGTAGGTCCGCGGCTCTTACCTGGCTCCCGAAAGCCGCAGACCTTGAGAGACAGATCTGCGAAAGACTGAAGTGCCCGCGACCCGCTTGTGAGAATCCGCCAGTCAGAGACTACCTTCCCGCCTGCCGCTTACTGTGATAGACTCTGGCCACGTGTTGAGTAGTGCTCTGACTGCCATGGCTCACACTGCTGAAGCTCGACAAAAACTACGCGAAATCTGCAGGGTCGCGGCGCGGGTGTTTTATGAAAAAGGCTACGACGGCGCCTCCATGCAGGACATCGCCCAGGCCGTCGGCCTGACCAAGGCGGGCCTGTACCATCATGTGAGCAGTAAGGATATGCTGCTCTTTGAAATAATGAACTATGGAATGGACATTCTAGACGAGGAAGTGCTGGCAAAAGTCAAGGATATCCAGGACCCGCGCGAGAAGCTGCGCCGCACTATTCTTGGGCATATCGACCTGGTGGTCCGCGCCCGCGACATGGAGATTACGGTTATCCTCCACGAGAACCGGTCCCTGAAAGGGAACTTGCGCAAACAGATCAATGCGCGCAAAAGAACTTATATCGAGTTTCTCGAGGGACTGATCGCGAAGGTGCAGGAGCAGTCCGGTATGGCGCCAAAGCTCTCTCCCCATATCGCCGCCTTCGCTGTGCTGGGGATGATCAACTGGCTTTACCAGTGGTACCATCTGGAAGGGCCTGTCAAGGAAGAAGAAATCTCCAGCGCCTACGTGGACTTCTTCTTTCGAGGATTGTTGGGAAGTCCGTAATGGTGCTGGGGCTGTAGGGGCGGCCCTGGTGGCCGCCCTGGGGCAACCACAAGGGTTGCCCCTACAGCGCGCGGAAGGGATCCCCACTTCATATGCCGAATCCAACCGTTGCCTTTCAAGGCGAGCGCGGCTCATTCAGCGAAGAAGCCGCATACAAATTGCTGGGAAGGCACATCACGGCAAAACCTTGCGAGACCTTCGGAGCCATCTTCGAAAGTGTGGTGAGCGGGAAGACAAAATACTGCCTGGCCCCGATTGAGAATACCCTGGCCGGATCGGTGCACGAGAATTACGACCTCCTGCTGTCAAACGACTTGCACATCGTTGGCGAAGTCAACCTTCGCATTGTGCACAATCTCATCGCTCCGCATGGCACGGCGCTCAAGCGCCTTACCCAGGTTTACTCTCACCCTGTGGCCTTAGCTCAATGCGAAGTGTTCTTCAAGCGTCATCCGAAGATTGGAAAAGTCCCCTTCTACGACACCGCAGGAGCGGTGAAAATGCTGGCGGAGCGCCCCTTGCCCGGGGCCGCAGCTATTGCCAGCCGTATCGCCGCCGAGGTTTACCGGGCCCACATCCTGGCTACCCACGTCGAGGACCACCACGAGAATTACACGCGCTTTCTGCTGCTCTCCCGCCGGCCCCAGGTGGCCGCGAAGGCCAACAAGGTTTCCATTGTGTTTTCCACCCGCAACGCTCCCGGGGCTCTTTACAAATGCCTCAGCGTATTCGCGCTGCGAGATATCGACCTTACCAAACTCGAGTCCCGCCCCTTGCGCGGCCGTCCCTTCGAGTACTTCTTCTACCTCGATTTCCTGGGCCACCTGAAGGAAGAGCGCTGCCGTAACGCGCTTTCACACCTCGGCGAGGTCACCAATTTCCTGCGCGTTTTGGGTTGTTATGAAAGAAGTGGCTAGTGGTTAGTGGCTAATGGCTTGCGGTCAGCTGCCCGTTGTTCGCTGCTACCACATGACAACTTGCTTCTAGCCACTAGCCACTAACCACTAGCCACTTCTTTTCTATGCGAAAGGTGGTTTCAAGGTATGGCCGAAGATCGTGGCGCGAACAAGAAACAGTCTGCGTGGCCAATCACCGTTCTTCTGCTCGTCGTGGTGACTATCCTGGTTGTCGCCTTCTGCGGTTACGCCTCCCCGCAGGGCACCCCGAACTTGGATGATATCACCGGCAAATACCATTTCCTTTCCCCAGATGACACGTTGGGAATCCTCGAAGAAGAAGGGAAGCTGAAAGGGTACATTGAAGTTGCGCAGGGCGCCGAGGAATCCGATGACGTGCTGAGTTACGAAATCGTCGCGGGCTTGCGCAAGCGCGACCACGTCGAATTCAAGACCAACATCATCCACCGAAAGTACTATCGCTTCGCGGGTAGGGTCGAGCGAGGATCGGGACGCCAATCCGACGATCCTGACTACGTGCACTTGGTGGGCGACGTTGAAATGGTAACGGTAAAAGGGGACAATGGGCAGGAGTCTGTGGTCAAGAAACACTTGGTATTGAAGTGCATCGGCAAGGCTGAGAGGAAGGACGAGTGAGGGAATCGGGAGAACAATTTGCGATTTCTGATTTGTGATTGGAGACGGAGGAGCAATCACCAATCAGAAATCACAAATCGCCCGATCACCCGATTAAGGGATGATTGGCAGTATCACCTGCGACGGGTGTTCGCGGTCGTGAAAGAGGGTGTTCGTGGCGGCGGCGAGCCGCCGGTTCCCGTTGAGCGCTTCGCCGGTGTTGGGGTTGACATCGAAGCGTGGGAAATTGCTGCTCGAGATATCCAGCCGGATGCGATGCCCCTTAACAAAGAGATTCGAGGTTGGGTAAAGATGGATGGTCAGGGGATAAACCTGGCCGGGTTGCATGAGTTCGGCATGTTCGAGCGAGTCGCGAAACCGCGCACGCAGGATGCCGTCCTCCAGGTTCATGTCCATTCCGGCCGGGAAGTCGGGACTGGGAGGGTGTACGTCGATCAGCTTGGCCGTGAAATCAGTATCCAGCGCTGACGACGATACCCACAGCTTCACATCGATCGGTCCTGTCACTTCCACATTCTGTTCGAGTGGCGGCGTCGTGAACACCAGCACATCGCGCCGCGCAGAAAGGGGCAGGTGGTTATTACAGTTCCACACCGCCTCGCTGCAGCGCTGGTTCCAAGCTCCCTGCAGCAGGATCCCGACGCCCGAGGAGATGTTCCCGCCTATTGTAGGAACGGGGTTGCGTGGATCGAAATCATAACTCGTGCTGCTCGAGGACTCGGGCGGCTTCTCGGTCGAAAGTGCGCCGTCAGCATGAAGATAATATGGAGTCCATCGCGTGCGTGCCAGCGGCCACTCCTGCTCGTCGCGCCAAACGCCGCCATGCAGGTGCAGGCCCTCCGCCGTCTTTTGCTCGCTGCCTCCGCCCATGACGAAAATCTTCACGGGGGTGTCCCGCTCGGCCCCGTTGTCTGCGCCTTTCAGCCAGTGATCGTACCAGCGCAGATGAAACGCCTCGCTATCGATAGCCGCCTGGGGGCCGAAGTCTGTCTCCCCGTGTGAATGATGCATATGCTGGCCATGAATCCAGGGTCCGAGGATCATTTTCACGGGGCCGTGCTTGGCGCGCGCGAGAGCCATGTAGCTCATAGTCGTCTGGAGTGCCCAGGAATCGTACCAACCGCCGATGAGATAGACGGGAACATCCTTGTAGCGGCTGGTCTGATCGACGACGCCAAACCCGGGCTGCTTCCAATAGCTGGCGTTTTCCGCGTGGCTCATGGCGAAAACTAACCAATCCTCGTACTCGGGAGCAAGCTTGAGGGGTGTCGTGCCCTTGCGCAACGGAAGCTGGGCAAGGTACTCGCGGACGTGCTTCCCGGCTTCTTCAAGGGCCTCACGCGCCACCGGATCCCGGGCTTCCCGGCTGCCTTGCGGCGCGCACATGGCGAAGACCCAGTTGAAGAATCGCAATTCGAACGCTCCCCCGTTGCGCATGCCGAAGTAGCCGGCGTTTGCCACCGCGTCGACAGGGATCAATGCCTTCAGACCGGGCGGATTGCTTTCGGCCATGGCGTGCTGCGTGCCACCCACGTAGGAAGTGCCGATCATGGCGAAGCCGCCGTCGCTCCAGGGTTGCCGCACGAGCCACTGGGCGGTGTCGTAGCCGTCGTTCACGTCGTCGGTCATCATGTGCCAGACGCCTTCCGAGGCGTAGCGGCCTCGCGTGTCCTGGCACACCACAACGTAACCATGGCTCACGAAAGGAAGAAGGTAGTCGAGCGAGTCGTCCTTGTTGTAAGGTGTGCGCTCCAGGATGGCGGGGAATTTGCCCTCCAGCCTGAGCGCCGTCCCGGCCGGGGAAATAGATGTCCGTGGCAAGCCGCACGCCATCACGCATGGGCACCATTACGTCTTTCGCAACGACATAGGTCGCCGGACCGGTCGCCAGCGAGCGCTTCCCGGGAGCGAGGACAAGCGCCAGTCCCGCGAAAAGCCAGACCAGGAGGAGTAGCGTCGAGCCGCGCCGTGCTGAAAGTCTCATGGAGAATCTCCGCCGTTGCTTTCTGCTCATAGTAGCACAGCGCGGCGGAGCGGCAACCAACACGGCTTCCCGGACGGGTTCGAGGAGCCAGCACGCGCGCCCGGGTGTCTCAGTGATCGTCTGAGTTTCATCTTGAGCGAAGTCGACAGAGATCGCTGAGTGGATCGTCGTCGTGATCTAGAAGAACCAACTGCCGAGATCCTTCGCTTCGCTCAGGATGACAGGGCAGATACAAGACGGCGGTTCGGAAGGGGAACAATCTAATTGCTCTTCACGTAATACCAAGGGGAGAGGGCTAGCCAGTTATGCTTGACTTTGGGTGTGGCCTATCATACCTTTCACATGACAATCAGTAGTCCATTTTGCTGTGACATAGAGCGATTTTGTCGCACTCGGTGAAACATGGAAAATCCCACCACGAAGAAATGGTACAACTACTTTCTTTCGGTCGATCAGCCCGCTGAAGCCAAAGGCGAGCAAGAGGCGCCTGCGGAAGGTGGCGAGGCGGCCGCAGCAGGGCCGCGCAGCGCGGCGCAAACCGTCGCCGAAATAGCCTCCGGTGTGAGCGCTGAGCCCAAGTTCACCGGTCCGGTGGCCAACCCGATGTCCTTCCAGGAAATCTATGGCGCGGCGGAGATCAACTCTCCCGAGCACGGATACACGGTTCTAAAGATCATTGATTTACTGCACAGCGAGCACATCCGCAACCTTTCGCGCGACGTAAAGAAGAGCTCGCTTCTGCTGGCTCTGGAGGCCGCGGGAGTGAAAGCCGAGGAGATTGTGCAAGACGCCGTGCGGCGCGACAAAGCCTTGGACACTTACGAGCGCGTGCAGCAGAAGGCCTTGCAGGAACTCGAGGCGCGCAAAACCAAAGAAAGCCAGGAGCTTCAGGCGGAGATCGAGCGGCAGATCACCGAAATGCAATCCCGGGTTCAAGCCAATAACGATGAGGTGACGAAAGCGAAGGAGCAGTTCTACGGCTGGCAGCTTAAGAAGCAGCAGGAAGAGCAGAAGATCGCCGACGCGGTTTCGTATTTCACATCCGAAAAGCCCATCACCACCGCCGCTGATGCCGGCACGCCGCAGGCCCAGGCGGGCAAGAAGCCGTAGCCGGTGACATAGGAGGAAATATGTTCAGACGCTTGCAACGCATGATCCGCTCGTTCGTCGGCTTTTTCATCTCTGCGGCCGAGGATCCGGAGTTGATCCTGCAACAAAACATTCGCGATATGAATGACCAGGTGCCACGCATGAACGAGAGTATTGCGATGGTCAAGGCGAACGTGACCCTGCTCGAGAAGGAAGAAGCGAAGTACAAGTATGACCTGAACGACTTGACCGCCAAGGTGAAAGCAGCCATCCAGGCAGGTCGCGATGACTTGGCGGGAAGTTTTGCCACACAGCTCGAGCAACTGAGGAGCGCTCTGGCCCGCACTCAAGGGCAGTTGGCAACGGCGCGCGCGGCCTTCGACAAGGCCATGCTCGTCAAGCAGGCTTTCCTGCGCGAAAAGGACCGTAAGACCCAGGAGGCCCTCAACGCCATTCGCGACCATCGCCGTGCCCTGTGGCAGAAGAAAGTGGCCGATGCTATGGAGCAGTTCGAAGTTGCGGGCATCAGCCAGACGCATGACGAGATGGTGCGCAAGATCGAAGAGGAGACCGCGGTCAATGAGGCGCGCATGGAGATGGCCTTAAACAATGTTGACTCGCAGAAGGTCAAGATCGAAGAAGAAGCTGAGAAGTTGCGCGCCAACGAACTGGTGAAGCAATTCAAGGTCGAGATGGGACTGATATCTCCGGAACCCTCCGCACCGGTCGCAGAGAAGACCATTGGTGTAAAAGAGGGAGAGAAGACTTCCTGAAGAGAACCTGGGGTAGGGGCGGCCCTGGCGGCCGCCCTGGGGCGACCACGAGGATCGCCGCTACCCCTTCGAGGAGGCATTTATGGCGGTCAAGATCGAACGGGGTGGCTGGCTTCTTATCTTTCTGATCGGGCTTGCCCTGGTTGGGTACAGTCTAAATAGGTACGCCGTACTGAACATCGGCAGTTGGTTTGGATCGCATGGCGGGTCCACGGCCGGGAAGGTGGATACCTCGAAGCCGCTAGCCCTGCCCACGGCGAGCACCGCGCAGGCGAACGAGGTCCGAGTTCGCGTCAACATCTGGGTCGGATGCGCGGCCGGGTTGGTGGCGAATGGCGGGCTGGATACGGCGCCCGACTCCATTTATGACAAGAAAGGGCTCAAAGTTTCATTCAAGATCATCGATGATTGGACGGAAGGCTCGGCGGCGTTGGCCACCAATAACGTGGACATCATGCTGACCACCGCGGACGTTTGGGCGAAGGATTTCGGACAATTCCAGGAGAAAGGTTTCGGCGCCCACGCCTTTTACATGGTGGACTGGTCGCGCGGCGCCGACGGTCTGATCGGGAAGCAAGGCATCAACAGCATCGAGGACTTGGCCGGGCAGGTCGTGGCCTTCGCCCCGTATACTCCCTCGCACTTCCTGCTCTGGAATGGGCTGAAGAGTTCAGGCCTGAGCACCCAGCAGCAGAACGAGATTTTTGCCAAAGCAGTGCATACGAAGGACGGCATCGAGCCCGCTACGCTGTTTGCTCAGCAGAAGGTTGATGCCGCCGTGGCGTGGGATCCTGACATGAGCGACGCCGTAACCAAGCGCCCGGGCGCCAAGAAGATTTACGACACGCGCGTGGCCAACCGGCTGATCGCGGACATCCTGGTGGTGAGCGACCGCTTCGCGGCACAGAATCCCCAGACGGTCATCAATTTTGCCCAGGGCTGGCTCGAAGGCGTGGAGTTCATCAAGACGCAGCCCACGCGGGCCTACACTTTGATCGGCACCATCAAGGATTTCAACATTCCCACAGACTTGGCCAAGACGATGCTGGGCGGCGTGAGACTCTCCGATTACGCCGACAATGTGGCCTTTTTCGGAAAACCCGGCGGCGAGTCTGATTACGCCAACATCTTCAGAATGGCGCAGGACATGTATCGGGAAGAGCAGTTGATCAAACACATTGCGGATCCCGAAACTTCCGTGGACCGGCGTTACATCGAAGCCTTGAACGGCAAATTCTCGAGCACTTCCACCGAAGCGCCCATCGAGTACAAGGCCCCGGCGAAGGGCGCCGTTCCTATTGCCACCCAGCACCGCTCCATCTACTTTGATACCAACTCGGCGAACATGAGCCTGGATTCCCGCGCGGTCGTGGATGAGATTGCCGAGTTTATGCGCGCCTACGAGAACACGGTTGTCGACATCGAAGGCAACACCGATTCCACTGGGTCGAGAGAGCACAACATGGGGCTCTCGCGGGAACGCGCCGACGCCGTCAAGCACTACCTGATGGAAAAGCATGGCTATCCTGCCAGCCGCATGCGGACCGCCGGAAACGGCCCCGACAAGCCCATGGATACCAACGCTACGCCGGAAGGCCGCGAGAAGAATCGCCGCACGGATATTAAGGTTTACCCGAACCCCGGGGCGTGACGGGAGTTTGGGTAAGATCTTATCTCTCCCTCGCCGGGGGAGCCTGGGTGGGAACTCGACTATGCAGTGTCATTCCGAGGAGCCGCGGGCGACGAAGAATCTTGCACTGGCTCGAAACCACTCAGGGCGAGTTCCTCGCCGCGACTCGGAATGACGGCGCGATGGTTCTGGACACCGACTTCCTCAGGGGGGAGAGGGCTGAAATCTCTTAATGCCCAAACTTTTCCAAATTCGCCGCGACGTGTCACCCCGCGCCAAGATGGCTCTAGCTTTTTTGAGCTGGGGTCTGATTGTCCTTGCATGGTTTCTCCTGACTCATTGGGACATCCTTCCGCCTTTTGCTCTGCCTCGCCCGGCCGGAGTCATCCGCGCCTTCGGCCGACTTTGGGTGGATTACAATCTGCTGGGCAATGTCGTGCAAAGCTGGTGGCGAATTGCCCAGGCCTTCTTCTGGTGCGCGTGCATCGCGATCCCGCTGGGTGTGCTGATGGCCAGCTTCCGCTGGGTTCACCATCTCGTGAACCCTGTGGCGGCCCCGATGCGCGCTATGCCCATCACGGCTTTCTTGCCCGCTTTCATTGCGCTGTTTGGCATGGAAGAAACCATGAAGGTAGCCTTCCTCTGGTTTGGAATGTTCTTCTACCTTCTGGCGGTAGTTGTTGAGGAAGCGGAACGCGTTGACGACAGCCTGATCGAGACAGCTTATACGCTGGGCGCCAACCGTGGCCAGGTGCTCTGGCTGATTTTCAGGGCCTCCTTCCCTGGGATCTTCGGGTCGTTCAGAATTCTCTATGACATTGGTTGGACATACGTTATTTTGGCCGAGATGGTTAATGCCCGCCGCGGTGTGGGGTACATGGTGGAAGCCGCGCGTAAAGTTCTGGACTTCGAGAGGGTCTACGCAGGCATCATCGCCATCGGATTTGCGGCCTTTATATTTCGTTGGTTTTTGACGTTTCTGGAGCATCGTTTATTTCCGTGGCGTCAGGTTCAGCGGCCGGCGACGGAGCACCTGGCGGCGGTGGGTGCGGGCGACTACGGCGAAGAACAGTAGGCAGTCGGCAGTAAGCAGTCGGCAGTAAGCAGTCGGCGGCGGGCAGCGGGAGCAGGGGTGTAAGAAGGATGGTGGCACGAGGCTTTCGTGATCTAAAGGTCTATCAGTTGGCTTACAGCCTTGCGATGCAGATCTTCAATGAGACGAAGACTTTTCCATCCGATGAGCGATATTCGCTGACTAGCCAAATCCGGCGGTCCTCCCGTAGCGTCGCCGCGAATCTCGCCGAGGGATACCGGAAGCGACAATATCCGGCCATGTTCGTGAGCAAACTGGCGGATTGTGATGCAGAAGCGGCAGAGACGCAGGTGTGGCTGGATTTTGCGCGGGATTGTGGTTATCTGTCTATCGAGCACCAGAAGGAATTCGCGGCAGGCTACGATGAACTCGGCAGGATGCTCAGCAGTATGATCAAGGATCCGAAGAAATTCACGCCTGTTTAGAGATTGACTGCCTACTGCCGACTGCCTACTGCCGACTGCTTATTGCCGACTGCCTACTTGGTGTTACGATGCCAAACAAGGTGAAAGTCCAACTCGACAAAGTCTGCCGGACGTTCCTAGGTGCGGCGGGCGAAAGAATCGAAGCTCTGCGGGATGTCAGCCTCGAAGTCGAAGAGGCATACTCTCCCGAAGGCAGGGATTTGGGTGAGTTCAGGGTGCTGCTCGGCCCCTCGGGCTGCGGCAAGTCCACCATTCTGCGCTTGATTGCGGGGCTGGATTTTCCTGACAGCGGGACAATCGAGGTGAACGGCAAGCCGGTAGAAGGGCCCGGTCGCGACCGGGGTATGGTGTTTCAGAAATACACGTCTTTCCCTTGGCTCAGTGTCGCAGATAACATTGCCTATGGGCTGACGATTCAAGGCGCACCGGCGGTGCAGAAGAAAGAGACCGTGGCGAAGCTGGTGGAAGCCGTGGGCCTTTCGGGATTCGAGAACTCCTACCCGGACCGGCTCTCGGGCGGTATGCAGCAGCGAGTTGCCATCGCACGCACTCTGGCGGTCCGGCCCGAGGTGATTTT
Organism: uncultured Acidobacteriota bacterium; assembly: GCA_963842495.1. Classification (GTDB taxonomy): domain Bacteria; phylum Acidobacteriota; class Terriglobia; order UBA7540; family UBA7540; genus CAVROP01. The sequence continues at coordinate 112,572 of CAWJHY010000041.1, forward strand.
GATGGACGAGCCGTTTGGCGCGCTGGATGCCCAAACACGCGGCGACATGCAAGCCCTGCTATTACGCATCTGGGATGAGACCGCATGCGCTGTGCTTTTTGTGACCCATGACGTGGAAGAAGCGGTCTACCTGGCTGACCGAATCTTTATACTTAGCGCCCGCCCCGGTACAATAGCAGAGGACGTTCCGGTGGCGCTCGGTCGTCCTCGAGATCCGGCGATGAAGCAGACGAAAGAGTTTCACGATCTTCAGGATTACGTGCTGGCGTGCCTCCGACGCGCTCCGGGGACGGGCCATGTGCGGGTGGGTGTTTGATGGCGGAGGAGAAAACTCCCCAGCAGGGCACGGTCGCAAAAGCCGGTTCGGTGCTGGGAGGGATGGTCAAGCACGAGGCGGAGGAGCTTGGCCTCGAGCAGGCCGACTTGGTGAAGGCCGCGCTCAAGTGGCAGTACAACTGGATCGGGCTCGCGGGCGCCGCGCTTTTCGCCGTGCTGTCGGGGACCGGACTCCCGCTGGTGCTGGCGGCAGGCCTGGAGATGATTTATCTAAGCCTCGCGCCTCGCAGCAGCGCCTTTCGGCGTTTAGTGCGTTCCTGGAAGTACGCTGAGCAAAAGCGCCAGCGCGAGATGAAGCTGGGCACGATGTTCAACGAAATGTCGCCCGAGCTTCGAACTCGCTACGCTGCCTTGGACTCCCTGTGCGCCGGCATTCGCACCAATTACAGCCGCTTGTCATCTACCTCGCAGATGTTTCTGGAGCAGATGGAGCAGAGGCTTCGGGGCCTTCTCGAAGCTTACCTGCGCTTGCTCTACGCCGACTACCAGCATTGCGAGTACTTGCAGACCACCGACCCTGACCCCATCAAGCAGAACATTGCCAATCTGCAGCACACGTTGAATTCAGATCCCCCGCAGGTGCAGGAGATCAACCGCAAGCGAATCGAAATCCTGGGGAAGCGGCTGGAGAAATACGAAAAGGTCCGCGACAACCAGAAGGTGGTGCAGGCACAGTGCTCGGCGATCGAAGATGTCCTGCAATTGATCAACGACCAGTCCGTGACCATGCGCGATCCGCAGCAGGTGAGCGACCAATTGGATAACCTGGTTCGTGATGTCGAGCAAACCGAGGAAACCGTGCGGCAGGTCGAGGCCGTCTTCGACATGGCGGTGCCGGGAGTCGAGGAAACGTTTGGCCCGCTGCCAACCGATTCATCGGTTTCGAGTTCCGGTTCTGCACCCAGCTCGCGCATTCGGAATTGAAACCAGAGGAACCGTTTATGTCATTCCGAGCGCAGCGAGGAATCTTGCTCTGACTTGGCGGCGATCGCGAAGCAAAGAATCAGAGCGAGATTCCTCGCTGCGCTCGGAATGACAGGCTTAGGTGAAGTCTTAAACATGGCCACCACACCAACACCGAATAATGCACGCTTGGAATCGCTGCCCGCCTGGGCGAGGGAACTCTCCGAGAAATACTATTCTCGCACGCTTGCCATGTTCGTACTTTACGGCAACGTGCGCGACTATGTGCCCGTGAAGCGAGAAGGCGCGACCCAGTTTCTCAGCTTGCCGCGCTTCCTGAACGAGGCGCTCTTCCCTCGCCGCGATCTGATCCTGAGTTACGATCGGGGTGGCGGCCTCGCCTTCGCGCAACCCGAAGCTCAAGCGGATTTCCTCCGTGCCTTGTCCGGCTATGACAGTTATCATGGCACCAATTACGCCGCCGGACTGCCCCGCAACCCGGATGGGGTGCTCAACCTGCTTGATAACTACCTGCGGCTGCGCATCGCGGAAGGCAAGAAGATCGCCCTCATCATTGATTATGCAGAGACCATCGCCCCCGCCGGCGACGTGTCCGGGATGCCGGCGGAGGACCGCAATGCCCTGGTCATATTGAAGCGCTGGGCGCTGAATCCTGCGTTCTTGAAGGCAGATGTCACCCTTTGCCTGATTGCAGAAAATCAGACTGACTTGAACCAGGGACTTGTCCAAAACCCTTCGGTGGCTTCTATTGCCATTCCTTTGCCCGACGAAGCTGATCGGCTTGAGTTCATCCGCTCGCAGTTGGCCGGCACGCCGCTGCCTTCCGGTTCGGAAGTGCATGACGCTACGCTGGCCAAGCTGACGGCAGGCCTGAAGCGCGTGCAACTGCAGACTCTGATCTCCCACGCGGTGCAGAATAGTCAACCCTTGACGCTCAAATTCCTTACCGAGCGGAAAAAGGAATTGATCGAGGCGGAATCGGGGGGATTGCTGGAATTCATTCAGAGCCGTTTCGACCTCTCGCTGGTGGCAGGGAACGACCAGGCCAAGAAGAAGCTGCAAAACGCGGCGGCCGCGATTCGTGCCGGAAGAACCGACGTCCTCCCCATGGGCTATGTCATCTGTGGGCCCGTAGGTACCGGGAAGACTTTTCTGACCACTTGCTTCGCGGGCGAGGTTGGAATTCCCGCTGTCATCCTGAAGAACTTTCGCAGCATGTGGCAGGGTGTCACCGAAGGAAACCTCGAGAGGGTGCTAAACCTGCTCCAAGCCATGAGCCCGATTGCCGTGATCGTGGACGAGGCGGATGCGCAGTTAGGCGATCGCTCGAGTTCCGGCGACAGCGGCGTGTCGAGCCGTGTTTTCGCTCAGATCGCTCAGTTCATGGGCAACACCGAGCTGCGCGGAAAGGTCATCTGGTTCCTCCTCACCTGCCGTCCCGATTTGCTGCCGGTCGACCTTAAACGCCAGGGACGAGCCGAGGAACACATTGCCCTCTTCTACCCGGATACCGATGAGGAGCGCCTGGCGCTCCTGCGCGCCATGCAGAAGAAGACCGGCATCGAGATTGGTTCTCTAGAGCTCGAGAAGTTCTTCCTCGAGCACGCCGAAGCCTTGTCCGGGGCCGATATCGAAGCGGTGCTCACCCGGGCCCGCATGAAGAGCGCGCTGGAGAACGAAGTCGCGGTAAACGTGGATGATTTGAAAGCAGCCTTGGAGGACTTTGTCCCCCCCTCCTACCCCACCGAAATTGAGTTGCAGAATCTGGTGGCGGTTTTAGAATGCACCAGCAAGAGCCTCCTCCCGGAAAAATACAAGAAGATCGAGCGCTCCGAGTTGATCCGCCGCGCCAACGAATTGGCCGCACTCACGCGATAACACCTTTGACCACAAAGACACCGAGGCACGGAGAAGTCCGAACGCCTTTCTCCGTGTCTCAGTGCCTCTGTGGTTAATTTATTGGATCAAGTATTGCGCCAGTTTGCCGTCCGGCGTGGCAAACGTCGAGAGATGCAACGACTTTCCCGACGCAAATCCGATGCGGAAGTGTCTATACGCCATGCCGCCCCGCAACTGGAAGCCGGTTTGCTCGAAGCTGGATGGCGTTCCCAGGGGGCCTAAGCTCGAGGCAGCGTCGGCCAGCACTTGAGCCGTAAAATATGAATCGGCATCGGAGGTCAAAAGCGAGCGGTCGATTTTTCCTTGTTGAAGATCACGGAAGATTTGGCGCGCCTGTTCGAGGGACGAAGCGGCTTGCGGGTCCGCTTTCTCCCCCGCCAGCAATGTTCCGATCTGGCTCACGATAGATCCGGCAGCATTTGATCCGTCGAGGTTCGTCAGGACGGCGACAGCAATGCCTTGGTCAAGCCACACGGCGTTGTCACTGACGAAGCCGGCCACTGCCCCGCCGTGTGTCAGCCTCGGATGTCCTGAGGCGTTTGAGATCCCCACTCCTAGTGCGTAGTCTACGGGCGCGCCGTTTTTGAGCCGCACCGGCTTGATCATCTCATCGAGCGTGGCCGGACGGAGCAGTTTTCGCTCGATCAACGATTGATCCCAAAGCGCCAGGTCGCGCGCCGTCATCGCGAGTTCCCCCGCCGCGTACAGCCAGCCCGGCGCTTCCGGCATGGCCGGGTGAAGAGGTCCCAAACCGAAGCGGGTGTAGCCCCCAGCGTCGGAACTGGTCAGCGGATGCGTATCCAGGTCGATGGGGCTTTGCATGCCGAGCGGGCGAAAGATGCGGCTCTCCAGAAAAGCCATCAGTTGCATCCCGGTGACCTTCTCGAGTATCTGACCGGCCACGGCGTAGTTGGTGTTGCTGTACTGCCACTGGGTCCCTGGCTCGAAATTCAGCGGCTTCCCGGCAAAGCGTTCAAGGATGCCCTGTGGGGTGACGGGTTGCTGCATGAAAGGTGCCACATAATCCAACGGGTAGTAATCTTCGTACCCGGAAGTATGGGACAGGAGTTGGCGAATGGTGATGTCCCTTGAGCGCGTCAAAGAAGGGAAGAAACGCCCCACGTGCTCATCGAGCGAGAGTTTGCCGTCCTGAACCAGCAGCAGAATTGCCCCAGCCAGGAATTGCTTGCTGACGGAGCCAATACTGTATCGCATTTCGGGGGTGGCGGAAGTTGGTGGATCGAGACGCGCTTGGCCGTAAGCTTTAACATAGGTGATCTGGCCGTCTTTCACGATCGCGATTGAGGCGCTGGGCGCCCCAGTGTCCGCCAATG
>CAWJHY010000042.1:0-23388 GCA_963842495.1 uncultured Acidobacteriota bacterium
CCAGTTCGTGGTGCGGTGATCAACGTGGCGCTCGTCGGGATGGGGAAGCACGATCATGGCGGGATGAAACTCCGTAATAAGCTGTTGCAGCGTGCTGATGACGGCGTCGCGCGCGTAAGGAAGATTTGGCTTCAGGACATGCTCATAGGGCGAGTGGTTGACCGCAAGATAGACCGATAAGAACGGGTTCGAGACCTCGATGTGCTGCGACCAGATCGCTCCCGAGCCGCCATCGGGCAAGCCCAGGATAGCGACTTTGTCTCGGCTCAGGCCGAGGTGTTCATAAGCTTCGCGGCTTTCCTCCATGCGCACCATGCCAAACCCGCGCGCCTCGTTCGGCCCGCAGGGCTTGTTGTAGTAGCGCTCGCACTCGCCCACATCGCCGCCGGTCAGGATCACGGCACGCACCGGAATCCCCGCTTCCACTGCCGCTCGGATGAGCCCGCCGTAGGCGGCTTCGTCATCCTCATGAGGGTTGATGATCATGAGCGAGGACGGCAGCGTGTTGATCGCGATTTCGGTCGTGGTTCCCGCCAGTGTTCTGCCGCCTTCACCGGTTAATTCCAGTCTCACACGATATCTGCCGGGGCGCTGGTCGGCCGGTATCGCCCAGGAATCCGAGTCAACTGCCAGGGTCTGTCCGGACGCAAGATTGATTCCCGAGCGTAGCGCCGCTCTCTGGACGGCTTTCCCTGCGGGATCCAGGATGATGGCGCGAAACTCCGCTCCCTTCCACGATTCCTCCCCTGCATTCTTCAGCGTGCATACGATTCTGACTTGATCGCCGGGCCGATAGAGCGTTCGCGAATGGTCCACGGTGATAAATGGCGAGAGCTGCCCTGGCGCGTAGTAATGCCGGTACTTTTCGAAGTCAATATCAGAATTGTAGGCGTGCGTGAAATCCCTGCTGTAAGGAATGGGAAGTTCCTGGTTCCAGGGCCGCACGATCGCGTAGTTCGTAAACTGCATGTCGTAAAGGATGGTGTGGTCTGCATTCCAGACGGCCACGGTGTAGTCATCCACTTCGGGCGGCGGCGTCTTATCGTGGCGTTCGGGGAGGCCGGATCCCATTACTTCTTTCTGCTTTCCTTGCAAAAACGTGGCAACCCCCGCCTTCATCATGGGGATTGTCGCCGTCCCGCGCGCCGGCAGCTTCAAATGATCTCGCAGGACTTTCAACGCCAGGTCAGGATTGCCGGCGGCGTCCGCCGAGTAAAGTGCGATCCAGGGATAATTCGAATTCGAGAACTCGACGGTAAGGTTGTCAAGCGCAGCATCGGTCAGGTTTTCCAAAGTCAACTCGCATTCGAGCGGCTCGCCAACAGTGTAGAAAGTTTTGTCCAGGCTTAAATGCGAAATCTGAACAAGCTTTTTGTATGCGACAAAGGGGCGCAGCGATTGCAGCGCGACGGTGCGACGAGTGGTGCGATCCTGCACGCGCACCGCTACCGTGTAGAGCCCCGTGGGCGCTTGAGCGGGAATCGGCCAGCCGATTTCGTATTCAGCCTGCCCCGGCTTGGAGTCCGCCACACGGTCCATCTGGACGCTGGTGGTGGAGGTTGTTCCCGCATACTGGATTTCTGCAAACACGCTGTAACGGCGCACGTCACCTGCAAGGCCTTTGACTGTGGCACGGATTGTCGCCACCGAGCCGATGTTGAAGCCAGTATCAGCCGGGGCGCCTTGGACTGAGATCTCATCCGCGCGGGCCGCGCTCGAGGCCGTTGGTAATGCTGAGATCAACGCCATCAAGAACAGGGTTCGTGAAAGCATGGATTAAGAGTCCTTCCCAAAGAATCCCGTTCATTATGCCGTGATTCACAGCAAAACTAAAACAGATTGTTCGTTCTTTTGCCCGACTACCTGAATTCAAGCACGCGAACCGCGCCCGCTTCGGGCCTCCAGGGCCTCTTCGATCCTGCGCAGCATGAAGACGTCTTCCCGGTTGTAGGTCAGCAAGTCCTGTAGGAGGCGCTCGTCGCGGGTGGCCTCATATCTCTTCCAGGCGTTGTCGGCCCATTTGCCGTCCTTTCCGGGCAGTTCGCGTTTCAGCCCCAGCATCTCCTCGATGGCCTTCTGGCCTCCCCACAGGCCCGCCCTCCAACATTCCGGGCAGAGGTCGAGATGCGTGAACGTCCTGTCCAGCACCACACCCAGTTGGGCCGCAATCACCGGGAAGTCGAACCCCGTGTAACCTTTCACCTCGTCAGGAATCGACCGCCCGTTGTAAGTGACAATGCGCTTCACGCCGGCGAGCACCGACAGCAGCGCCTCACGCGTGGCTTCCTCACCCACGAGTTGGATGAAAGCGTCTTTTTCTCCCTCCACAATCCTCACCCCAATCACCGTGATCTTGTGGTTCTTGCAGTCCCGGAAAAGACGCTGGTCGGTGTAGGTTCCAACGTAGTTCGTTTCGATGTCGAGGTAGGCTGTTTTCACTATCGCCTCACAAAGATTGGCGTTGACATCACCAAGCCGGTTGGAGGAGAATAAATTCAATCCGGTTCACCGGAGGTGGATGGCGAATGCCATCGGGCCCGCAAGGGCCTTTTTTATTGGTCTAAAGAAGTTTCTTCCCAAAAACCCTGCCGCCGTCTTGATCGTACTTTTTCCTCAGGATTCCGATGACGCGATTCGCGAAGGGGGCAATCTGCCTGTCCAATAGGCCGTGTTCGTTAAGGATTTCGTTGCGGCTGGGGTGGGCAAGCAGGTCCGCGAGTTGGAGTCCCGCAATATTGTTCGCCTTCGTTTTGACTTTGAGTTGCTTACTTGTGAGAGCGCCTTGAAACTGCTCGGGGCCGACGTAGTCGGTGCCTTGCTCCCATAGCCTCAGGAATGCAGCCTTTAACCGCCTATCTTCGTTCCCGCCGCGAGATTCTGCCATCGCATCCCCATGGCTCTTCGCGCGGTTGAGGAAGAATACAAAGCGCTCGAGCAGAACTGAGAGGCAGTAATGATAGGGATCGTACCGCCAGACGGTGTAGGTCTCCTTGTGCTTCTTCTTGTCAATGCAAACGGAGATGACTGTGTAGTCCCACTCATTCATTAGGCTTAGGAGGTCTTCATCAAAGCTTCTCCTGACCTCTGGGTCTTTCAGCGCCTGGAAGGGGGGTAAAGCGTTTAGCATCTCGGTCCGATGAAATACCACCGGCTCGTCCGGATGGTGTGGGAAGTATTTCGTCTTCAGAGCTTCCATCTTCGGATGTACAACTGACCCCACGTAGTCCAGCCCGAGGATAACTCCCGTCAGACTCAGGAAGCGGTGATTAGGATTATCAGAACTTTCCAAATCGGGGTTACCCACTTCATCAATGTAGATACGGAATTTCATGATCTGGAGATAGCTCTCCTGGGAGGGCCGAGGGGGGTATAGATTTTCTGAACGAGAGCTTCCGCCTCCGCTACCCTTCATCCACGCAGTCTGAATATGGAACGCAACTCTGACTCGATGTCGCGATGAACTTTGCAGAGCGGGCATTCCTTCGTCCATTTTAAAGACTGGGCCTTTTGCTTGTTCACTTTTGGCTGAAAACGATGAATCGCCAAACACTCGAGCGTTGGCAGGGACCGTTTACCCCCAAGGGCGTACACGTCTACTCGTGTTACCCCATTGAACCAGTACTTGTCGAAGTGAGAAGATGGCCGACCTGCGCCTCGCTTTGTTTTTCCAACATAGATGCATTTCTTTTTGTTCCAGAACACATAGACACATCTCTCGAAGGGTATGTGTTTGTCGTACCAGTCATTGAAGATCCTGCGTTTCTCTTCACGCCTTCTTCCCTTTACCTGCCATTTCTTCTTCTTTTCCACGGAACTTGAGAATTCCGTCTTTGCAAACTTCGTGGCGAGAGACTCGGAGGCTATCGCTTGCAATTCGCGAATCACGTGATCGATTCTGCGTTTATCGAGTTTCGGAGGTGCACCCGGGCTGGGTTTTCCCAGGATATTCCTGAGCCAGTAAGTCCTCTCACGAAACAGCTTGTCTAACGTCTTCTTAAACTGAACGTCTCTTGCCATCGGGGAACCTCTTCTCGCCTCTGGCGTCTGTCAATAGCAGCCACATCGGGACCCTAAATGAAGCGACCATGATAGACTTTTATAGTTTAGTATTCAACGCTCACAGATCCCAACAACTCCGGCTGCGTTGGGTCGCCAATTAGCCGTATCGATGGCTAACCCTTTCTCCCCAGGAACTCTGGCTCCTTGCGGAGTTTCGGCTGCTTGCCCCTCTCGATGGAGCGCGCCAACTGGACCGTTTCGAAGCCAAACCTTTCGCGCAACTTATCTGCGGCCTCGAGAATCTTACCGAGTTTTTCGTGCTGTGGAGCTTCCAGCAGGTTTCGTTGAAACACGCGGCGCTCGAGGTTCGACGCGCGCACGCCCACCAGCCGGACTTTCTTCTTCGGATCGTATGTGGTTTCAAAGAGATGCAGCACGTTTTCGAAAATGACCGAATCAAGATTGGTCGGTTCGTCGATGGTGGCGTCGCGGGTGAGGGTATTGAAGGGCGCGTGGCGAAGCTTCAATCCCAGCGTGTGCGCGTACAGGCCGTGATCGCGCAGGCGGCGGGCCACGAGTTGGGCCAGGTAAGAAAGCGTGCGCTCCAGTTCCTCCAGGTCGTCGATGTCACGGTCAAAAGTGGTTTCGTGGCTGATCGATTTGGGCTCCTCGGAATAGCCGTAAGCTTCGATATCCCGCCCGCACGACTTGGTGTAAAGCCATTCGCCGAATTTGCCGAACTTCGCCATCAGCTTCTCGTCCCCCATTTGGCGGAGGTCGCCGATGGTGGTGATGCCAAAGGAGCGCAGTTCCGGCTCCGTCACCTTTCCAATCCCCGGCATGCGGCGAATGGGGAGCGGAGCCAGAAATGCCGCCTCGCAGCCCGGCAGGACGTAAAGCAGCCCGTGCGGCTTGGCCTGGTCAGAGGCGATCTTGGAAACCAGGTGAGAGGTGGAGAGGCCAATCGAGCAGTTAAGGCCGGTTCGCTCCTTGACGGTGCGAATCAGCTTGTCCGCCGCTCGAAATGGCGAGCCGTGCAGGCGCTCGCAGCCTGTGAGGTCAAGGTAGGCTTCGTCAATGGACATCATCTCGACGACCGGAGTGAATTCGCCGAAGATTTTGTAGAGTCTGTGTGAATAGTCGCCGTACTTTTCATGATGGCCCCGTAGAAAAATGGCGTGCGGGCAGAGCTGCTTGGCCTGTCGGATCGGCATGGCGGAGTGCACGCCGAACCTGCGCGCTTCATAGCTGGCCGCAGCCACCACGCCACGCCCGTCGGGGTCCGCGCCTACAACGACCGCTCTCCCCTTGAGGGATGGGTCCTCGAGCTCCTCCACCGAGACGAAAAAGGCGTCCATGTCCACGTGCAAAATCCAGCGGGACTGGGTGCTAGGGGCTGGGGGCTGGGGGCTGAGGGCGGCGGTTTCGCACCTTAGATTCTGGATTTCGCCTGCCATGCGCCTCCGTCCTCCTGCCTCTTTCGCGGCAAACTACCTTCTCAACGCCTTCAGGGTTACACGGCTCAGTGGGAGTATGGATGAGTTTAGGCCTGAAGTCGATCTCGGGTCCCCCGACATAACTCATTCACCGGCCTTGAGCTCCTGGCCGTTAATACCCCTTTCGCTCGAGCGCTGCTACCAAAGCATGGAGCATCCGCCCGACCTTGCCAGCTAACAGTAGAATCTCCTCGGCTAGCTCTTTTGAGATAAACCCTAGACGGCGAGATAGGTCAATCTGAGTCTCCACTTCGGATTGTGATCCTAAAGCGATGGAAAGGTGGTTCAGATACGCCGGCCGGGTCCGACGACTGTGGCCCTCAGCAATGTTCGAAGCAATCGAGACCGCCGCTCTTCTTTGACTTGCCAAGCCGTAAATCTCCCGTTTCGGAAATTCGGCGGTTACTTCGTAACACCTCTGCGCAAGCTCCATAGCCAGACGCCAGACTTCTAAATCGCGATAAGATCTTATGCGGTCCATATCCTTCTCCACGATCGCTTCCCCAGTACCCAGCCCCTACCTTCCGTGCGCTCACCACTCGCGGAATGCCCGCCAAGTCCGGCGTGACTTCGATTTCCGTCCAGCCCGGGCCCAGCAGGGCGAGCACCTGGTCGCGCATATTGTACCCAATCTCGACCACTACGAAGCCGCCGGGCTTAAGCACCTCCAAAGCCTGCGGGAAGAGTCGGGCGTAGATTTCGTCGCCGCGCTCGAGGTTCCCCCAAGCGATGCGGGGTTCGAATTCCCGCACCTCCCGCTGTACCCTGTTGAGATCGCCCTCCCCGACGTAAGGCGGATTTGCAACCACCATATCAAAGGTGCCAACGAAATCTTTATCAAGAAGGCGACCCAGGAGATCACTCTCGAGGAATTTGACGCGCTCGGGCATGCGCAGGCGGATCGCGTTTCGAGAGGCCACCACCAGCGCCGGCCTGGAGATGTCGGCGCCGAAGAGGATGGCGCGAGGCAATTCGGAAGCCAGCGCCAGGGCGATGCACCCGGAGCCGGTCCCTACGTCTACGATGCGCAGCCGGGCGTCCTTTGGCCATCCGCTGCGGCGCGCCAGTTCCAGCACTTGCTCTACCGCGTGTTCGGTTTCAGGCCGCGGAATCAGGACGTCCGGATTGACCTCGAAATCGAGCCCCCAGAATTCCTGATGGCCGGTGATGTATTGCGTCGGCTTGCCGGTACATCGCTCGCGAATCAGCTCGAAGTAGCCTTGGACTTTCTCCACGGGCAGTTCTATCCCGGCGTTCGAGAGGAGAAACGCGCGGCCGCAATTGAGAACGTGCATCAACAGCAGTTCGGCGGCGAGTTGCGCGGAAGGAACCTGGTTTTGAAGGAGGGACTCGAGGCCGGTCTTAAGCGCAGTTCGGAGCTGCATGGGAGAAAAGAAGTTGTCAGTTCTCAGTCGTCAGTTTTCAGTTTGGAGTGCGGCAGCGTGCTGCCGCGCTCCAAAGTCCAAGCTCAACCCAGCTTTGTTTGACTGACGACTGACAACTGACGACTGACAACTGAGTACAGTGCTTCACGCCGCCACCGTCGCCTGTTTCATCTTCTCCGCCTGAAAGTATGCGATCAGCGCCTCGATGATGTCTTCGATCTTTCCATCCATCACTCGGTCGAGCTGATGAATGGTGAGCCCGATGCGGTGATCCGTCAGGCGATTCTGGGGAAAGTTGTAGGTGCGGATCTTCTCGCTTCGGTCTCCCGTGCCGACCATGGAGCGGCGCTCTTCCGTGATCTGTTTCTGCTGCTCCTGGAGTTTCATCTCATAGAGACGCGAGCGCAGCACGCGAAGTCCCTTGGCGCGATTCTTGATCTGTGATTTCTCGTCCTGGCAGGAGACCACCATTCCGGTGGGCAGGTGAGTGATGCGCACCGCCGAATAAGTGGTGTTCACCGATTGGCCGCCCGGCCCGGAGGAGCAGAAGGTATCAATGCGGATATCTTTGGGGTCAATCTCAATTTCGACTTCATCGGCTTCCGGCAGCACTGCTACGGTTATGGCCGAGGTGTGGATACGGCCCTGCTGCTCGGTGGCCGGCACACGCTGCACGCGGTGCACGCCGCTCTCATACTTGAGCTTGCTGTAAACCTTCTGGCCTTCGATCAGGGCGATGACTTCTTTGATGCCGCCGATGCCCGAGAGGCTGGTGGAGAGCACTTCCACCCGCCAGCCTTGCGATTCGGCATAGCGGTTGTACATGCGGAAGATTTCGTGCGCAAACAGAGAGGCCTCGTCCCCGCCGGTGCCGGCGCGGATCTCGAGGACCACGTTTTTCTCGTCGTTCGGGTCTTTGGGAAGCAGCAGGATTCTGAGTTCCTCTTCCACGTCCGCCCGCCGCTTCTCCAGGTCGCTCAGTTCTTCGTGCGCCAGCGCTTTCATCTCGAGGTCGGTGGAGGCTTCCTCGAGCAGCGCTTTGGTTTCCTCCAGCCCTTTGCGGATGCCTTTCCACTCGCGGTACTTCTCGACAACTGGGCTGAGCTCCGAGTGCGCTTTGGCGGTCTTCTGGTAGAAGGATTGGTCCGCTAGCACGCCCGGGTCTCCGAGTTGCGCCGTCAGCTCTTCGTACTTTCTTTCGATTTCTGCGAGTTTATCTAAGAAGTTCATATGACACAGGTTCTACAGGCTGCCGACTTGCCCATCTGCCTACCTGTCCACTGCCTACGCCACCACCAACTCCCCGCCGCGCGCTTTCTCGAGTTCCATCGCGGTGTCGATGGCCTTAATCGCGGTCTCGAGTTGGCTATCGTCCGGCTCGCGTGTGGTCACCCGTTGCAGCCAGAGTCCCGGCTGCGCCGCCCAACGCCACAGCTTCCCTTGTGATTTTGCCGCATAGCGGATGAATTCGTAGGAGACGCCCGCAATTACCGGCAGCAGCGCCAAGCGCCCCACGAACCGCATACCAAAGGAGCGGAAGGGCAGGAACATATAAAACACCATGGCGATGGCCATCACCACCAGCAGAAAGCTGGTTCCACAGCGGGGGTGGAAGCGGGTGCAGCCGCGCGCCGTCTCGACGTCAATTGCGCCCCGCTTTTCGAACGCCCACACCGCCTTGTGCTCGGCCCCGTGGTATTCAAAGATCCGCCGGATTTCCTTCCATTGCGAAATGAAAAAGAGAAAGCCCAGGAACAACACGATGCGAATTGTTCCGTCCAGAAAGTTGAATATCAGCAGGTTCCCCGCCGCGGGGTAACGCCGGCTGATCAGCGTGGCCAGCGAAAGCGGCACATACTTATAGAAAAAAACAAAGAACCCCAACGAGAGCGCCAGGTTCGCTGCCAGAAGCCAATTGCTCAGCTCGACCTTCTTGTCGGCTTGGGCGGGTTTCCCCGGTTCATCCATCGCTTGTTCAGCGGAATAACGTAACGCCCGGATGCCGAGCACCATCGCCTGCCCCAGGGTCCCCAGCCCGCGCAGGAGCGGGTATTTCAGCCAAGGATGCTTTTCAGACGGCTTTTCCAAGTAGTCCTTGGCCACTGCGATCGTGCCGCCGGGCTGACGCACCGCCACGGCATAGCTGTGCGGGGAGCGCATCATGACACCCTCGATGACTGCCTGGCCCCCCATCAACGCCTCTTCCGGCGCCTGGAGAATCGGCAACGCAATCAGGCGGGGCAGGTTGCGCAACCAATTCCTCGTGTTAGTCGAAAGCAATCTCATAAACCTTTTGGCTCCTCGCCCCGCCGCATGTTCCACCATTTAGGACAATTAGTGTGGAGGCTGGCCCAATTCTCGGAGAAGCGCTCTCGATGCGCGGCAGGCCGCTGTCGGATTAGATGCGCGCAAGCGAGCCATGGCTCAGGATAGCTGCAAAGACAAGGGGGTGTCAATTCAGGCCAAGAGGCCGAGAGGTAGAGCCGGCGGGACGCCCGCTCCACCTTGTCGTTTCGATTGACACTCAGGACAGCCTTACACTAGGATATGCACAGGTGCAGGGCTGTGCCTTTCATTTCGACAGCTTCCAGGAGCCGTGTCGATGTTCAGGCTCGATGCTGACAATAAAGTTCACTTCTGCGACGGCGTTACGCGCCGTGACTTCCTTCATGCCGGCACGATAGCCTTCCTGGGATTAACCATGCCCGAGTTCTTCAGCCTGAAGGCTCGCGGCGCCGTGAAATCCAACAAGGACATCAACTGTATCCAGCTTATGCTGGTCGGCGGGCCCAGCCAGCTTGACACCTGGGACATGAAGCCCGAGGCCCCCGCCGAAATCCGCGGCCCCTACAAGCCGATCAAGACCAACGTGTCGGGCATTGAGATCTCCGAGATTTTCCCGCGCATGGCCAAGCATGCGGACAAATTCGCCCTGCTGCGGTCCGTTTATCACACCGCTGCTGCCGTGCACGATACCGGTTGCCAGATGATGCAGACGGGGCGGCTGTTCCAAGGTGGCCTGGAATCCCCCAATTATGGTTGCGTGTTGCGGCTGGAGAAGGGGCCCAAGGGCGACATGCCGCCCAATGTGTTGATTCCATTCACCATCGGCGCGTTGGGCGGCAATCTGCCGCATGGCGACACAGCCGGTTTCCTCGGCAAGGCGTTCGACCCGTTTGTTCTCAACGCCGATCCTTCCGACCCGAACTTCAAAGTACCCGACATGCTTCCGCCCGACTACATCTCCGCCGTGCGTGTCGATCGCCGCCGCGATTGGCGCCAGGTGATCGACCGGTCGGTGAGCTACTTTGAGAAAACCAATCAGGATGCAAAGCTGATGGATTCGACTTTCCATCAAGCGTACACCCTCATGACCTCGGCCACGGCGAGGGAAGCCTTCGACCTGGCCCAGGAGCCCGAGGAAGTTCGCAAGCGTTATGGCATGAACCGCTTCGGCCAGGGCTGCCTGCTGGCGCGCCGGCTAGTGGAGCGCGGCGTCCGTTTCGTGACCGTGAACATGTTCGAAACCGTTTTCAATGAAATCACCTGGGACATTCACGGTTCGGCGCCTTTCAGCCCGATCAGTTGCTACCGCGATCAAATAGGCCCGATGTTTGACAATGCTTACAGCTCTTTGCTTGAGGATTTGAGCGACCGCGGGCTGTTGGACGCCACGCTGGTCCTGGCCACCGGGGAATTCGGCCGCACCCCGCGCATCAATCCGGCGGGTGGACGTGACCATTGGCCGCAATGCTGGACCGTTGTGCTTGCAGGCGGAGGCATCAAGGGCGGCCAGATTGTGGGCTCTTCGGACATGATCGGCGCCGCGCCCAAGGACCGCGCCGTCATGCCCTCCCACGTCGCCGCCACGGTGTACACGGCCCTGGGCATACCCCTCGACTTCATCATGAAAACGCCCCAGGGGCGCGAGGTCCGGGTTGTCGATCACGGCTTCGATCCGATTTCAGAATTACTTGCCTGATGTGGTGCGGGCGCCTCGCCCGCTATCGTGGGAGCGTCCAGCTCACGCTCTTCAAGTCTTGGACTCGCGGAAGGGTCCTGCTTCCGCGCGCGGGCAGGGTGCCCACGCGACGGCGGGCAATATGCCCACACCGCGGACGGGGGAGCTTTGAGGGCAGTCTTGTACCGGTTTTTCATCATTCTTATTGCAGCTTTCGTCTCGGCGATGGTTCCGGTAAGAGGCGTTCCACAATCGCCGGCAAACCAAACAGGAACGGGGCCTTACCACCAAACGAACATGACCGGGTCGGCGAACGGCTCTTCAACCCTCGCCGCCCCTCCGCTGCACCCCGTCGCCGCTCATTCCACGTTCAAGGGCGTTGCCGTCAGCAAGATCGAAGTTCTGCCAACCACTATTTCCATCACCGGCCCTCGCTATACGCAGCGCGTGGTCGTCGAGGCGACTTTCGTGGATGGCCACCAGGAAGACGTGACGGCTGAGGCTCAGATTAATTCCGCTGATCCTGGGATCGCTCGCGTGGATCAGGAAGGACTGGTTTGGCCGCAGTCCAACGGGCCCACCACCCTTACGGCCACCTTCCGCGGACAGCGCGGCGCCGCGAGCGTAGAGGTTTCAAAGTTCTCCGCGCCGTTCGCGTGGAGCTTCCGCAATGATGTTATCCCGGTTATGACCAAAGTGGGATGCAACCAAGGCGCCTGCCACGGGGCCGCGGCAGGGAAGAACGGGTTCAAGCTCACTCTCCGTGGATACGACCCGGAAACGGATTATTACACGCTTACGCACCAGGCACTGGCGCGCCGCACGGAGCGGCTCGAACCCGCCAGGAGCCTGATTCTTCTCAAGCCCACGCTGACCATTCCGCACGGCGGCGGCAAGCGCTTCGCGGTGGGCTCGACGGAGTACCAAGTCATTTCCGGCTGGATCGCGGACGGCATGCCCAAACCGCAGGAGTCCGATCCGCGTGTGGCGAGCATCGAAGTGTTGCCCAACGAGGCTTCGCTTCGGCCCGAGGCGGAGCAGCAACTGGTTGTCACCGCCGTTTTCACCGATGGCCACCACGAGGACGTCACGCGCTGGGCGAAATATGACAGCGGGGACGAAGGTGTGGCGGCGGTGGATCAGGATGGGCACGTGAAGATGCACGGCTACGGCGAGGCCCCGGTCACCGTCTGGTACCAGAGTCACGTCACCTTCGCCCGCCTGCGTATTCCCTATCCCTACAACATCCGCGCCGATGTTTACAAGCGTGCGCCGCGGCACAACTATATCGACGACTACATTTTGAAGCACCTTCAGGTGCTCCACATTCCCCCTTCTCCCCCGGCCGGCGACGCCGAGTTCATCCGTCGGGTGTACCTGGATGCGGCCGGAATCCTTCCTGCCCCCGCCGAGGTCGAACGGTTCCTGAACGATGCTGCGCCTGAAAAGCCCAAACGGCTGATCGAACAGTTAATGCGCCGGCCGGAGTTCGTCGACTACTGGGCTTACAAGTGGTCTGACCTGCTGCTGGTGTCCAGCAATCATCTCTCGGACGAAGGGGTGTGGAGCTACTACAACTGGATTCGCGAAAGCGTGGCTGCCGACAAGCCCTGGAATCAGTTCGTCAACGAAATCGTCACGGCGACGGGCAATGCGCGTGAGAACGGCGCGGCGAACTACTGGGCCATCCACCGCGACCCGCTGGATATCTCGGAGAATATGGCCCAGGCATTTCTCGGCATCACGATTACCTGCGCCCATTGCCACAATCACCCGCTTGCGAAGTGGACGCAGAAGGACTACTACGGCATGGCCAACCTCTTCGCGCGAGTGCGGCTGAAGACTTCAGGCCGCACCATCTCGCGGGTCGGTGTTGGGCCCGTCTTCGAGGACGTGACCGTCTACTCGAATCCCTGGGGACAGTTTACCGACGACCGGTACACGAAGCCGCTGCCGCCCAAGCCGCTGGCCGCCGCCGCTTTGCCTGTGGATTCGCCCCAGGACCCGCGCCTCTTTTTCGCCCAATGGCTGACCTCGCCTGAGAATCCTTTCTTTGCACGGGCGATCGTGAACCGCGTGTGGCGAAGCCTGATGGGCCGCGGCCTGGTGGAACCGGCGGACGATATGCGGGATACGAATCCGGCCAGCAACGCCGAGCTGCTCGATGCAATGGTTAAGGACTTCATTAAACACAACTATGATATTGGCTATCTTATGGAGACCATCCTGGAGTCCGCAACCTATCAGGCTTCCTCGCGCCCGAACGATCAGAACGCGCAGGACCAGCAGTATTACTCGCACTATTTGATTCGCAGGCTTCCCGCGGAAGTCCTGCTGGATGCCTACTCGCAGGTGACCCAGGAACCGGAAAAGTTTGAAGGCTATCCGCCCGGGACTCGGGCCTTGCAGTTGCCGGACGCGGCGGTCCGATCTTACTTCCTCACCGCCTTCGGCCGCCCGGCGCGCCAGCAGACCCGCGAGAGCGAACGCACTTCTGTTCCGACCGTCACCCAGGCCCTGCACATCATCAACGGCGATACTTTGAACTACAAGCTGCGCGACACCGGGAATTCGATCGATATGCTCATGAAACTGGGTTTTTCTGATGATGCGATCGTGAATTACCTTTACCTGGCATCGCTCAGCCGCTACCCGGCCGAGGCGGAGCGCGCCGCGCTATTGAATGCGCTTCGTGAAGCTGAGAGCGCGAAGGTGCAAGGAATCTCCAACCCGCGGCGCGCGGCACTGGCCGACATGGCCTGGGCACTTCTGACCAGCGAGGAGTTTGTTTTTAACCACTAAGCTGGTTTCCAACAAGCCCCCTCCCGTGAGGAGAGGGCTATGTTTCTCATGTGGAAGCGAACTGCAACTATCCGATTTCGTTGTCTTGGCCTTGCGATGGCCTGGCTAATGCTGTGGGCTGCGGTCAGGATTGAACCGGCCCGCGCTGCCTCAATGCCGTCCTTCAGCAGCGACATCGCGCCGATTCTTCAGAAAAACTGCCTGGCCTGCCACTCCAGCGCCGCCAAGATGGGCGGATTTGTTATGGAGAGCTACGACCTGCTGATGAAGGGCGGCAAAGACGGGTCCGCGATTGTTCCGGGCAAGAGCGAGCAGAGCAGGCTCGTTCAGATGCTCGAGGGGAAAGTTCAACCTCGCATGCCGTTTGGGGCCGACCCGCTTCCAGCGGCGGACATTGCCGCTCTAAAGGCCTGGATTGAAGCGGGGGCCAAGGGTCCCGCCGCGGGCGAAGCTGCCCAGACGCTCGTGCCCCTGGCCATTCCCGATATCAAGCCGAAGGCGCCGGCGGTTTCTCCCGTCGTGTCCCTGAAGTTCTCGCCCGACGGACGCATTCTTGCTGTTGGCGGTTACAGGGAAGTTCGGATGATCGATCCCTCCAACGGCAAGCTGACCCGCACACTGGAGGGTCACGCCGACTACGTGAGGTCGATTGTCTTCAGTCCCGACGGCAAGCAACTGCTGGCCGGCGGAGGTCCGCCACAGCAATGGGGTGAAATCAAAGTGTGGGATGTCGCTACCGGCGCGCTTCTACGGACGATGCGCGGCCACGCGGACTGCATCTACTCCCTTGCGGTCAGCCCCGATGGAAAGCTGATCGCTTCGGGCAGCTATGACAAATCCATCCAGATTTGGGACGCTCAAACCGGACAGGACCTGAAGACCCTGCTCGACCACATTGATGCCGTGTTCGCCGTGGCATTCAGTCCGGACGGAAAACTTCTCGCCTCGGGCTCGCAGGATCGGACCGTCAAGATCTGGAATGTGGCGTCCGGTGAACGCCTGTATACGTTGAACGATGCGCTGGATGGAATTACCAGCATGGCGTTTTCGCCATCCGGGCAGTACCTGGCAGGCGCCGGCTACGACAACTCCATTCATGTGTGGAAGATCAGCGAGAAGGAAGGCAGCCTGGTGCAATCGCTCATCGCCGACGAAGACAGCATCCTTCAGATCGTCTGGTCGCCTGAGGGGAAAACCCTAATCACGAGTTCCTCTGACGGCTCCATCCGTTTCCGCGACGCGGCAACCCTCGACCCGGTTGGAGTACTCCCTGGCCAACCTGATTGGGTGGATGCGTTGGCCATCAGTCCGGATGGCAAGTGGCTGGCGGCAGGACGATACGACGGAACCTTAAGCCTCTACGACGCGAGATCGTACAAACCCAGGCTGGGCCCGCTGATGGCCGAAGGCAGTAGGCAGATGGGCAGGTAGGCAGTGGGCAGAGGATCTGAAATTCTTAACCTCAGATTTGGCAAAGCAGGCGGTTGGCGCCGGGTCTGAAATCTGAAATTTCCAATCTCAGATAGTTGCAAGGCGCTTCGGAGTTCATTCATGCCAACAAGTGGTCTGAAGGTAGCTTTCATCCTGGCGTCACTTCTGGCGCCGGCGCTGCTGGTTTTTGCCGGCGAACCCATCATCCCGCCCGCTCTCTCGCGCATCTCGCCGGCGGGAATGGAGCGCGGCGCAACCGCCAATTTCAAACTCGAAGGCCGAGGGCTCATGGCGGCGCGCGCCGTGCTCTTTGATGCGCCCGGTTTCACGGCGAAGATACTAAACGTTACGGCGATTCATGAAGAGATCAAGGCGGCGCGCGCCGGCGTGGACCTGGAGGCTGCGGTGCCGCTGGGGGCAAAGTCCGAAGCCCAAGTGGAACTCACCGTTTCCAAAGATGTTGAGCCGGGTATCCATTGGTTCCGCATCCAAACGCCCAACGGTACGTCGAACATGCTGCCGCTGGACGTCGGATCGCTGAAGGAGGTCCCGCAGCAACGCAATTCTTCCGACCCGCAGCAAGTCGAACTGCCGGCCACGATTGTTGGCGCAGTTTCCACGGTGGGCGAAGTGAATGGCTACAGCTTCGAGGGTAAGGCCGGCCAGGAGATGGTGTTTCAAGTTGTGGCATCACGGTTGGACTCGCAACTCGAATCGCTGCTCGTCCTGCGCGACTCTTCCGGAGGGGAGGTTGGGCGCGCCGGAGAATACCTGCGCGAGCCCGATGCGATATTGGTTGCCAAGCTGCCGAAGGACGGCAAGTACACGATCTCGATTTCTGATCGCGAGGAAAAAGGCGGCTGGGATTATTTCTATAGGCTCAACGCGGGCCCTCTCCCGTACGTCACCGGCTGGTTCCCCCTTGGCGTCCCCGCGGGCAAGCCGGCGGCGGTGTCCATTGAGGGGGTCAACCTTGGCGGCGTGAAGCAAGTCGAAGTCCGGCCACCCGCGCGCGTCGATGGTTGGACGACTCTTCCGCTGGTGGTTGCGACGCCCTCCGGTCCGCTCCTGAATAAGCCCCGCGTTGGCGTGGGTGACGTGCCAGAGGTTTTCGAGAAGGAGCCGAACGATACGCCGTCGCAAGCCGTGGCAGTTTCCATCCCCGTCACCATCAATGGTCACATTGATAACCCGAGCGCCGCGAAGCACGCCGACGACGATTTCTTTCGCATCCACGCCGGTAAGGGCCAGCGCCTGGTGATCGAGGTGGCGGCCGCCCGGCTTGGTTCGCCCCTCGATTCCGTTGTCGAAGTGCTCGACTCGCGGGGCAACGACGTGCCGCGCGCCACGGTTCGTTGCCTTTACCAGACCCAAACCACACTGGCGGACCGGGATTCGCGCAGCGAAGGAATAAGGTTGGTTTCTACCACTGGACTCCACGAGAACGATTACCTGATGGTTGGCGATGAGTTAGACCAGATTGCGTATATCCCCGACCAGCCGGACGCCGACGTCATTCTGAAAGGGTTTGAAGGACAGCGGTTCACGTGGCTGGGTACTTCTCCAAGTCTCCGCCCGTTGAATACAACGGTCTACAAGGCGCAAATTCTCCCCTCGGACGCTGAGTTCCCGGCGAACGGTCTCCCCGTGTTCCATCTCACCGAGCGAAACGACGACGGCGGGCCCGGTTACGGCGCCGATTCGCGGTTGGATTTCGAAGCGCCCGCCGACGGGGACTATCTTGTTCACCTCAAGGACGTCCGCAACCTGGGTGGCCCCGGCTTTGCGTATCGGTTGACGATTCGCGAAGCTGCGCCTGACTTCACTCTCGTGGCCGATCCTGGTAACCCCAACATTCCCCTGGGTGGATCGACGCCGATGACCGTCTCCGTCAACCGGTTACAGGGGTACGAAGGCCCGATCGAAATCGAAGTCAAAGGCCTGCCCCAAGGCCTCACGGCGAGCAAGGCGGAGATCGCTGCGGGAGAGGATTCAACCGTGGTCGTCTTGAGTGCCGCGCAGGGCTCGAATCCGGACTCCCCGCCGGCGCACTTCGAAATTGAGGGGCACGCCGTTGTGAACGGCTGCGCCATTACGCGCCTGGCAAGCGCTGAAAACGTTCTGCAGGTGGCGTCGATCATCCCTCCTCCGGACGTCGCGGTGCGGGCCGAACCCGAACAAGTGGCTATTGCCCCGGATAAAGAGGTGAGTGTGTCTCTGCACGTGGAGCGAAGAAACGGATTCAAGGGGCGAGTACCGTGCGATGTTGTGAACCTGCCTCCCGGCGTCCGGGTTGTAAACCTGGGCCTGAACGGGATTCTGGTGCCGGAGAATCGGAGCGACGCAACTTTCAAGCTGCGCGCCGCGGATTGGGCCAAGCCGATCGTTCAGCCGATTTACGTGGTGGCCAATGTTGAGTCCAACGCTACCACGCAGCACCCCTCCCCGCCGATCATGCTTCGCGTGCAAAGCAAAGGCGAAGGGGCGAGCATCGCATCACGGTAACGATCATGCTAGTGGAGTGCGTACAGCCCCCTCGCCCCCGCCCCTCTCCCCCAAGGGAGCGAGGGGAGACCGCTGATTCAATTTCAACCCTCTCCCCCTTGGGGGAGAGGGTGGTCCGCAGCCGGCGTTTTCATCAGCCGGGGCGGGCCGGGTGAGGGGGTCGTGAGCCAAGGGCGCCCACCGAAACCACAGCCACACCTGACAGGAGCCCAATGCGAATCTTGAGAAGAAACATGCTCTACGGTTTACTCGCTTCAACCGGTATTGCAAGGAGCCTGAACTCTCTCCATGCGCACCCGCATGTTCCGCATCCGGGAGGAGGGTCGTCGTCATCATCGGCTACCCCGCCCGGGGCAAATGCGGATCGAGCGCCGGGCATCAGCGGCCAGGGGGAGATGAAGTTCCGTGTCCTCTACGCTTCCGAACGACTGCCGCAGGAGGCCCAGAAGGTATTGGTGAACGCTCACGGAGGTTTCGCCGTCGACCGCCGCGCAGGCAAAGAGGAGACTTACTTCGCCCTTCCCGGAGCCGGGATTCTCCAGGTCAGTTCCGACCTGAAGACGATCAGCCAGGTCGACACTCCGGATGAAATGCGGAACCTTAACCTACACGACACGACCATTTGGTACGACGCGGATGAATCCCCCTATTTGACCTTCCCCGCGAATGATGCCGGCAAGGTTTTTACAACTACCCTGGATGGAAAACTCGTAAATGCTCTCGATGCTCCCACTGCTGCTGTCGAATTCGAGCATCCGGAGATTCAGGACTATTTTCTGGGCGGAGGGAATTTCGCTCCTACCGCGGTTGAATTCTTGAACGGTTTGTATTACGTCACCACCGGGTATTGCAATCTCGATTATGTCCTGACGGCGCGGATCGATCGCGAAAACCGCTTCGAAGTCGCGTGGAATGATCTGGCCTTCGGCGGAAAAGGCGAGGGCGTGGGCCAGTTCGGAACCGCCCACGGCATCACTGTGCCGCCCGGCAAAACGCGACTCGACATCGCCGACCGGCCCCATTCCCGCCTGGACCGTTTTACCCGCTACGGCCATTACCTCTCCAGCCTGAAGATGCCTTCCGGCTCACTGCCCTGCGACATTAACTACCTCGACCAACACTACAGCGTGGTTCCCGCCCTGGATGGTCCTGACAAGAAGAAAGGCGCCCCAATCTATATTCTCAAGGACGAGAGATTGATTTCGACCATCATGCCCAAAGAAGACCTGGGACTCGAGAACTTCGTTCACATCCACAACGCGGCGCTGCGGAGAATCAACGGCAGATTCTACATCCTTGCGCAGGCCTGGAACCCGGGCGACTTCGCCATCCTGGAGCAGGCGGCCGGTTAGGAATCGGCCCTTGTAAACTAGTAATCGGCTTTCTTAGTAACTGTCATTTTTGTGCTTGACACGCCGCAGACCGCGACCTAACATGTCCTTGCCCCGGGCAACAATGGAGTCAGATCCTTGTGCCTGTGGCCGCACTCTCGCCACCTCTTTCTGCTGGGTATGGTTTGCTTACGCAGCTCAGGTAGCCGCTCGGGCCTGTTCATCTCAACCCAATCAGATATTTCCGTGGAGCGTGTATCTATGAAGCGACGGCTTCTTCAGCAAGGATACCTTCTCGGGATCATTTGCGGATTGCTGATCCTGGTGACAGGTTGCGGCGGAGCTTCGACGATCATGACCAATCTCGTCCCGGCTATCACTACCCTGTCTCCCTCTTCCACCACGGCGGGGGCAGCGGCGCAGACTCTCACCATCAACGGGGCGAATTTCCTTTCCAGTTCGACGGTGACTTACAACGGGGTGGCGCACACCGCGACGTTTGTGAGCGCATCCCAGTTGACGATTCAACTGAGTGCCTCGGACCAAGCCACCGCGGGAACTTACGCCGTCGTGGTGACCAATCCCTCTCCCGGCGGGGGAGCGTCCAATTCCGTGAACTTCACGGTGAACAATCCCATACCCACCATCACAAGCTTGTCTCCGAATTCCACCAGCGCCGGTGAAGCCGCGCAGACACTGACCATCAATGGGACGGGCTTTGTTTCCAACTCGACCGTGACTTACAACGCGGTGGCGCACACCGCGACGTACGTCAGCGCGACGCAGTTGACCATCCAACTGAGCGCCAGCGATCAAGCCACGGCAGGCGCCTTCGCGGTATTGGTGACCAACCCAGCGCCAGGCGGGGGAGCTTCCAACTCCGTGAGTTTCGCTGTGAACAATCCCACGCCGACCATCTCGAGTCTATCTCCAACTTCCGCCACAGTCGGAGCATTGCCGCCGATTCTCACTATCAACGGAACGAACTTTCTTTCCACGTCCACGGTGACCTACAACTCGGCCGCGCATACCGCAAAGTTTGTAAGCGCGACCCAATTGACCGTTCAACTCAGCGCTTCGGACGTCGCCACGGCGGGAACCGTCGCAGTGGTGGTGACCAACCCAACGCCGGGCGGGGGCGCTTCCAACTCGCAGACTTTTACGGTTAACAACCCTGTGCCTGCCATTGCGAGCCTGACTCCCAGTTCCGCCACGGCCGGGGCCGCGGAGCAGACCCTGATGATCAATGGGACGAACTTTGTTCCCACCTCGATCGTGACCTACAACGGGGTGGCGCATCCTTTGACGTCGGCGAACTCGGTGCAATTGGGGATTTTGCTCACTGCGAGCGACCAAGCCACTGCGGGAACCTACCCGGTGGTGGTGACCAACCCGGCGCCGGGCGGGGGCGCTTCGAACGCCGTAAACTTCACGGTCAGTAGCGTTGCGAATAATCCCGTACCGGCCATCACGAGCCTTTCTCCCTCCTCCGCGCCGGCAGGGTCTGCGGCGCAGATCCTCACCATTACGGGGACAGGCTTTATCTCCACCTCGACCGTGACTTTCAACGGCGTGGCGCATACCGCTACGTTCGTAAGCTCGACGCAGTTGACGATCATGCTCACCGCGAGCGACCAGGCCACGGCGGGTAGTTACCCCGTGGTGGTGACGAATCCCTCGCCGGGCGGAGGGCCATCGAACGCCGTGAACTTCACCGTCACTGCGGTGTCTACCGCGCTGACCGTTACTACGACGGCGTTGCCGGACGCCTTCCTGGGAGTGTCTTACGCCGCACAGGCCGCAGCGAGCGGCGGAACTTCCCCTTACACCTGGAGTATCTCCACCGGAGCGCTCCCCCCCGGCCTCAGCCTGGCCTCAAGCACGGGAGTGATTTCAGGTCTGCCCGTGGGCGGTACGGGATCGGCCTCGGTGACCTTGCAGGTGACGGATTCGAAGTCTGCGATCGCCACTTCACCCTCGATCAACGTCACGATAGGTAATGACACTGTTTCCGTCTGCGAGTCGGGGAATGAGTCGATTCTTAAAGGACAGTACGCCTTCAATCTGCTCGGATACAACGGCAGCGGCCTCCAAGCCGTCGTCGGCTCACTGACGTTCAACGGAATCGGCGGCATCACGGGCGGGGAAGTCAACATCAACACCACCGGGGCTGCCTCCGAGACCAACACCACCCTTACTGCCGCCGGCAGTTCTTACACGGTGGGGGCGAGCAACCGCGGTTGCGCCACGTTCGTCACTGCCACCGGCACGACCTTCACCACCCGCTTCACTTTGGGGGCTCTCTCCTCCGGCGTGGCTGCCCAAGGGCGGATCAATGAGTTCGATCCCGCCGGCCCGAGCTCGTTTATAGCTTCCGGCCAGATTCTGCAGCAAACCACTACCGCTTTCAGTGCCGGCCCGGCGGGCAGTTTCGCGCACTTGGTATCAGGCTGGGATTCAACTTACAGCACTCGCATTGCGTGTGCGGGGATATTGACGCGGACGGCAACCGCCGGCGGCGCCGGTAACGTCGGCGGCCTGGACCAGACGTGCAACGACGGCGGGGCTTATGGCAACGTTACCCTCTCCGGCACCGTGGGGAGCTACACTGCCCCGGACGCCAACGGACGCTTCACTGAATCGACCACCGTCTCGGGAGTGGCGAGTGAAAACGCGGAGTACATGGTCTCCGCCAACCAGGCCCTGCTGCTGAGCGTGAATTTCGATAGCGCCAACGACATCATTACGGCTGGCGAATCTTATCTTCAGACCGGCGCCGGGTCGTTTACCACTGCCAGCGTCACCGGCGACTACGCCTGGTATGAGAATGGGGTGGACGGCAGCATGGGAGGATGGTTGGAGTTCGGCTACTTCGACGCCGATGGCACCGGCACCTCGATCGACATCGAGGCTTACGTGGACGAAGCCGGGTCAACGGGAAAAACTGCTGCCACCTGCACCTACTCCGTCGCCGCGAATGGCCATATGACCATTAACAGCAGCGGGACCTGTAATGACCCGCCGCTTGTCTACCTCCTCTCGGACTCCCAAGCCGTCCTCTTGAGTGAGGACGTTCGCGTGCAAGGCGGGCTGGCCTTCTTGCAGAATGCCCCGGGCGGTTACAGCCCCACGACGATGGCCGGAGCGTTTTACGGCGGCACCACGGAGGTTGTGAACCAAAACAGCCGGGCCGAAAACTACCTGATCGATTTGCAGAATAGCACCACGTTCCCCAATATCTTTATCCTGGGCGACAAATCCAACGTTAACCCCAGCGATGAGTTGGCCGATCAGTTCACGGAGCAACTGGCGTCTTTCGACTCCACCGGGATCATGAACACACAAGCCACTCCCACCGCAGCCGCTGAGACGATTGGTATCGCGATCAACTCCACCAGTTTTCTGATTGCTACAGACCTCGGCAACACCTATCCGACGTTCGTCCTGTTCGGACCATCAACCCCGGATAACGTGGCCATCTCGCTTACTGAACCCACCACCGCGCAAACTGTGGCCACCAACGCAGAGGCGCCGATCACCGTCTCGGTGACCAACGCCGCCAACACCGGGGTTACCTGGCTCCTCAATGGCATTCAGAGCGGCGGTGCGGGGGCCGCAGCTTTCGGAAGTGTATCCGGTTCCGGCAGCTCGTTCACTTATACCGCGCCCCCTTCGGCGCCCACCCCGGCAACGTTCGACGTTACCGCGGTCAGCAACACCGATGCGTCGAAGACCGTTTCGTTCAGCGTCACCGTCACCGATCCTGGCCATTAGGAAGGTGCAACAACCGCGTCCCGTGGGCGGCCCTCGTGGCCGCCCCCTGTCATTCCGAGTGTTCATGGGCGTGCGGCCCACCCATGGGGATGAAAGTCCCTGTCATCCTGAGCATTGACAGCCTTTCGAGAGAGCGGAGCGAGGAATGACATCCCCCTACGGGCTCCATCAATTTAGGACAGTACTCTGACTTTCTGTCTCTTGACAACCAATAGGCTATAATTGTATGATTCCGAGCTGGGGTTGCAGGGAACGTGATGTTTCAGGGTCATAGTCGGTCGCGATTAAGGCCGGAGGGTGTCTCCCTCCGCGCCCCGGGCGCCCTCAAGTCGCAATCATCCCCTCAAAAGCAGCAAGCCGACCCGCAGGCCGATTTTGTCGGAAATCCTGTGGGTTGCAATCCCCCGCCGCACCAACGATTGCGTTTTTTGACGACCGATCCGGATATGTCTATGAAAACAAACAGTCGAGGAGTTGAGGAGTTGTGGGGCCAATTCAAGCGGTCGGGTCGGATAGTGACGGTTTGTCACTCCTCAACCCTTGACTCTCGACTTCTCGACTTGAATTCGACAGAACAAAGCGAGAATGTCTATGAAAACAAACAGTCGAGGAGTCGGGGAGTTGAGGGGTCGAGGAGTTGTGGGGCCAATTCAAGAGGTCGGGTCGGATGGTGACGGTTTGTCACTCCTCAACCCTCGACTCTC
>CAWJHY010000043.1:0-22718 GCA_963842495.1 uncultured Acidobacteriota bacterium
ACATCGGCGTGTCTTCGTCGCTGTCCTGGAAGTACGAGACCTTGCCCGACGTGCCGTCGAGATCGATGATGGCGTAGCCGTGATGGAGAGCCGACCGTGGCGTCCAGTTTAATAGGATCGCCGTCGTCGCCCTTGATCAAGGGAACGTCAGGGTGCTTCGG
Organism: uncultured Acidobacteriota bacterium; assembly: GCA_963842495.1. Taxonomy (GTDB): domain Bacteria; phylum Acidobacteriota; class Terriglobia; order UBA7540; family UBA7540; genus CAVROP01. The sequence continues at coordinate 162 of CAWJHY010000043.1, forward strand.
CACCTTAACGACCTCGTCGATTCCCACGGGGAACGCTCCATGGCCGAGGCAGCAGCTCCGCGCCAGGTTCATGTAAGAGTCGTAAAGCACGAAGTCGTGCTCGTGACCCCAGATCCAGTGAGTCAGCTTCGGCAACAGGGGACCGAGTTGAGACGCCAGACGCACGTCGACTTCCTGCCCGTCGATGCTGTCGAAGGCAGTAAAGAGCTGATGGTGTGAAAGCAGGACATTCTTGCGGCCGCCGGCATTGTTCACCTTGTCGGTGAGCCACGTGACCTCGGTATCCTGTAAAAACGTTGCCCCGGCCCCTCCGCCCGCCGGATTGTGGTCGTGGTAACCCGTATCGATGGCAATGAACTGCCAATTGGCGTTGCGGAGACAAAAGTAACTGGCGGGCTGGCCGAGCTGCTGAATCAGTTGGTAATAAGGAACGCCGCCGGAGTACATGTCGTGATTGCCCGCAAGTGTGTAAGTGGGAATCCGGTCGAGCTGATCGCCGAGGGTCAGAACCTGTTGCCAGATTTTCAAAAAGTAATTGGATATCTCGAACTGGGTGCCGGCATAGTAGATGTCGCCGAGGTGGATGACCACGTCCGGCTTCTGGTCGGCAATCTGCCGCAGCACCAGCTTGGCGGCGTCTTGACCGGTCCCCCAGTCGCCGACAATCGCCACCCTGGCTTTGTCAGGAATCTTGCCGTCGATGACAAAGTCGCTCAGGTTCTTATAGACGATGTACGGAATCTGTTTCTGCTGGGCGACGAAATAGTCGGTATACTTAGCGGCGGCTTCTGCATAGCGGGGGTCGCAGTCGCTGAATTTGGCCAGCTCTTCCTTGTATCGCTCCTCGTCGGCTTGATTCCCCGTAATCTTCGCCTTCGCCAGTTTGAGCGCCGTGAGGGAACAGAAGCCGGCGGTTTGGGCCAGCCCCTCCGTGGCCGGATGTTCCGCGGTGGCGGCTGAAACGGGCGCACCTGTGTCAACTTGCGTGCAGTAGGCGATGGCTTCGGAGGACATCGAGTCGAGATCCTCGGGTCGGCCTGCGGAGACTTGGGCTGCCCCTACGTCCTCGACCTGCGTACCGGCGGCAGCTTGAGCTTCAACTTCACCCACTGCGGCCTGCCATATTGAAAGCTCGGGATCGTGAAACTGTTTGAAACGCGACATGGGTTGGCTCCTTTTTTCTCATCGTGGTGCGGGCGTCCCGCCCGCTGTCGCGCGGGCATCTTGCCCGCGCTCGTCATCTGCGGCGGCGGACCTGTTATGCCCTACCGTGGCTGAGCTCGCCCTGCGCGGGAGCGGGACGCTCCCGGGACAGCGGGTGAGACGCCCGCACCACAGTGTTAAACCGACATCATCGCCCGCAGCAAATCCACCATACCCGCGCCTTGGTAGGCGCGGTCGCGCCCCAGGTCCGTGGCCGTCTTTATGAAGATTCGTTTTACGTTCTCCGGATCTCCCCGGTACTCGCGGTGTCCGGAAAGAAAGGCCGCGATGACTCCTGAAACGTGCGGCGCGGCGGCGCTAGTGCCGCTCGCTTCCTTGTATTCGTAACCCTGCTCAGGATGGGCGTGGCAAGACATGATCTTCTCGCCCGGCGCCACCAGGTCCGGCTTCATCCTGCCATCCGCCGTCGGTCCCTTCGACGAAAAGTAAGAAACTCCATAACGATGCGGAGCGCTCTTGTGGACGGAGCCGACCGAGATGGCCGCTTCCGTGTTGGCGGGATCGGTAATCGAGGAGACCACGGTTACCGGCTCCGGCTCTCCGGTGCTCATGGTAGTCTTGCCGTAGCCCCAATTGCCGCAGGAAATGACGACAATCAGCCCGGAGTCCACCGCCCGCGTCACTTCCTGGCACAACGGGCTGTACCCGCAGCCGTAGCTCTGTGGGTCGAAAGGGTAGCCAAGGCTCATGTTGGCGCCATCGACGCGGATAGCAACGCTGGAATCGTTCAGTTTGCGCAAGTATTCCAGGCCGCGGATCGCTGCCGAGGCTGAACCAGTCCCGTCGTCATTGAGAACCTTGATGTTCAGGAGTTTGGCCAGCGGCGCTACGCCCGAGGGGCAGGCTTGGAGTTCGGTCAACTGCGGGGCATCGCCCTGCTCTTCCTGGTACGTGGCGGCGTGGTAGGGCTTGCCTTCCGGCCAGGTTGGGGCAGCGCCGGAAATAATACCGGCAACGTGCGTGCCGTGGCCTTCGCGGTCATCGAGCGTGTCGGAACTCGAGAAGTTCTTGCTGAGAGTGCCGTTGACGGTGTTCAGAGCGACAAAATGGGGATGAGCGGCGTTGATTCCAGTGTCCAGCACCGCCCACGTGATCCCCTTGCCTCGGGCCTCAAAGGTTCGCCAGCACGACGTGGCCTTCACGGTATCGACAGAATTGAGCAGATGGCCATAGGTCGTCTCGTCTTTCCAGATCTGATGGACATATTGCCGCAACTGGGCAAGTTTCTGGATATCCTCGGGGAAAAGCGAGGCGAAAACGTAGAAGTCGCTTTCGCTCACCTGATCGGTCTTATCGCGCAGAAACTCCTTAACTTGCGATTTCGATTCCTGGATTCCCGCCAAGGAAGCCGCGCCGGGGTCCCTCAGTGACACAATTACCGGAATGCGTTGCCGTTCCTGCCCCTTTTGCGCCTCCATCTCACTCTGGATGGAACGAGCGATTACGAATTTCTTCATGCTGGGGCGATGTGCCCGGTTCCTCATATCATGCCTCGGCCATTGATTGTTATGCCCTGAACTGTGACTACGAATATTGCTAGATGCGTATTGTTTATAACACAACTACCCCGGCGGGGGCAACACTTGTGGATGCCCGAGGGCGTCAACAAAGCCCGCCCCTACGGCTATGCCGGCGGCCTGGCGACTCGCAGCGTGAGATGGGGCGATACGATCCGCGCACTCGCCTGCGAGCGCTGTCCCGAAGCGAGGTCCATGGCGATGAGACCCCAAGGGTCGCCAAACCTGTCGTGAGTGTTGCTTGCCACCTCAGCCATGCGATGCCACAAATCGTTTTGTGCTTGCTTGAAGGCGGGACTATTGGTCGCGGGCGGAGGGTCTTGAGCAAAGAAGCGCCTGGCAGCACTCAGCGTCACAGCCAGCTTCGACATGGTGTTTGCCCACCACTCGATGAGGAGGTAGTCTCCGGCAATGATGGGAATCTGCGAGTCGGGCCGGAGGTCCGGAAACACCATCGCAAGATTGGTTGCCGTGCCGCCGGTATCTTTGACCTGCTGCCAGACTGCGTCGTTTTCCAGGCTGCGCAGCCGAAACCCGTCATCACCATCCGCATGCAGGAGCTCCCGAAGCGCCTGGCGGCCGATCTGCTCGAAATCATCGCTTCCGCGTGGCTGGCCGTCAGCCTGAAGGTAGACGCCTTGGCAGAGCGTATCGTCGTAATCGGTGCCGATGTAACACGTCGAGCTTCCAAAATCAGTCAGGTTCGAGAGCCTTGTCTCTTTGTCGGCCTCTGAAATCAAGCCTAAGGCAACGAGGGCGTCCAGATAAGCGCCCATGGTTTCGAGATCAGTTTTTGCATGAGATGCGAAATGCCAATAGGAAGCTTTCAGAGTAGGCCCGTGCGCGATCAGGCCGCTGCATCGGTAAGCTGCGGTGATCAGGAAGGATTGCGCCAGAACCTTGCGCAGTTTATCGGAGTCGGCGAGGAAGTTTACCGCTCCGCTCACGTGGGTTGCGTTGGCCTCATCGGTGATGAGGACTGCGCCGCTCGCCGCGTCGGTCAGGACCGTTCCTTTCAGCAGAAGATCATTGATCGAAGCGTAGTTGTAGAGTCCCAGGATGTTGATGCTGAGAGTGTGGCCCATTTTTCGGGTGCTGGTAATAAGATTCTGAATCTCGGAGATGCCGTGGCGCAAGGTTCCGGGCGATCCCAGCAGGGTCGTGAGGTCCAAGCGTAAGGCGTCTTCGAGGGCGGCCTTGCCCTCCGGTCCGAGGCCCTGCAAATCGATCTCATAGAGGAATGCCGACTCATCAGATGAAAGCGCCTGAACTTCCTCCTGGACGGCCAGTTCGAGTTGCCGCTGCACAGAGGCTTTTAGAGCGCCCACCACAAGCTCTTGTTTCTCTTTCGTAAGGCCCGCCTGTTCGAGCTGATCGCCGGTAGGGAAGGGTGAGGGAGTGACAGCTCCCAGGACCGCGGAGATGAAATCCGTTTTCGTTGTACCCGCTGTAACGCCGATCGAAGGACTGACCTTCACGGTGAAGTCCGCCCCGCGCTTCCCGTAAAACCCGATTCTCATGGTCGTGTCGCCGACCTTCTGAATGCGCACCTGGAAATCGCCCTGGATGGTGAACGTGGCCGTGAAGTCAATCGCAGCCCCCGCCTTCACGGCGACCCCAGGCAGCGCCGGCGTGGAGAGACTCGCGAGTGGGTTCACAGAGGCCAACAGATTCACGGTTCCACAGAGCTTGAGGGTGCAGCTTCCTGCCATCGTAGCAACGTCCCCCACGCCCAAAGATGCCAGATCATCCACGCCAAAGGGGATCACAAAACTCTGCAACGACGCTTCCAGCGCGGCTGCAAAGGTGGGTGTGGTACTGGTGGTTTGAAAGGACTTGTAGTGCGTCAGGGACACTGCGGTTCCGACTGTGAAACCGGCAACTGCTTCGCCCACCGGAACGTTTACCCCAGGCGCAACCGAAGCCTGAAGGCCCAAGCCCAAGTAGGCGTGCCCACTCGGAATCTCGATGGGGCTCGCAAAGGGGTCCGGGTCAAAAAGCTTCCCCGCCGAAAACACGCACAACGAGCCGGAAACCGCCGCGCTGCCTGTGAATTGAGGGCTGGTGGATGAGAGGGTTGCAGGGTCCTTGAAGGACAGGCCAATTTGCGTGGATTTAAGCGGAAACGAAGTGAGAGGGACATTCTGGAGCGAAGCAAGATTCTCTTTGACGACGGAGAGACTTGGAAGCTTTTGGAAATACTTGGCAAATGCCGAATTCGGATTCATAGCGGCTTCGAGGTCAAGCCCGAAGCCATCGGCGATAGCAAGAGTTGGCATGTCGAAACTCCCAGTCAGATTGTCGTGTTAGCTAAGAGGTAATGCTCGCATATGGACTCTAATACGGCTTTCGACATTTTGTCAATTGTCCGGTTGGTGGGGTAGTATCTCAGTTTGACGTGGCATGGCCATCTTGGCCATGAGTTTACACGGGCAGGATGCCCGTGCCCCCTCGAACTGAGACACTGCCGTTGGTTGCCGACAGGCAGGATCGGATAAAGCCAAGGCTATTGTAGCCGACAGTGTGTCACTTTGCGGGCTCGACTCACCCTCAGAATGTTCGGCTCGCTTGCTCAAAACGTGCGCTTCTTGCTCCATTCAGCGCATAATTCGTGCTCATTTGCGCGCACAACGCGCACAATTCGCGGCACTCTAAGAGACTAACTCATTTGTTTTCAAGTACTTCTTAGCTTCATTGCCTTTATTAACGTGTAACTGCTTTGTTTTCAGATAGTTCTTAGCTTCGTTCCCAAATTCACTTTTTGGCTACCTTTGTTTTCAATAACATATTGGCTTCGATCGTATTATTTTTTGTTTATTTTCAGTCCCCTCTTTCCTCAAGTGCCGGGATCTTCCCGCCATCTCTTGCGCCGCGTGTCTACCCAGCCCCCGCCTACGACAATGTGTCCATAAAATAACCACGACAGTAGGCTATCATAGGTCCCGGAGTTTGTCAAGTAAAAAATGCAAGAAAAGCGCGCAGACTCTCCCGAATATCGCATAGGCGTTAAACGAAGCGGAGGCTCTGCAGCTTGAATGCCCGAAGGGCATTAACATCATTAGCCGTAGGTGAAACCTACGGAGAAATGACCCCTTCCCTTGTGCTTGCCCCGACCCTGGAGGGGTCGAATTCAACCCCTGCGGGGTTGGCTGAATCTCGAAGCCGGCACTTTCCGTAGGTTTCACCTACGGCTAATGAACTTGGGTCCCTTCGGGACCCGTCAGAAACGCTTAGTTTAACACCTGTGCCCGATTACCGTCGCCCCGCTCGGCCGGCCCGCAACCAGGGGAATAGATGTGGCTGCAAACATCGGCATTTCTACGTCGCGCGCCCGTCATCACACGCTTGACTCCCCCTGCCCGCTCCGGTACCCTAGCATTCGGAGCAAGGAGGTTTCTGGTGACTGTCCATCTTCCACCTGGGATCGAGCGCATCGTTGAAGAGGCTGTCCGCTCCGGCCAATACCGCTCTGCCGAAGAGGTGCTTTCGGAAGCCGTCTCCGTGTGGCAGGCGCGGCACACGGCGGCTGAGCCGGCCAGGGATGACCGGCAAGCGGCCATTGAGCGGCTCAAGAATTTCGGCAGGACACACCGCCTTTCCCTCGGTGGCATCACCATCAAACAACTCCGCGATGAGGCGCGCCCGTGAGTTGGATTGTCCTGGACGTCTCGGTCACGCTCACCGTAGATACCCGCTTGAGATTGTGATTTAGGCAGCATTTTACATGAGCACGCTCACCATCAATTACTTCCCAGCAGAGATCTCACCTGCGATCTTACGTCTCCCGTTCATTGAGTGCGCTTCCTGGGAGGATTCCACGTCTGCGAAAGAGGGTCAATACGCAAAGTATACGAGCTGGCGCTACCAACCTTCCGAGTTATCTGGCACCGGTGTCAGGCTTGTCCTGCTAAACGGTCCCGATAAGCCTTCGTCCGCCTCCGAGGAATCCTTTGATGTCGGGCGGTTCTGGCGCATTGCGCTAATCTCGATCGAGGAATCCCTCGCAAGTCACTTCGCCGGCCTCGGCATGGGAATCGAAGACGCCCATTTTGAGCGGCTCGCGATCCGAAGAGTGCACGACACAACCGATGAAATGATAGAACTATCCACAGGCGTTTCCTTCAGAGCTAAGCGACCGTTTCGCGATGATCACTATGGGTTTGTGGTGATGCTCAATTGGGAGGTCAGAGCCCTCTTCCGGGAAACACTTGAGAACGATGCGCTTCGTGGCATCGCCCTGGGGATGCCGGTGCTATACAAACCGAGTGCGAATGCACCGGCGCCGCTACGTCAATTTCGTAATCGATTTGTCGGCCGAATACGGTCGCTAGAGAGCAATAGGATCGCGGTCGTTTCGTGCAGAGACAATGTGTCGCGTCAGGTTGCTTTCGCGGATCTTCGACTCGAGGCCTCACCTGCGACAGTAAAGAAGTATGAGCAAGTGTGCAGGCGTAACTTGGGCCCATCTCGGTTCTTGAGGCAGATTCAGCAACTCAACATGACGCTCACGAGAGAGAATCGCCGAAATGTTGCGGTCCTTCGGGACCGCCTTGAAGCAATTCGCGACGTGCTGCGTCAGTCCATGGGAGCCTCCGGCGATCAGCTTATCCTTAGCCTTAGCTCATACCAACAAGGCAGTCTTGTCATTGGTCTGTCCCCTTTAAAAGTCGAGTTAGGGGGAATCTGGTGATCGACACACTTCGAGCACAAATCCTACCGGCGGTTCAGTTCGCGTTTCGCGATAACCGGAGCAGGGCAGACAAGTTGAGGGGTTTGGTCGAATTTGGCCCGTACGGCGATATGCCTTCGAAGCAGCCGCCAACATTTGGGTTTGTATTCCCGTCTGAGTACCGTGACCAGGCTAATCGCCTTTTTCTTTACCTTAAGAACGGCGTCGGACCGTTTAAAGGAGTCGAGTCCACATTCCGCTTTCCGCTAAAGAGAGAACAAGTTTTTTCCGTTACTGGGTTCTCAATCCAAAATAGAAAATCCCATGACGCAGCACGCTCGTACGCGGACGCCATCCTTGACTGGAATACATCCCGTCCAAATCAACGGCCCGATCTATTCTTCATTTTGCATCCTCATACATCGCAAGCGGAGCTCGATACTCCCTATTATGCTTGCAAGGCAAGGCTCCTTCGGCAAGGGATCCTTTCGCAGAACGTTACCCTTGAGTTGATCAACGATGAAGCAAAATTTCGGTGGTCTGCGGCGAACATCGCCCTCGCGGCGTTCGCAAAGCTCGGTGGCATTCCTTGGGTTGTCTATGGTGAGGATCTTGATCAAAATCTAATCATCGGCCTTGGACGCGCCTATTTGTACGATCCAGCGACGCGTCAGACAAACGGCTATATGGGCTTCACCGCCTGTTTTTCATCGCGTGGAATATTCAAATTCGTCGCCTTGGCTGAGGTCACCGATAACAAACGCCGATACCTCGAACTGCTCGGCAAAGTCGTCAGCGACTCTTTGGGGCGCGCGGAGCAGATGACGAAGACGATTACGTCCCTGACTCTTCATATTCCCAAAGAGATGAGTAAGGACGAAGACAACGTCGTTCAAAACGCCGTGCAGCAGCACCCTACGCAAAAAATCCTTCAGATCACAGCAGTCAGAGTGTCGGATGATCCCGGCGTGTTTGCCATTGATGACCGATATCGAGATGGCGTGCCACAAAGAGGTACCGTCATCCACATCGGAGAAGCTGAATATCTCCTCTACACTGAGGGAAGAGACGAAAAAGAGAATTGGGTTGGCCTTCGACCACCGGTAGCCCTTCGGGTTACGCCCCAGAGTGGAACATTCCAGGCCCGCCGTGCGCTGGCTGTTTTGCGGCAGATTAACGACCTAAGCCAAGTAAACTGGCGCGGCTTTAATGCGCGGTCGCAGCCAATTTCGGTTTACTATGGTTCTCTCATCGCTCGGCTATTGAGTCACATCCCTGCAGGCGATATGAGCGCACTCGCGGCCGGTTCTGCTCATCAGATGCTTGAGGAACGCATGTGGTTCCTATGACCGACGATAACCGCATCGTAATTCTCGCTGGTGCCGGGCTTTGCCGCGATGCTGGTCTGCCTATGTCTGTGGAGCTCGTAAACCGGCTTCAGGATACTCTGAACGAGAGGAGTCAGATCGCTGAAGGCGGTATTTCCGCTGCACAAGACCGTGACCAGGCAAAGCGTTGGTTGGCACTCTTTCATTTCCTGAACGGTGGCATACGATTCCAAGAAGGCGTCCTTGACCGCGATCCCGGAGCACCGATTAATATCGAGCAGATCGCGGTTGCAGCCGAAGAGCTTTATGCAAGGATGAGCAATCCACTCGCCCCTTATTCGGCTGGATGGCATCCTCGGCTTGAGGAGCTAGAACAGCAAGATGTCACTTTGCTGAAATCGTTCGTCGACTTCATTTACTCCCGGCTTCAAGAATGGCTTTCAATCGAGAACCCCGACAAGGCTTACTATATGGAGGGATTCCGTGACCTTTGCATCGACGGCCACTTCGTAGATCTATTTACGCTAAACTACGACGTCTGCATCGAAACAGTGCTGAGCCACGCACGCACGCGGTTCGCGAACGGCTTTGACGAACGGGGAGTTTGGTCACCAGCAACTTACAATGCTTGCACAGAAATCCGTCTCTATAAGCTTCACGGTTCTTTGGATTGGGCCGATGACGAAGTCTATGGCCTTTGCTCGCTTCAGTTTCCCCGTCACGAAAATGCCGAAACGATTCAGGGCGATGACGCGAGACCGCTTCTAATTTTCGGTACAGCCCACAAACTGTCGGCGAGGGAGCCTTTCCTGACACTGGCTTACCACTTTTCGCAGCAAGTTCTTAAAACGAAGATACTCGCAGTAATCGGTTATAGCTTTGGCGACGAGTATATCAACCAGATCATAGAGCAAGGAATGAAAAGGAACGGCAATCTCCGAATCATTGTGGTGTCTCCATCAGCGGTCGCTCGCATCCGAGCACAGCCATTCCTGGATCGTTCGCCTCGTGTAATCCCGATCTCCGAGCCTGCCGAGCACGCGCTTACGAAGAAGGCGCTCCGCGATCAGATTCGAAAAGTTCTGGCCGATGTTTCATCAGAGGCACCCTTCAGCGACAAATGAGGAATTAATAGCGAGTTGCGCAGACCTGCTTTCCAAGCTCCGCGGTTTTTCGGAGAGCATTGCGCGCCGTGACGACAGCAGGTAAATAATTGCCATGTCCCGCCTGCGTCTCGACCGGGTGCGCCTGTCCGCTGATGAGTAGGCGCACATCTGAGAACTGGACTCCAGGCTGATATCGATAAGCCAGCATCTCCCTCCCGAAGCGCTGCGATACCGACCCAGCTTCGCAGCCCGCGAAGCGGGCGAAAGATCGTAGCCCATGGCGCAAGAAGGTGTGAAAAAATCAGCCAGCCTGTCATCCTGAGCGAAGCGAAGGATCTCGCTCTGTCGATGGAAGTGGCTGATGGCGAAGGAACTCAGTGCGAGATTCTTCGCTTCGCTCAGAATGACACCGCGTGCATATTTTTGCATTTCGGCGATTTTTCACAGCTTCCAAGCCGTAGGTGAGGAATCCGAGTAAAATCCCCCCCCAGCCCCGGAGGGGCGAAAGAACCTGTCACACACCTACACGAACCTCCTGAAGCACGTTATCTTTAGCACCAAGGACCGTGAGCCTCTTATCACCGCTGCGCTTCATGACGATTTACTCGCCTACATGGGCGGAATTGTGCGCGAGATTGGCGGTGCGCTCCGCGCCGCGAACGCCAGACCCGACCACGTGCACCTGCTCTGCTCGTTGCCGCCCACAGTGGCGACGGCTGATGCCCTCCGGGTTGTGAAAACCAATTCCTCACGCTGGGTGCACCGCGAAAGGCGGCTTGCCGGTTTCGATTGGCAAACTGGCTATGGGGCGTTCAGCGTCAGCCATTCCCTGGCGCCTTCGGTTACGCGGTATATCGGTGACCAAGAAAAACGTCACCGCCGCATGACCTTTCAAGAGGAATTGATCGCCTTTCTAAAAAAGAATGGAATCCCTTACGATGAACGTTACATTTGGTCGTGATTTCTTTCGCCCCTAAAGGGGCTTGGGGGGGCGGGCCGATTGCCCCACGGCTCGCGCCGTGGGCTACGATCTTTCGCCCGCTTTGCGGGCTTACTGTACATGCGATGAATCTACGCGCGATACCAGACGGAGGAGTAGCGCAGACCTGCTTTTCAAGTTCTGTGGTTTTTCGGAGAGCATTGCACACCGTGACGACAGCGGGTAAATAATCGCCATGTCCTGCCTGCGTCTCGACCGAGTGCGCCAGGCCGCCGATGAGAACACGCAGATCTGAGAATCGAAAGAGCCGCAGACTTTGAATAGCAGTCATTCATGCCCGTCTACTGGCGAGCACCCAGAAGAAAATGCGCTGAGGGAAAACGGTTCCTGGCACCCTTTCCTCCTCCTGCCGGCCGACGAGAGCACACGATTCTGAAACCCGGAGGAGCCCAGGACCTTGAAAAGCAGGTCTGCGCTACTCGCTGTATGCGCCATCTCTGAGGGGACGCAAGAACCGGGCCAATGGTTGTGCTACAATTTCGGGGTCGCTTGGGACGAGGAAAGAATGAAAACGGGAATCCGGGTCAGCAGGTGGATTCGGCCTGCCGGGGCTGGCAGAGGCGGCGCCGCTTCATATCACCCCGAGCGCCACATGACGGGCGGCGACGTTTACGACCTCTACGTCAAACCGCGGATACCGAAGTCGATTCACAAGCGCGCCCAGCGGGCGTGGAGGCATCTGCAACCCTCGGGCTACCTCTCACGATACGCGCCCCAATGGCTCTACCTTCGGGTCGCGCGCGCTTCCGAACTGCTGTGCACCCGGTATTTCCTCTGGCGTATCCGTCCCCCGCCGACGCGCCTTCTCGGGCCGCTGTGGCGGCGGGCACGCGAGCTGGCAGAAATCGACATCACATACTCATGCAACCTGCAATGCTTCAACTGCGACCGTTCCTGCGCACAGGACCCGAGCAACGACCACATGTCCATCGGTCAAGTGCGCCAGTTCCTGGAGGAGAGCCGCACGGCAGGGAACCCATGGAAGCGCATCCGGGTGCTTGGAGGAGAGCCGACCCTTCATCCTCAATTCCTGGAGATCGTCAATCTGATTGTCGAGTACCGCGACAAATACTCTCCCTCGACCTCGATCGAGCTAACCACCAACGGATACGGTGAGAGGGTCGGCAGAATGCTGTCTTACCTGCCGCGTGGCATCGAGATTGATAACACCTCGAAGACGGCCAAGGTACAACCGACGTTTCACAGCTTCAATGTCGCGCCCCTTGATCTTAAGGAATACGCAACCGCGGATTTTGCCAACGGCTGTCCCATAACACGCCTGTGCGGGATGGGAGTCACGCCCTATGGATATTATCCCTGCGCCGTTGCGGGAGCCATCGATCGCACCTTCGGTCTCAACCTGGGGAGAAAAACCCTCCCAAAGGCAATTGACAGCATGGGACAGGAGTTGCGGGTGTTCTGTGCGCTGTGCGGCCATTTCAAGCCTCCCACCCGGCAGCCGCTGCTGGGCCCGGTCATGTCACCGACCTGGGTCGAAGCCTATGCGCGGTCACACCGGCATCCGCCCGCTCTCTCCCGGCTGGCAGAACGCGAGGGATAGGCGGCGATGAGCCCCATTCCATTACTACCTTTGGCAAGTCGCTGCCAACTTTGCGGCTGGCTGGCTGCACCGCCAAGTCGGCTTCGACCAATACTGGCAGCGCCGCCCCTTCTCCGTCCGCGGGTGGCGTAAACGTCCCGACGGTTCTTGGCGAGATGTATGCGCCCCGAATCGGCGAAGCGCAGACATTTCAAAGAACGGCACGTCAGCGCCACCCGAAAGTTCCTAAGGCCACGATTGCAACCTGCACAATTCTGTTGACTCTTATTAGCTGGTTATGTACCATAGAGTGGCTTCGGTAGTCGAAGCCTAAGGGCGATTCCTAAAACTCACGTTTCTCATAAGGCGCGACGCGGATTCTCGCAGAAGGGGTGGCTTTTCGCTGAAAAACGTCCCACCACAGAGGACACAGAGTACACGGAGAAAAGTAGACAAATTTTCTTTATGAACTCTCTGCGTCCTCCGCGGCAGGTGGTCTATTCACCTTAGGAGGTCGGAACATGTTAGGACTCGATTTTGGCAGTAGAAAGAGTTCTTACGACTACATCATTGTGGGTTCCGGATACGGCGGTTCGATCTTCGCCGCGCGCCTGGCTTCCGCGAATCTCAAGCCCAAACCCTCGATATGCTTATTGGAGCGCGGCCGCGAATGGCCGGTGGGGACTTTTCCCAGCGAAATCGCGGACGTTCTGGCGGCCACGCGTGGTGACGGCAACCCTTTGGGGCTCTATGAGTTTCTGAACTATCCGGACATTTCCGTCATCAAGGGGTCCGGCCTGGGTGGAACGTCGCTGGTGAACGCCAACGTCGCAATCATCCCGGACGCGGAAGTCTTCCAGGAATCGGCTTGGCCGCGCACCATTACGCGCGAGGTCTTGATGCCCTACTACCTGCGGGCCCGCCCGGTGTTGGCTGCCAACCCCCATCCGAAGGCGAAGGAATTGGCGAAAGTGCAGGCCATGGAGCGCCGCGCCGCGGAAATCGGGCTGGACGCTTATGCACTCAATATCGTGGTGAATTTCGACATTAATGGAAAGAACCCTTACGGAGTCGAGCAGAAACCTTGCACGGACTGCGGCGACTGCGTTACGGGCTGCAACGTGGGTGCGAAGAACACCCTTTACATGAATTTCCTGCCCATGGCCCGCAGCGCTGGGGCGGAGATCTATACCCAGACGAAGGTCGAATGGGTGGAAAAGCTCCCGAGCGGGGGCTGGAGGATTCACGGGTCACATGTTGCCGACGACAAATCGAGCAAATCGTTTACTCTGGACGCCCGAAATGTTGTTCTCTCGGCCGGGGCCATCAATTCGCCTGAGATCCTTCTGCGGTCTGAAATGCACGGACTCTCCGTCTCGCCGGTTCTGGGGACGGGGTTCAGCGGCAACGGAGATTTCTTCGGACTTGCTTACGACGGGTCCTACGTCACGAACGTCCTGGGCTACGGCTTGAAGCCTCCCGTGCCGGGAGGGGCCGTACCGCCCGGTCCTACCATCGTGAGCGCGATTTCCTACGACGGAAGCAGGCCTGTCGAGGACCGCATCACGGTCGAAGACCTTTCCTTCCCCAGCGCTTACGTCATGGGCGCCAAGGCCGGCTTTGCGCTGTTGCACGGCGACCCAACTTACGCCGGGAACGAGAGTGCGCAGAAGCAGCGCACGCTCAACGATAGCGATCTCCTTCATCCCTACCGAATCGACGGCGCTCTGAATCACACCATGTTCTACCTGGTCATGGCTCACGACGACGCGCGCGGCACGATGGTTTTCGATGCTCCCTGGTACGAACCCGACGGCCGCATGTCTATTCAATGGGACGGGGCAGGCCGCGAGATTATTTTCACGCGCATCAACGAAGAACTGCGCCGCCACGCCCGGGCACTCCAGGCCAACTTTATCTCCAATCCCCTCTGGGACATCTTTAAAACCCGGCATTTGATCACCGCTCATCCTTTGGGTGGGTGCACGCTGGGAGAAGATTACCTGCACGGCGCGGTGGATGAGTACGGAAGGCTCTTTGCCGGAGACGGCAGCGTCCACGATGGCCTCTTCGTCTGCGATGGCTCGCTCGTTCCCTCGGCGCTCAATGTGAATCCTTTCCTGACCATCTCCGCCCTGACCGAGCGAATTGTCGAAAAGAGAATCAAAGTGGAGCAGGGTGATACTTACCCTCAACCCAATAAATCCGTCAGCCTCTCAACGATCAACCCGATTACGGTCTCAACTTACAGCGAGGCTCAGTTGGAGCCTCTCTTCCGTCGCTGCGTATCGTTGGGCATCGACACGCTGGTCAATCAAGGCGGCGCGCCTCAGATCGACGTAGCAACCCGGACCATTCGCAACGACCAATACTGGAAAGGGTTTTTCCCGCACGACAACATCCTGAATACAATGTCCTCCGCGCTATTCACGGGTTTCAAAAAAGAGTTCCACAAGCAGGACGGCCACTACACCGGCGTCACCAGTGACACCGACGATCGCATTCACGCGCGAAACAGCCTGGAGGAAATCAGCCTCGACAAGCCCCAAGGAACCCTCGAGGCAGGGAAATACGTTCTCCTCAAATACCTGGACCCGCCCTGGCAGGGTTTCTACGACATCTTCAAGATTATCAACCAGGACCTTATTATTGGCCGCGTCTACTTAGGCGAGTACCCGAACGGCATCCGGCAAATCACCTTTCCCATGACCCGCGTCCACAACTTTGACCAGATGACGGTGGACGATCATGCGGCGCTTTATGCCGGCGGCTCCGTGCCCACGGCCCAGGATCTTCATGGCGTGTGGAGAATGGACTGCATCTCGAACGCCAATCATGCCACCGGCGTGGCCTACCTGAACTTTGATTCCAAGCCCGATGGCGCGTTCGAAGCGCGCTACCTCCTGATGGGTTTGATGGAGGGGTTGGTGACGCCCAGTTTTCTCAAGGACCACTTCCAACTGAACGACTTCACGCCTTTCCACGACGAGATCCGCAAGGTCACTGATAACTTTCTGGTGGGGAAATACATTACCAGCATTCCGCCCGCCTTGGCCTCGCTGAACGACGATCTATCGCTGGGAATCTTTCACACCGCCGCCGGTGGCCAGTTTGGCTTTTATTACATGTTGACGAAGACGGATAAGCCGGCACTCCCCACGACCACCATTCTGAGCCCGTTCCTCGACGTTTATCTTCCCGACGGGCTGGGCATGACTTTCAGTGAGGAAATGGTCGGCTGGTACTTCGAGGGCGCCACGACTCCCACTCCCGGCCGCGCGGGCGACCTCACGATTGCGCAGCGCATTCCTCAAACCGGCACGCCTGCCGGCGGGGTGGACTGCAAGTTCGACGTGAACATGACCGTCCGTGATGTGAACGAGTTCATTGACGGGCTCGAGCATGAGGCCGCGCTCGAAGGCACCATCACCTTCGGCCAGTTCCTGGGCGCAGGCCAGGTGACTTATCCGGTGGATGCACAAAACAGCCGCTTCAATTACCTCGAGGTCAACCCCGCGACAGGCGAGGCGGAAATGCGGTATCACCTGGAGTTTTCCACTCCCGCGGGGCGGCATTTTTACCTCGACGGAACAAAGTACATGCAGAGAGATCCCACCGGGAAGTTGCGCGGCGTGGCGGATGTGCTTCAGGACTACACCACGCTCTACGCGCACATCTATGAGCGCAAAAATGGCCAGGCGGACACGCAAGTGGGTCTGGGCTACCTAAAGTTTCGGACCTTCGAGGATCTCGCCGCAGTAGGTAACCTGGTCGGCTTTCTCGCCTCGTTCCAAATCACTGGCACGAACGATCCGCTTCTGCAGCTTCAGGCTCGGATGCGATTTCTTGCGTTCACCGCGCAGTTCGTGCAAGTCGAGTACGATCCGCTGGCGTTGCCGACTGCCACTTAGTTGTGGCGCGGGCGTCTCGCCCGCGGTCGCGCGGGCATCCTGCCCGCGCTCGGGAGCGGGACGCTCCCGCGACAGCGGGCGAGACGCCCGCACCACTAGGAGAAAATCATATGCCGCCACTCACGGTGACAAACTGGTTTGGAGACTTGGTCTCACACCCCCAGGTCGTTGTCGAAGCCCACTCTGCTGCGGATGTTGCCGCGATTCTGAAGCACCCGGCGAAATATCCGTCACCCGTCCGCGCCATCGGCTCGAACCACTCCACGGCGCCTTGCGGGGTGGTAGAGGGCGGGACGCTCATTCAGATGTCCTCGATGAACCAGATCGTGCGGATTACTGACGACGCGGTGACAGCCCAGGCCGGGGCGATTTACATCGACGTGGCGCAAGAACTCCAGAAGAAGAACCTGCAGTTTTATGTCAACACCGAGATCGGCAACCTCTCGATGGGAAGCGCGGCGTGCTGCGGAACCAAGGATGGCTCTATGCCGGGTGAATACGGGCAGGTCGGCTCCTATTTAACCCAGGTCGAGCTGGTGCTTCCATCCGGCGACATTCTCGAGGTGAACGAGAGCCAGCCCGAATTGCTGCAACAGATTCGATCCAGCTACGGTTTGCTGGGGATCGTGACCGCGGCAACATTCCGAGTTCGCCCCATTCTACCCATGGCGGTCTACCACGAATCCTTTACGCTGGAAGACTTCGTGAAGAAGCTACCTGACCTGTTCGCCCGCAACGAGTCCATGATGTACTACGTTTTCCCCTTCGACAATCTCATCACGGTGGAATTCCGGAAATACAATCCGGGCGCTTCAGGCGCTGCGAACCACGTTATCTGGCCGCTGCGCAATTATCTGTGGGGAACTACGGGCCCCGCTTTCTGCCGCCAGGTGACTGCCGAGATCTCCGATACAAAGATTCGCTACGGCGTGATCGACGGTTTCTGCGCCATGTGGCGTTTCAAGCTGACAAACATAATTCGCAGCGATTACACGATCGCCACCGAACAGATGATCCGCTACCCGCATCCTGCCGACAACAGCAGTTACACGTTCAGCTTCTGGGCATTTCCTGAAGCCCGCTTTCCCGACATTATCACGGGGTATTTCAAATTTTGCCGAGACTATTACCAGCAAAAGGGCTATCGCAACAACATGCTCAGCGTTGGATACCGTGTGGCCCAGGATCAAAAATCTCTGTTCTCCTATTCCTACGACGGCAATGCCATGACGGTGGACCCGGTTTCCACGGCAAATCCCGGGTGGGAAGAATTTCTCGATGCCTACAACGAGCTTTCCAGCAGCCAAGGTGGGACTCCTCTCTTCAATCAGACGGCTCGAGTCACGGCGGCGCAAGGCCAGAAGGGCCTGGGGGACCGGTTGAAGGTCTTCGCCAAGACACGCACAACCTATGACCCTCAAAACCGTCTCCTGAACGGCTTCTTCCGTGACCTGCTGGGCGCGTGACGTGAAGCATGCACACTCGCAATCCCGCGCCACTATTCGTAACCCTCTTCGCCGCATTGGCGATCGTCTATCCGGTTTTGGGTGTCCGGACGTCCCACGGCAATTACGCAATTGGGGCAAAGCCGTTGAAAGGCGCTTCGGTGGCTCCGGAGGGAGGATCCGGAAAGCAGGAATTCCCCAACGCGAAGGATATTGTCTCTCGTTTTCTCTTCAGCCAGGCAGCCGGCCCGACGAATCCTGCGGAGAAGGCCGGCACAGCGCAATACAGCATTGAGCTTCTCCTGGCCACTGTCCCTGACCCCATCGATTCCCGCTTGCCCAATTTCTTCGACAGCTTCGTGGAATCCATCGCCAGCGCGGCGGAAGCCTCGGGTTACACTTTGGATCGGTTTGCTTTCCCATGGACCGAAGCGGATGCCACAGGTCAAAAGAGCCATCCACTCTGGCGCCAAACGATTTACGACTCTGCTCCCGGTCTGATACTCTTTCGCAATCCCCGCCGACAGGAACTTCTTCTGGTCTTCGTGGTCGGGGAAACTCCCACCACCGGCATCCACAAGCAAGCTCTGTTCTCAGCCCTCGATCAGATGGCGCAGTTTTACCCTTGGGACCCGCATCACGCGGAACTCCCGCCGGAATTTCCGACGATCAAGAGTCTGAGCTCGTCCGAGGCGCTGCGCATAATGGGTCCGGCATTTTCGGGCTCAGCGGTCTCGCTGTGCTTCGTGCTGGACAGTTGGCTCAAGTCGCGCGGAGACAACCCGAACTTGCGCTTTCAAATCATTTCGGGAAGCGCCACGGCCATCGACGTCAACCGCTTCTCGCAGGTCGGTCATGACCAGGTTGCCTTCCATGCGACCGTGCCGCCTGACCGTGAAACTCTTCAGGCCGCTGCCTGCTACATTGAACACCTCGGCTATCCCCGGATTGCAATTCTCACTGAACGCAACACCGCCTATGGCCAGACCCTGGCCCATGACATCACCGAAGGCGAGAAGGGAAGTGGTAAACCTCAAATGCTCTGCCGGGATGCAACCCAGGTCCCGGAGATACTGGACCTTCCGTTTCCGTTGCACATTTCGGAGTTGCGGGAAGCCTCGGTTCAAAAGACCAGCGCGCCACAGCAGACGGGGTCCGGAAGCGACAGCGCCAAGCCCGCCCCGGAGCCGCTCGCGTCCGGCGACACTGTTGTGCCTCCGGAGGTCCTGCCGCCCTTTTCGGAACTGACCGTTCAGTCGGCGGAGTTGACGCTCGCGAACCTACTCTCCACGATCGAGCGCGAGCGGTACACCTACGTGGGGATTCTCGCCACCGATGTCCGCGATGCCACGTTTCTGGCCCAGGAAGTGAAGTGGCGCGCCCCGGCCACCGTGCTCTTCACCTTCAACTCCGATCTTCTTTACGCCTACCCCTCGGTAAACCGCTATACGCGCGGCATGCTGGTCATTACTCCTTATCCGCTATTTAACCTCGAGCAATTGTGGACTTATCCTTACCGCGGTGGTCAATCTCGCTTGCAGTTTTCGAGCCAGGCTGCCGAAGGGGTTTACAACGCGACCATGGCGCTCCTTGGGCAGGATGGCAAGCTGGTCGACTACGGCGGCCCCTTGTCGAGGCCCGCTGGCTCGCCCTCGTCTGCTGTGCACAAACCCTCGCTTTGGGTCACAGCGATCGGGAACGGAGAGACTCTCCCGATCCGCTTGCTGCCGTGGGAAGATCGCAGCGGGTATACCTATTCGCCGGCTCCAGCGGCGGTTCCAGGCGACCCCCAAGCTGAAGGGGAGGGAAAGCCCAACGTGGGCCGCGGCCTCTACAACGAGAATGCCGTGGTGGTGGTTATCGTCCTCAGTCTGCTCCTTTCCGCCTTTTCGGTGCTGATGATCAGTCAATACCAAACCTCCGCTCAGAGGAGGAGTTCGGACCGTATCTCCGCCCTGCTGGGGGATACCGCTTCGCCAGCTTATTGGTTGGAGGGACGCCTGTTCCTGCTTTGTTGTTGCGCGAGCTTGCTGACTTTCTACATTGTGGTGATGGTGGACTTCTGCCTCCCCTTCCTTGCAGGCAGGGAGCTGGGCAGGAGTGTGCAGACCTCTTTAACACCCAAAGTGGCGATCGTCTGCGCGGGGATCACGATTCTGCTTCTGGTGTTCGCCACACAGGCGCTTGCGTCAGCCTTCCGCTCCGCGCCCACCGGGCAGCGCGGATCTGCTCGCGAGGTGACGATCTTTGCGCTACTGAGTTGCGTGTTCGTCTTCGTTCTCGCCGGGTTTCTGGCGCTTTCATGGTACAAGGCCGTGAAGGAATACCCTGCCAGCGGCCTCTTCAGCTTTCTACGCTCCTTTGACCTTCGAGGCGGCCTCTCGCCTCTCTTGCCCCTCGCCTGCGTCGCCGCTGGGGCGTGCCTGTGGGGGCTTTGTTCTTTCCGCCGGCTGCATCTGATTGACATCCTCAGGGCGTCCGGGAGCGTCGAGAAGGGAAACTGCTGGCTGGGTTTCCTTTCGCTCGAAGGACGCTCGTTTACCGGCGTCCGGGAAGTCGAGAACAACATCAAACAGAATCTGGAATGCGCCTCCGTGATCTCGGTGCGGGCGTACACGGCTCTGCTGGCCCTCGCGGTGGTGGTGGGCCACTATTTCTTTAGCGCGCGACTGGTCCGTGCCCTCGAGGCGCGGCCTTTCTATTGGGTTTTTGAGGCCTCCTTCTTCATTGTCTATTGGGCCCTGTTCGTGGAGTGCCTGCGCTTGGTCCTGGCCTGGCGGGGCTTGCATGTTCTCCTGCTACGGCTTTCGTGGCACCCGCTGCACGCTGCCTTTAAGCGCTATCACGACCGTTTTCCGACTCACGCGAGGATGAATCTGACCCATCCACCCTCCAGCTTTGCGGCGCTCGAGGCGTCCGTGGAGCAGGCCGGCCGCCTCTTGCAGGCTGGCAGGACTCTGGCTCAGGCAGCCGTTACCGATTCGGACCTGCGCGAACAGGTGCGGCAATTGATTCCCGAATGGGAATCTCAAGTGCAAACTGCCGAGTCCGAGCTCTACAAGGCTCTGAAATTCCAATGGACCGACGCAACGCCGGGCGAAGGTCATTCGTCGGCGGAGCCCGTCCGAAGGAAACGCGCCACACGCTTGCACGGCAATTGGAGGCAATCACTCGCTTCTCGTTGGCAAGCCCACCACGCCCTGTTGCTGCTCATGCAATCGCTGACCGACCCTTTGGAAAAGCACTGGTCAGTCGGCCATGAGGAAAGCGCGGCCGTCACCAAATTCTTCGAGCAAGCGGAAGAGTTCATCGTCACGCGGGTCGTGAACTTCCTCGCCCTTATCTTTCCGTGCTTCCAGAATCTCGGCTACTTCGTTTTAGTCGGTCTGTTGCTGATGCTCCTGGCTGTCACTTCTTACCCTTTTCAACCCCGGAATGAATTCCTGTTTTTCAATTGGGTAGTGATCCTGTCCTTTATCGGGACCATATTCTGGATTTTCGTGCAGATGGATCGCGACACCGTGTTGAGCCTTCTGAACGGAGGCAAGCCTGGCCAGATTAATATCAGCTCCGAGTTGGTGTTGCGGGCCTTTCTCTACGTCGGCGCCCCGCTCCTGGCTCTGCTCGGCGCGCAGTTTCCTGAGACCCTGGGCAAGATCGTCTCGCTGCTTACCGCCGCTCAAGGCGGCGGGTAGCACGCGAGATACGAGGTGCACACATGGGTGAGACCGACCCAACCCTGGAAAGGCTGGAAGACCAGATCAACTGGTACGATCGCAAGAGCAGCTACAATCGCCGGATGTACAAATGGCTGAAGGGCGTTGAAATCGTCGCGGCTGCCCTTGTGCCCTTGACCTCCGGCCTCCGCCTTCCTGCGGCGCTGACCGGCAGCCTGGGGGTGTTGATTGCGGTGCTGGAGGGTTTGCTGCAGCTCAATCAATATCTTCAGAACGGCATCAGCTATCGTTCGACGTGCGAGGCCCTGAAACACGAGAAGTACCTCTACCTGGCTGCGGCGGGCGCTTACGCGAGTGAAGACCGGGCGCACGCTCATGCCAAACTTGCGGAAAGGATTGAGTCCTTGATCACACAGGAGAATTCGCAATGGGCCGCCCTGCAAGAACGGGAAGCGAAACCCAGAGAAGCTGCACCCTGAGAGCTTTGGAGTGCGGCAGCGAAGCTGCCACCTTATGTATGGGTATGATACATCTAACTATTATAGTATATTATAATATACTAGTGATGAACAGACCCCTCCGCAAGGGAGAGGGCTGTCACTATCGTTTCCGGCTACCTGCCCATCTGCCGACCTGCCCATCTGCCTACCCTAAGCCCTCCAGCACCGAATTGGCCCAGATATAGAACGTCACGTGCGGGCTCCAGTACTCGCAAGTCCGCCAGTCCAGCGTGTATTCGAGGTCGAGAATGGGCTCGTCGTTCACGTTTCCCGCGATGCCGTTCATGATTCCTCCGGGGATCAGCCCCACAAAGCGCGAATGCGGGAAGGGATTACGCATGCCTTCGCCAGTCATCATGCAGGAGGCGAACGGATTCGCCCCCATGATCCATTCGAGTTGTCGATAAACAAGCGACACGTACGGCTTCCCCGCATCGCCGCGCAGGCGCGCGAGCCAGCCCAGAGCCAGCGCGTTGTCTCCGAAATGGCAATTGGCGCCTTGCCACCAGAACTGTTTCCGCACGGGGTGGAAGTAGCGATAGGTCAGGTCACCGGCGAGCGGCCGGTATTTCTCCGGCGAGGGTGAGCCGAGGTACACCCCCAGCGGAATGATGCGGTAGGCATTCCGGCTCGACATAGG
>CAWJHY010000044.1:0-26972 GCA_963842495.1 uncultured Acidobacteriota bacterium
GGCTTGCCATTCGCTAAATCCTTTTTCGACCTCAGTCATGCGCTGAGGCCTCCGTTCTCCGGGCCCCTTCCTCGCGCCATTAAGCTATTTGCTGTCATCCTGAGCGAAGCGAAGGATCTCTGCAGTTGATCGGTCATTAACTACCGTGATTCTTCGCTGCCATGAAAATCGACCCCCTCACCCGGCCCGCGACGGCTGATGACAGCGCCGTCGAGGGCCACCCTCTCCCCCAAGGGGGAGAGGGCATTTTCATGCACCGTGGTGAGCCGAAGTATCATGGAGTCTGCGCCCAGAATGACAATCCGAGGCCGGCCTCTACGGCGTTATATTCCCGCCCAGTTCCTGGCGGAACTCTGCCTTGTAAATCTCGATGAACACTAAGAGCAGCGCGACCAGAAAAGGCCCCAGGAACAAACCCAGGAAACCAAAGACCCCAATGCCGCCCAGCACACTCAGCAGAACCCAGATTGAGTCAATCTCTGTCCCCCGCCGGATCAGCACGGGCTTAATCACGTTATCCACGGTTGCTGCCACTGCCCCGAAAGCGACCAGCAAGAGGATTCCGCGCCACACCTGCCCCTTCAGAATGTAATAAGCCACAAGAGGAATCCAGACCAGGGATGTCCCTACCACCGGGACCAACGACAAGATGGCCAGCACCGCGCCCCAAAGCAACGGAGAGGGCAAACCAAAAAGGAGAAAAATGATCCCATCCGCAGCGCCGTGAATCGCGGCTGTGGCCAGGCTTCCTCCAAAGGTCGAAACGGCGATGGCGTGGAATTCCTCTATGATCCGTTCTCCATGCTCGGGCCGGAGAAAACTCAGATCCCGGAGTTCACGAAGCATGTCCGGGCCACGCAGAAGGAGATAATACAGTCCAAAGAGCATCACGAAGAAGTTGATGACGGAGTGGGTGATTCCCGAAAAGATCCTGGCGCTGCGGCTGACAAGGAACCCGCTCACAATGCCAATGCCTTTCGTCGCCACCGAGCTCAGCCCAGGCTCCGGCATTCCTATATTACTGCTCTTGGCAAGAAACCAACGGTAAGCGGATGTCTTCTGGAGGGCGCCCAAGGATGCCGGGCCGCCTCCCGACACGTGCTCCTCAAGGGCCTTGTAGGCAACGACAGATTCCTTAGCCAGCATGAGGATCAGAAACAGCGCAGGAAGCACGATGACCACGGTAAGAAAGACGCAGGTTAGTATGCTCGCCAAGCGGGGGTGGCGCAGCCGGCGCGAGAGAAACGAAAACAATGGGTAGAAGACCGTGGCCAGAATTGCTGCCCACACCAGAGCCGGCAAAAAGGGCTCTAAGATGCGGAAGACATAATACAGCACGATCGCGAAGACAAGGAGGACGGCTATTCGAGCGTATTGAGGGCGAGGCATGGTGGTCGTCAGACGTTAGCTGTCAATTTGCGGGCTTGCTCGCAAGGCGTTGTCGGGCCAGGGCCACCGCTCCGAAGGGTCCCGCGTCGTCGCCCAGTATGCCGGGGAGAATCTTGACGCGCCGGGCATCGTGGCGGCGGAGGAAATACTGATAAGCGGTCTGCCTGATGGGCGTCACAAAATCCTTTCCCAGCCGTGCGACGATGCCTCCTCCAATAATCACGTGCTCGGGATCGAGCATATTGACGACGTTCGCTGCCAGAATGCCCAGGCAGAACTGCGCGTGTTCCATAACTCGTACCATAACCGGGTCGTGTTCTTTCAAGGCTCTCTGAATGATGCTGCTGGTCATGCGCGTCCGGCCCCGTTCCTCCATAAGCTTCAGGACGATGCTTTTTTCTCCGCGACGGATGGCGTCCCTTACGTCGCGCTCCATCGCGGTGCGGCTGGCCAGGGCCTCAGCGCAGCCGCGGTTGCCGCAGCCACAAAGCGGCCCATTCATCTCGATGACGATATGGCCGACCTCTGCGGCAGCACCGCGCGATCCGAGAAGGAGCCGTCCTCCGTTGACGATGCCTCCGCCAATTCCCGTCCCCACGAATATTCCCACGAGTTCACGCGCTCCCTGGCCTGCGCCCAGGGTGTATTCCCCCATCACGCCAACGTTGACGTCGTTCTCGACAAACACCGGGACCTTAAGCAGAGCCCGCAGCTTGGATCCCAACGGCACCTTCTTCCATCCCAGGTTTGGAGCATGATAAACCACACCGCTCTCGGCATCGACCGCTCCCGGCACGCCCATGCTCACGGAGCGCAAGTCAGAAACTTTCAGTGAGGCCGACCGCGCCGCGGCCTCAACGAGAGCAGCGATGTCCGCGACTAGCCGGTCGGTTTTCTGCTTTGGGTTGGTCGGCGCTCTGTGCATCCCCAGGATCTTGTTTTCCGCATTCACCACCAAGGCACGCATGCGCGTTCCCCCCATATCGATACCTACCATCGCTTCCTTCTTAGCGGGCATCTGATTGTTCCTCCTGGAAACGCTTCCAACTCGTGCTAGCTGAGTCTACCTTACTTAAAGTTCCCGCGAAATGCCAGATTTGTTTGGTAGTGTCCTCATTTGAGAGTAGCGCCGATCTTCAGGCCGGCAAATGCCCCGACAGGTCCGGGCGCTGCGAATCAGATTGGCATTTGTTTGAAAACGTTGACGCTACGTGCCCGGGGCAGTAAGCTTGGTGCGCTCAGCGAGCGAGACGATGCCTTTTTAATGGAGGTTCCACCATGATCGAAACCAAGATTTCCAGGCGTGATTCATTGTTTCTGATGGGAAGCGGAGCGGCGCTTGCCGCTTCGGGGTTCAACGCAAGTTGCGGGAAAGTTGAGGCGCCCGCGCAAAAGCCTGCCCAGGCGGAAGTGGAAAGCCCTGAGGCCGTGGCCGACCGAGAGCGGCGCATGAAGTGGTGGCACGATGCCAAATTCGGCATGTTTATTCATTGGGGCCTTTACAGCACGATAGGTCATCACGAGTGGGCCATGGAGATGGAGGGCATCCCGGTGCCCCAATACGAACAGCTCGCCAAGATTTTCAAGCCCCAGCCCAATGCGGCGCGGGCCTGGGCCAAGCTGGCCAAGCAAGCCGGCCAGAAGTATATGGTGATGACCACCAAGCACCACGAAGGTTTCTGCAATTGGGACACCAAACTCACCAACTATTGCGCGCCCAAACAGGGACCGGGCCGCGACTTGGTGGCGGAATACGTAGAAGCCGCCCGCGCCGAGGGACTGCGCGTCGGCTTCTATTACTCGCTGATGGATTGGCACCATCCGGACGGCGCACGCTGCGCCACCGACGAGGCGGCGCGACAACGCTTCGTCGAATACACGCACGGGTTGATCCGGGAACTGCTGACCAACTACGGGAAGATCGACGTTCTCTGGTATGACGTGGATTGGCCTCTCAACGCCGAGCAGTGGGAGTCGAAGAAGATGAACGAGATGGTGTTCAAGCTTCAGCCGGACATCATCGTCAACAACCGCAACGGTCTGCCCGGAGACTTCTCGACACCCGAGCAGGAAATCCGCGCCGAAAAGACGGGCCGCGCCTGGGAATCCTGCATGACCATGAATGAGAGCTGGGGTTTCACCGACGCGGACGATGCCTGGAAAGACACCAAGACAATCGTCCGGAACCTGATCGAGTGCGCGAATGGCGGCGGAAACTACCTGCTCAACATCGGCCCGAAACCGGACGGCTCCGTGCCCGAACAGTCCGTCAAAGTCCTCACCGAAGTCGGCAAGTGGATGAGCAAAAACGGGCCGACGATATATGAAGCAGAACCCTGCAAGGCCGACTGGCACACTTACGCAAGCTACACCCGCAAGGGGAACACGCTGTACATGCACATCCACTTCTGGCCGGCGCAAACGGCGGGTACCAAAGCCCTCGATTACTACAAACCGCCCACCGTGGTAGCGATCGGCGGGATCCGCACTAAAGTGAAGTCAGCCCGCTTGTTTGCCTCCGGCAAGAAAGTTGATTTCGTTCAGGACGACATCTCCGTGAGGTTCACCGGGTTGCCCCACGACGCGCCCGATCAGCCTGTGAGCGTGATCGAAGCGGAGTGCGAGTCCGAGCCGATCATCGAAAGCGAATACGTGCGGAAGCAGCGGCCAAGAGCCCAGGTGGGGGTTTAAGGCACTGTATCTCACCACGACGAGAACAGCCCTCTCCCCTGGGGAGGGGTGTCCCGCGACGGCGCATTTTCCGGCCGACGCCGGCGGGGTGTGGGGGGTACTTGAGGGACTGCGGTATGCAACGAACATTGCATGCACGTGGTCAGGGGGCCGTCGCCCAAGCTTTCGATTCGAGAAACTGGCGCGGCGACAGGATAGGAATTGATCGAAACGAACCAAGCCGCAATAAATGACGATCGCCCGAGATGACAGCGTCAGCATCCGCGTCCACGGCGCATTCCAAAATGCGGTCATCATCCGGATCGTCAGCGATGAAGGAGATGGCAACTCGCGGGTTGACTCGATTTCCGAACCCCCAGAGAGTCCGAGTTTTTCTCCGAATCTCTTCTCTGCTCCATCCGAATTTGACAGCGAGAATGCGTTTAACCTCGGCTTGAATGGGTAGAGAGAAATACAACGAGCAAATTTCAGCCCCCGCCAGATCGAGCACATCACGCGGCAGGCCGCCAAAAACAAGCGCTGAGACGATGACGTTGGTATCCACGACGATGCGCATCATTTCGGCAGGCGCTTGCGACGAACTCGCTTCACCTGGCGGTATTCATGGACCAGGCGATCCACGTCCTCTTCACGGATTCCCAGTGCTTCAGCGCGGGCGCGCCCATACGCGTTGGTCTCATCCCACCAGAGGTGGCGCTCGTAGTGTCGCAGTGCTTCGCGTACCAGTTCACTCATAGTACGGTTTTCCTTCTTGGCCAATGCCACGGCGCGGGTTAGCATCTCGGGAGGGAGAGTGATTGAGACAACCTGGCTGGTTCGCATATGAAGTCCTCGTAATACAATGTACGTCTAAGTATGACCAACAAACGCCCAGGCGTCAAGGTGAACTGCCCTTTCGCCCGCGGAGAGCAACGGCATGGGCTCGAGGTCATTTCAGATTCGCTGATGCCTCCAAGCGCACGGTGACGATCTGAAATGGCTTTACAGAGAATCTGAAACCGTAAGGAAGAACCTGAAGAGGCCCCAGCTTCCTCTCCAAAGCGTCGTTCAGCCACGCCGATTTCACCTGGAAGAGCGGTGTTTGCACCTCGATCTCGCTTTCCTTGCCCGCCACCTCCACAAAACGCAGGATTGTACCCTGGCCGTCTTCGGCCCTCTTCCACGTCACGAGGACGGCATCGGGATCCTTCACTTCCAGGAAGCTTGCCTGGAACGCATCCAATGGCCGGGGTGAATTGATCGCTTTATCCTGGGAGGTGATCTGGTCGATTTCGAGAGGAGCCATCTCCTCGCGACCCAGCCGACCGAGGTAACCGTGCTCGAGGTCGTTGCCGCTGGTCAACACGTAACGGAAGGTGAAGTCGCCTCCTTGCCCGGCGGCATAATTCGTGTCCCAGTAGTTGTCCATGACGTAAGAGAAGATCGTACCGGGGCGTTGGCCGAATTCGAGCGGCCATATCCCCCGCACAATGTCTCCCAAGGCCACCAGCGGCGCATCGACGGGAACCAGCGCCGCCGTCACGCCGCCCTGCTCTGCTGCCACCCAGTGCTGCACGGAAAACCATTCCTTGCCGGCCCCGGGCAGTTGATCGTGGCTGGGATCTACGATTCCGTTCTGAATCTCGTAGCGAAATCGCGGGTGGTCCATGGCCAGGGGAAATGCAAAGTAAACGCCTTCCTTCTTGAAAACCTCGGATTTGTGCACGCGGTTGGTGAACTCGATCTTCTTTTGCCGGTCAAACAGAATCACCTCCGTGTCGATGCGGGGCGTATTCACGGCGGAAGACTCGAGGTGCGCCACGGTCCCGAAGGGCTGCCTGGTCACGGACAGCAGCCGCCCTTTCCCCGAATTATGCACCGTAAGCTCCGGGACCGGATAGGCGGGACTGTACTGAATCAGCCGGTTGGGAGTTTGATCCGCTCCCGTGACGTAGAGGTACTGATCGAACGCATAAGGACTCGAGGCATTCACAAGTTCCTGGTTCAGTTCTTTGTCGTAGATGCTCTTCACCGCACCGCTGTCGGGATCGAGTGTCACCCGGTAGTACTGATTCTCGAGAGTTCCTTCAATTAACGCCTGCGGGGCCTCCGGTTCGGCTTTGGTTCCTTTCAGGGTGTAGGCCTTGTATCCCACCGAGGGCACATTCTGAGCGAGAAAGCGGACGCGCCGGTAAGCCGGCCCGGTGGAAAGGACTTCGTAAGGGACCGTGCGGCGGGTGACCTGGTCAACGAGTTCGAGTCCTTTGTCCAAATCCATCTCGACCAGGCCGGAGCGCTGCCAACTGAGTGGATTGAAAACCAACAGCGTACCTTGCGGGCCGTAGATGTGGTCCGCGAGAGCGGCCATGCCTCGCCGCAGCACGTAATCGACGTCCTTCTTGGCCTGTGCGGCGAACCCCTCTTTGACGGACCATTGCGCGAGGGTTTCCTGGCTGCCGGGATTCGATTCACTACCCGCCGCGCCCCAGGTGTGCTCATCGTAAAGCACCATGTTGTGCCAAAGGCGCTTCAGCGCCTCGTCCTCGGGTTGAAGGCGGGGATTGACCAGGCTGCTGACGGTGGAGAACTTTTCCGCCGCCAGGGCTCGCTGTTCCGTCTCGCGCTCGAGGGCCGCCGAGCGAGCCGTGGAAATAATTCCATCTTCCCAGTACGGCCCGCCGTCGCCCCGCACCACCGGAATGGCGTCTCCGAACTGGTTGGCGATATAACGGAGGGCTTCCGAAAACCCCGAATAGCTCAGGTGCGGGTAGGCGTAAATCTTGTTCCACTCCGCGGCCAGCGTGGCTTGCTGCGGGAAGAGGTCCGTATTCTCCACCTGCGTGCCGTAAACCACTACGGCGTCAGATTTGTATTCAGGATGCGAATAGATTTGCAGGAAACGTGGCAAGGAATCGCGCCCGCCCGCAATTTGAGGCGGTATCCCGAACAAGGTTAAGACCTGATGGTAGTGCCGCGAGTACCACATCAGGATTCTTCCGCCGTCCGGGCCCTCCCACCAGAAAGGCGACTTCTCATGCAGGCGTCCCTGAAGGAGAACCGGAGCGCGATAGTTGTCGCTTCCGGCAGCGAAGTACTTCAGGCCTGCCGCCGCCAACACCGAGGCGTAGGACCAGGAATAGGAGGGGACATCCGTGATATTGGCATAATCGCCGTCGCCCCCATGATCGTGATTGAACCGGAAGCCAGGGTATAGCGAGCGCAAGAGTGTCTCCAGGCCGGGAAAGCCGGTGAGAAGGCTCGCCTCCACCGAGGGCACGAAAATCTTCTTCCTCTCGACCATCTGAAAAAACCGCTGCTTCTCCTCTTCGCTGCGTCCCTCGAGAAACTGCCGCACGCACCAAAACCCATCCGGGCTGAAACGAAACTCGGGATGGTCGAGAATCAACTGAATGGCTTCGTCGAGCGTGCGGCTTTGAGCTTCCGCCACCTTGGCCTGGTAATCCGTGTAACCCACGTCCAAGTGAGTGTGAGGCACGATGAACAGGTTCCACTTCTTGGCCGGGTCCAGTGCCGCCGGAAAGCGTTTCGTGCGCCCGCCCAAGCTGACGCTAACCTCGCTCTTGGTATGGGCATCAAATTCCGGAACTTCGAACTCCACCCGTTGATCGCCGAAATCCCAGCCGGAGTCCAGCCTCGCGGCGAACTTCTCTTTGCCGACGGTCAACTGCACTTGACCACCTTCTGACGGAGAGTTATGGCGGATAAAGACGTCGACCAACTCCACTAACTTTCCTTCACTCTGCCGGTAAAAAATGGTCGGCTGCGTCTGGACAGTGACATCCTCGGAGGGGAATTTCCCATCCGGGTCTTGATCGAGTTCCAGAGCGTCATAGAAGATTCCGGGGTTGGTGACGTCATCGCGCTCCGACGGCTCATCCACAGCCGTGAGGACAAGCTGGTTGGCTCCCTCCTTCAGGTAATCTGAGGGCAGATCGGCCGTGATGGTGTCGGCCGAATACGCAGGCTGGAATACACTGCTCACATCGCCCCCGGCATAGTTCAGGGTGGGGTGCTGAAAAAGCAGCCCACGGTGCCCGTTGATTCCCACCTGCAAGCGCGAGACGCGCGGGGTTTCAACCAGCAATGCCACTTTCAGCGTATAAAGGCCTTGCGGAGCGCCCGGCAGATCAAACTGGATCAAATAAGGATGGGGACGAGACCCCGCCCCGCCATTCGCCGAGCCCGGCTGAAAGGCCGGCCAGTCGTTTGCCGGGTTGCTTTTCCCGACGATGTAAAGCACTTCGCTCTCGGCCTGGGCGCCGGCAACCAGGGGCGCTTTCATCTCGCCCTGATGGAACTCAGCCGAGGACTGATCAAACTTGCCGATCTGCCAAACAGCTTCCTGCGCCGCCACCGCAAATGAGCAAGGGCAGATGAGAACGACAAATGCGACGAGCGCCTGGAGAACCAGATCGCGCAGCGTGGTGACGCGATGGTTTCTCTGTGCCCTCCGCGACGAGAAAGGATAAAACACAGAGGGCACTGAGAACCTCCGTGCTCTCTGTGTTGGGCTTTTCGAGACACAGAGGGCAACGAGAGATCGCAATGGTTGGGACCCGGCGTTATGTCGCCGAACTTGTTGCGGTTTGCGCTGATGCATGTATTTGACCCGAAATAAGAGTTAACGCCTTGCGGATTCTACACCCTTCCCTAGCAAGTCGCGCTTGATTGTTGGTCGAATTGTTGAGTATGCTCCAAATTGTGAAAATCGTCCGAGTAAAGTTGGATTTGCCCTTGCTTCGGGCCATGGATGCAGATGCGGGGCGGGCTCGAGTCAATCGTTCCGCTCTGATCCGAACCGCAGTTCGTGAGCATCTGAAGCGTTTTGAGGTACAGAAACCGGAGGCTCTGGGCCGAAGGGGTTACTTGAAGCACCCTGACGACTCCGCGGAGATTGCGGACTGGGAACCCGTTTCGGAAACCCCGGAATTTGCATGAGGAGGAACGTCGTCGTGAAAAGTGCATGGAAACTGATTGGCGTGTTCATTTTTCTCGCGTCGCTGAATGCCGTAACGCTTCGCGTTAGCGCCGCGGAGGGCCCGGAAAGCGGGGCCGATGCTGCCGCAGGCCAATCCTGGATGAAGGAAGGCACAGGAAGTTACGGTTGCACGGCGAAGGATATTGGGCACTATGTGGCGCGGCGGGCGGCGGGGCCCATCGTGGTTGACGGCCGGCTGGACGAACCCTCCTGGCAGAAGGCGGAAAAGTCTCCGCGTTTTGTGGACATGGTTACGGGACAGGGAGGGTTTTACGACACGCGAGTTGCGGTTCTGTGGGATGACCAATACCTTTACGTCGGCCTGTGGCTGGAAGAGCCCTACGTGGAAGCCCACTTGACTAAAACCGGTTCGCTGATTTTCCAGGAAAACGACGCCGAGGTGTTCATCGACGGCGGCGATGCCTATTCGGAGTTCGAGACGAATGCCCTGGGCACGACTTACCAGGTGTTCTTCATTTGGCGCGACGCTTATAAGAAGGGCGGTGTTTTCGACGTGCCCGAGTTCGACATCTTCAAGAATAACGCCCTGACCTTTGGAGGCGACTTCGACCGCTCAGACCAGTATTTCTGGGTGGGAACTCATCCCCGCGGACTCCGCTGGGCATTTCTGAACTGGCAGTTTCCGGGCCTCCTTCATGCTTCGCACGTGGACGGCAAAATCAACGACAACTCCGTGCCTGACAAAGGCTGGACTGTAGAATTGGCCTTCCCCTGGAAGGGAATGAAGTACCTGGCGGCGGGCCGTTCCCTGCCGCCCAAAGACGGCGATATCTGGAGGATTTTCTTCGGACGCTTCGAGAAGTTGATGCCGGGCGGCGTCGAACTGAACCCGCACCCCGCATGGGTGTTGAGCCGCCACGCCGTCTACGACACCCACATCCCGGAATGCTTCCCGTTTATTCAGATGTCGAATCAAACCGTGGGGAGGTAGCAGGAGTCACAATGGGCGCAACAGGCCACAGCCTCTTTCCAAACTTGACCACCGAGCCAAGTTCGGCGCGGACGACGGGAATCCTGCCCGCTCAGACCATTCGGGAATTGATTGCCGGCGGGCGCGTCGTGGCGAGCAACGAGGTCACGGAGGAACAGATCCAGCCCGCCAGCATTGACCTGCGTCTGGGCGAGGTCGCTTACCGCGTGCGCGCCAGCTTCCTGCCTGGTGCAGAGTCCACCGTCCAGGATAAGATCTCGTCGCTGGCTCTCACCAAGGTTGATCTGACAGGCGGCACGGTGTTCGAGCCGGGGTGCGTCTATATCGCGCCCTTGATGGAGGAGTTGCGCCTGCCGAAAGACGTTGAGGCGAGGGCCAATCCCAAAAGCACCACTGGGCGGCTCGACATTTTCACCAGGCTGATCGCCGATTACGGCGTCGAATTCGAACGCATCCGCCCCGGTTATCGCGGCAAGCTTTTCGCGGAGATCGTCTCAGGCACGTTCACTATCCAGGCGCGGACGGGAATGAAACTGAACCAACTGCGTTTCATCCGCGGCAATCCGCCTTCTCACGACGGCCCCTTGGTGGAGTTGGACGAGAGGGAAAACCTGGTATATGAAGAGGACGAAGGCCCCGTGAAGGCCACGATCGACAAGGGTCTGCGCATTTCCGTGAGACTTAATGCGGAGGGCGAATCTGATCTCGTTGCTTTCCGAGCCAAGAAACATGCCCCGGTCGTCGACCTGGGCGCACGCGATTTCCACGATCCAAGAGAGTACTGGGATGCCGTCTACTCCGCGCCGGGACGCGGCATCGTCCTGGACCCGGGTGATTTTTACTTGCTGGCCTCCAAGGAGAAGGTTCGCGTGCCGCCGGACTACGCGGCGGAAATGGTCCCTTACGATCAGTCGATCGGAGAGTTTCGCGTGCATTACGCAGGCTTCTTCGATCCGGGATTCGGATACGGCCTGAGCGATGTTCTGGGGACGCTGGCGGTGCTGGAAGTCCGGGCTCATGAAGTGCCCATCCTCATCGAACACGGGCAGATCGTGGGCAGGCTCATCTATAGCCCCATGCTGGCGCGACCCGAAAAAATCTATGGCGTCCAAATAGGCTCTTCCTACCAAATGCAAGGTCTGGCGCTTAGCAAGCAGTTTAAGAGATGGCCCTGAGGGCATTGCCGATTTGCGATTTGTGATTGGCGATTGACATGCCTGCTTACGCATACACCATTCTAGGAGTCGGTTGGCTCATCTTTGTGACGCCGTTTCTCCTTCTCTACGCCAAGCGAAACAAGGAGCCGGCGGTCAAGGTGGATCGCCGCGCGCGATGGGGCATGTTGTTTATCGCTGCGGCGTACACCCTCGTATGGCAGGGTAACTTCTGGACGCGATGGCTCGGATCTTGGCGGATTGTAGTTTCCGTTCTCTTTCTCGTAGTCGGAAGCGTTCTCTCTTGGACCAGCACGCGCGCGCTGGGACGACAGTGGCGGCTTGAAGCCGGTCTTAATGCCGAGCACGAACTCGTGCGGTCCGGTCCGTATGGCCTGATCCGCCACCCCATTTACACGTCGATGTTCTGCACGCTATTGGGTACGGGTTTGATGCTTGCAACGCCGCTATCACTGCTGCTGCCCTCATTCTTACTCCTCACGATCGGCACCGAAATTCGGGTGCGAATTGAAGAGAGGCTGCTCGCCTCTCGATTTGGCGACCAGTTCCTGGATTATCAGCGCCGCGTTCCCGCCTACATTCCATTCCTTAAGTAGGTACTAACAGCCGTCATTCGGCCACATGGACAATGGCCTTAACTACGCCGTCGCGATAGTCGGCGACGAGGTCGAAAGCCTGCTTGGTTTCGGCAAGAGGGAAATGGTGAGTCACAATCTGGTCAAGGTTGATGGCGCCGTTAGCGACCAGTTCGATCGCAGGGGCCACGCACTGGTTTTGCCGACGGACGCTCTGAAGTTGTATTTCCTTGCGCCGCAGAGTGTGAACGCTGAAGCTGACTCGGTCAACCTCCGGAATGCCGATCATCAGCACGCTCCCACCCGGCTTGAGCAGCTCAATCGCCTGGTCGAGCGTCTCCTGTTGTCCCGCGCACTCGAACACGCAATCCACTCCCAGCGGCTCGAGCTCGCGGATAGCGCGAACCACGTCGGTTTCTTTCGGGTTCCCGGTCCACGTCGCCCCGCAGCGCCGGGCCATCTCGAGGCGCTCGCCGATGAGGTCAGTGACATACGTGGTGCAATCGCCGGCGGCGCGGCTGGCGAGCAGCACGCACAATCCAATGGGGCCGGAGCCCAGGATGGCGATCTTGGCCCCCGGCCGCATCTGCGCCAGACGCTGCGCGTAAATCCCAATCGAGAGCGGCTCGACCGCCGCGGCCTGCACCATGGTCAGGCGCTCGGGAATCGCGTAGCAGGACCGTTCCGGCATCACCAGGTATTCCGCAAGCGCTCCCGGCCCCTGGCCGGGGCAGGCCAGGAAGCTCTGGTTTCGGCAAGTGTGCTCTCGGCCTGAAAGGCACTGATCGCAATGTCCGCAGGGAATCAGCGGGTCCACGGCGACGCGCCGGCCCACGGCTAGTTTCGTGACCTGATTTCCAACTGCCACCACGCTTCCGGCGCATTCGTGACCTGTCCATTCCGGGTAATTCACCACCAAGGTGCCGATCCGCCCCGTCGTGTAGTAATGCACGTCCGAACCGCAAACCCCCACCACCCCGACGCGCAGCAGGACGCTGTGGGGGTCGGTGATCTGCGGCGGCGCAGTCTCGCGGATCTCCATTTGTCTTATGCCGGTTAGGAAAGCTGCTTTCATTAAGACTCCTCCCAATGTCTCTAACCCATTCTATCAGGCCTCAAAACTTGTGGATTCATGTGTGGACGGACAAGGCGGTTGCACGCAAGATATTCACAAGGCTCCCCTGACATTCGGCGCGTCACTATTATCATGTAACTTCTTAACCAATTTGGCTACATTCAGCGCGAAATGCCGGGCTGTCTCAATTCCTTCTTTGTCCTGCCAGACCTCGCCGGGGAGCCGGCCAAACGCCATGTTCCAGTAAGTCGATCCCGGGACGATCATATCGTTAATCAGGAAGAACATCAGCATTTCCTGAAGCGTCGAGGTGTGGCCGCCGCGGCGCGCCACCGCCACAGGGCCGCCCACCATGCCGGAGAGGAATTGGTCCGACTTCTTGGAAACCTGGCCGATGCGCTGCAGCGCTGCCATCACGTCCCCGCGCGCCGTGCCGAAGTAAACCGGCGAGCCTACAATGAATCCCTGCGAGGCTCGGAGCTTCTCGATAATATCATTCAAGCCGTCGTCCAGACTGCACTTCTTGGATTCACCACACTTGCCACACGCCGTGCACGATTCGATCTTCATTTCAGAGAACGAGATGACTTCCGCTTCGACCCCTTGCTCACGAATCAGGCGCGCGCATTCGTTCATGAGTTGCGCGGTATTGCCCTCCGCTTTAGGACTTCCACTTATTAAGAGCACTTTTGCCATTATTATCTCCTGTGGGTGTGTAGGGACAACCCGTGTGGTTGCCCCACGGCGGCCACCAGTGCCGCCCCTGCCGGCCGACGGTCGCGGGCCAATCGCTCCCCAGGCGTCTGTGAGATAAGTCGATCGTTCTGTCATTCCGAGGAGCCGCGGGCGACGAGGAATCTCGCACTGCCTTGAAAATCCTCAGAGCAAGATTCCTCGCGGAGTTTACCCTGAGCACCCAGAGCGAGATCCTTCGCTTCGCTCAGGATGACAGCGAAGGGCTCGGAGTGACAGCCTTGAAGCGTTTTCACACAGGCTCCCCAGGGGAGACGGCTACTTCATCGAGATGGGAAGACATATACTGGGCATTATAGAAGTAGATATGTTAACTTAATTAGAATCCTACCCAGCCCCGTAGCTATCGGACGATAAGAGCATCTGGTTCTCCGGATTTCTGCTCTCGCCGACGCTGGTGACGCGCACGGCGGCCGGCGCCTTCACGGGGCATTTGACTTCGCAAATGCCGCAGCCGATGCAAAGTTCCGCATCCACGCGGGGCTGCTTCACGGTCAGTTTTTCTCCCTGAATATTCCGCACTTCCACTTCTTCAAACCAGATCGCTTTCTTGGGCGTGGGGCAATGCTCTTCGCAGACGATGCAGGTCTTCGAATAGGCCCAGGGCAGGCAGCGGCTCCTGTCGATGTAAGCCAATCCGATCTTGATCTTTTGTTTTTCGGCGACCTCGATCTGGCGAATCGCGTGCGTGGGGCAAACCTGAGAACACAGATTGCACTCGTAGTCGCAGTAACCGAGCGACGTCACCATGAGGGGCGTCCACAGGCCCTCGAAGCCGCCCTCGAGGGGAGCGGGATGAATGGCGTTGGTGGGACACACCTTCATGCACTCGCCACAGCGAATGCAGCGGGCGAGGAATTCGTCCTCGGCCAGCGCGCCGGGAGGACGAATCAGGGCGGGATTGAAGGTCCGCTTGGAAGCTTCGGGAGCGACGCCAAAGAGGAGCTTGGCGCCCACGCCCGCCAGGCCAGCCCCTAATACGGCTCGCCGCCCCAGGTCCAGCCGGGCCTCTTGGGGAGGGCGAATGAAATCCCAGATCCAGTTTGAGAATCGGTTCATCGTAGTTTCTTCTCAGCCTCGATGCCACGATCAATACGTAGGGGCGGTTCGCGAACCGCCCCTACACCGGGCGGGGCAAGACGAGATTCTTCGCTTCGCTCAGAATGACAGGCAATGTGGTCAGGAATACGGCCTATTGAAAACGAGATGGCCTGGGCCGGGCAATCCGATTTGCAATTCCAGCAATAGAAGCATTCCGAGGGTTTCCAACCCCTGTCGGGAGCGGCCCCGCCCTGGCAGTCCACCAGGCAAAGCCGGCAGTTGTTGCACTTCTCCTGCTGCTTGTTTAAGCGGATGAGGGGATTCTTTCCCACCACTCCCAGCAGTCCTCCCAGGGGGCAAACGTAACGGCACCAGAAGCGGGCGCGCCAGAAGTTGAGCGCCACGACCGCCACAAACAGCGACCCGATCAGCAAGCTGCCCAGGTAATACGGTTGTGCGGAGGCCAGCAAGTATTTGCGCAGAAAGCTATAAACAGGCTCTGTCACCAGCGTCAGCCGGACGGGCCCGACGCCCGGATTGGCATCGTAGACCCACGTGAACACGGCCACCAGGGCCTTATTGATGGCCGGGTAGATGGAAGTGGTGAGCGAGCGGAAGAAGAAAGAGAAGGGGTCAAGCCAGCCCACCACGTCGGCGCCCAACAAGGCCGCGACCAGAAACGCCACCAGCAGGTAGTACTTCGCTTTCTGCCATGGGTGGTGGCCGCCCGCCTCGAGCTTTTGCTTGGCAGGCCCGCCGCGCAGGCTGGTGAAGAAGTTGTGCAGCGCGCCAAAAGGACAAACCCAACCGCAGAACCAGCGCCCACACACGAGAGTCACCAACAAGGTAACCAACGAAAGCAGCATCGCCCCCACCAGCACGTGCGAAGCCAGCCAGGAATTGAGTGCCACCAGCGGATCGAGATTAAAGAAAAACGTGACGCCTCGACCGGCCAAGTTGATGGGGTGATAGACCGTCTGCAAAAAGAGATAACAGAACAGGAGAAAGAAACCCGTTTGCGTAAACCGGCGCAGCCAGACGATCCACAAGGTTTTCTGCTTCTTGGCCATACGTTCTACACTTCAACTTGCTTCAGCGAAAGCGACTTGAAATCCATGGTACCCAGACCCCGAGCATTCCCCTGCACAATGTAGACAATCGCTTCGGGCTTGTAACCCAGTAAGGTCGCACCGACGGCGTCTACCGCGACCTGGTCAACGCCCGCTACCAACGTGTCCTTCCGCTTGACATCTGCGAGATTGCCGCCCACAGGGCCGTTCGCCGTCAGCACCCGGATGGCGTCCAGCACTACCAGCCGCGGCTTCAGAAAAGCCGCAAGGTCCGCCACCGTCCCACCCAAGTCCTGGTGAAGGCGGTTGCGCGCCCCGCCAATTACTCCCATCAGATTCTTCATTCCCAAAGTCGCCAGGCATAAATTGTGGTTCTTGGCGATGGGGACGTTGATCAACCGGTCCGCTTCCACGATGTCCTGGTAGACTTCCCACTCTTTCAAAACTTTGCCGTTGAGGGACATCCTTCGGAATTTTCTTTCGTCCAGGAAGGGCACCTCGGCGCCCGCTTTTTCCGCCGCCGGCTGAATTCCGCTGCGCGGATAAGAGAGCCGGGCCGGGTTGCAGGGGTTGTCGCTGACCAGCACTTTCTTTGCTCCTGCCTGGTAGCACATCTCGACCAACGTTGCGACGACATCAGGATTGGTCGTAGCGGCCTGCTCCGGCCGGCGGTCCCAGCCGATGTCAGGCTTTATCCAGACAACGTTCCCTTTCGAAACAAAACGGCCCATTCCACCCAAGGCGTTGACAGCCTGGCGAGTGAGCCGCTTTGCCTCCTCGGCAATGCCGTCGGGGTCCGCCGGGGAACTCTTGTAATGGGCGACGCTGAGGGCCGAGGGCTGGGGACTAGGGATCAGAGACTGAGGTCCGAGCAAACCTACTCCGAATCCTGCGCCTGCCGTTACGCCTGCTTTAAGGAAATCTCGTCGATCAATGTGTGCCATGAAGTAACTCCTCGAGCGTACAACCTGTAGGGGCAACCCTGGCGGTTGTCCAGGGCGGCCACAAGGGCCGCCCCTACGACATCAAAACGACACGCCGGTTCCTTTTTCTTCAATGCGCTCCTTCACCGCCTTCAAGAAAGATTCAGCTTGTGGCGGAGGGTTCAAACAGAGGATCGCGTAGGAGCCCGCCGCAAAGAATACGGCCTGACCCTCGAATTGGTTCGAACCCGAGAAGGCCGTGGGGGCCAGTCCCGGCAAGGGGATCGTCTTGCCCGAGCGCCCGAAGTATTCCTGCAACTTCCCTACCTTAGCTGCCGCCCCTGCTGCGTCAGCCGCCTTTGAGATGACCAGGGTTGTCTGTTTTTCTCCCAACGTATAAGACGCCAGAATCGCGGGCGCCAGGAATTCATGTCCCAAGGGGGCTTTCTTCACATACCTGCAGGAGTGGCTCACCAAGGCTTGCGAGGGAAAAAGAGAAAGAAATGCCGGGATGGATGTGGAGGGGCCAATCCTTCGCGATACGGCCTGGGCCAAGCGCTCCAGCAGCGGCGCGGTCTTCTCTTTGTCGCTGAAGGCCGAGAGTTTCACGTAAAACTCATCCTGCAGGAAGTTCAGGATTTCATTGGTGCCGTAACCTTCCGCGCCGATGGGCAGAAAATGGTAATCCGGCGAGCTTTCAGCGGCATAAATTCCGAAGGCATTCGCGGGCGTGCCCATGTTGAAGATGTCGAGCGTGAAGTCGGTGCTCGAGGATTTGTATTCCTGGTGAACCATTGCCACCAGGCCATAGTCAAGGTAAACATCCGCCCCGCCATCGCTGTATTGATAAAGGTCGGAGCTGTAGAACTTCTGCTCGCCGCCCCGCGCCCCGCCGACTTCGGAAGGGTCCGGCAACAATTGCGCCAACCGGGCCTTCGCCGCGGCGGGAATCACTGCGGGCGCCGCCTCCTGGTCCCCTTCCTCCTGCGCGACCAGCAGCACGGGCAACGCTGCAATCAGCAGCAGAAAATGAGCTATGGTTCGCATCTCGTTCCTTACTCCTGCGACGTGGACTACCCCCTCACCCGGCCCGCCCCGGCTGAAGAAAACGCCGGCTGCGGGCCACCCTCTCCCCCAAAGGGGAGAGGGACTTCCATTTGTTACGTTCCCGCCTCTCCCCTCGCCCCCTTGGGGGAGAGGGGCCAGGGGGTGAGGGGGTCGTACCTTTTCGGACAGCCCCGGGCTAACCGAGGCTCTCAGCAGCAAGAACCTCCCGTGCCGCCAGGAGCCGCTCGACAATGGCGATCCCATTGGGGCATGCAGGCTCGCACTGCTTGCAGAGGCGGCACGCTTCGCTGCCGGCTTTCTCCGCCGGAAGCTCGCGATAAGTGCGCAACGCCGTCTGCCGGTCTCCCATTTGGTCGTAGTAGTAGTCCTTGCAGCGTAAAACGGTGGACACCTCGACCCCCAGCGGGCAGGCCTGTTTGCACTCATCGCACAGCATGCAATTATTGGAGCGGTTCGCCTGCGCGTAGCGGTACAGGGCCCGGTCCTCCGCGGCGGTCAACGGCTCCTTGAGCGCCGCCAAATAGGCATCGAACATATCGAAGGAGCCAATGCCTTTGGTCACCGTCGTCACCGCCGGATTGCTTAGAAGCTTCTTCAAGTAGGCGACTTCCGAGTCGAGGCCTTTGAGCCCCTTCATCGTCTTCATGGCCATCACGCCGACGCCCCGCTGCTGGGCCAGGCGAAGCTCTTCCGTCATGGCTTCCAGGTTAGGCTGATTCAGCACCGGCATGACGACGTTGTAATAGCCAGACTGAAGGCCCGCCGCAGTTGTGCTCTTTACCATGGCGTGGGTCGTCAGACCGGCGAACCTGACTTTCCCCTGGTTCTTCAGCTTCTCGAAAGTCTCGGCGATTCTTGCGTCGGAGGCCGAAAAGGGGAAGTGACGGTTGAACATCAGGAAATCCACGTGGTCGGTATTGAGGACTTTCAGGGCTTCGTCAATGCTCGGGTAGTCATCCTTCAGGGCCAGGTAGAACCTGTCGCGCAGAGCCCTTAGCCCTGCGCCGAGTGTCTTGATCGATTGTCCGCCCAGGTAGTCCCAAGCGACATGCACCAGGTTCACGCCGCGCTCGATGGCGTACCGATGCACCGACTCCGCCATGACCAGACCGCCCAAGCTGATCTCCGACACCGGGATGCCGGTATTGCCCATGGTGCGGTACTTCATGGCCGGGTTGAAGTTGAGGATTTTTGGCTGCGTGGTGGACTTATTGTCATTACCACCCGCCTGGGCTCCCAGCGCTCCTGCGCCGACCCCCACTGCTCCCAGAAGACCACTCGAAATGAACCCTCGCCGATCCATCAACGGCACCTTAGCCTCCCTGAATGCGTGATCTCACACTCCCCCCCGGATCTGTATGCTTTTTTGAGGCCAAGGTGGACATTCGCTACGCCCACCCTTTGTTTTCATAGACATTCACGGATCGGTCGTACAGTTTTCGAATCGAAGAGTCGAGAAGTCGAGAAGCCAACGCCCCGCTTCTCGGGGCGCGGCCGAGGCTCAGGGTCGGCTGTTGCTTTCCATCGTTCGACTTTTCAACTCCTTGACTTCTTGACTTCTCGACTCTTTGTTTTCATACACATTCACGGATCGGTCGTCGAAACACGGCCGTCAGCGGTCGGCTGTCAGCCGTCAGCCGAGTCCACTCCCCCCTGTGGAAGGGTAACCCCGGTGGTCGCCCCAGGTTGGCCACGAGGACCACCCCCAGATCCGCACCGTCCTGTGCGTAGTCGGACACGAAGTCCGAGGCCGTCAATCCGCCGCCGCACCCGGAGAACTTGCGGGCGCAGACGGCCACGCCGCCAACTTAGCATTCTAGCCTATGGTTCGTCGTTTGTCAAGAGACAGGAAGTCTGAATCACGACCCGGCGGGGCAAAACTCAGGCACGGCGACGCTTGTGGGCCCGGGTGGCGCTGTGCGTTTTGTGTTTCTTGGGTTGCGGTGCGGCTTGAACATGTTCGCTCGGAGCGGGCAAGTCGGTGTTTACCATGTCGGCCACGGCTTTCCAGCTTCCGTCCGCCTGCTTTTTAAAAACAGTCAGGTACTTGCCCTGATCGGTAACCGGCTTCTGGTCTCTGGGACTCGAGGTGGTCATCGAGTAAGTGCCGATCACGTAAACGAAATCGCCGCTTTTCGAAGCCTCTCCGCGCGTAGACTGGAAAGTCAGGGCAAAGTTAGGGTCAGCCATCATGGGCTTGAAGGCTGCCTTGATGTTGTCTTTGCCGGAGATCAGCATCTCGTTGGGAAGCAGGACTGAAGCGTCATCGGAATAGTAACTCACGAACTTGTCCACATCTTTCGTGGCAATGTCCTTGACCCAGGCAGCCTCGACGCTTCGCACCGCCGCGACATCGGCGTTCTGCGAGCTAGGGACGTTCCTCGAGCAGGCGGCCGTCAGGGCCAACAGGGCAACACACGCAAGTAAGTGGCGGGGACGTAGCATGGTTTTTCCTCCACGAGAATCTTCGACAATTCTACCACAGACCAGCAGCGTTATATCGAACGAAACGGGGGTCAGCCTTAAAGGACTTGTAGACGGTATAGAGCCCGTAGGTGCAACGGGCTGGGCGGAAGTATCACGCCAGGATTACTTTTTTTGGACTGGGCACTGGTGGGGGAGATTAAGTCGAGGTGTCACCCCGGGCGCAGGCGGGGTTAATTCACAGGCACAGTAGCTTCAGTTTCGCCAGAGGCGGCGCTCTGCACGCCATTTGAGTTTACAGCCGTAACCACGTAGTAGTACGTCGCTCCGGACGCAACACTCTCGTCCACGTAGGTAGTACCGTTAATCGGCGTTGCGTTCAGGGGGGTCGAACTCTCGCTCCCCGAGGTGGTTCCGCGGTAGACGTTGTAGGCCACGTTCCCACTCGCCCGGCTGGCCGTCCAGGAGAGAATGACGTCGTGGCTGCCCTCGCCAGAAAGGCTCACAGTCTGCGGGCTTCCCGGGGAATTATCCGTGATGCTGAGGGCCGCCGTGCGCTCCCCGCCGGCACTCGGTGTGAAAGCCACCCCGATGGTACAAGCGCCTCCTGCTGCCACGGAACCGCGGCAAGTGTCTGCGATCTCTGCAAAATCACCCAGGTTGGCTCCCACCACCGCCAGGTTGCTGATGCTCAAGGGCGCGCTGCCAGTGTTGGTCAGAGTGACGGTTTCGGCCGCGCTCGTTATGGCGACAGCCTGGCTTCCAAAGGAAAGGCTGGTGGTGGAAAGGCTGACTGCCGGCGCGATGCCCGACCCGGCGAGGTTCACCGTCTGGGGACTGCCGGCGGCATTGTCCGCAAATATCACCGACGCGGTGCGAGTTCCGGCGGTGCTGGGCTTGAAGGTGACTGTTAGTGTGCATTGATCGGAAGGCGCCAGTGACGAGCCGCAATGGTTGGTCAAAGTGAAGTCCGCGGCGTTAGACCCGGTAACTTCGATACTCGAAAGACTCAGACTCGCGTTGCCAACGTTAGTCAAGGTGGCGGATTGAGGCGCGCTGGGGATGCCTACCTCCTGATTGGCGAATTCAATACTCGTGGAACTCAAGGAGAAACCTGCGGTGGGAGTTGCGGCGACTTCGGAGTGTCCTCCGGCGCCACCACAGGAGATGCAGCATAAGGCGGCGAGGCAGACGACGGCGAGAATCGCTTCCTTCGCGTGGGCAGAATGGAGGGGCCTCGCTTGCATACTGCACGACTTCCCGGCCAGTGTGGCGCCAGCCTCGGACGGATTCCTATCCCTCGACAGTCACGAGCAATTTCGATGCCACGCGGCCAACGCTAAGGTCCCATTACCCTCGAGCGGAGTCTATGGCACCAAGGTACCGGCTGATGGAACGGACAGTGTGTCTCAAACACGTGGTCGGACCGCTTGTTTTGATGTTCCCGATATTCGTGCGCGAAGGCTCGAAGAATCTGGTTGTAGGGGCGGCCCTTGTGGCCGTCTTTGGGCAGCCACAAGGGCCGCCCCTACGAGAACTCACCGCACCGCAACCAGCTAA
The DNA here is from genome assembly GCA_963842495.1 of uncultured Acidobacteriota bacterium. Taxonomy (GTDB): domain Bacteria; phylum Acidobacteriota; class Terriglobia; order UBA7540; family UBA7540; genus CAVROP01. The sequence continues at coordinate 21,675 of CAWJHY010000044.1, forward strand.
GAACTACGACGTGAGTGACACTGATCTCCCATCGAGGCCGGCGACGCGGGCGAGAAGTTGGGGCTTTTCACCTTGCGTGATGGAAATGTCGAGGTCGAGAAGCGTCGAGATGCGCTGCAATTCGGCGCTTTCGGGCGTGGAGAGTTCGAAGCGGAGGATTTTGCAGCCCGCCGGCGCGTTGACAGAAGGATGGACGGTGTCAGCGTCCCACTCGATGAAAAAGGGGAGAAGCCCGGATCGATCGTCGTGAAGATTGAGAGTCTTCCATTCGAGAAGGCGGCCGTCGGGGCGCCGGCGCGCGCCGGGCGTGGGTCCATCGAAAGCAAGGTTAGCGTCGCGGAGACGTGCCGCGAATGCGTTGAGGTCGCCGGGATGCGCCGCCCAGCCAACTAGGCGCGGCGCTGTAAGTTTCTTCAAACCATAGTGGTCGGGTGCGCCGGTCTGTGCGGGGTCGGGCGCGATGATTTCGAGGTAGTGTCTTTCGCCCAGCGAGAGCAGAGCGTTGCGCGTGCCGCGGCCCGGATGAACGCCGCCGAAGGTGGCAGTGATCCCGGTATGGTTGTTGACGAACGCGATGCCTGCCTCGAGATCGCTCGAGCCGAGAAGAATGTGATCGAGGACGGTGGGCACGTTAGCGCCTCCCCAGGAAGTGGCAGGCAGGGTGAATGTGCCTGCGGTCATAGCGAGAAATAATCTGCGGGATAGCATGAGCGTTTACACATTCTTATTGGGGATCGCTCACATCTGGTGCCGAAGAGAGGACTCGAACCTCCACGCCCTGACGGGCACTACACCCTGAATGTAGCGCGTCTGCCAATTCCGCCACTTCGGCACGCCTTGCATCAGGAGAGCTGCTATAACCAGGACAGAGCAGCCCAAGCGCAGGCTTTAATGGTGCCATCCACCCCAAAATCTGTCAAGGCTGCGCGGGTGATGTCCGAGTTTGACTGGCAGCGCCGGCCTTCACGGCCGCGGAAAGACCTTGTTCGCCTGTCATTCCAAGAAGTCGCAGGCGACGAGGAATCTCGCAGTGCCCTGAATGCAAACCAGAGCGAGATCCCTCGCTGCGCTCGGGATGACAACGGAACGGGTTTTTGGATTGCCCGTGAAGGTCGGCGCTGCGTTTGAAGTAATCCGCTCACCTGCTTTCGAGTGAGCCATGAGTCAGATGCAACGCTGGACGTTTTCTTGTAGAATTGATGTAATGCGACGCTGGTTCACTCTCATTACATCGCATGCCGGCCTCCTCTTGCTGCTTACCCTCGGCGCCCTTGCGCCGGCCCATGCCGAGCAGTGGCAAAAACTGAACGTTCAGGGATTCGTCAACGACTTCGCCGGCGTCCTCAACCCGGCGACGACGCAAAGCCTGACTCGGCTGTGTACGGAAGTGGATCAAAAAGCTAAGGCGCAGATCGCTGTGGTCACGATCCGATCCGTGGAGGGCGGCGCGGCGGAGGATTTCGCCAATCACCTTTTTCAAAAGTGGGGCGTCGGATACAAAGGAACCGATCGCGGGGTGATGGTCCTGCTTGCGGTGAGTGACCACAAGTACTGGACGGAGGTCGGATACGGGCTGGAGCCCATTCTTCCTGACGGCAAGGTGGGTGGTTTCGGACGCGATATGCTTCCGCTGCTCCGCCAAGGCAACTACAGCAGCGCCCTGCTGCAAATGGTGAGTCAGATCGCCTTGGTGATTGCGCAGGACAGTCATGTCTCCTTGGAGAGCTTGGAACTATCCCGAACCGTTCCCGCCACTCGCCTGAGCGGGGGCCAGGAAGTGCACCTGACGGGAGGACAGATTCTCCTCCTTATCATCGTGCTGATCATCGTGGGACCCATCTTGCTCAGGTTCCTGGGCCCGTTCTTGCTTTTGTCGATCTTGACGGGAGGGTCCGGACGCGGAGGGTGGGGCGGTTGGAGCGGGGGTGGATTTGGCGGAGGAGGAGGCGGAGGTTTCGGGGGTTTTGGAGGAGGATCCTCGGGTGGAGGGGGAGCAGGCGGAAGCTGGTAAGGATTGTCGATGGTCGATTTTCGATTGAAGCAGGGCCGGGGAGCACTGGAATCCGAAGAAAAGCTCACCACAGAGGCCACAGAGTTCGCAGCGGGACAAGCCGGTTGATTCCTCCGTGCCCTCTGTGCGCTCAGTGGTGAGGCTTTGGCTTTCTCATGCATGGAGCTAAGCCATGAAGACAGAAGAACAGTTGACGCAGCTAGTAACCAAATTGAAAAAGGCAGCGGAAGGGAATCTTCTCTCCGTAATACTTTACGGCTCCGCGGCCACGGACGAGTTCCACCCCGAGCACTCCGACTTGAATGTGCTCTGCATTTTGCGCGACCTTGGCAGCAGCGAACTCACTAAACTGGGCGCCGCGTCCGCCTGGTGGACCAAGAGGGGACACCCGGCGCCGCTGTTCTTCACGCCGGAGGAACTTCGCCATTCCGCGGATATTTTTGCGATCGAACTGCTGGACATCAAAGCGGCGCGCCGGATTCTCTATGGCGAGGATGTTATTGCTCCGCTGCACGTCCCCATGGATCGTCACCGGATGCAGGTGGAACGGGAGTTCCGAAACAACACCCTCCGCTTGAGGCAGCACTACGTCATGCTGGCGGGGGATTCCCGCAAAACCCTGGAACTGATGCTCTCCTCCATTTCCACGTTTGCGGCGCTCTTCCGGCACGCCTTGCTGGCGCTGGGAGAGGCAGCGCCGGCCACCAAGCGGGCGACGCTCGACCGCGCCGGCCCGGCGCTGGGATTCGACCCCGCTCCTTTTCATACTCTGCTCGATATTCGCGAAGGACGTAAGCGCAGGAGTGAGGTGGAGATTCAAACCACGTTCGACAAATACCTGCACGCGGTCGTCAAGGCCACCGAGGAGGTCAACCGCCGGCTGGCTTCAGGAGGATCAATATGAAGGTACTACTGCTCGTGGTGGGAATCCCGTTGCTGCTCGTCCTTATCGTGGGAGGAAGTTACGTCAGCAGCCGGAACGAAATGGTGCGTAAGAACGAAACCGTCAAGCAAACCTGGTCGCAGGTGGACGTCGTGCTCGAGAGGCGCGCGGACCTGATTCCCAACCTCGTGGCCACCGTAAAAGGCTATGCCCAGCAGGAGCAGAAGGTGTTTGGAGACATCGCCAATGCTCGCGCCGGTTTACTGAACGCCCGGACACCCGCAGCCAAAATCGCCGCCAATGGCCAGTTGGACGGTGCCCTGGGCAGGCTGCTGGCCATTGCCGAGAACTACCCCACTCTGAAATCCAACCAGAATTTCCTGGCCCTCCAGGACGAACTGGCGGGAACCGAAAACCGTATCGCCGTCGAGCGCCTGGCGGTACAACGAGGCCATCCAGGATTACAACACCTACATCGGACTGTTCCCCAACAACATCTTTGCCGGATGGGCAGGCTTCCAACGAAACAACGATTACTTCGCAGCGACCGGCGCCGCGCGCGAGGTTCCCAAAGTGGACTTCAGTACGCCTAAACAGTAGGTAAAGGGGCAGCCGCCCTAATAGAGCGACACGAATTACCCCAACCACGCGCGCAAACGCCCGCGCGCTACCAACTTATTGCCATTTGCAGTATGCTCTAGCAGCCAAGCGAGTGTGTCATCATCGACGGGGTGCAGCATGAAGGCAGCAGGCAGTCTCTTGGGTCTGGTCATTGTGGCAGCCATAGTCTGGTTTGTTATCAAGCCGCAGCTTACACATGGTCCGGCGGGCGGCGCCCCGCCTAAACAGTTGATCGACGTGGTGGGCGTCAAAATGGATCTGGCGGTGATCGGGAAGGCCGAGCGCCTCTACCTGGCCGTTCACGGTTCCTACGCCAGCCTCGAAGAGCTCGAGCAAGAGGGAGCGATCGCCTTTTCGGGCACTGATCGTTGCGGCTACAACTACACCGCCGAGGTCAACGACGGCCAGCATTTCAAGATTACCGCGGCCCCTTCCGCGCCCGACAAGCAAGGCTGGCCCACACTGTGGATTGATGAGACCATGGAGGAGGCACAGCAGTGGGCAGTAGGCAGTGGGCAGTAGGCAGTGGGCAGTAGGCAGTGGCCAACGGGCCGTGCACGGAGAGTAGCAAGTGGCGGCGAAACGCTGTCATTCCGAGCGCAGCGAGGAATCTCGCTCGGAGTCGTTCCCCGACCAACCATGGCAAGATTCCTCACTACGCTCGGAATGACAGCCCGACTGACGACTGACAACTGATGACCGACAACTGTTCTTCCACGAGGTTCCCATGCGAGTTCAAGCGCGAGCGCCGGCAAGAGCAGATCTGGCGGGCGGCACAGTAGACATCTGGCCGCTCTATCTTTTTCATCCCGGGGCCCTGACCGTCAATATCGCTATCCGCTGTTACGCCGCCTGTGTGATCGAGACCCGACCGGACCGGCATATCGTTCTGGCGTCCAAGGACCAGGAGATTAAAGAGACTTTTGAAGACTTGGCGGATTTGGCGCGCGGCAAGTCCCGGCTGCCTCTGGTGCGGGAGTTGGTGATCTACTTCGCTCCCGAACGGGGGCTCAATATCGAGACCAGCTCACAGGTCCCTGCCGGGGCCGGACTGGGCGGCTCATCGGCACTCAACATTGCGCTTTGCGGAGGCTTGGCGCGCGTCACCGGCAAGCGGGTGACGCGTACCCAAATCCTCGAAATCGCCAAGAATGTCGAGGCCATTGCGATTCGAGTTCCCACCGGCTGGCAGGACTATTTCCCCGCCCTTTACGGCGGGGCGAACGTGGTCCACCTCGAGCCCGGCGGCGTGAGACGCGAAAAGCTTCCGATATTTGTTTCCGACCTCGAAAAGCGCTTTGTCCTTTGCTACACCGGCCAACCCCGGGATTCCGCCATCAACAACTGGGAAGTAATGAAATCCCACATCGACGGCGACGAGCAGGTGCGCCGAAATTTCGACAAGATCACCACCATCGCCAACCAGATGCGCGAGGCCCTTCTCACGGGAGACTGGAAGGACGTGGCGGAACTGCTGGCTTTGGAGTGGGAAAACCGCAAACAAAACTTCAAAGGCATTTCTACTCCCACCATCGACAGCATGATCGAGCAAACCCAGAAACATGGCGCCGTGGCTGCCAAGGTCTGCGGGGCAGGTGGCGGAGGCTGTGTAGTTTTCATGGTAGAACCTGGCACCAAGCCCGCCGTCGAAGAAGCGCTGACTCAGATGGGCGGGCAGATCATCAACTTCGCCTTTTCCCGCACCGGCTTGGAGGTTTGGGCAGACCAGCCGGAGCAAGCTCCGGAGACGCCGGAGAAGACCGAGCCTTGAGAACACCCGTCA
>CAWJHY010000045.1:0-40122 GCA_963842495.1 uncultured Acidobacteriota bacterium
ACACTACCCCAGGATGCTGAACATTGACACTTTGTCCCGGATCGCGCTACGTTGGTAGTGTCAACCTGAGATTCAGAAAGGAGGTGCCCCTATGGGACGCTTTGAAAGAAAACCAGAACGGACTTCCCTCGCCGCAACCCCAAAGGTCGAACCAAGGCGACCGGCCATCCCTCTACCATCGTCTTCTCACACTCTCACTCAAGATGAGCCGCAGCGACGGAATATTTCGGAAGACGACGTGCGACATCGAGCCTATGAACTCTATGTCCAACGAGGCGGTACACCAGGCAACGACCTCGGCGATTGGCTTCAAGCGGAACGGGAACTCCGGGCGAACTGATCGACGGTCAGAAGCCAAGAGATGCTAGACCCATTCGGCAGTCTGGCCGCCATTCCACGGCGGCCAGACTAACTTTTCGCAGCTTGCCCTCGCCGCCTCCCTAAGTTGATATCACCCAGTCTCCCCCACGCCAATAGAAAACGCTTGGACCCGCCTCGGTCCCCTTGTGCCGTTCGTGCCTGAGGGCCTATACTCGGGCCGCTTCAAAGATGCCAACCACATCTTAATGGCTCAGCGACCAGACGTACGCCGCGAGCGCCGAGAGTTGGTCAGGAGTGAGTTGCGCCCCGCCCATGGGCGGCATGGGGCTGCGATACTCTTTGGGGTGCATCACGCCTTCTCGAATCGTTTTCGAGATTCCGGCATAGCTGCCGTCGCTCCACAGCCACTTCTTCGCAGTGAGGTCAGGGCCCAAGGGCGACCCCGTACCGCGCTCGCCGTGGCAACCCACGCAGGCGGCTCCGCCCACTTGGCCGTGGTAAATGCGATCGCCCAGGGCGACCATAGCTCGCGTCGCGCCCTGCGGAACGGGAAGATTCCCCGATGCCGCCGCGCCGGCGTTCGCATGCGTGCCCTCCGGCGGCTTGGCGAAGGACTCTTCCACCTCACCGGCCGGCGCCGAAGGACTCGGGCACGGGGTGATCCCGGCGGTCCCGTCGCCTCCGCCCTTATACACAATTCGATAGATTCGGCCCCGCACATCGTCGGACACGAAGAGCGACCCGTCCGGCCCCGCCGCCACGCCGGAAGGGCGATGCTCGGCGCCTTCCGGAGTCTTCACCACGCCGGCAAAACCGTCGGCGAAAATCTCGCAGTTTCCGGCGGACTGGTCGCCGAGGAGTGGCTGAAAGACCACGTTATAGCCGCCTTGCGGGTAGGGAGCGCGATCCCATGAACCGTGGAAGGCGATGAAGACTCCGTCGCGATAGCGGGCTGGGAATTGCGTCTGGTCGTAGTGCGCCATGCCGTTCGGCGCCCAGTGGGCGGGAAGCGAGGCGACGGGAGAGATCTTGTCGGCGCAGACGCCCACGCGTTTGCCGCCGTCACCGCCATACTCCGGCGCCAGAACCAGCTTTCCCGCCACTCCGTCGTAATAACATTCGGGCCAGCCGTAGTCGCCGTCCGGCTTCAAGAGCAGCAACTCTTCCGCGGGCAAGGTGGCTTCCTCAACCGGCTTATAGAGTTCCGGCCAATTCGCATGCAATTGGTCGCGCCCGTGCTGGGTTACGAATAACCGGCCCGCGGAATCGAACGCAAAGCCTTCGGCATTGCGGATCCCCGTTGCGTAACGCGCTGCCGGTGAAAACCTCTGGCCGGTTTTGTTCGCGTCGAAACGCCAAATGCCGCCCCGGGTGGCGAGTTCAGTACATGGGTCGGCGCCGGGCACGTGGGGTTGGCGGTTGCGCGGCTGGCAGGAGTTGGTGGCAGTCGCGACATCGACGTACATCATCCCCTCGGCGTCAATAATGAACGGATGCATGGGATGATCGCCACTCAGGGGCAGACCGGAGACGATCGTCTCGGGAGCGTCCTGAGGCACAAGCAAGCCGGCAGAGAGCGCATAGCGCACGATGCGATCGTTAAGCTCTGCGTAAATCGCGCCCTTGTACATCCCGATGCCGGTGCCACCCTTGCCGCCCGTCTGGACGGTTGCGCCGAAGCGTTCGACGACATTGGCCTTTCCGGCGCCGCCTGTGTCCTGGAGGGCCACCAGAAATCCTCCTGGGTGAGTGCCATGGCCTCCATAGTACCTACCCGACCAGGTGTTGACGTAAACGACTCCAGCCGGTCCCACCACCATATGGCGCGCATGTCCGATGCCGTCAGCAAAAACCGTCGCGCAAAAGCCGGCGGGCAGCGTTAAACCTGTATCGTCGTCCGGACACAACGAACTCTTCGCGCCGTTCGCAGAATTCGATTGGCTTCGAGTTGAGACCGACGAGCTCAGCAAGCAGCACACGGCGACGCAAGACAATAGAGTTGCGATCACGTACGCCCGACGCATGGAACCCTCCGGAACTCGATTGAGATTCTCGACCGGTATCCCGTTACATTCTTCATGCTCGTACTAAGTCGGTTGGCAAGTCAAGCCTGGGGGCCGTGTAGCGGTTCTCCAGCCCGGAACGGAACAGCAGTTCGTAACCGTACACTTGTTCGCTGCGGTCGAAGATCGGTTGTCGGGCAATGAAACGAATGGGACGATGAACGACGCTTAACGAATCGCGCGATGCGGCACGAGAGTCCACAAGGATTTAATCGGCATTCTCTCCAAAAACCTACGACCTGGAATCGCAACCCCTGGACTCTGTGGCAAGACCAAGCCAACCTGGCCCCTGTGTAGCCGACACTTTGTCCTTGTTCAGCCCCTCTCCGGCCTGGAGGCTTCGATTGATTTTGCGCAAAGGGCGCTGTTTTTGCTCATTTCAACGTCCCATGGGTGCGAAATTGCGCGCAAAACGCGCATCATTTGCACCATTCAAAAGGGTGACTTCCTTTGTTTTCAGCCACTTCTTAGCTTCGTTCCCACTATTTTTCATTTTTCGCAGGTCCTCGCTTTCACATCTTGCCGGAGCGATCGGGCTCTGGTCCGAGCTTCGTCACGCCCTGGCGCCCGCCTGCGACAAACTGTCCAGAACGTAACCATAAAGGTAGGCTATCACACGTTCGCCCGCTTGTCAAGCGAAAAATGCGAAAAGCGTTAGTGTCTGTGACCAAATGTCGTTTGGCCGGCGCGCGCATCAAATACGAATGGAGAATGGTCTATATCCGGCGCATCTTGAGCCACGCTGCATATGATCAGGAGGATTGGCAAAAACCATGATTGCGGTATCTGAAGAATACGCGCTGGAAGTTGGTGCGCCGACACCGATCACCACTGAGCGCCAACACGAACAATACCTTTCGGTGTTGGATAAGCTGGCCGCCAGAGAGCATCCAACGAGCGCGGAAGCGAAGTATGCGGAGGTCCTGATGACCTTGATCGAGGCCTACGAACAAGAACATCATCCGGTTCCCGATGCTTCACCGATCGAAGTTTTGCGCGCCTTGATGGAAGCCAATAACCTCCGTCAAAAAGACCTGCTCCCAATTTTCGGCTCAGAAGGCATCATATCCGAAGTCTTGCGCAAGAAACGCGGCCTGAGCAAAACTCACATCCAGAAATTGAGCGTGCGATTCCACGTTTCTCCTGCGGTGTTTTTCTAAATTGCGCGTGAGGAAATGACTTCGAAAAAAGAGGGGAAAGGGGGGAAAAGGCGTACCTGACACTCTTTTCTCCTGGACCCCGGAAGAGCCGCAGAGTCCCAGAACCAGGGACTCTGCGCTACTCGCTTCCCGAAGTGGCGGTAACGGAGTGCGGATGGGGCCCTGAATCGTGCTAACATGAGCTGGAGCACGAATACAGCCCATTTTGGCGTGAGACGGCAATTTCAAGGGCGTCTTCGGTGTCGGCGAGCAGAGGATAGGTCCGATGATCGAGTGGAAACGAAGAGATGCCTTTGTTGGGGTTTTTGACATTCTGGGTTTCAAAAATCTGATTCGACAGACGGACCAGGAATTTCCACGGGCGATGTTGACGGGGCAGCTTGATGATCTTCTACGAACGTTGGATGATCAGAATGTGATAGAACACGGACAGGTGGAGTGCATGGTCTTCTCTGATACGATTGCGATTTTTGCACCCGACCTTGGCGGCGATAGTCCATTGCGTTCTTACGGATGGTTCAGTCTTCTATGTACAAGACTCATCACCAAGTCTGTCGAAATCCGATTGCCCCTGAGAGGGGCAATAAGCGTTGGAACCGCCTTCACTTCAACTTCTCCGCCGATAATCCTTGGCCCGTCTTTCCTTGAAGCGCATCAATATTGCGAGGATCAGGATTGGATCGGACTTCTACTGACTCCTTCGGCCACCCTGAAGTTTTTGCAGGCTGAGTTTCACCCTATTCGTGCTGACTTTGTTTCTGACAACATCCCTTTAAGGAAGATGCCATCGGAGAATGTAATGGCTTATCGCTTCCAGAATGGGATGTCGAATTATTCAAGCCCATTACTGCCAGTCCTCGACGAGATGAGGTGTTTGGCACCGAGCTGCGCCAAAGAGAAGTACACCAGAACAATAGGCTTCATCGAAAGGCATTATAGGTATACAAGCTAATCTGGTTATTAAAAGAAAGGCCGGCTGGCGCAGAGCGCTAGCTCTGCGTTTGGCCAGTTGTCGTGCTTCAACATCGCAGAGCTTCGCTCTGCGCCAGCCACCATTGATGAAGCGATGCAGGAATACAACAGACTTCATAACATGCCGATTGATGTCACAGACATCACTCATGAGGAATTTGTCGCGGGTGTTGCTAAAGGCACGATTGGCCTAAAGTTCATTAAGGGAGAACCAATCACGCTGGTCAGTGGTGCCTGGGGAATGAAAAACGTTGAAGACCATTAAGCGAGCACGGAAACTGAGATGAAACAGGAAGAAGCACAGGCCGTATGTGCAAAGTATGGGTCGGTTTTGCAGCAATACCAGATGGGCCGTGTAGCTTTGCTAATCCTCCCCTCGCATGAACCGTTAATCATCAGCATAGGAACAACAACTGCGAAGGTACTGACGAAACGGGCATTTGGCGGTTGGAAATTTCCGAAAACTCTAGGGAGCAAGGTACTCTCTGACTGGATTCCCGATTTCAACCGTCTCTCGGCAGCCCAGAGGTTCGCTGGTGGGGCAATGGTCCTCGACGGTCTGCTGAGTCTAACCGCGCGAGCAAGAAACGTGGCGGAGATTTCTCTGGCGTGGATTGTTTTGAGGGACCCCGTCGAAGTGGCGGTAGCCGAGTGTGGATGGGGGCCTTGATTCACCTTGGATACCGTTTGGCGTTATCTAACGTTTGCAAAATTTATCTCCCTTCTGGAACTCCGTGCACTGTGGATGAGTCGCTTGGGCAGCTTGATTGATCAATTTGAAGCTACTCTTCCCGATAAGACCAGAGAAAACATGATTGCTAGAGACTTGAAATGGAAAACGACTTTCGAGGGGCGGCCCGAGTTGCAGGAACAATTAGCAGGCATGACTGATAGAAACGTCCGAGATGGTAGGCATGTACTGGTGGTAAACTGCTGGTTTCTAGGAGAAGTTGAGTCTCAGCAAATGTGGAAAGAGTACGTAGGATCAACCGAAGGAGTCGCAATTCGCTCCACCTTAAGGAGGCTGAATGAGAGCATCTTGGCAAAGCAGGAATCTACGACCATCGGAAAAGTTCATTACATCGATTTTGCAGAGTACGATATGGGGGTCTACAATGGCAGTCGGGCAGGCGAACGAGCCCTCATAAAGGCGAAAAGGTATTCTTTTGAAAATGAAGTAAGGATTGTGGCCCATAATCTCGTCTGCCCTGGGTGCCTAAATCCCGATGGAAGTCCTCCTACAACAACCCAATTAGATGGTCCTGGCATGTATGATCCCAATCGGCGGGGCCTATATTTACAGGTAAACCTTAGAATGCTCATTGAGACAGTAATTACGGCACCGGGCGCAGCGCAATGGTTCAATGATCTGGTTGGCAAGTTATGTAAGCGTTATCAACCCGACGCAACTGTCGAGAGGTCAAAACTGAATCACGGCTAACCAGCGGTTCCACCGGATCGCCCAAAATCGGGGCTCCCGGTGATCCGCGACGTTAGTCTCTTACGCATAGGGCACCTCCGCGGGGAAAAGGGTCGCGGTAGGGACGGTCATTGCTGGCCGCCCCCCGCGCAGATCCGTACGAGCGGCACTACCGCATACGGCTCTTGTCTTGGATAGTAAGGGGGGAAAGGGTGTCAGGTACCCTTTTCAGGCCCTGACACCCTTTTTCCTTTTTCCCGCGGTTGTCGATTGAGTGTGTCATCTTGAGCGAGGCGAAGGATCTCCGCAGTTGACGAAGAGGGAAAAGGGTACCTGACACCCTTTTCAGTCAGTCAGGAAGTGTGACCGTTCAATGTTTTCAATGACTTGTGAGACTTACGCCGGCTGGCGCAGGGCGAAGCCCTGTGATGGTCGGAGCATCAGCTTCCAGTTACCGTAGGGCTTGGCTCTGCGCCACGCCCGGGCGATCCGGGCAGCCGGTCTACTCCAAATCAGACACGGCCAGGGCTCGGAACCCATTGGCGAGGGGAAAACTATTGGGAGTGCGGGAGACGATCGCGCCGCGGGCGACACTTGCCTTTCCTACGACCTTGCGCACGAAATCGAGGTTGACGCAATCACTCTTCGCCGGCAGTTCGGTCCACTTGGCTTCGAAAAGCTCCAATTGGCCGCCGACGTCAACCACGAAGTCCACCTCGCGGGTGCGGTCCCGCCAATAGAAGAGACTAGCCGCGCGCCCGGCCCGGCGTTCACGAGCCCGCAGTTGAGCGAAAACGAAAGTTTCCCAAACTGCGCCCGCCGCCGGTGACTGAGACAACACATCTTCGGAACGGATATTCAATAGGGCGCAAAGCAGCCCGGTATCGGCAAGATACAGTTTCGGGCTCTTGATAATGGACTTGGTGCGATTGGAGAACCACGGCTCGAGCAGGACGACCTGGCCGGAAGCCTCAAGAGTGGAAAGCCAAAGGTTGGCTGTGGAAGGGGCGATACCGACGTCGCGAGCCAAATCAGCTTTGTTCAGCAAGTTGGCCGAGCGTAACGCGCAGGCGCGCAAGAAGCGTTCGAAGTCCCGCAGATTGCCGACGTTGGCCAGCGATCGCACGTCACGTTCCAGATAGGTGGCGAGATAAGAGTTGTAGAAAGCAACGTGGTCGATGTCCGGGTTGGCCTCGAGCTCCGGAAAACCGCCCCGAACGATGGCTGTCTCGAGCCTCGAGTGCGGCAGCGCAGCTCGCATCTCGGCCCACGAAAGCGTCTCCAATTCCACGATATCCGCCCGTCCCGCCAACGATTCGGAAACACTCCTCATCAAGGTAAACTTCTGCGATCCGGTCAGCAGGAATTGCCCGTTGCGGGCGCGACTGGCGTCAACCGCTACTTTCAGGTGCCGGAATAAACCAGGAGCGTATTGCACTTCGTCGATGATTGTGGGCGACGGATGGCGGCGAAGAAAATCCTGCGGCTCCTTTTCGGCCTGCTCTGCTTCGCTGGGAAGGTCAAGAGAGACGAACCCGAGCTTCGGAAAGAGTCTGAGCAAAGTCGATGTCTTGCCTGTCTGGCGGGCGCCGGTCAGCACCACGACGGGCCGGGTGCGGGCGGACCGACGGAGACGAGGCTCGATATCGCGAGGTATCCACATGTGCATAATATGCGATACAATCGTATAAATTGCAAGGCGTAGGGACCAGGCTTGCGGGCAGGCGGAGCACCCATAGGCGTTAAGATTAAGGCGGACACGGTGGATATTTAATGCCCGAAGGGCATTAACATCATTAGCCGTAGGTGAAACCTACGGACCAGATGCCAGCCCCTCAGCTCGCCGGCGACCCCGGAGGGGTCGAATAAGGCCGGCTTCAACCCCTTCGGGGTTGGATGATGACTTGCGCTGCTGCCTCCCGTAGGTTTCACCTACGGCTAATGATCTTGGGTCCCTTCGGGACCCAGCTTATCTTGACGCCTATGGGCGAAGCACCCCCCTCCTGCGCGCGGGCAGAGCCTGTCCTGAGCGGAGCGAAGGAATGCACGCGCCACAGCGGGCGGGACCCCGACAGGTCGGGGCAGGCTGCCCGCACCACAACTCCATGGCAAATGGTAATTGAAGGAGTGGCGGAGGGAGAGGGATTCGAACCCCCGAGCCCCTTTCGGGGCTAACGGTTTTCAAGACCGCCGGTTTCAACCGCTCACCCATCCCTCCGGTGAGGGGCTAGCAGGCTCTTTAACAGACTACCACAGATTTGCCTGCAATTAGGATCGTCCCTCGAGAAACGGCGAAACGCCGGCACGACGCCACCCAAATTGGGATATACTCTCAGGCGATTCCCCCAAGGAGGCCATTTGATGCATCGCTGGCAGATATCTGCGTTGTTGCTGCTCTCAGCTCTTGCGCTCTTTGCTGCACCCGCCGAAGAACCTGTGACCCTGCAAGGCTTCTCTGCGAACTCCTCGCAGAAGGAGCGAGAATGGGAGGCGAAGTTCCGCTCCGTTCCGTCCACCGACAATCTGCGCAATTATATGCAGCGTTTATCGGCGCGCCCGCACCATGTTGGCTCGGCGTACGACAAGGACAATGCGGAGTGGATTCTTGCCCATCTCAAGGAGTGGGGCTGGGATGCGCACATTGAGAACTTCGACGTGCTCTTCCCCACGCCGAAAGAGCGGCTGGTGGAGATGCTCGAGCCCACGCACTTCAAGGCCAAGCTGGAAGAGCCGACCGTGGCCGAGGACCCAACCTCCAGCCAACATGACGAGCAACTCCCCACTTACAATGCCTATTCAGCGGATGGCGACGTAACGGCCCCCTTGGTCTACGTTAATTACGGCGTGCCCAAGGATTACGAAGAATTGGACCGGCTGGGGATTTCCGTCAAAGGCGCCATCATCATCGCGCGCTACGGGGGCTCGTGGCGAGGGATCAAGCCCAAAGTCGGCGCGGAGCACGGCGCCGTGGGCTGCTTGATCTACTCCGACCCGAGTGGAGACGGTTATCGGGAGGGAGATGTCTTTCCGCGCGGCGCTTTTCGCCCGCCGGACGGCGTGCAGCGCGGGAGCGTCATGGACGACACGCTTTATACCGGCGACCCGCTGACGCCGGGCGTGGGAGCCACCAAAGACGCCAAGCGGCTGCCACTTAAGGACGTTCAGACTATCACCAAGATTCCCACCTTGCCTCTCTCCTATGCCGACGCGCAACCCCTGCTCGCGGCGCTCAAGGGGCCGATGGCGCCGCCGCAGTGGCGCGGCGCGCTTCCCTTCCCTTACCACCTCGGACCGGGTCCCACCAAGGTGCATCTGAAGGTCAAAGCCAACTGGGATCTTAAGACGCTCTACGACGTGATTGCGCGCCTTGACGGCTCCCAAAGTCCCGACCAATGGGTGGTGCGCGGCAATCACCACGACGCCTGGGTGAATGGAGCTGAAGATCCCATCTCCGGCACCGTCGCGGAAATGGAAGAAGCGCGGGCTTTCGGGGACCTGCTGAAACAAGGATGGAAGCCCAAGCGAACCATCATCTACGCGGTGTGGGATGGCGAGGAGCCGGGGCTTATCGGTTCCACCGAATGGGCCGAAGAGCACGCCGAGGAGCTTACCCAGAAAGCGGTGGCTTATCTCAACTCCGACTCCAACGGGCGAGGCTATTTTTTCGCCGAAGGGTCACACTCTCTCGAAAAATTCATTAACGGGGTAGCACGGGATATCGATGACCCCGAGAAAAAGATCAGCGTCTGGAAGCGGAGCCAGCTTCGGCAGATCGAAGACGCCGCCACCCCGGAAGCACGCCAGGAAGCTCGGGAGCGGCCTGACCTGCGCATCGGCGCCCTGGGCTCCGGCTCCGACTACGGCGCGTTCGTCGACCACCTGGGCGTCGCCTCCCTCGACCTCGGCTACGGCGGGGAGGACGGCGGGGGGATTTACCATTCCGTTTACGATGACTTCTATTGGTATACTCATTTTAGTGATACTAACTTTGTCTATGGCCGCGCCCTGGCCCAAACCGCCGGGACGGCGGTCATGCGCCTGGCGGACGCCGAACTGCTGCCCTTCGACTTCTCCAATTTCGCCGACACTATTCACCGATATGGCGGCGAACTGAAGAAGCTTCTGAGTAACAAACAAGAGGAAGCTCGCGAGCGGAATAAAGAGATCGAGGAAGGCGTATTTACGGCCACTTCCGACCCGAAAAAGACGTTCGTGCCTCCTGACCGTGAGGAGGTCCCGCCTTATTTGAATTTCGCTCCCCTGGATAACGCCATGGAGGCGCTGAGGCAAAGCGCCCAGCGCTACACCAAAGCGCTCGAAAAGGCGAAGGCCAATGGCGGCGCGGTTCTAAACAACGCATCATTGGGCGCTCTCAACGAGCTGCTTATCCAGAGCGAGCGGAAATTGACCAGCGCCGATGGCCTCCCAGGACGCGCTTGGTACAGGCACGAAATCTATGCCCCGGGTGTTTACACCGGCTATGGAGCCAAAACCATGCCCGCGATTCGGGAGTCCATCGAACAGAAGAAATGGAAATTGGCTGACGAGGGCATCGTCGAAGTCGGCAAAGTGCTCAATGCCGAAGCCGCACTCGTCAACCAGGCGGCGGAGGAATTGGAGAAAGCAGCCGAGTAGGGGGAGTGCTACGCAGATTCGTCCCCGACGCGCCGGAACTCGGGTACGGGCGGAGCGGGATAAGGCGAAAGCCGTTCCGGTTGGCTCGCGTCGCTATTCAACAAGGCCACCAGAACCACTTCCAGCGCATCGAGCAGGCGCCGGTCTCCACTCTGAATGAGATAACCCGCCAGGCGGATCAGTCGCAGATGCCGTGGCGTGTACCTTTCGGCCCCAGGCTGGGGAGGTTTTCCCTGGCTGGCCCCAATAAGCTCCATAAGGCACTTCCCGGAAGGTGTAACCACGCATTGAACCCCTGCGAGGTTCTCCTGCTGATCCTGGAAGAACTCCGCCAAGGGCACTTCCAGGGCGTCTGCGATCTTGCGAAGGGTCTTGGGCCGAGGCTCGAGGTGACGATTCTCAATCCGCGAAAGATAAGACCCTGCGATGCCGCACCGCTCGCTTAATTGCCGCTGGCTGACCCCTTTCTGGTTACGAATCTGCATCACGCGCGTTCCAATGCTCATAAATGAACCACCTGGTGTTGTTCTTTGGGCGCCAATCTTAACACAAATATAAAAAACTGCAAGCAAAATGACAAATCGGTCTCGTCGTATTCTGGTTCGCAGATCCTGATCTGTCGGGGCATTTGCCAGCCTGAAGGCCGGCGCTGCGTTCCCGTGAGGAAACAGCACAACGAATTGCACCGGCTCGGATTCGGACGTACTGTTAGCCCGACCAGACAACAATTCGGTGCCAGCGTGGTCCGCTGGTCTGCCCTGGGATTTCAGGGTTCGCCGGCGGTTCGCGATCTATGGGATCACAAAGACCTCGGCAGCATCCCTGTCCAGTTCTCGGCCAGGGCGCCCGCGCACGGCGTTGTGCTGATCAAGGTCAAGCCCTAGCCGACGACATTCAGCCGAGGCTGGGACTTTGCAGAGCAGGCGCAGCGGCCGGCCCGCGAGGGAGAAGCGCGGCCCTCGCGGCGGCGCTGCCGCAACCGCTAGGGTTCCGGCGACGGCCTCGGACTGGGGGCAAGAGGGGAGCCGATTTAGTGCTTTTTAAGCTCGAATCTTAACACAAATGTAACAAAGAGGAGGCCGATTGCGAAATCTATTGACATCCGCGCAGGTTAGGCTATGTTATCTGTGGCTAAGGCGGAACGCATAGGCGAAGAAAGCATTTACGCGCACCGACTGGAGCGATCAGGCGACTGCTACAACAGCAACCGCACAGACGAAGGAGGATGTAAAGCCTCAGCCGTGGCATTATCCGAGCTGGAGAGCGCCGCGGCGCGATGCAAAAAAAAGGCACCGAAAAGGAACTTAACGTCGCCGGTCCGGGTTGAGTCAAGGCCGCCGATGTAAGGTGGATTTCGGTCCCTCAAGAGTTTCGTAGCAGCCAACTGCTACCAACGAGCCCACCGACCCGTCCGGGATTATATAGCAACCCCACAATCCTGCCTGATAAGCCCTGAGCCGGACGGGTCTGCCCTTTTTCGGGATTGATGACTGTCGATTGAAAATCGCCGATTCAATAGGACTAAGCAGCGCAGACCTGCCAAAAACGAAACCTCCGCGCGCTCGCACCCGCCGCCGGTTGACTCGCTGCCGGCTGAGAGCCGGGAGCCGAAAGCTGAAGGCTTCTTTCACCCGCTTAAAGGCATCCGAGCTCACGAGCCAGGATCCGGAACGGCTCGCCGCTAAGGAAAAGCTCCGCCTCCGTAGCCTCGAATCCTTGCTCGAGGGTGCGGCGCAGGTGCAGGGAAGCGATATCCGCCAACTGCTGGTCGGTGAAACTCTTGCCCGCACGCTCACGCCACTGGGAGAGCGTGGCGCAGGAAATCGCCACCGTCACCTTTCGTCCGTCCAGCAAGAAAACGGCATCCATGCTGTCGCTGTGGCGGGTGGCAATGGCGGGGTAAAGGTGAACGAAGCGAACTTTGACCGGCGCGCCCAAGCCTTTCGAGGCGACTTCAAAGGGTGCCACAAGATAGCTCATCGCTCCTGTTCCTTGCCGCTACTGCGTTTTGTGCCCACGGGTCCGGGACTTACACTCCGATTATAGCTCACATCTTTATCAAGCTCTTGGACACTGTATACTGAGATCAGCAAGTCGGGCAAGGGACAAAAAGTCCAGTGGCGGCCGCCGCTGCGCCGCCCACGCCGGTCTGCCAGGCACAGCACCCTTTGAACCCAAGGTGGTAAAGAGCCTCACCCCGGCCTCGGGTTTCTCCCCCCTACCTGCAGATTTCGCTTGAAGTTTTTGCATTCCGAGCGTAAGAATTGCCTTGGCGAAACACCGCTTGGCGGCCCGAGCCGCTGCTTAACGATTTTGTTTCAGCAGGATAGCAAAAGACAAGAGTGGCACTCGGCGTGCTCTACTCAACCGCAGGGACAAGACGGGTAGCCGGTGGAAGAGAGCAACCGCGTCCCGAGAAGGAGAAAACCAAATGGCGATTGATGAGGTTCCTGAAAAGGAAATTCACGTCGTCGAGCCGGAGCGTTCTGGCTCGCAAGGCAAGTTTCTATTGATCTTAGTTGTGCTGGCGGCGTTGGCCGCTGGGGAGATCTATTCCTTCCACAAAATCAACTCAACGCGCGAGGCGCTGGAAACGCAGCAGGCTCAGACGCACAAGCAAATGGCCGCCGAATTCCAGGATCAACTGGCCAGCCGTTTGAGCGCGATCGAAAACGCCAACGCGCAGCAATTCGATGCGCTGAAGGACGAGTTAGACTCTGCGGCAAAGCGCCTGGGAGCGACGGGCGGTGAACTGAAACGCTCACGGGCGATGGTGACTCAACTCCAGAAGGACGAACAAGCACGGTCCGCACAGCTTCAGGAACAATTGGCTCTGAAGGCCGACCAGCAGCAGGTGGGAGCGCTCGGGCAGGACGTTTCCGCGCAGCGCAGCGACCTCGACAACACCAAGAAATCGCTCGATTCTGTGCGCTCCGACTTGGGAATGGCCCGCAGCGAAATGGGAACGCTGATCGCCCGCAATCATGACGATGTCGAGACTCTTCGCAAACTGGGCGAACGCGACTACTTCGAGTTCACGGCCAGCAAGAAGGCCCCGGCGCATGTGGCGGGAGTCGGGTTGACGGTGATCAAGACCAACGTGAAGCGGCATCAATTCAACTTGGCTATGCTCGTCGACGACGTCCGCGTGGAGAAGAAAGATCGCACCATCAATGAGCCAATTTTCTTCTATGTCAACGGCTCAAAGCGGCCCTACGAGCTGGTGGTCAACGTAGTCAACCAGAACCAGGTCAAAGGTTACGTCAGTACCCCCAAGAGTGCCAACAAGGAAGTTGCAATACGCTCCGGAGATGCGCACTGATCGAATGTCGAGGAGACCCGGGCGAGGCGGGCAATCCCCCGGGTCTCCAATCCTCGCCGGTGCGGTCCAACACGACCTGAAAACATAGCGGATAGCAGCACAGCCAACCCAGTATCGTTCATGGCGCAAAAACTATTCACCTCCTCGTGGCTTTCTGCCGATGGCTAAAAGAGCGCGGAGCAGCAAAGGCTGAGAGGAGGATGGCGCCCTGAACCCTGAAGCATTTCAACATATTTTATCTATGCGCGGAAGAACCCGACGACCAGCCGATACGCTGACAGCGCGCGAGAAAACGATCGCGGCTCGTGTTGCCCTGGGACTTTCGAACGCCGAGATAGCCGGGGACTTGAAGATTTCTATTCAAACGGTCAAGAACCATTTGTGTAACATCTTCGAGAAAGTTGGCGTGACGTCCCGCCTGGAACTGGCTACCTGGCTCTTCAGTCATGATTGCAGCGTGTGCCCCTTGCGGAACCCCTCGAGCCTTGCGCAAGCTCAAACGCGACGCATCACTGACCTGCCAATCCCGACTCCAGTGGATGCCAACCCCCATCCCTGGCGTCTAACGTAAGATCGACGGCCAGGCAGATAGTTCACCTTTCGACCACTCCAGGGGTGGTAGTCAGTGGCCCAGGGCGGCGGGCCCGGGCAGGACGCTCCTCACCCCGTCCCGCTCACGCGGGAACCCCTCCCCCGCGTGGGCGGGAGAGCGGGCGACGGTGAGGGGCAGTTCGCGGGGCCCACGGGTCACACCCCACCCCAAATGCTGCCGCGTCTGCCGCGACTGTGAAGCGCGCCCAAGCCTGCGGCGATTCTCAAACGAACGTTGCTTATTTGAAACTAGCCCCGACTTTCAAAGCCTGCCCTGACCGAAGCGAAGGGTCGGCAAACGCCCCGACACGTCGGGGCGTTACGACGCAACTCAGAACACCTCCCGCTCCACCCAATTATTTCCCTGAAGCTGATTCATTCTGTATGATAACGATATGGGCGTGGCGGTGCGGTGTCGCAACCTGGTCAAGACTTATGACGGCAGCGTCGAAGCGGTGCGCGGACTCGACCTCGAAATCCTGAGCGGCGAATGCTTTGGGTTGCTCGGCCCGAACGGCGCGGGCAAAACCACCACTATCGAGATCCTCGAGGGGTTGCTGGCTCAAACCTCCGGCGAAGTCGAGATACTCGGGAAGACCTGGAACGCCCACAGCCGGGAACTCCGCGAGGTGTTGGGGATCTCGCTTCAGGAAACCCGCCTGAGTGAGAAGCTGACGGTGCGGGAAACACTGGAGCTGTTCGCCAGCTTTTATCGCCAGCCGTGTTCGACTGATGAGGTCATGGAAGAGATGGCACTGACCGAAAAGGCAAATAGCTGGGTCGGCAAGCTCTCCGGAGGCCAGCGGCAGAGGCTGGCGGTAGCGACGGCGCTGGTGGCCAATCCGAAAATCCTGTTTCTCGACGAACCCACAACGGGATTGGATCCGCAAAGCCGCCGACAACTCTGGGACACCATCCGCCAGTTCCAGAGCCGCGGCGGAACGATCTTGCTAACCACGCATTATATGGACGAAGCCGAGCGGCTTTGCGACCGAATCTCGATTATCGACCACGGCCAAGCCATTGCCTCCGGCACGCCTGCCCAGTTGATCGAGGAGTTGGGCGGGCATCAGATGGTGGAATTTGATGCGACGGATAAAGACCCCGGCGCCAAGGAAGTGTGGCGGTCACTGCCTGGTGTCGTGGCCATCCATGAGGAAGACGGCTGTGTGATTCTGAGCGTGCGCGAGACCCATGAGACGATCCCTTCCCTGCTGGCGGCCTTGCAGAAGCGAGGTGCGCGGTTGCTGCGCCTCACGACTCGCCAGGCCAGCCTCGAGGATGTCTTCGTACATCTCACCGGACGCCACCTGAGGGAGGACTGAGCGGACGTCATGAGAATGGCTCCCCTTCTCGCCGGAGGTGGGAAAGTGCCAAGTTTGTAGCTGAACAGGATGGACATTCAAACCCAAACGGCGGCTCCCCCCATCCCTGGGGCGAAAACCCCCACACTCGCGCCGGTCAACGGCCGTTGGGCAGGTTACTTGCACCTGCTCATCGCGCGCGAGAAAGAGATGTGGCGCGAGCCGGAGGTCATTTTCTGGGTATTTGGATTCCCGATATTATTGGCCCTAGGACTGGGAATTGCCTTTCGAAACAAGCCCGCCGAGGTGCACCGCGTGGCTATCGTGGCCGGGAAGGACGCGGCGCGCACAGTCGAAATGCTGCAAGCGTCTCCTCAAAAGAGGTTGGTAAAGGCGGAGGTGCTTCCCGAGTCGAGCGCCTTCAATCAATTCCGGCTGGGAAAATACGACTTGGTGGTGATCCCGCAGTCAAACAGCAGCTTCGAATACCGATTCGATCCAGCGCGCCCGGAGAGCGTGTTGACTTGCTCCATGGTGAATGACGCCTTGCAGGCCGCGGCGGGGAGAAAAGACCCCCTGGCCACGTCTGGGCAGGCCTCGACTGAGCCGGGCGCGAGATACATCGACTTCCTGATCCCAGGCTTGCTCGGCATGAACCTGATGAACTCCGGCATGTGGGGCGTCGGCTTTGCCCTCGTCGACATGCGCCAACGAAAACTGCTGAAGCGATTCGTGGCCACCCCCATGCGCCGGGGCGATTTTCTTCTGGCCCTGGCCTCGAGCCGCTTGATTCTGATGCTGGTCGAACTGGTGCTCTTACTCGGCTTCGGCATTCTGGCATTTCACATGCGGCTGATGGGTTCGTGGGCGGCCGTGATTCTGATCAGTGGAATCGGCGCGCTTTGCTTTGGCGGGTTAGGTCTACTCACCGCCAGCCGGGCCCAGAAAATCGAGAGCATCAGCGGGCTGATCAACCTGGTGATGATGCCGATGTGGCTCTTCTCGGGAGTCTTCTTTTCCTACGAACGTTTTCCCACTGTACTGCTGCCTCTGATTAAACTCCTGCCTCTCACCGCGCTCAACGACGCTCTCCGCTCCTCCATCCTCGAGGGCGGTTCGCTGGCGACTCAAGGGTCGCGCTTGCTCGTCATGGTCCTCTGGGGCGGCATCTCCTATCTGCTGGCGCTGCGCTGGTTCCGATGGACGTAGGGAAGGCAGGATTCAGGACTCAGCAGTCAGAATCTAGAATAATAACCCTCTCCCCCTTGGGGGAGAGGGTGGCCCACGACGGCGCTTTCATCGGCCGTCGGGGGTCGGGTGAGGGGGTCCGGCGCCTTGCGATAACGCGTCGGGCAGCGCGGGGACGGCAAGGGGTTCCGCTACAATTGGGGCTGACTTGGGTCTCGCGCCACCCAGCGATACGCCTCGACCGAATTCCTCCAGAAAAACTTCTCCGCCACCGCTCCGCCCTTGCTGGTGAAGTAGTCACGCACGATGCTCAGCACCTGCGGGTACGTGCCCCACTTATCGCTGTTGGGCCAGTCGCTGCCGTACAACAGCCGGTCCCGGCCGAAAATCTCCCACATCTCATCCAGGCGCGGCTTGTAGAAATCCAGGCCGGTCGGCACTCTCCCGTCCACGCGCCGCAGGACTTCCGAGACTTTGACGTAGACTTGAGGCCGTTTGCCCAACTCGCGCACATTGTGCTGGTATGCCTCGCGGGAATGCTTTTCCGAGGGCGGATCGAGCTGCGGCAGGTGATCGACCACAACTCGCAAGCTGGGAACGCGGTCGGTGAGCCGCACCAAGGCTTCAATCAACGCCGGGTTAGGGTTTGCGCTATCCAAAGCCAGATTGGCATCCGCTAGCGCCTTGAGATCGGAAATAAAATCCGGCCGCGACAACTGTTCGCCAAGATTCCTGTTCCACAAGTTTCCGTATCGAATGCCCCGAAACAGCGGGTTGCGGTGAAATCGGTCCAGATTCTTGAGGAAGTCCGGCTTGCCCGGCTCGAGATCTCCGACCGTTCCCACAATGATCTTGTCCTTGGCTGCAACGTCCAGCACCCATTGGTTGTCCTCGAGCCAGGGACTCGCCTCGACCTCGATCGCCCCAACGATGCCTAGCCCTTTCGTGACCAGCCGGTACCGCTCGGGCAAAGCAGGTTTGTACAGGACCGGGTCACTCTTCTCGGGCCAAGGCACGCCCTGCGGGCGCGTGGGATCGAAGAGATGGATGTGGGTGTCAATGATGGGTATGGGAGCGGCTTCGCCACCAGTGCTCAGGACTGCCGTCCCCGCCGCTGCAAACAGAAATTCCCTGCGCTTCATGGGGGTTATTCTACCATCCTCTTTGTTCCGCCGGGTGGCGCATACGTCCCGACAGAGTTGTGTCGGGAAGTATGCGCCCGTCGGGATCGAGAGGGCGCAGACATGCCAAAGAACGGCACGTCTGCGCCACCCGCCGAGGGGGCCGTCGGACCAACCCGTTAGCCCGGTTCCGGCGCGAACGGCCAGTAGACGAGATGGCCAGGAACGGGCTGAATGGGAGATGCGCTCCAAGCCTCCAGGAAGCTGCTGCGGTATTCAGACCAGCGTTGTTGAGAAAGCGTGATTACGACGACGCCAAATTCGGCGAATGATTTCAACACGCGAGAGGCCGATTTGCCGAAAAGTTGGTCGCGAGTGAGCAAGCAGCGAAAACCTTCAGCATAGGCAGCCGCTACCAGGTCGCCATTCGAAAGAGCCTTCCAGCCGCGGTGCGCGACCGTGTCGCAGGCGACTCCCTGCTGCTTCAAGATCGGCGCCAGATGGACATCCACGTTCGCGTCAAGCAGCCACATGCACGGAATTCGCAAGCTCAGAGGCGACCTTTAGAACCTCAGGTAAGGCCTCGTGCGGGAAAGCGCGGTCAAATGCCTCGTCGATTTCCGCTAGCGTCATGCCGGCAGCGAGGCATTCGAGAATCAGTGCAACCGATAGTCGCGTCCCTCGGATCGCCAGTTTGCCTCCCAAAAGCTGCGGGTCGGCTACGATCCAGTGATAGTCTTTGTATCGAGTTGGCCGCCAGTCGGACATAACCCACCGAAAGCGTGCTTTAATCAAGAGTATACCACGGAACGCGGCAGTGCACTCGGCACACGCCGGGTTCCCGAGAGTCAAATCCCACCCGCCGAAGCCCTTTCAGTTTGCCACGCGAATGTTCCGTTCAAGATGGTGACACGGACAATCGTGGACCACGGGTCGCCGACAACCGAAGCTCCGTCTCGGGAGTGGGAGTCGAATCTCCTCTCATCGCGTATGGATTTGACCGCGCCGATTGGTCGCATATCCCCGGCGGCGTGATTTCCGGCGCCTCACTGGTGAAACCCGATTACATGGAATTGAAACAGTTTGCGTTTCTCTGGTACCAGACTGAATATGTGATCGGCGGCGGGGCCACGTACATTTTCGATCTTCTGGCCGCACACCAACTGGCGAGCGAGTAGCTACGGCCTGCGGGCACCACACTCAGAACCCGCAGACCTTGGAAGGCGGGCCAGCGCTACCCGCCGTTGATTTCGCCTCTCCATGCTTGTTAGGATGGTGTGTCATGACCCAACAAATCACTCGCCGCAGTTTCCTGAAAACCACAGGCGCGGCAGCCGCAGCGCTGGCGGCGCCTCGCGCCCTACGCTCCCAGCAGGCTTTCGCGCCTTCGTGGGAGTCGCTGACGAAGCACCCCGCTCCCGCCTGGTTTAACGACGCCAAATTCGGCATTTACTTCCACTGGGGACCTTATTCGGTGCCGGCCTTCGACAACGAGTGGTACTCCCGCAACATGTACATCGAAGGCCAGCGGGCGAACACGTACCACAAACTCGTCTACGGCCCTCCTTCGAAATTCGGCTACAAGGACTTTATCCCCATGTTTCGCGCGGAGAAGTTCAACCCGGAGGAGTGGGCGGACTTGCTGCGCAAGGCGGGCGCGAAATTCGCCGGGCCGGTGACCGAGCACGCCGACGGCTTCTCCATGTGGGACTCGAAAGTTAACAAGTGGAATGCGGCCGCCATGGGCCCTTGCCGCGACGTGGTGGGAGAAATGCGCAGAGCGCTTCGCAATCAGGGCTTGAGATTCATTTCCACCTTCCACCATCAGTGGCTGTGGGGCTGGTACCCGACCCTCGACAAGTCGGTTGATGCTTCGAATCCCGAGTACAGCGGACTCTACGGCCCACCGGCTCCCCAAAGTCCGTTCAGGGATTACAACAAGCCTACGCCGCCACCGTCGCCCGCCTTTCAGGAAACCTGGCAAGCGAAAGTTCGAGAAGTGATCGACAAGTACCGCCCCAGCCTCATTTACTTTGACAGCCGCCTGAACATCATCGACGAGCGCCACCTGGCCGACGTGATTTCCTATTACTACAACCAAAGTGAGCTTTGGCATGAGGAAGTCAGCGTGACCTACAAGGAAAAAGACTTGCCCTCAGGCGCTGGAATTCTCGATATCGAGCGGGGCAGGCTCGACCATCTTGCTGACTATAAGTGGCTGACCGACGACGCCATCGACTGGAATTCCTGGTGCCACGTCCAGAACGCGAACTACAAAACCGCGCATCGCATCCTCGGTGAGCTCATCGACATCGTCAGCAAGAACGGAAGCTTTCTGCTCGACATTACCCCCACAGCCGAAGGGGTGTTTCCCCAGCCGGTCGTCGACCGCCTGCTCGCCATCGGCGAGTGGCTGTCGGTGAATGGCGAAGCAATTTACGGCACGCGGCCCTGGAAGATCTTTGGAGGAGGCCCCACCCAGGTCCAAAGCGGCATGTTCGGCGAGGAGCACATTCCGGACTTTGGAGCTGAAGATATTCGCTTCACCAGCCGCTGGAAAACTCTCTACGCCATCACCCTCGATTTGCCCCGGAACACTCCGGACTTGCTGATCAAACCACTCAACACACGCGAGGCGCTTCTCGCCAAGGGCGAGATTGCGGATGTTTCTCTCCTGGGGAGCGACGCCAAGCTATCCTGGGAACATAGCGATGTGGGCCTTAGGATAAGCCTGCCCACAGCCAAACCCGCCGCCCTCGCCTATACCTTCAAAATATTGTTGAATTGACTGTAATAATTGGCATGCTGGATCGTCCTCACATTGACGGCAGCCGTCAGGAGGCGCCCGTGCGATCGGCCACCGCGGAGGTAACAATTCCCAGCCCCAGCGATGCAGTTGAACGATTGTTCCGCGCTCACCACGCTCTGGTCTTTCGTGCTGCCTACCGGATCACCGGCAATCTCACCGACGCCGAGGATGTCCTCCAGACCGTCTTCTTGCGCCTCATCGGCCGCGACGGCGCGGCCCCTCAGGTGGAGAATTCCGAGCGGTATCTTCGCCGCGCGGCGATCAATGCCGCGCTGGACGTGGTGCGGGCCCGGCGAGTGGCGGAGAGCGCGCCGTTGCCGGATTCGCTGCCCGCGCGCGGAGAGTTGGAGCGCGGAGAATTGCGCGAATGCTTGCGGCGCGCTCTGGCGAGCTTAAGTCCGCAGGCGGCCGAGATTTTCGCTCTGCGTTTCCTGGAGGGTTATAGCAACCCGGAAATCGCGCGCATGCTCGGCGTTTCGCAGGTCTGGGTGGCGGTGACCGTGCACCGCACCCGGCGGCGGCTGCAAAGGGAGATTCGTTCCTACATTGGAGGGAAATCATGAGCCAACCACCAAAGCAACGCGACCCGAGCTTGGATGGAGTGATCGCCGAATTGCGCCGGGACGGCGTTTCCGATCCGGCTGTCGAGCGGGCGGCGGACCGCGTCTGGGCTCGGCTGCGCGAGCGCTTCCCTGCCCCGGCGACGGCAACTGCTTCGGACGTGGAGAAGATTCGCGGCTGCGCGGATTTCCAGGCCCTGCTGCCTGCTTACCTGGGCGGGAGCCTCTCCGAAGCGCGATCGTCGTTGCTCGAGGACCATCTTCATGGCTGCGTGGCCTGCCGCCATGCACTGCGAGAAGCGCGCCACGGTATTCATCCTGTCGCCCCTCGAGAATCTGAGATTGCCGCCCCGCGCAAGGCAGCCGGCGCCAGAACCAGATGGATCATGCCTTGGGCCTTCGCGACAGGCGTGATCATCATAGGCCTCGTGGTTTTTCTGAGCGACGGACGCTGGGCCAGAATGCTTCGTGGTACGGAAGCCGAAGCGGCCGTGCTCTCCGCCGAAGGAACTCTCTATCTTGATTCTGGACACGGCGGCGAAGCAGTTCTTCCCGGCCGTTCCATTCACGAAGACGAAGCGATTCGCACCGCCAAGGCTTCCTCCGCCGTGATCCGGATGGTGGATGGATCAACAGTTGAAATGGACCAGCGCACTTCGTTGTGGGTGTCCAAAGGCTGGCGCGACACCACGCTCCACTTGCGGCACGGCAATATTATCGTCCGCGCGGCCAAGCAGGGCCGAGGCCGGCTCAACGTCGCCACACGGGATTGCCTGGTTTCCGTCAAGGGCACTATCTTTGCCGTGGACGAAGGTATGAAGGGCGCGCGAGTTTCCGTTATTCAGGGAGAAGTGGAAGTCGAGCAAGGGCGCAACACAAAGCTGCTCCATCCCGGAGAGCAGGTCTCGACGGAGCCGGATGTGGCGCCGGTTCCCGTGAGCTACTCGGTATCGTGGAGCCGCAACCGGAGTGAATACCTCGCGCTGCTAGGCGAGTTTGCGGCCCTGCACAAGCAGTTGGAGGCTCTTCCGGGACCCACGCCTCGCTACAACTCAGCCCTGCTGAATCTGGTTCCGGATGACACGGTATTCTACGCTGCCATCCCTAACCTGGGCTCGACGCTGACGGAAGCGAATCGGCTCTTGCAGGAGCGCATCCAACAGAGCGCAGTGCTGCAAGCCTGGTGGGCCCGCCAGCAGGCGTCTGGAGGAGCCGGTAAAGAACCCGAGTTGATTGAACGGCTTCGCACTTTCAGCGACTACCTCGGGGACGAGATTGTGCTCGCCATGACGGCCGATCAGCATTCGCCGATTGTTCTGGCAGAGGTGCGACGCCCCGACTTTCGAGCCTTTCTCCAGCAGCAACCGGGCCAGATCAAACGCGACGGGAAGCAACTCGAGGTGCAGATCGTGGATAACCCATCGTTGCTTCCGCCTGCCCCCGGCACAAACACCCTGCTGGTTTACTTGCAAAACAACCTTATGGCGATGGCCGCGGACGCGCACCAGTTGCAGAAAGTGGCTCTCCGAATGGAGCACGCAACTCCCAGCGGTTTCACCTCCACACCTTTCTACAGTGCCATTCGTCAGGCATATCAAGCGGGCGCCGGCTTACTTATTTGCGCTGACATGGAACAAATTCTTTCGCATTCCGTAAATCAGAAAGAGAGTTCGGATTTGATTCGGGACGAGAGGACTGGCCTCGCCGACATGCGATATCTCATCATGGAAAGCAAGGACGCAAGCGGCCGCACTGAAAATCGAGCGACGCTGACCTTCGCCCAGCCGCGCCACGGCCTGACGGCTTTGCTAGGCCCGCCCAGCCCCATGGGAACCTTGGATTTTGTATCGCCCACCGCCAGCTTTGCGGTTTCCTTTGTCGTCGAGAACCCGCAGGAGATCGTGCAGGAAATTTTCAGTCTGGCAGGGAGTCATGATCCGGGATTCACCGGGGGCCTGGAGGACTTCGAATCGGAAACCGGAGTGAATGTGTCGCAGGATTTGGCCGCCCAACTGGGCGGCGAAGTCACGTTCGCGCTCGATGGCCCGATTCTGCCCACGCCAAGTTGGAAGGCGGCGCTGGAGGTGAACGATCCGGGACGGCTCGAGGAGACCATCGAAAAGCTGGTGGCCAGCTACAATCACCAGGCAGATTCGAAAGCAGGCACTCTTAATCTGACCAAAGAGAATGCGGACAGCCGAACCTATTACACCCTGCAGATCAGCCGGCCTTCGGCCGCGCCGGGCGTTCCGTCCGAGATCGATTATGTGTTCGTGGACGGCGATCTTTTAGCAGCGCCCAGCCGGGCATTGCTGCTCAGCTCGATCCAAAACCGCAACACACAATACACTCTCGCGCGCTCCAGCGATTTCAGCAGCCGTTTGCCGCGCGATGGATTCACAAACTGTTCCGCGCTCGTCTATCAAAACCTGGGCGCCATGATCGGATCGGTGGCTGACCTCCCTATTCTCACTCCCGCAGAGCGGCAGGCCATCGAGTCCCTGAAGCAGAACAGCGGCCCCAGCTTGACTTGCGCTTACGGCGAGCCGCAGGATATCGTGGTCGCAAATACGGGGAACATGTTCGGGATGGGTTTCGGTCCGTTGCTCGGGATTAAAGGTGCAGGAGTCCTGGACCTGCTTCCGCTTCTCAAGGGCGGTCGGCAGTAGGCAGATGGGCTGCTTAAGAGAGTAGCCTATGGTTCCGGAAGGGCGGGGCTTTAGCCCCGCCGGTACGCATAGCACGGTTGAAGGGGCCTTTAGGCCCTGAAGTGAAGCAACGCGGTTTCAGGGGCTAAAGCCCCGAGGAGTGGCCTGTTCTCTGCGGCGGGGCTGAAGCCCCGCCCTTCCGACGCCAAAGGAATAAGAACGCTTACTTCTGCAAGCACTCGGTAGTGAACTATGCCACCGATCATCGAACTCGAGGGACTGGGCGTCACGCTGGGAGGGCGGAAGATCCTGGAAGGTCTGAAGTGTTCGCTCTCCGGCAGAGCGATTGGGTTACTGGGCCCCAACGGCGCCGGCAAATCGACTCTCATCAACACGCTGTTGGGATTTTATCCGGTGGCGGCGGGCACGGCACGGGTACTCGGGCTCAACATTCGAACTGAAATAAAGCAAATCCGAGCGCTTGCCGGGTACATGCCGGAGTCCGAGTGTTTCATTGCCCAGATGACTGCGGTGAGTTTCGTACGCTTGATGGCGGAGCTTTCCGGCCTCCCCTCGGGGGCTGCGCTGGAGCGTGCTCACGAGGCGTTGTTCTATGTCGGGCTGGGCGAAGCGCGGTACCGCCTCCTCGGAACCTATTCGCTGGGCATGAAGCAACTGGCCAAGCTCGCCCAGGCGATCGCCCATGGTCCCCGCTTGCTGATTTTGGATGAGCCCACCAATGGCCTCGATCCGCCTGCCCGCCAGCGCATGATCCGCCTGATTCGCGAGATGCGTGACAGCCGCGACCTCCACATCCTGCTCTGCTCTCATCTGTTGCGCGACGTGGAAGAGACCTGCGAAGAAGTCCTGATCCTGAAGGATGGCCATCAGGTTCATTACGCCAACCTGGATGAGGAACGTCGCGCCAACCGGCGATTCCTCGAGCTGGAGACGCTGGGCGGCGACGGCGCCTTCGCCGAGGCAGTCGAGCGCCTGGACTGTGAGTGCGCGATAACCGGATCGGTCTTTTCCGCGCCGGCGGGGAGCCATACCGACCGCAGCCCCCGGCGGTTCAAGATGGTTCTAGGCCAGGACTTTGCCCTTCAGGACCTTTATCGGCTGGCTGAGGAGCACGGCGTTCAGATCCGCCGCCTGAATTACCGGCGCGACAGCCTCGAGGACATTTTCCTGAAGGCTATGGAGAACTCCAATGGCCGTCCATAAGCGCAGCTATCACAGCTATGCGGGAGAGTTCAGCCCGGCGTGGTCCCGCTTCCTGATTGTGAGCCGGTACGCTTACCAGAGAGCGCTTTCGTCCAAGTTTATTGTTGCTTATTTTGCCATCTGCTTCTTTTATCCTCTCGGCTGCGCCCTGGCTCTCTACATGAACCACAACCAGCGCCTGTTGGCAATATTCAATTTGAGTTCTTTCTTCTCCGTTGACGCCACGTTCTTTTATCACTTCATGAATGTTCAGGGCGTGCTGGCTTTTGTACTAACGGCCTTGGTGGGGCCCGGCCTTGTTTCACCCGACCTCTCCAATCATGCCCTGCCGCTCTATTTCTGCCGGCCTTTTTCGCGGGTCGAATACGTCTTAGGGAAGCTGTTTGTGCTGGTATTGATGCTCTCGCTGGTCACCTGGATTCCGGGCGAGACCTTGTTTCTGATTCAGTCCGGCCTGGCGGGCGCAAGCTGGATGTGGAGCAACCTGTGGATAGCGGCAAGCATTTTCCTCGGCTCTTCAATCGAGATTCTGGTTTTCTCGCTCCTGGCCTTAGCCCTCTCGGCGTGGATCAAGCGGAAGACGGCGGCGGGCGCGGCGCTGCTGGGCGTGTTCTTTTTCGGCGCCGGCTTCGGGCAGGCTATCAATGCTGTGCTACGAACCAGGAATGGCTCCCTGATTGACTTAGGAAGTCTTATCGCCCGCATCGAGATCCAACTCTTTCACCAGTACGCACGGCGGCCGGCGGCTGTCCCTGCTGACTGGGCATGGTTAGTTTTGCTGGCCATCGGCGCCTTCTGTCTGCTGCTGTTGGAAAAGAAAGTCAGGGCTTATGAGGTGGTGCGGGGATGAACGCACACGACGCAGACATTCCCCTCTTTGCTAAGGAGGGGCCTGGGGTGGTTGCCCGTCAAGGCGAAGACGAGGCCCACCAGCCCTCCGCCTCTCCTCCACTGAAGAGGGGAGCTCAGGACCAGCGAATCGTTTTTGAGGACGTCTCCAAGTTCTACGGAGAAGTGCTGGGCGTAAACCGCGTCAACCTGTCGATTCCGCCCGGCATCACCAGCCTGGTTGGCCCCAATGGCTCCGGGAAGACGACATTGATGAGCCTGATGACTGGCCTGGTTGAGCCGACGCGAGGGCGCATCAGCGTACTTGGCATATCGCCCCACGAACCCGAACGTCTGTTTCACAAGGTCGGTTACTGCACGCAGTTCGACTCATTCCCCAAAGGGCTCACCGGCTACCAGTTCGTTTACTCTTATTTGCGGCTCTTCGGATACCGGCATCCGGCCGCCGCAAAGCTGGCAGCGCAGGCGATTGAACGCGTGAACCTGACGGAGGCGGCGCACCGCCTGATTGCCGGGTACAGCAAAGGCATGCGTCAGCGCATCAAGCTGGCCCAGGCAATGTGCCACAAACCCTCCGTACTCGTGCTGGACGAACCGCTGAACGGCCTGGACCCCTTGATTCGCGCCGAGACCATCGCCCTGTTCCGCAGCCTGGCTCAAGAAGGGCTATATGTGATCATTTCCAGCCATGTGCTACACGAAGTGGACGCGCTCTCGGACCAGGTCGTCCTCCTCAGCAACGGCTACGTAGTGGCGGAGGGGCAGATTCACGGCGTGCGCGAAGAAATTCACGAACACCCCATGCAGATTTTTATCCGCTGCAACAAGCCCAGCGACTTCGCATCACGGATATTCCAGCAGGAATATGTCGTGGAAGCCAGGATCCTCCCCGACGGACAGGGTCTGCTGGTGAAAACGCGGGACGCTGACCGCTTCTACCTGTTGCTGAATCGCATCGCCCAAGGCGGCATCAGCATTGAGTCGGTAGCGCCTGCCGACGACGACGTCCTTTCCGTCTATGAATATCTGATAGGCGCGGAGGAGTCACCCAAATGAGCTTCCAGCGGCTGCCCTGGGCGCTTTGGCGAGCGCAGATTCTGGCCATCCTTCGCCTCGAATTGAGAAAGACCTTCTTCACCCGGCGCGGCGCATGGATTTACTTCCTGGCGTTCGCGCCCGTAGTGCTCTACGCCTTCCACTCCTTCGTGGAGTTGAAGAATGGCGTGCACGGCGACCTGGGCGAGGATAGCCACATCTTTGCTGCCGTATTCCAGTTCTTCTTTCTCCGGCTGGCCATCTTCTTCGGCTGCGTCGGGATTTTCGGCAACCTCTTTCGCGGGGAGGTATTGGAGAAGAGCTTGCATTATTACTTCCTGGCGCCCCTGCGTCGGGAAGTCCTGGTGGTTGGGAAATTCCTCTCCGGTCTTCTCGCCGCGACGGTCATCTTCTGTTCCAGCGCCCTCCTTCAGTTTATTGCCTTGTATTGCTACTTCAGCTCGAACACCATCCAGGAGTACCTTTTCCACGAGCATGGCCTCGCGCACTTGGCGGCATACCTTGGCGTGACGCTGTTGGCCTGCATCGGATACGGCAGCGTTTTTCTCGCGGCGGGCCTGCTCTTTCGGAACCCCTTGATACCCACCGTGGTGGTGCTGGTTTGGGAGGCTGTGAACGGCTTCCTGCCCGCGCTCCTTCAACAGATCAGCGTGATCTTCTATCTGAAGTCGCTGTGCCCGGTCGCCATACCGGAAGCGATCAACGTGGATAAGAACAGCCTGCTCGCCTTCCTTGCCGTCAATCCCTCCCCCGCCGCGCCTGCAACGGCTATCTTGGGACTGCTGATCCTGTGCCTGATCATCCTGGCATTATCCAGCCTGCAAGTCCGCCGCATGCAGATCGATTACGGGACGGAGTAAATGGCGAGGAACTCCTCGTGAGCGGAGTCCCGAAGGCGCAAAAGGCGCGATCAGGTCACACACGAAAGCCTGTCGTCTCGAGCAGCGCGGCACAGTGAATGGCCGGGCTCCGTGCAGGGTTGGCGCAGACCGAAAGAACTGGCCGGCGCTACCTCTCCGCGGCAACGGATCTTCATGCAACACGTGTTCATCGCGCCTCAGGGGGGAAAGCATGCGCCGCAGAGTACCTGCCCAGCGCAATTCATGCGACGCGTACAGTCTAACCCGACGGGGCATCGGCAAGCCACAATGAACCCACTCGGGCGCCACTTTCCAGGCTCAACCAAATGCTCCGAACCGGCTCACCCGCGACTCTCAGTGATGGTGATCGTGGCCGCCGCAATCCGCTTCGGCGGGCCGGATTGCGTCATCGCCGGGTGGCCGAACTTCGTGTCAGAAGATGAGCCCGTAACGCATTGCCGGTTTTGCGCTCAAGTCGAACGAAGCGGGGGAAGCCTCGTTTAATCGCTGCGCATCAGGGGGAGGGCACAGTCGCAGAAACTTGCGTGGATTTCCCGCTCTGGGTTCCACTCGAGGCTACAGCGGTAATCTTATAATAATAAGTCTGACTCGCCTGGACGCTCGTGTCCGTGTATGAGGTTCCGGCGATCAGCTCGGAATTAAGAGGCGTCGAGCTTTCCCCGCCCGAGCTGGTGCCGCGGTAAACGTCATATCCGTCTGCTCCGGAACTGGCGCTCCAGGTGAGAATGACGTCGTGCGTTCCCGTGCCGGAAAGCGCCACCGTCTGCGGGCTGCCGCTGGCATTGTCAGTGACGCTCAGCGAGGCCGAACGGCTTCCGCTGGCTGAAGGAGTGAACAAAACTACGATCTTACAGCTTCCTCCCGACGCCACCGAAGTGCTGCAAGTATTATTCTCCGTGAAGTCGCCCGTATTCGTACCGGTTAACGCAATGCTGGAGACGCTCAGAGCCGCGCCGCTGTTGTTCGACAAAGTGATGGTCTGCGACGAACTGGCTACGTCAACGGGTTGGTTTCCAAAACTCAGGCTGCTGGGTGAAAAACTCACACCGGAACTCCCACTCGCACCCCCTTTCGTACCCGTCCCGGAGAGGGTCACGGACTGCGGGCTGTTGCCGGCATTGTCGAGCAAGGTAACGACTGCGGTGATAGACCCAACGTTGATCGGGGAGAATTCGATGTTGATAGTGCACCAGACTCCTGCCGCCAGGCTCGTCCCGCAATTATTGCTTTCGATATACTGGTTCGGATAAGCCCCCGTGAGCTCGATTGCCGTGATACTTAAGGGCGCGCTGCCCGTGTTCTGCAACGATATGCTCTGGGCTGAGCTGGTGGTGCCGGTCGCTTGGTTTCCGAACGCCAGGCTAGTGGTTGAAAGACTGACCGAAGGACTGGCCGTCCCGGTACCGGAGAGGCTCACCGATTGCAGGCTGCCGCTGGCGTTGTCGACCAAGCTAACGGCTGCGGTAATAGACCCGCGGTTGATCGGGGCGAATTTGACGTTGATGGTGCACGTGGCTCCGGTCGCCAGGCTCGTCCCGCAATTATTGCTTTCGATATACTGGTTCGGGTAAGCCCCCGTGAGCTCGATTGCCGTGATACTTAAAGCCGCGCTTCCCGTGTTCTCCAACGATATGCTCTGGGCCGAGCTGGTGGTGCCGCTCGCTTGGTTGCCGAAGGCCAGGCTAGTGGGCGCGAGACCCATAGAGGGCGTACCAGAAGCGCCGGCACATCTCGACATAAAAATCACTGCCAGCAACGCCAGAAGTGCCCTGAGCAATAGCCATCCAGCCCGGGGCATCGCGCGGCGGCCTTTGGGACGATTTCTGAACAGGTCAATCCTAACGGGCATACCTCTCCTCCTCTGGTCTGGAACAGGTGCTGGTCATCAAGGGTCGGCGAGGCAGTCTTCCGCACCGTCGCCCAGGTCATCGGCTCACTGTTAGGGGACAAAGCTATTCAGGTCCAAACGCCCTTACTTGCAGGAATGATCGTCGCGATCGAAAGGGTCGCAACTGTGGAGAAGCGCCAATTCGCCCGTAGGTCCTGGTGCCAGGCGAGCCTTATAAGGCAATATAGGCTACTCCCGACGCCGTGTTTAAGGATGATAAGTGCGGTCGGCCTTTTATGGCGCAAGGAGCCGGTTATCGGTTTCTTTGATTAAATGCCTTCTCCAGGGGTCCTGGACTTTCTTGTGCTATAGATTCGTCCCGTTGCCTCCCGGCTCATCACCTGTCGAGCCTTTGCCACCAGACACCACGGCGCATAACCGCCGTGTCGCCGGGTCGGAATTCAAATGGATTTCTTGCCACAAACTGGACGCGAATGTGGCCCGCGCGTTCTGTAACCGAGCGAGGGACGCGAATCACGCTCGGGTTTTTACTTACCGATCGCCGCATTGATCAACGAAACTTGACGGCTATCACTGTTTGCTTAACCGGTTCGCACATTACCTGCCAAACCGCAGATGACCGTTAATATCTTGATTCGACGGAGGCAGACCCCGGCGTGGCGCTGAAACAAGGTGTAACTCTTACCGGAACTGAGAAGAATTTACATGTTATATTGGGGTCATTATGCTCAACGAAGAAAGACGCCGGAGTATTCTTGAGATCATCAACCGTGAGGGGCGAGGAATAGTAAAAGACCTCTCACGACATTTCAAAACCTCGAATGTCACCATTCGCAAGGACCTTGAGATTCTTCACAACCGCGGAGTCGTCCACCGCACGCACGGGGGGGCGCTTCCTCTGCAGAGCGGGGCGCTGCTGGATTTCAGCCTTCAGGAGAAGGAAAAGCTGCACCGCAAGGAGAAGGAGCGAATTGGCCAGGCGGCCGCCGCGTTGATCAAGGAAGGCGAATCCGTGGTTCTCGATTCCGGGACGACGACGCGGGCGGTGGCCCGAGCGCTGCGGGAGCGAAAGCAGCTTACCGTTATCACCAATGCCGTTAACATCGCCGCTGAACTGGCGGGGACCTCGATCGAAGTGATCCTGACAGGCGGGATTCTGAGAGAGAAGTCTTTCTCGCTGGTGGGCCCGTTGGCCGAGGAGACACTACGCAGTTTGAGCGCCGATATCCTGTTTCTAGCGGTCGACGGGATTGACGTTCACTTCGGCCTCACGACCCCAAACTTGCTGGAAGCGAGAGTGAATCGGGTGATGGTGGAGATCTCTCGCCGCACCGTGCTCGTTTGCGATTCCAGCAAGTTTGGCCGCCGCAGCCTCTCCTTGATTGCGCCGATGTCGAGCATTCAACAGATTATTACCGACAACCGAATCCCGAAATCCGACGTAATAGCCTTGGAAGAAGCGGGAATTGAGGTCGCGATCGTTTGAGTCAATCCCCGACAACCGTCACAACGACTGTGCGCTGGCGCCCTCGAACGTCGCATTCGAGATGGAAGATCTGTTGCCATGTCCCCAGCATGAGTTTGCCGCCTGCTATGGGCGCCGTGAACGACGGTCCGAGGAGTGTCGCCTGCAAATGCGAGTGTCCGTTTCCGTCATGCCACGCTTGTTCGTGCCCGTAGTTACGGCTGGGCGGAATGAGCTTGTCCAAAATGGCGGGCAGGTCATGCTGAAGCCCCGGCTCAAATTCAATTGTGCCCAGGGCGGCCGTACTTCCAACGTTGAAGACGTTGACGGTGCCGCGTTGGATTGCCGAGGAACTCACAATCTCTGCAACTTGCTCGGTAAGGTCGTGCATGTCACCGTGACCTCGAGTGGTGATTAGAATCTGCTGTTGATGGGTCATAGTCAGGTTTCACATCCTTTCCAGAATCTGGCAGCAACAACTCTCCCTCGCCAGGATAACCCAAATCCCTCGGCTGAGGTGATGCCGCTTCGAACGCCGGCCCATGTGGTCGGCCTGGATTGGCGCGAGTAATGACCAAGGTTACACTACGCATCGCGTTCGCCGCCGTGTTAAGCTACTTTAACAACGTGGCGCGTTCTGCCCAGCGTGCCGGGAGGTGCCTCTGCCCATGAAGACCAGACTCATGCACGTCGCAGCGTTAATCGTGGTTTCAGCCCTACAGGCCTCAGCACAGAAAGACCTGTTGATTCAGAACAAACAACTGACGATCGCAGTGAGGGCCCAAGACGGTGCTTACGAAATCCGCTCCCTCGGACTTCAGCAGCCGGTGTTGGTTTCGAATGTCGGTGTGGAAGTGAATGGTGAGTGGCTGAGTTCTTCCCAGTATCCGCACCACGAAGCCACGCCCACATCGTTTGAAGACGTGTTGGGCCAAGGCCGAGCTATTCGAGTCACCTTCAGCGGACTCGCCAACAAACCCGATTTAATATGCACCTTACGTCTTTATGAGGATGCGCCCTACGGCGACGTCACGGTGCTGGTGCGCAATGCAACGGGCAACAGCATTTCCGTGCAGGCGATTCGAGTGCTAGAAGCGGCGGGCAACCCACTCGTCAATCTGGGTGCGAGTGAAGAGAATGACCGAGTAATGTTCGAGGGCTTCACCGAGGACCCGACCATCCAGATCGGCACGCTGGCTGAAGCTCCCCACGGCGTTTACTCCGGAGCGTGTAACGATCTCATCTATAACCTCGCCAGCAAACAGAGCTTGCTGCTATCGGCTCTCACCTCAGATCGATTTCTTACGGTCTCGCACTTAAAGGTCAGCCCGCCCTCGTCGCGCGATGCGCACATCACGTCTTTCACTGTGGATTCAACCGGGACCACGGAGTTCGTTCTCGAGCGGGATCAGATCGCGCCCGGCCAGCAACTCCAGTTGAACCTGTCCGTCCCTCCCGGGGATTCGCTCTCTTCTGAGCGAGTCATGATTTCAGCAGGCACAGACTATTTGCAGGAGCTTGAGACCTACGGGAAGGCGGTTCGTCACCTCTATAAGCTCGATTTTCCGAAGCCCGCCCCCATCGGATGGTGGAGTTGGACGGCTTTTTATGCGGGCGTAACTGAAGGCGAGGTTGCGTCCAACGCGCTTTGGCTGGGGCAGCATTTGCTATCGCTGGGCTTCGATTACTGTTTCATCGACGAAGGCTACGCCTATGCCCGAGGCGAATACACCACCGCCAACGCCGTGCAGTTTCCGCACGGAATGTGGAACATCGAGCATGATATCGCCCACCTGGGGCTGGTACCCGGCATCTGGACTGCGCCCTTCTATGTTTCGAATCGCGCCTGGGTTTTCGAACACCACCCCGACTGGTTGGTTCACGACGCACTGGGCAAACCCATCAAGGTCGGGCAAGTCGCACGGCACCAGGATGATCTTTATGTGCTCGACCCCACACATCCCGGCGCACAGGAATACTTGCGCAAGACCTATGAAATCATCGCCCGCGAGTGGGGGATCCGGTTTATCAAGCTGGATTTCATGGATAGCACCGCCATCGAAGGATTCTTCCACCAGCCCAATACCACGGCGCTCCAGGCGCAGCGAATCGGCCTCGAAATCATCCGGAAAGCGGTTGGCGACGACGTGTTGTTGGACAAGGATGGCAGCGCCATGTTGAATCCCGTGGGCTTGGTACAGGAGGGGCGCATCGCGCCGGACACGGGGCACTCATTTTCAGCCAGCAAGGACGCGGTGCCGAACATTGCGGCAAGATTCTACATGCATGGCAATTTCTACCTGAGCGATCCGGACGCGTTTTCCGTAACCAAGGTCGTCAACCTCGACCCCGACCAGGGATGGCACAGGTCGAGAACCGGAATTAATCTGAGCGAAGCGCAGGTACAGGTTGTGCTGGCGGCATTGGCCGGTGGCATGTACGAGATCGGCGACGATCTGCCCACTCTCGGCTCGCAACCCGACCGGCTGGCGCTGGTTGAGAACCGGGAGATTCTCGACATGAACCGCTTGGGCCGCGCCGCTCGGCCGCTAGACCTGATGACCTTCCGGCCGGAGGATCAAGAGCCTAGCGTCTTCTTCCTTGCTGAAGATCACCACCAGGCCATGCTTGCGGTTTTCAACTGGACGGAGCACCAGCTTTCGCACACCTTCACTCTCTCCGGCCTCGCTCTGCCGGCCGATCATCCCTTCCACGCCTTCGACGTGCTGAACAAGGACGAGGGAGTTCCCCTGCAAGGCGGCACTTTAGCGATTACAGATCAACCGGCACACTCCGTACGGCTGATCAAGTTGGTGGATGACTCCATCCCCGCCGCCGCTCCCCAGGTGACCGTGCAGGTGCCTGCCTCGGCAAGCGCGGGACAATCCCTCACGCTTTCCGCCACGCTGGGCAGCAATTCTGTGCCGGCCCTTTCATATCACTGGGATTTTGGCGATGGAACGGACGCCGTCGGGCGTAGCGTTTCCCACACCTACACCTTGGCTGGGAGTTACACGGGAAGCCTCACATCCAAGGGCGTTGACGGCCTTTCGGCTCAGGAGAGCTTTTCGATTACCGCCACCGGCACGGTGAGGGCACAATACGACCTTTCGCGCAACCGCCGCTACACCGCAGAGCACCACGCGGAGTCGGTCGAGGAGGCGCCGAGGCACTGAGCAAGGGCCGCTAGCTCTTCTTCTCTGCGACGCGCTTCAGGGTCATATCCATCTCGCCCCACGGTCCTGTGGCTTTCAACTGGATCGTATCGCCGGAGACCGTCCCCTCGTGTTGGATGGTGTTGTCCTGGAATTGCGTCTTGAACGAAAGCTTGTCGCCTTCGATCTTCCCGTCGCTAATAGGTTGCTCCCCGTTGGGCGTTTCGACTGTTCCTGTCAGCTTACTGCCATCCGCTTTAAATGTGAAATTGAGCGTGAAATCGCCGTTCGGCCCGCTGACTGTTCCCTGCCAGTGGCCGTCTACGGGATTCGCCGGTGCGGCCAGCGCTGCTGCCGCTCCCGATAGAAACAAAATCGCCAATATCATGAAGCGTTGAACCATCTCCGAACCCTCCTCTGCAATGCCCGAAGGGCATTAACATCATTAGCCGTAGGTGAAACCTACGGAGAAATGACCCTTTCCTTGTGCTTACCCCGACCCTGGAGGGGTCGAATTCAACCCCTGCGGGGTTGGCCTAATCTCGTAGCCGACACTTTCCGTAGGTTTCATCCGTCAGCCGACGGACTAATGATCTTGGGTCCCTTCGGGACCCGTCAGAAACGCTTAGTTTAACGCCTATGGCCCTCCCCCCCGACCCGGGTGATACGTGCAGCGACAACCCCCGCGGCTGCCCTGCGTGCGCTCCCAACCAGATGCCGTCAATCGGGGCTGAGCGTACACCACGCTCCTCGTTCGGTCAACCTCTTTCGCAAAGCAATGCACAGGATGACGAGCAAGATGGCTAGCGGGCAAGATTCGGATACAATCGCGACGCCACACCCAGTAGTGCCACGGTGGTTGCAACCAGCACCGCCAAGTCCAGGCCGATGCCGTAGAGGCTGCGGCCGCCCGCCACCATCATGGCCCGCATCGCGTCGACTTCATAGGTCAAAGGATTGATCTGAGCGAAGGCCTTCAGCCAGCCCGGCATGATCGAGATGGGATAAACCGCGTTGCTGGCAAAGAACAACGGCATGGTCAGCGCCTGTCCGATCCCCATGAACCGCTCTCGTGTCTTGACGATGCACGCGGCAATCAGCGAGAGCGTTGAAAACGCGGCTGCGCCAAGGAGCACGGTCACAGCCACTCCTGCCAACGCTGGGCCCTTCCAGTTAATCCTTACGCCCAGCGCCCACGCCAGAATATAAACCATGGCGGCTTGCGGAAGGGCGCGCACACCGGCGGACAGTGCCTTGCCGAGCACCAGCGCTATCCGTGGCGCCGGGGTCACCAGCAATTTGTGGATCAACCCGAGGTCGCGCTCCCAAATGGCCGCGATTCCGTAAAAGATGGCAATGAACAACACGCTTTGGGCGAGCACGCCCGGCGCCATAAAGTCAAGATAAGGCAACTGGCCCGTGGGAATAGCGCGGATGCGCGTAAACACTTCGCCGAATATACCCAGCCACAGCACCGGCTGAATGATGCGCGTCAAAAGTTCCGTGGGATCATGGCGCAGCTTGCGCAACTCCATTTCCGCCAGCGCCAGCGACTGCCGCACGAATCCTGTCAGCCCGCCTGTCTTCTCACCGTCATCCATTAAAATGCTCCGCGTGATTCCCTCAAAACTCGCCTCGCCGGCGCAGCCTTCGCAGCCGTCCTTGGGGCAACCAGAAGGGTTGGCCCTACAGAATGTTCACACTCTCATTCGCGCCCACGGCCTCACCCCAGCCGCGCCGCGGTGCGCCGGGTTCGCGAAACTTCCCGGAAATTGCCCGCGCTGTCGATCTCATGACCCGTGTAGTGCGCAAACACTTCGTCGAGCGTGGCCTCGGGCTTTCCGATCAACATCTTCAGTTCCGCCGGCTGTCCCAGTGCGGCCATGCGCCCAAGATTCATGATGGCCACTCGCCCGCACAGAGCATCCGCTTCCTCCATGAAATGCGTAGTGAGGAAGATCGTCATGCCGTATTCGGCGGCCAGCGCGCGCAGATGCAGCCAGACCGCTTGCCGTGCCACCGGGTCCAACCCCACCGTGGGCTCGTCCAGGAAAAGTACCCGCGGGCGGTGGAGCATGGCCAAACCGATCTCGAGGCGGCGCATCATCCCGCCCGAATACCCGGCAACTCGCCGATGCGCGGCGTCCCCCAGGCCCACGAATCCCAATGCTGCCGCAATCCGCTCCTGGCGCTCGCGGCGCGGCACACCGTAAAGCTTGGCGAAAATAAGCAGGTTCTCGTAGCCCGTCAGCGTCCCATCCACGGACACCAGTTGCGGCACGTAGCCGATCTGCGCCCTCACCTGCGCCGCCTTGCGCTGAACATCAAACCCTGCTACCTTCGCATGGCCCGAGGTTGGAGGCAGGAGGGTCGTCAGCATCTTGATCACCGTCGTTTTGCCCGCCCCATTCGGCCCTAAAAGGCCGAACACTTCGCCTGACTCCACAAAGAGATTCAGCCCGTCAACGGCAGTCAAGTCGCCAAAACGGCGCGTCAAAGCTGTTGTTTCAATCACGTTCACGAGCGTTCCTTCAAACCAACGGACGGTCAACCACCAAGGCTCGAAGAGTCTAGCTTAACAGTAATTCTCCTTCCGCGCTTCAACGCCAATGGAGCTCAGGCAACAAGCGACGCGGCTGGCGCAGGGCGAAGCCCTGCGCCAGCCGCGGGAGGGGAAGGGGCTCGGGTCAGGTCTGATCGATTGCTGGTGCGCTTGAATAGCGTGGGAGCAGGACGAGCAGGACAGCCGCCAGTGCCAGCGCGCCTGCGAGGGCTACCAGAACCGGGGCGTAAGAGCCGGTCACATCAAATGTGCGGCCCAGTATCACCGGGCCGATGGCTCCCGCAACGGCGTAGAACGTCCAGGTGAGACCGTAAAGCGTAGAGAAGGCGCGCAGCCCAAAATAGCGAGTTAACAAGTAAGGTGTGATATCGGCTTCGCCGCCCGCTCCAACTCCTATGAGCGCGGCAGCCAAGCAGCCCACTACAAAGCTGTTCGCTCGGGCGAGCAGAAAGATCCCGGCCGCGGTGGCCAGATAAACCAACATGGCAATACGACCGCCAGAATAGCGGTCCAGCAGCGAACCCACTCCCAACCTGGCAAACACGCTCAATCCGCCGAGCAGGGACGCGCACAGCGCCGCGCTGCCGGCCGTAACGCCTCGGTCCGTCAGCAACGCCGCCATGTGGGTGATCGCCCCGTTCATGCTTATCGAGCCCACAAAAAGTGCAACGACGATAATCCAGAA
Organism: uncultured Acidobacteriota bacterium; assembly: GCA_963842495.1. Classification (GTDB taxonomy): domain Bacteria; phylum Acidobacteriota; class Terriglobia; order UBA7540; family UBA7540; genus CAVROP01. Next base: position 37,842 of record CAWJHY010000045.1, read on the forward strand.
AGGATAGGTCCGCACGCCTTGCTGCCATGTCATGCCGGAGCGTGCGACAGGAGCAGGATCGTCCTGTGTTTGCGGACGCTCGTGGACGTAAGCCCAGGTGGGCGCCAGACCGAGCACCAATGCAGTCCCCCCAAGTAACAGGTAGGCGGCACGCCAGCCGGATCGGCTAATGATGGATTGGGCCACCAGCGGCAGGATCATGGCGCCCAAGCCCGCCCCCAGCATGACAAACGCCAGCGCCATTCCGAGCCGGCGTCGAAACCAGGTGGAGATGGCTCGAGCATAGGAAAGGTGAGCGGCGCCGTTTCCAACCGCGCCCAGCAAAATGCAAGTGGCGTAGAACTGCCCCAAGTGTGATCGCAGCAACGCCAGGGAGGCAATGCCGCAGCCAAATAAGGTCACGCAGGGAAGGATCACCCGCCGCGGGCCGTAGCGGTCCAGCCAGCGGCCGAGCATGGGGGAGCAAATGGCCACGCTCAGCGCCGCGAAACCGAAGCCGCGCGAGATTCCCTCGCGACTCCAGCCAAATTGAGCACTGAGAGGCCTGACGAATACGCCAAAGGTGTACACGAACAGCGAGCCGAACCCCGCCATGACCCCCAGGCATGCCGCGAGCGCCACACGCCAGCCGTAATAATGCAGATCAGTTTCGCTCAGGCACGCGGTGGCACGGGCGTCCCGCCCGTGACCACGGCCGGGACGGCCGTGCCACGATTCGGCCGCCGGATTGTCGCGCTGGTCTATAACCATGCTTCGTGGTTGCCGCGGCAGCCCTTATTCTTCCCGGCCCACGCCGAGCGAGTCCGCAACGCGGTTGATGTAATTAAACCATGATGCGATGAGGGTGATTTGAAGAATGGCCTTATCATCGAAGCCGGCTTGGTGCAGCCGCTCGTGGTGGGCGCGGCTAATTCTTGTGGCATCCTTGGTGAGCTGGACCACATAATCCACCATCACCCGCTCCTGCGCGGTGAGCGGCGCCGTCGTGTAATCCGACTCCAGCGCTCTTACCAATGATTCATCCAGTGTGACGCGACGCAGAAACTCTGCGTGGGACTCGATTCAATAAACACACCGGTTGGTCACCGAGACCACTGTGGTGATGATCTCGTGCTGGCGTCGGCTGAGCGGAAGTTGCGGCGACATGAGCGCGCCAAAGGTCGCGAAGGCGTGATAGAGAGCATCCGGGATCAGGCTGTGTGATTCCACGATCTGGGCGCCGCCTCCTTCCGATGCGTGTACGGGTGTTGCGTACTCGATTGGATAGAGCGCCCTCTGGCCTTCCACAGCGCGGCGCAAAGCATCGTCAGCTTCTGTCATCGGAATGGTTTTAATCCACGCCATAATTTGAATTTCTCCTCTGCGTAGTGTCGGTGTCCAAAACAACAGCCTGGCCGGTGCGATCAGAACAGGAACTTCAGCGCGAACTGGATAAGCCGCGGCGAAAGGGCCTGTTGAATCTCGCCAAAAGTGGTCGAGCTGATATCGCTGTTGGGCAGCTCAAAATTGGCGCGATTGAACAGATTGAAAAACTCAGCCCTGAACTGGAGGCTTTTCGATTCGGCGAGTTGAATATTCTTGAAGGCCGAAAAATCAAACTGAGCCAAGCCGGGTCCTTGAACCACGTTGCGGCCTTCGGTCCCGTACACCCCCGCCGGCGTCGTGGTCAGGTCGATGCGCTGGAACGCACTGGTGTTGACCCATTGCGCAACCGTCTTGGGACCGCTATTGGGGTTGCCGATGAGATTGGGGCGGAAGGACGAAAAGCCGGTGATCTCGGGGGCGTCATCGTTATAGCTCTGGTCTTCTACAGTGAATGGTGTGCCGTTCATAAGCGTCGTAATGCCGTTCACCTGCCAGTTCCCCAGCGCGCGCTGGTACCAATTGTGTCCCTGCTTCCAAAAAGGCAGTTCCCACAGGTAACTCAGGACAAGCCGGTGGCGCGCGTCGAACATGGAGCGACCGTACTCGGCGCCGAGGTCGAAAGGATTCTGCGCCAAGTCGTTCTCCCCGGCGACCGGCTGGGATGCGGAGCCGGTGATATTGAACGACGAGACATCGTCCAGGGATTTCGAATAAGTGTAGGAAGCAAGGAACGTAAAGCCGCGGCTGAAACGCTTGCGCAGGCTGGTCTCGAGCGCGTTATAAGAGGAATTGGCGATGCCGGCGACCAGCCCGACGGAACTGTAGGTGCAGTTGCCCAGCGCGTTCGGCATGCAGTAGAGGCGCTGCTGGTCGATGTTGTTCTGCTGCTCTGCCCAGGTTTGGCCGGCCTCGGGAA
>CAWJHY010000046.1:0-22092 GCA_963842495.1 uncultured Acidobacteriota bacterium
CTGGTTTTCGCAATCTTCCTGTTCGCCGGCCCCGCTTGGTCCCGGGGTCGGGCGTTTCAAGAAGAACCGGACAAGGACAAGCCTTCGCAGCGCTACGCTAACATGCCGGACGAAGCCGTGCCTTACCGGCGATTTGTCAAGCCCTATTACGACTGGTTCGTCCAAACGGATACGCTGGCCTATTACGGCGCAGCGGATAAGCGCCCTGACGGCGATCCCGCCAAGCTGAGCGAAATCGCTATTGGCTTATTCGCCCCCATCGAGAACAATCCCGAGTCCATTTTTGGTATTCCCTTGTTGCACGGAGCGCAGCTTGCCGTCGAACAGGCGAACGCCCGCAACGGCTACCACGGCAAACCGTTCGCGCTCAAGCTGCACAACGAATCCGCTCTTTGGGGCGCTTCTTCCACCGAACTGGTAAAGATGCTCTTCGATGAGAACTGCTGGGCCATGCTGGGCTGCGTCGATGGCCAGAACTGCCACATCGCGATTCGCGAAACGCTTAAACTCGAAGTCCCTATCATAAACATTGGCACCACCAACCCTCAGGTGACGGAGACTCGCGTCCAGTGGATAATGCACGATTTTCTCGACGACCGGCAGCAAGGTTACACGCTGGCCGACTACGTCTTCAAGAAACTCCAACTCAAGCGTATCGGGGTGATTCGCACCAATAGCCGCTACGGACGCATCGGGAGTGGAGAAATTCAACGACGAAGCGCGGCGCATGGGCCACCAGGTGATGCTGGAAGTAAAATTCGAGCGCGGCGATAAGGATTTTTCACGACAACTCGCCATGCTGAAGAACGCGAAGATTGAGGGCGTCATCATTTGGGGCGAAGCCGCCGAAGCAGGCCTGATCCTGAAGCAGATGCGCGCTATGGGCATGAACCAGCCGGTCTTCGGCGGAAGCCGCCTGGCCTACCCCCAGTTGCTGGAAGTCGCCGGCCCTGCGGCTGAAGGCACCGTCGTCACCACCACCCTCGATCCCACGCGCCGGGACCCGAAATGGCTGGCCTTCCGGGATGCATACCGCAAGCGCTTCAAGGAGGAGCCCATCGACTACTCCGCTTACGCCTATGATGGAATGAATATTCTTGTCGCGGCGATTGAAAGAGCGGGACTCAACCGCGGCAGGATCATGGACGCGCTACGGGACTACCAGATGAAGAGTTATGACGGCGCCGCCGGTAAAGCCCTCTTCGACCACACGTTGAACAATATTTCTCCGGTGACCATGGCGCGAGTGAAGGACGGCAGGTTTGAGTACTGGCCAGCGCCGCGTCAAGGCGGGCGCGAGGGGGCACAGAGCACCTCAGGCGGTCGTGGCGGACAATAGTCTTGCGGAATCTCAAATTTCAAATCTCAAATTTCAAATTCGCCCTCTTGCACCTTGCTGCACCGCGCTGGTCTCAGATCTCAATTCTCAAATCTCCCCCTCCTGCCGTGCCCCGGGCTGCTGCGCTCTGTGCCGCACTCCTCGTCTGCGGTTCGCCTGCTTTCCCCAAGCTCCTCCCCATCCTTACGCAGTCATTCCGCGGGACGCAGTGAATTATTCCGGACCGGGCCGCGAGGCCAGCCACGATCTGCGAGGGATTGAAATCAAAATCGGTCTGCTTGCACCACTGACCGGCCCGCGCCAAAACGAAGGTAAGGCGTTGTTGCAGGGGGCACAGTTGGCCGTCGAAGACGAGGCTGCGAGCCCCTTCCCCGGCGGGCGCCGGCTTTCAATGGTAGCCCGCGATCAAAGCGATTCCTGGGGTCGAGCAACGAATGAAATCGTTCGACTGGTATTTGACGACCAGGTGGCGGCGCTCGTCACCTCACTCGATGGCGATTCGGCTCACCTTGCCGAGCAGGTCGGAAACAAGGTTGGAATCCCCATCGTCACGCTTTCCACCGACCCTTCCACAACGCAGATCAATCTTCCCTGGATCTTTCGCCTGCTCCCACAGACACGCAGCAGGCTGGCGCGTTTGCACGCGACATCTACATCGAGCGGAAATTGAAGAAGGTTATTCTGATCACGGAGAGCGATCATGACGGGAGAGTCGGCGGCGAGGAATTTCAAAAGGCGGCTCACTCACGGGGCGCCCCACCTGTCGGCCGGTTCGAGATCGACCCGGCGGTGTCAACTTCGACTCGACGGTGAGTCAAGTCATGGCTGCAAAACCCGAAACAATGGTCTTTTGGACGGGGACCAGAACGGCCTCGAGATTACTCCGGTTGTTTCTCAAAGCGCTCCCGACGACGCAGTTCTATCTCAGCCAAGAGGCCGCACAGACGCTCCCCCGCACCAGTCAGCCTAATGTCTGGATCGTCGGCCCGAGCCCGATAGACAACCCGTTGCGTGAGAGACTTCGAGAATCGCTACCGCGCGCGGACGGGAGAACTCCCCGCCCCGGCGCCGATCAAGCCTACGACGCCGTGCGGATTCTCGCCGCCTCGCTGCGGCTTTCGGGCCCCAATCGCGCCCGCTTGCGAGACGAGTTGGCCGCGCTTTCAGACTACCACGGCGCCTCGGGAGTCGTCGGCTTCGATCACGCTGGCAACGACGTGAGTGACTTCACTTACGTGTCAGGCACCCCTGAGAAGCAGGCAGTAAGCAGAAAGCAGTTGGCAGCCCGCGCCATGGGTCATATTCAGAGACGGATAGAGGTATAATCTCTGGTGCGGGGGTGCCAGATCGGCGGTTGCTGGGCACGACCCTGGGCAGGCAGGAGGACACGTCAATGAAAGTGCGGACCTTCACGGCGGTCATTCATCAAGAAGGCGATCTTTACGTCGCCACATGTCCTGAGCTGGGAACTGTCAGCCAGGGTGCTACCATCGAGACTGCTCTCGCCAATCTCAAGGAAGCCACGGAGCTCTACCTGGAAGAGTTTCCCCTCCCGGACGTTGGTCGTCCGCTTCTGACAACGTTCGAGGCGACCTATGCCTAAGCTCCGCCGTGTGTCGGGAGAGGAGGCGATTCGAGCACTCGAGCGATTGGGGTTCGGACGGGTTCGGCAGCGTGGCAGTCACGTGATCCTCAAGAAGGAAACGGCTCAAGGCGCGATAGGCTGTGTCGTGCCACTCCACCGTGAGCTAGCGGTTGGCACTCTGCACGGAATTCTTCAACAAGCCAAGGTCGCGGCGAACGAGTTTCTGGAGAAGCTCTAGTAAGGCAGGCCGTCAGCGCTTGACGCCCCTGAGATAGACTGCGTAGTCCGTCGGCGCAGGCTTGCCGCCCCTCACGTACGGCTGCGGCCACTTGCCCGCGGTGATAAGCCGAGTGCAAAGCGAGGTGCATCAGTACATCCTGAATCGGCGTCCTGTTTTCTGTCCCTTTGAGGCTAAGGTAAGTGAGATCGCTCGCGAGTTTTTCGGGAGTGAGTCCTTCAAGGATGGCGTTCCACCGCAAACGCAGATCTTCGATGGCCGCACCACATTCCTCGAGCGTAGGGTCAGGCCATGGTTGCGCGGTGGGCGGCGCGGGATTCTCGAACCTGGACATCCAGATGCGTTGCGCGCCGATGATATGGCAAAACGCCTTTCTCGCTTTTTCGCTGCCGCTCGGCACTGTCTTTATGCTTGCCAACGTCTCGGAGTTTGCCCAGTAGTCGTATTCAAAGAGTTTTCGATGATCCATACGTTCCGCTCCCGTGAAAAAGTTGGCGGCCTAAGAGAGACTGTCATTCCAAGCGCAGCGAGGGATCTCGCTCTGGTCTTTCTTTAGAGAGCAGTCCCGCACCGAGCAAGATTCCTCGCTGCGCCCGCAATGACACTTGATGGTTTCCGCCTGCCCGTCAGTCGCCAGGCATGAGAGACTGCTTACACCCGGATTCCTACTCCGACTTGAATAGCCCTGAATAGACAACCCCCGCGATTGCTGCGCCGATGATCGGGGCAACCCAGAAGAGCCATAGTTGCTGGAGCGCCCATCCGTGCACGAAAAGCGCTGGCCCGGTGCTGCGAGCAGGATTCACTGAGAGGTTGTCCACGGGTATGCCGATCAGGTGAATGAGGGTGAGGCTGAGGCCGATCGGTATTCCCGCGAAGCCCACCGGCGCGCGGCCGTGTGTGGAACCGAGAATCACAAACAGGAAGAAGAAAGTAAGAACAATCTCCGCCAGTAGGCATGCCCCAAGAGAGTATCCGCCCGGAGAGTGCTCCGCATAGCCATTGCACGCGAAGCCACCCAGCTCAAACCCAGGTTTGCCGCTGGCGATAAAGTACAGTACCGTGGACGCGGCAGCTCCGCCTAAGACCTGCGCGACAATGTAGGGAACAAGCTCTGAGGCGGGAAAACGTCCCCCGGCCCATAACCCGACGGACACCGCCGGATTGATATGGCAGCCTGATATGTGACCGATGGCGTACGCCATGGTGAGCAGGGTAAGACCGAAGGCCAGAGCCACGCCGAGAAAGCCAATGCCAAGTTGAGGAAAGGCCGCGGCTAGAACAGCGCTACCGCAACCGCCGAATACCAGCCAGAATGTGCCAAAGAACTCCGCTCCACACCGTTTGCCAAGCGACATAAGCAGTCCCCCTTTTTGTATTTGTGATATTCGTCCCGCGGCACACCGGGCCGGCTCCGGGAGAGCGGCCCGGGTGCTGATGACTTCAGTCTAGCATTTCCGGATAAGCCTTGCACCAGATTGTAATGGAGGAAACACTACCCTGCCGACTGACCGCTAATGTCGGCGGCCCTTTCCCACGTCCGGAGCCCATAGCGGCTGAGATAGATGGGGATATTCTTGAACAGCCGATTCTCGGCTTCGATTTCGCGTATCATCGCCCGTTTCACATGTGAAAGTGTGCCGGTAAGAATGGTGAGCGAGCCGCCCTCGCCCCCCGCCCCGTTCACCTTCCAGCCCAAGGCCCCGTGCGTCTTCGCGATCTCAATCACCTGACGCGCATCGCGGCTCACCAAATCGGGATGAAGCCGCCCCTGCGCCTCGGTGTTCCCGATCATAGCTTCTCCGAGCGCCGCAAAATCGCCGGCGTGGACGGCATCCCGGCTTTTTTCGGCCATCGCCCGCAAGTCCTGAAGCTTGCGGCAGTCCGGCCCCGACCCCTCGAGCTCCCTGATCACTTTCTCATGCACCGCCGATGAACTGTGGGATTTGCCGAAGTAGATCAACACCAGGCGCCGCTCGAGTTCCCACCAAAGCGCGTTGGGGATCTGAATCTGGGAAACCGTGGCGCGCGGATAATCCAACATCTCGATATAATTCAGCCCGCCGTAGGCCGAGCACAACTGGTCCTGAATGCCGCATTGCAGCTTCAGCATCTCAGTCTCAATCGCCTGCGCCGTATAGGCCACCTCGTGCGTGGTGAGGTGACCCTGCGTAAGGCGGTCGAGCGCTCCTACCAAAGCCACCGCGACTGCCGCTGAAGTGCCCGTCGAAGCCCCGCTCGGTGCTTCCGAAAAAATCGACACCTTCAATGCCACGTCGGTAGGAACCTTCATGCGCGCAATGGCCGCCTGAAGCAGCGGGTGTTCATCCCAACCGGATTCCGCCCCCGTGGCGACAAACCGTTGCCCATAGTTCTCGGCGAAAACCGTGATCTGCCGATCCACCGCGTCGTTCCTGAATACTTCCACTTGGACTTCAACATAGGGGTAGACCCCGATATTGAAGATCTTTCCACTCTTGGCAAACCAAGTGTCCGTCCAACCTCCGTTGTCGCAAATGCGAATAGGAGCTACGCAGTTGATGATGCGTTGCGGCTGCTGGCAGGTATTATCGTTCATCAGTTGCTCCCAACAATTGGCAGGCAGGAGGCGGTCGATCGACCGTGCCGTTCCCCTCGGGCAGAGGGCTGCCGTCTCAAATTGAGCGCCTTCAGCGCATTGCGAATCTCGGACTGGAACTGCCCCTCGAAGCGGCAAGGCTTTCTGCTTTCTGCCTTCTACTTAGTTTCCCGCCAGTTATGCCCCACCCCGATATCCACTCGCAACGGCACCTTAAGCGGATAAGCGCCTTCCATCTCGGCTTCGACAACCTTGCGCGCCTGATCTAGCTCAGCTTCGGGAGCTTCGAAGACCAGTTCGTCATGAACAGTCAACAACATGCGCGTCTTCATCTTCTCTCGCTCCAGGCGCGCGTGCACTTTGATCATGGCGAGCTTCATGAGGTCCGCGGCAGTTCCCTGAATGGGAGAGTTCATGGCCTCGCGCTCCGCTCGATTGCGCGAAGGCACATCCCGGCTGTTGATATCGGGAATGGGTCGCAGGCGGCCAAAGAGCGTGCGCACGCGTCCAGTGGTCCGCGCTTCTTCAACCAGTCGCTCGATCAGCTCTTTCACTTTGCTGTAGCGTTGGAAATAGGCCTCGATGTACTGCTGCGCTTCGGTTTTGCTGGTGCCAGTGCGCTCCGCCAGCCCGAAGGAGCTGAGTCCGTAAACCACGCCGTAATTGATGGCCTTCGCCATCCGGCGATGCTCGTGGTTCTGAAGCGCCGGAAGCACGCCGAAAATCTCCTGTGCGGTTCGTGCGTGAATGTCCTCGCCGTGCGTGAACGCCTCAATCAACACCGGATCGTCCGCCAGATGCGCCAGCACCCGAAGCTCCACCTGCGAGTAGTCGGCGGAGATCAACCGGCAGCCGGGATCAGCGACAAACGCCGAACGAATGCGCAGTCCGAATTCATCGCCGATCGGTATGTTCTGCAGATTGGGATTGAACGAGGAAAGGCGCCCGGTGCGCGCCCCGGTCTGGCTGAAGGTGGTATGCAGGCGGCCCGTCTGAGGGTTAATGAACTTCGGAAGCGCATCAAGGTAAGTTGATTTCAGCTTTGTCCGCGTCCGGTAATCAATGATTTTGCGCGGCAATTCGTGCTTTTCGGCGAGCGATTCCAGAACCGAAGCGTCGGTTGAATACTGCCCGCTCTTCTTCAGCCTCTTGCCCCCCGGCAGCTTCAGCTTGTCGAACAGAATCTCGCCAAGTTGTTTCGGCGAGTCGATATCGAAGGGTTGTCCGGCAAGATCATAGATCTCGCGGGTGAGGCCTGTGAGGTCCTTATCGAACTCGCCCGACATGCTTGCCAAAACGCGCGGTTCCAGGCGGATACCGAAGCCCTCCACGTCCGCCAGAACACTCGATAGCGGCAGTTCGATCTCCGCATAGACACGCCTTAACTCTTCGCGCGCAATCTCAGGCACCAGCAGGGCGGCAAGCTCCCGCGTGTTGTCCGCCCAGTCCGCCGTCGAGCCCGAAAGCTTGTGCCCCTGACGGCGAAGAACCACGTCTTCGAGCGAATGGCTCGCGGCCAAGGGATCAAGCAAGTACGAGTAGAGCATGGTGTCGTCCGTAACACCCGCCAGCGCTATTCCCACCTTTGCCAGCAGTAATCGCAGCAGCTTGGAGTTGTGAGCCGCCTTGGGATGCGACGCGGAAGAGAGAAAAGACTTCATGGGCTCGAGAAGGCTGGGCGTGGCGGATAGACTTGCCAGCCGCCTGCCGTCCGAAAGGCCTAATCCCCGAAGTTGCCCGGCAAAACTCTCTTCGCCGTCAACCGCCAACCCAATCGCCACCGGGGCGCGTTCCTCTAAAGCATTCAGCCACCGGGTCACCGACTCCGGCGTCGATAGCTCTTCCGCCTCCTTCGCTGCCTGCACCGGGACCGGCGCCTCTTGCAGGAATTCGCGCAACAGCGAAGTGAACCCCAGTTCCTGGCACAATGCGCGCAAATCCGTAAGATCCTCGGGGGCGCGCTTGAGGTCTCCTGGGGCGACCGCCAGCGGAACGTCCGGGCGGATGGTGGCCAATTCCCGGCTGAGCAGCGCTTCTTTTCTGAAATCGCGCAGGGCATCGCGGTAACTTTGCTTTTCCGCCTGCTCGTAGTTTTCCAGCGCCTTGTCGAGTGTGCCGAACTTGCGGATGAGTTCTGTGGCGCCCTTCGGCCCGATGTAACTTCGCTTCTTGGCGCCCGGCGCGAGGGGAGGTTCTTGTCCAGGGAAAGGCCGCGCGCCGGGGATGTTGTCACTAGGATCGCCCGTCAGCGCTAGCCAATCCACGACCTGCGAAGGCTCAACGCCCAGGATTTCCTTGACCTTCTCGGCGTCGCACAACGTTTCGCCTTCTGATGCTCCCCGAGATGGCTTCAACACCCTGACGTGATCCTTCACAAGCTGGAAAAGGTCCTCGTCGCCGGACACGATAAACACATCCGTTCCTTGCGCCGAAGCGTTCCCCGCGAGCGTTCCCATCACATCATCGGCCTCGTAGCCCTCTTTCTCGACCATCACCAATCCGAGCGCGCGGCAGAATCGCCGCACATAGGGAAGCTGAAGAGCCAGTTCCTCCGGAAAAGCGGGGCGGTTGGCCTTGTATTGTTCGAACAGCTTGTCCCGAAAAGTGGGAGCCGCAAGGTCAAACGCCACGCCGACCAGATCGGGCTGGTGGTCCTTCAGGATCTTCCGCAGCGTTCGGACGAAGATGTAAATCGCCTTCGTGGGCATTCCGCCGGGCGAGCGCAAATCCATCTGCATGGGCGCATGGAACGCCCGAAAAACCAGCGACATGGCATCAATCAAGACCAGCTTCTTGCCGGGCTGGAATTCGGCCAAGGTACCCCTCCGATTTCGACGTAGTTGGCTATTCTACCTTAAATCAGGTTCGCCAAAGGCACACAAATCTGAGCCAATGTTGTATGATTGACACATCTTCGGTTTTGTTACGGTCGGAAAAACAAGCATAAGCTATTGATAATAATTGTCTTGTCTAAACTCACGCACTTGGCTAAGAAAATGCTTACTATCTGACTTTCAAGGAGCTTCTTGGCCAACCAACACACGATTGCGAATCCAGTCTCCGTCTCCGGTGTGGGCCTCCACACTGGTGTCAGGGTCAACCTGAAGCTGTGCCCTGCCCCCGCCAACTCGGGCGTAGTCTTCCGGCGCACCGACCTGGAGGGCTTCGTCATTGAAGCCCAAGCCCGCAATGTCGCCCGGGTCAGCTACGCGACGAGTTTGATGAAGAAAGGCGTACTGATTTCCACGACCGAACATCTCCTGTCGGCCCTGGCAGGCTTGGAAGTGGACAACACGATAGTGGAAATCGACAACCTGGAACTCCCGATCTTGGACGGCAGCGCGCGGCCCTTCGTCGAACTCATCACCAAAGCCGGGATTCGCCGCCAGCGGGCCCGAAGGAACTTCGTCAAAATCCTTAAGCCCGTTGAGGTCGTCGATGGAATGAAGCGCATCATCGTCTACCCTGCGGATTCTCTCCGCGTCACCTATCGTATCTCCTTCCCTCACCCACTAATTGGAGCGCAATCCATCGACTTTTACTCCGGCTGGTCCGCCTACGCCACTGAAATCGCCCCCGCGCGGACATTCGGCTTCCTGGCAGAACTCGAAATGCTTCGCAAGAATGGCCTGATCCGCGGCGGCTCGCTGGAGAATGCCGTTGTACTGGATCGCACGGGTGTGGTCAACCCCGAAGGGCTGCGCTTCCCAGACGAGTTCTGCCGGCACAAGCTTCTGGACCTGATCGGCGACTTCTCCCTGCTAGGCCGGCCACTTCTCGGCCATGTGGTCGCCGACCGAGCCGGTCACGCCATGCACGCCCAACTTGTCGCTCGTCTTTTGCGCGAGAGGCAATCCTGGAGACTCGTTACCGACCCTGAGCGCGACGCAAAACCCGTTTCCGAGGCCACCCCAGTGCTCGCTGCCAGCGAGGCCCCGTAAGGACGAGGCGAGCAGCTTCTGCGAAACCGCAGAGGCGTGAACCAATGCAAACCTGAACTAACGCTTAGCCGCTCACCATTATTTTGCCATTTACTACGCGGACATTCGAATCTACCATTCACCAGGATGGACAATGTCGCCAACACCACGAGCGAGTCGCTCTTGCCCCTTCTCGAAAAGGCGTTCGGCTTCCCGTCTTTTCGAGCCAACCAGGAAGCCGTCTGCCGCGCCGCCATTGCCGGCCGGGACATCCTGCTGGTCATGCCGACGGGATCCGGCAAGTCACTTTGCTATCAACTCCCCACCCTGGCGCGCGGCGGCACGGCGCTGGTCATTAGCCCCTTGATCGCTCTCATGGACGACCAGGCAGCCAAGCTCGCTTCACGCGGCTGCAAAGTCGCCCGCGTGCATTCCGGGATGGACCGCCTGGCTTCCCGGCAGTCCTGCCGCGACTATCTGAACGGCGAAGTGCAATTCATGTTCATTGCGCCGGAGCGGTTTCGGGTGCCGGGATTCCCCGAAATGCTGGCCAAGCGGAAGCCCTCGCTGATCGCCATTGACGAAGCGCATTGCATTTCGCAATGGGGTCACGATTTCCGGCCGGATTATCGCATGCTGGGGCAATACCTCCCGGCGCTGCGTCCCGCGCCCGTCATGGCGCTCACTGCCACCGCAACCCCGATCGTGCAGAACGACATTGTCAGCCAACTTCGCTTGGGCGACGCGGCTCGATTCATCCATGGATTCCGGCGCGAGAATCTCGCCATCGAGGTCGTGGAGGTGCCGCTCCCACATCGCCCTCAACTCACCCTGGAGCTGCTCAGCCAGCCGGCTCGGCGTCCGGCCATCGTTTACGCGCCCACGCGCAGAGCCTCCGAGGAGCTAGCGCGGGATCTCTCTCGCTTGTTTCCTGCGGCCGCCTACCATGCAGGGCTTGAGTCCAGGCAGCGGGAGCGCGTCCAGGCGGCGTTTGTCGATAGCAAGCTCGAGGCGGTGGTCGCCACCATTGCGTTTGGTATGGGCATCGACAAGCCCAATGTGCGGACCATCATCCGCACCGCGCTGCCCTCGAGCATCGAGGCCTTTTACCAGGAAATCGGCCGTGCCGGCCGCGACGGACTACCGAGCCGGACGATCCTGATGTATTCCTACGCCGACCTGCGGGTGCACGAGTACTTCTTCGAGCAGGATTATGCCCCCTTGGAAACTCTCGAGGCCATCTATCACCGGCTCAGCCCGCAACCGCAGCCGAAAGAGGACCTCTGCCGGGCGCTGCTCCTGGATCCCGAGTTGTTCAACCGGGCGCTCGACAAGCTTGCAATTCATGGCGGCGCGGCGATCGAGTGGACTGAAAACGTGACCCTGGGCAGCAAGGATTGGAAGCAGTCTTATCTCACGCATCTCGAGCAAAAGCGCGCGCAACTGGAACTCATGAGGCGCTACGCGGAAACTCATCAGTGCCGCATGCGCGCCTTGGTGCGCCATTTCGGAGATTTCGCGGACGCCAAGCGAGCTTGCGGCCAGTGCGATTTCTGCGCTCCCAAACAATGTATCGCCCAGCGATTCCGGCCCATCACGCAAGCCGAGCGGCGTATTGTCTACGAGGTCATCGACGCACTTCGGTCTGCGAATTCCCAAACTCTCGGAAGGCTGCACCAATCATTGTCTCAAAGCGAGTCCATAAGCAGAGACCGCCTGGAGGGCATTGTGGGGGCGATGGCCGCGGCCGGACTGGTGCAGGTGGAGGACGCCAGCTTTGAAAAAGGCGGCAGAACCATACCCTACCGGAAAGCGACGCTGACCCGCGAAGGGCTCAACCTGAACGAGGGCACGCCGCTGGATCTTCTGTTGGCCACAAACAGGGCGGAAGAGTGGCAACCGGTGAACCGGCGGAGGAAAAAGTCTCCGAAACCCAAAATGCCGCCTGCCCTCACCCTTTCGGTTGAGGAAGCCGCACCCAAGAAGCAAAGCCCGCCGCAACGGCAGCCACGAGGCCCGGAAACATTTTCGCCGCAAGAGGCTGCGCTGGAAGCAAAGCTGCGAGCCTGGCGGAGTGCGGAGGCGAGGAAAAGCGGATTTCCGGCTTACTGTGTTTTCAGCGACCAGGCGTTGTACGCTATCGTTGTGGCCCGGCCGGCAGCTCCCGCCGAGCTGCTCGGGATCAAAGGAATCGGACCTGCCAAGGCGGAAAAGTACGGGCAGAGCATCCTGCGAATCTGCCGCTCGCTGACCGGCCAAACGCCATCTCCCACACAAGATATGTAGCCTATTCATACCTCAGCGCCACCAGGGGATCGACGCGAGTGGCGCGGCGAGCCGGAATATAGCTGGCCAAGAGCGCCACCCCCGTCAGCAGCGCCGCGACCGAGGCAAGCGTCAGCGGGTCAGTGGGGCGGACGCCAAAGAGCATGGACGACAGCAACCAGGACAATCCCGCCGAACCGACCAGACCCAGAGCGACGCCGCCCAGCGCCAGGGCGATTCCCTGCCTCAGCACCATGCGCAGGACATCTCGCACGCTGGCTCCCAGCGCCATGCGTATGCCGATTTCGCGGCTGCGCTGCGCCACGGAGTAAGAAACCGTACCGTAGATGCCCACGGCGGCCAGCAGCAGGGCCGAGGCCGCGAACAAGCTGAGCAGCATCAGAATGACGCGCCGCTGGGCCACGGATGATCGCATGACCTCCAGCATGGTGCGCACACGGTAGGCCGGCAGGCTCGGGTCCAGCAGGTGAATCTGCTTAAAAACCGCCGGCGCCAGCGCCCTCGCGTCGCGCCCGGTTCGGATCACCAGGCTCAGCGCGCTCGCGGGCAACTGCGCTTCGGGCCAGTAGAGGGTGACGCGCGATCGAGCCTCGAGGGTGCGGTAGCGCACGTGACGCACGACGCCCACAACCGTCATCCACGGTGCTGTTGACCCCTGGCCTCCCATCTTGAGGCGCTTGCCGATGGCGTCTTCCCTCGGCCAGTAAGTTTTCGCCATGCTCTCATCAATGATGGCTACGCGAGGCGACGATGCGGCGTCACGGTCGTCGAAGTAGCGGCCGGCCAGAAGCTCGATCTGCATCGCCTTGAAGTATCCAGGGCTAACAGGCCGCATATCGGCCTCGGGAGTGGTTTGGTCAGGGGGGACCGCCCGGCTGTCCACGAAGACCGTGCCGGAGGCGTTGGCGCCGCTGAGCGGCAGGATGTTGACCGCTCCCCCCGCCTCGACTCCAGGCAGGTGCTGGATGCGGTCCAGAAGGCCCTGATAGAAGCCGCTCACCTGTTCCGGTTTTCGGTACTCCTCCTCGGGCAGCGCCACCTGCATGGTGAGGACAGAGTCCGCGTGGAAGCCGGGGTCCACTTCCAGTAGGCGGAGGAGGCTTTTCAGGAGCAGGCCCGAGCCGGTGAGAAGCACCAGGGCGAGCGCCGTCTCGCCCACCACCAGGAGCGGCCGGATGCGTCCAGATGCGGCGCCCGCCGCAGCGCTGGCTTCGCCGGGGCCGCCTTCCTTGAGCGTCGCGTAGGGCATGACTCGAGCGGCCTGGATGGCGGGAACGAGTCCAACGAGCACGCCAGTACCTAATGACAAGACCATGGTAAACGCCAGCACCCAGCCGTCGAGAGCGGCGCCGGCAACTCGGGGAATGGAAGTGCGGCTCAGGGCCACGACGGCCTGGAGCGACCAACCCGCAAGCAGCAGCCCCACCCCGCCCCCTAGAACGCCCAGAAGCAAGCTTTCAGTGACCAACTGCCGAGCCAGGCGCAGCGGACTCGCTCCCAGGGCAATGCGGATGCTGGTTTCCTTCCGGCGCGCCGAGGCGCGCACGAGCACGAGCCCGGCAATATTCGCGCAAGCAACCAGAAGAACGAATCCCACGCCGCCCATGAGAATCCACAACGAAGCTCTCACGTCGCCCACCATCTCCGCGAGCAGGGGGCTCAGGGTAAGGGTGAAGTTGTAGCGCTTGTAGGGGTAGTTGCGGCTTCGCTCCGTCATCATCCTTCCGACCATCTCCATGTCCGCTTTCGCCTGCGCCAGAGAGGCGTGAGGCCGGAGTTCTGCGAGCACTTCGTAATTGTGACTGCCGCGGTTATTGGGGCTCAGGTCGGCGGCGGTGAAAGCGAGCGGGGCCCACATCTCCGCCTGGTAGGGGTAATCGAAGCCCGGAGGTAAGACGCCGACAACGACGTACGACTTGCCGTTCGCCACGAGCGTGCGCCCCACCACTTGTGGATCACTCCCAAAGCGTCGCTGCCACAGGCCGTAACCGAGCAAGAGAACGTTGTCGTGTCCCGGGGTGGCTTCCTCGGAAGTGAACACGCGCCCCACCCGGGCGCCGACTCCCAGGATGGTAAAAAGGCTTGGTGAAACCGTGACCCCGTCGATGCGCTCCGGAATATCCTGGACGGTGATATTGAAGCTGGCGTCTGTGAAAGCCGCCACGCCCGAGAAGCTCTTGTTCAGCTCTTCGATGTCGCGAATCTCCGGGGCGGAGACCCAGTTCCGATCGTTCGGCAGGCCGATGTCGGTGAAGTGCGTCCAGACCTTCACGAGCCTTTCGGGGTGAGAATACGGCAACGGTCGCAACAGAACGGCGTTGACGATGCTGAACATCGCAGTATTCGCCCCGATGCCTAACGCCAGGGTCAAGACCGCAACCAGCGTGAAGGCGGGGTTCCTGGCCAACATCCGCGCACCAATCCGGAGATCTTGATAAAGCGTTTGCATGTGGGTAGCCCTCCGGGTAAGTTGAGGCAATTTGGCCTCCATTGGCTGCGCCCACAAATCGCTTTGCAAGCACAAGTTGCGGGGGTAGCGGTTCTCGCGGCGCTCTGCCAGTGTCCGATTTTGGGAAGCACCGTCCGAACTTGGGACGGTCAGAGTCGGGTTCCGTGACGCCGGCAAACCGGCCGGACGGCCAAATTTCGCTGGGGGTACATCATTATGCACTAAGGTTCTCCCCTGACACCCCAATCCGTCGATAACTTTCGCTGGATTGTAGAGTGGCGCCGCAGTAGCCCGCAATAATGGGCTTGGGCAGAGGGCGGGAGATAACTGTTCGGGCAGGCATTTGTCACCCCTCAGGTGCAAAATTCCGGTATGATCCCCGCATGCGCAAAGAGCCCAAACGTTCTCCTACCGAATCGCCGTTGTTGTTCGAGGTCGACCCCGAACCCCTCCCGGAGATGCTCACGGCCTTCGGGGGAATACCGCTGGTGGTGCAAGCTTTCCGCTCGCTGGGTCTGCCCCAGAGCGTGCGGGAGCAGGTGCGAGTGAAAGAGCGACAGCGCGGATACGATGAAGCGACCTTCGTCGAGAGCTTTGTAGTTCTGAACGCTGCGGGGGGCGAATGCGTGGACGATTTCGAGCGTCTGCGGCAAGACCCTGGTTTGGCGGAGATGATCGGACACGAATTGCCTTCGCCCAGCGCGGCACTGCAGTTTCTGTATGCATTTCATGAGGAGGCGAAGATCGCGGAGGCACAGCAGCGACGCCTGCCGGGTGAGATTGCCTATATTCCGGACGAGACGGCATCGCTGAGCGGATTGGGGCTGGTCAACCGGGATCTGGTGCAGCGTTTTGGGGAGCGTCGTGCGGAGCAGCGCATCGCCACCGTGGATCAGGACGCCACGATCATCGAGAGCCGCAAGCGGGAAGCGAAGCCCACCTACGAGGGCGAGCGCGGATATCAACCGATGCTGGCGGTATGGGCGGAGACGGGTCTGGTGCTGGCGGACCAGTTTCGAGACGGCAATGTACCGGCGCAGATGGAGCCGCTGGAAGTCGGGCAGCGGGCTTTTGCGGCCCTGCCCCGGGCGGTGAGCGAGTATTACTTCCGGGGCGATGCGGCGTGTCACGAAAGTGGGCTGGTGAATTGGCTGCGGGATGAGCAACGCTCCGGCGGACCGTCCGGGCGGATCGGCTTTGCCATCAGTGCCCGCATGACGGAGCCCTTGCGTGAGGCGATTCAGGGGGTGGGGGAAGCCGAGTGGCAGCCCTACGGCAAGCCCCACCCGGAAGAGAGCCGCGAGTGCGCGGAGGTGCCGTTTGTGCCGGGTGAGAAAAGCGAGAAGAAGGACACGCAGCCTCTCCGCTATGTAGCCATCCGGATTCGCAAGAAGCAGGGGGAACTGTTCGAGGATGGCAGCCGGGTGCGTCATTTCGCGGTGTTGTCGAACCTTTGGGAGTGGAAGGCGCCGCGGCTGATCGAGTGGCATCGGGAAAAAGCGGGGACGGTGGAGATGCTGCACGATGTCCTCAAGAATGACCTGGGGGCAGGCGTGCTGCCCTCGAAATATTTCGGAGCCAATGCGGCTTGGCTGCGCTTGGTAGTGATTACCCATAACGTGCTGACGGCTCTGAAGTGGATAGCCCTGCGGCCGGAGCTTTTAACGGCGCGCCCCAAGCGCCTGCGTTTCCTGATCTTCAACATGCCGGGACGGTTGGTGCGTCACGCTCGGCGACTACTGCTACGGCTGGCCAGCGTAGCGGAAGGGATTGCCGCCTACCGGGAGGGGCTGCAGTTGTTGGCGGTAGGGGGGTGAGCGCGGCTGCGGCAAAATGGCGCAGTTATCGAAGGATTTGCAAGCCACTTTTTCCAAGCGTCGTCCTCGTGTGTGGTTCTCGCGCGACGCCAAACTCAGAAGGAGCATTTGCTCGTGCCTAATATGGCAGGCATCCCGCTGAAACCGGGCTGAGACGCCTCACTCGCAGCGAGGGCTCCCACTAATTAAGGGAAAGCCCACAAAGTGAACCACTCTGCACGCTTATCAACGGATTGGGGTGACACTTTGGCTCTTGCGAGCCCCCCCCGACCGGAGTATCCTCCCTGTGGGGGATAAGTGATAGACCTTCCAGCAGTCAAATCAAAAAAATTGAAGAAGAGGAGGCGTACTATATGCCAACCATGGCTGTAGTCGAGAAAAACGCGTATGAAGCGGCGATGGAGAACTTCGATCTCGCGGCGGACGCGCTTCAACTCGACCATGATGTGCGAAATATGATCAAGTATCCCGAAAGGGTGCTGACCGTCGTCTTGCCGGTTCGGATGGACAACGGGAGGATTCAAGTTTTCCAGGGCTATCGTGTTCAACACAGCACGTCGCGCGGTCCTGCTAAAGGCGGAATCCGCTATCATCCGCACGTAACGCTTGACGAAGTCAAAGCCCTTGCAACCTGGATGACGTGGAAATGCGCGGTTGTGAATATCCCGTTTGGAGGCGGGAAAGGCGGCGTAACCTGCAATCCCAAAGCGATGTCGCAAATCGAACTGGAGCGGCTCACCCGCCGTTATGCCAGCGCGATTCTTCCCCTGATCGGCCCGGCGCAGGACATCCCCGCACCGGACGTCTATACCAACTCTCAGGTCATGGCCTGGATCATGGATACGTACAGCATGACGAAGGGCTATCCGATTCCGGGCGTGGTCACCGGTAAACCCATTGCTCTGGGCGGCTCGCTGGGTCGCAACGAGGCTACCGGCCGCGGCGTTTTCAATACCCTCCAATCGGCGTGCGAACATCTCGGCACTCCGATGAAAGGCGCAAGGGTGGTTGTTCAGGGATTCGGCAATGCCGGTTCTATAGCGGCTCACCTGCTGGACAGCAATCAGGCGTATGTGATCGCGGTCAGCGATTCCAAAGGTTGCATCTATAACGCCGATGGCGTTGATATTCCGAAACTGATGCTGCACAAGGAAAAGACCGGTTCCGTAGTTGGGTTCCCCAACTCTGAGCCAATCACACCCGAGCAGTTGCTCGCACTGGAGTGTGAGATCCTGGTTCCCGCCGCGCTCGAAAACGCGGTGCAAGGCGAGAACGCCGAAACGCTGCACACGAAGATTGTCGCGGAGGCAGCCAATGGTCCGTTGACCCCCGAAGCAGATCGTATCCTCGAAGCCAAAGGCGTATTCATTATCCCGGACATTCTCTGCAACGCAGGTGGCGTCACCGTTTCCTACTTTGAATGGGTGCAGGACGAGCAACACCTGTTCTGGGAAGCTCAGGACGTTTACAACCGTCTGGAGCGCGTCATGAAGACCAGCTTCAACGACGTGTTGAAGATCCACCTGACGCACAAAGTCGGGATGCGAACCGCTGCGAATATGCTGGGCATCAGCCGGGTGGCGGAAGCCACCACGCTGCGCGGCCTTTATCCGTAACCCTTCAAATCCTTTCTTTCGAGCCGGGAGCTGGATGGCAGCTCCCGGCTTTTTTGTGCGCGCAAGCTCAGAACCACAACGGACTAAGTTGAGGGAGGAGACATGAGCACTGTTGAAACCAATAACGAACTCAGCGTCTATGAATCCATGGCTGCGCGCTTCGACGTGGCCGCCGGCAAATTGCAATTGGACGAAGGCCTCACGAAGTACTTGCGTTCGCCCAACCGCGAGATCATCGTGCACATTCCCGTGGCGATGGACAATCGCCAGCTCAGGGTTTTCGACGGCTACCGTGTGCAGCACAGCATCGCACGCGGGCCTTGCAAGGGCGGGGTTCGCTACTCGCCGGATGTGACCCTGGACGAAATCCGCGGCCTGGCCGCCGAAATGACCTGGAAATGCGCGGTCGTCAACATCCCCTTTGGCGGCGCCAAGGGCGGCATCGTCTGCGATCCATCCCAACTCTCGTTGGGAGAACTGGAGCGCATCACCCGGCGCTACACGGCGGAAATCCTGGACTACATCGGACCGGAGCGCGACGTGCCTGCGCCCGACATGAACACCAACGAGCAGACGATGGCCTGGATTATGGACACGTACTCGATGCACATGCGCCACACCGTGACGGCCAGCGTCACGGGCAAGCCGCTCGACTTGGGCGGCTCGCAGGGCCGGCGCGAGGCCACCGGCCGGGGTTGCATGATCTCCATCGATGAGGCCCTCAAGCGCTTTTGGTGGAAAAGACAGGAAACGCGCGTCATCGTTCAGGGCTTTGGCAACGTCGGCTCGGAGGCCGCGAAACTGCTGCACGAGGAAAGCTACAAAATCATCGGTGTTGCCGACGTCGCCGGCGGAGTCTTTAATACCAACGGACTGGACATCACCGCCCTGCTGCACTACGCCAAAGAAAACGGAACCGTGAAGGGATTCCCCGGTGGCGAAAGCATCGGGACGCAGGAAATTCTGGAGCAGGAATGCGAGGTGCTCCTCCCCGCCGCTACGGAGAGCGTCATCACCAGCAAGAACGCTCATAAAATCAAGGCTCGCATCCTGGCGGAAGGCGCGAACAGCCCCACCACTCCGCCTGCGGACGCTATCCTGTTTGACCGCGGCGTCTTCGTCATCCCCGACATCCTGGCCAATGCCGGTGGCGTCACGGTGTCCTATTTCGAGTGGGTGCAGGACCGCCAGGGCTACTTCTGGCAGGAGAGCGTAGTCAATGAACGCCTGAAGGCGATCATGGTGGCCGCCTTCGAGGAAGTGGCGCGCTGGGGCGAGAAGCACAAGGTCAACAACCGCATCGCCGCTTACATGCTGGCCATCGACCGCGTCGCCTTCAGCGTCAAGCTGCGCGGGATCTACGCGTGAAAACTTAGCCGCCACAAGCGCCTCCTTCAGATCTGGAAACCAAGCGGCGATTCAGTGATGATGTCCGTCTCCTCCATGCCCGTTCGTGTGTCGACTCGCCCCAACCCATAAAGGTCCGCGCCGCAGCCTTCGCCACACCTGCCCGAGGTTGATTCCTGCGTACCCGCTGCCGTGCGTTGCATCCAAACCCCGGTTTTTTGGCTTCGTTTGACGCATTTCGCGCGCAAGAATGCGTTGGTTTTGCGCACATTGTCTTGGCGACTTCGTTTGTTTTCAATGACTTCTTAGCTTCGTTCCCACGATTTTGTGTATTTTCGACGGCTAACGGGCCCTCACCGCCCGGGGGTGGCGCCGCCGTTGGGCATGTCTGCGGCACGTTCTTGCCGAGAATGGGGCGAAAGGCGCAAATATCCCGACGAAAGGCGTCGAGACATATACGCCACCCCGGCGCTGAGGACGGTGTGCGCGGAATCAAACCGGCTCTCCTCGGGTTCCGGTAGGGGCGGTTCTCGAACCGCCCCTACTTCAAACACCGCTTCCCCTCCCCTGCGAAGAGGGGAATGGCCTGAATCTACTAGCCTATCAGGTTGGCATGAAAAAATGGGAAAAGCTGCAACAGATGAGAATATTTATTTTTAGTGCAATGGAATCAAGGGGTTGGCAAAGCGAGGAGTTTTCACATTGTGAAAATCGGGGGCTAAACTGTAGCATTTTGACACATACATGCAGAAAACTGCATATAACTTCGAAAAGGCAGATTCCCGGGCCGGCGCAGAGTGAAGCTCTGCGGTTCGCAAACATTGCGCTTCGACGGATCGCAGTGCTGCGCCCTGCGCGAGCCGGTGGATGACGGCGCCGCACAATTGTGGTACAAAGAAACGAGAGAGAAAGGACGGAATGCAGATGGCAAGTCTCGATTGGTCCCAATGCCCCGCCGCACTCGAGGTCAATGCAACGTGATAGTTAGCCACTAAGCCTTCCGCTCTTGATGAGGTCCGCCTTCACCTTCTCCCACGGAATGCGTTTCTCATGCTTCCGCGCGCGGGAAACCAGCACGTCCTCGATGTCCTCCCGAAGGGCCCTGTGCTTTTTGAGATGCCTTAGAGCCATTTCGGCGACGGCGATTTGGCGGGCGACTTGGCGGGGAGCGGTTCCGCCGGTCACATTTCTACGATTGACGGCCTTTTCAGGGGAAACGGCAACGCGGCGCAAGGGCTCGTCCCAGGAAGGTATGAAGCGCCGGGCTTCGGCAGCGCTGAGGCCGGTGAACGTCCGCCCTTGGGCTGCGCAGTAGCTGACGAGTTTTCCGACCTGCTCGTGAGCTTCGGCGAAGGGCGCGCCACGGCGAACGAGTTCGTCGGCCAAATCTGTCGCCGTCAGAAAACCCTGGGTGGTGGCGTCTTCCATTCTTTCCGGACGAAGCTGAAGCGTGGCGGCGACACGGGATGCGATCTCGAGCGCCTCACGAGTGGTATCGACGGCGCAGAAGAGCCCTCCCTTATCCTCCTGAAGGTCGCGATCATAAGCCAGGGGAAGGCCTTTGATCAGCGCCAGCAGGCCCGTAAGCCTGCCCAGCACGGTTGCCGACTTCCCGCGGATCAGTTCCAGCGAATCGGGGTTCTTCTTCTGCGGCATCAGGCTGCTGCCAGTGCTGTAAGCGTCGGCCAATTCCACAAAGCCGAAAGCGGGCGAGGAGTAGATGATCAGGTCCTCCGCCCAACGGCTGAGGTGAAGCATGATCAGTGCGCAGGCAAAGGCCAGCTCGATGACGAAATCCCGGTCGGAGGTGACGTCCAGACTGTTGGAGGCCGCGCGCGCAAATCCCAGCGTCCGCGCCAGGCGCTCCCGGTCCAACCGGTAGGCGGTCCCGGCCAGCGCTCCCGCCCCCATCGGCAGTTCGTCGGCGCGCCTGCGGGAGTCTTCGAGCCGGGAAGCGTCGCGCTTAAACATTTCAAAATAGGCAAGCGCATAATGCGCGAAAAGAATAGGCTGGGCGGGCTGAAGATGAGTGTAGCCGGGCATCACCACGCGAGGATGGCGCCGCGCCTGGCCAAGCAACGCTTCCAGCATGCCGGCCAGAGCCTGTTCGAGATCCGCGGTGGCGTCCTTGACGTACAGGCGAGCTTCCGTGGCCACAAGGTCGTTGCGGCTGCGGCCGGTGCGGAGTTTGCCTGCCAGAGCGCCGATTCGCCGCCCCAGTTGCGCCTCGACCCAGGTGTGCACGTCCTCGCTCGATTGCCCCCTGGCCCAACCGGGATGATGTTCGATGTGGCGGCGGAGGGCTTCGAGTGCGCGCCCCAAGCGGCGCGCCTCCGAAGGCTTCAACGCGCCCGCCCGGCCCAGCTCCTGAACGTAGGCAAGGTTGACTCGCAGGTCATAGAGGATGAACCGCTGGTCGAGAGAGAAGGATTCGGAGAATTTTTCAAAGCGCGGATCGCGGCGGCCGGTGAAGCGTCCTCCCCAAAGTGTCATGTGTGAATGCCCGAAGGGCATTAATTTCATTAGCCGTAGGTGAAACCTACGGGCAATGAGCCATCACCCTTCAATTCCTGGCGACCCCGAAGGGGTCGAATGTGCCTTCGTTCAACCCCTTCGGGGTTGGTCCGCTTCAGGTGCCCGCGCACTCCGTAGGTTGCACCTACGGCTAATGAAATTGGGTCCCTTCGGGACCCCGCGAAGGTGCTTAGGCGAACGCATGTCCGGCGCACCCCTTGGGGTACTTTCGGCCGCCGCTCTGCGTCTGCCGCGGTCCCACACCTTGAGCCAATGCCGGTGCGCCTTCACCTCTGTTAGGCGCTTTTTGCCTTCCGGGCCGCGCGCTTGGCAGCCGCAAGGCGCAGCGGCAAGCCGAGGATATTAATGAAGCCCTCAGCATCTTTCTGGTTATAATCCGAAT
>CAWJHY010000047.1:0-33140 GCA_963842495.1 uncultured Acidobacteriota bacterium
CAAGACTCTCGGGCCCTGGTCGCTGACCGCGCTGGGCATTGGCGCCATCATCGGGACAGGAATCTTCATCCTGACCCGGAACGGCCGCGGCGGGGGAGGTGCTGGGAAGTACGGGCCTGATCTCAAAGCCCCGCTGCTGGACGCGCTGCTGCACGGGACAAAGGCTCTGGGAATGGCGGGGCGGCCTGGGGCGGGGCCGGGCATAGCTCTCTCGTTCCTGATGGTCGCCTTTGTTGCTGCGCTTGGGCGGGGACCTCGCTACGCCGAGTTGGCCTCCATGATTCCCATCGCCGGGAGCGCCTACACCTATTCCTACGCAACTTTGGGCGAAATTGTGGCCTGGATTATCGGCTGGGACCTCATCCTCGAATACGCCGTGAGCAACATGGCGGTGGCGGTGGGCTTCTCCGCCTATGCGGACAGCCTGCTGCGCGGCTTTGGGCTGAATCTGCCGCCCAAACTGATGCAGCCCATGATTATGGGCGGAAAAGCCACCGGAGCTTATTTCAACCTTCCGGGCTTTTTGATCGTGATGATCCTCACCGTGATTCTGGTGATCGGGATCCGGGAGAGCGCGGGCGCCGACAACCTGATGGTCGGGGTGAAGATCATTGCCATCTTCGTTTTCATCACCGCCGCCTCGCGATTCATCCACGTCTCAAACTGGAAGCCCTTCATGCCCAACGGGTTTCAGGGAGTGCTCACGGGAGGGGCGATTGTCTTCTTCACCTATATCGGATTCGACTCGGTCTCGACCGCCGCGGAAGAGTGCAAGAACCCCAGAAAGACGTTCCTATCGGGATCATTGCTTCGCTGGTGATCTGCGCGGTGCTCTATGTTTCCGTGGCGTTAGTCCTGACCGGAATCCAGCACTGGCCGACCTTGCGCAACGCCGCGCCCGTGGCCAATGCGCTGGTGGCGATCGGGCTTAACAACATCATGAAGTGGGTAAGCATCGGCGCTCTGATGGGAATGCTCAGCTCCTTGCTGGTCTTCCAGTTGGGCCAGGCGCGGGTGTGGTTCGCCATGTCGCGCGACGGGCTGCTGCCGCGTGTTTTCTCGAAAGTACACCCGCGCTTCCGCACGCCCCACGTCAGCACCTGGGTGGCGGGCTTCTTTGTGGCCATCCCCGCCGGCATCTTCGACATCGGAACGCTGGCCGACCTCTCCAATATCGGAACCTTGTTCGCCTTCATCCTGGTGTCGCTGGGAGTGCTGGTGCTGCGCCGCACTCAACCCGAACGTCGCCGGTCTTTCCGTACGCCATGGGTACCCGTGGTTCCGATTCTGGCTATCCTCTGTTGCTTGGTCTTGATGGCCAGCCTGCCGATCGAAACCTGGGTGCGCTTCGTCGTGTGGCTGATCATCGGACTGGTCATCTATTTCGCCTACAGCCGGCACCGCAGCGAGTTTGGGAGAAGCCCGCGAGAGGCGGTTGCCATTGCCAAAGCGGCAGTTGGCGCTCCGTAACGTACGGGCACGCCATGGCGTGCCCGTACAATAGCCAGCGGGGGTGACTTCCCGTAGAGCGGCGGTAAGGGCAGGGTGAAAAGACGCTGCGCGGTATGGACATTATGTCAGTGTCTCCGCCTCCCCCGCTGCCCTCTCTTCTTGCAACTCTTTTGCGATAAGCGAGTTTACTTCTCTTTAACGCCCTGCCTCTTTTATTGCTGTTCTGGAACGCCTTTTGCCCTATAATGCGGTGCCATGTCACTCAGCGCGAAGTTTGACTCACCCAGCCTTTACGAAGCAGATCGGCAAGCCCAACTGAAAATCCTATCCATTCTCGGGGGTTGGGAGATCCGCCGCTCGTTCAATCAAATGGGCATTCATGCGGGCGACCAGATTCACGTGGTCTGCCGCGCGCCCTTCGGCGGTCCGCTGGTCATCGACAACCGGGGGACGCAAGTTGCAGTCAGCAAGCAACTGGCTCAGAAGATCAAGGTGGAAGTCCTGCCGTGAAGGTCGCTCTCGTCGGCCAACCCAATTCTGGCAAAAGCACCCTGTTTAACGCCGTCGCAGGCTATCGCTCTCTCACCTCCAACTTTGCCGGAACCACCGTCGAGTACACCCATGGCCAAGCGCGGGTGAACGGCACGGTCGTTGACTTGGTTGACCTGCCCGGCCTCTATTCCCTTACGCCCACCAATCCCGTTGAAGCCCTCGCCCGCCAATGCCTTTTGAGCGGCGAGTGGGATGCGATCATCAACGTCATCGACGCTTCGCAACTGGCGCGGAGCCTGGAACTGACGCTCGAACTGAAGGACCTTGAAGCGCCCATGCTCGTCTGCCTCAATATGATGGATGAGGCGGTACGCAAGGGCATCCTCATCGATTCCAGGGCGCTCTCCAGCGCCCTCGGCGTTGCCGTAGTCGAGACGATCGCGGCGCGCGGCCAGGGAATCCTCGATGCGTTCCGCACCGCGCTGAGACTGTCTCAGCAATCCTCGCAGGTAAGTTGTCAACCCTTCATCTATGCGCCGGAAGTCGAAGACACCGTCGCACGCTTGGCGCAGAAGATCACGGGTTGTAGGACGAAGGGTGAGAGCCCTGATCGGGGGGACAACGCATTCGATTCCGAACAGGCTGTCATTCCGAGCGGAGCGAGGAATCTTGCCCTGGATTCTCGGGGAACGAGCCAGAGCGAGATTCCTCGAGGAGTTTGCCCTGAGCGAACCGCAGAGATTCTTCGCTTCGCTCAGAATGACCGGCGAAGGGCTCGGAATGACACTGCATTTTCCGTCGCAGTTGCCACTGAAATGGCCCCGGCGGAGTCAGTCGCGACGTTCCCCCCCGCTCGTTTCGGGGCTTTGCAACTGCTCCAGAGCGATCCCCAAGGGTTGGCGCAGCACCCCACCCCTGCAGTCGCAGCGGCCGTGCGGCAGGCGCAGGACGAAATCACGCGCCTCCTGGGCCAGCCCGCGGATGCGGCAATCTCCTCAGCGCGGCACGCCGCTTGTTTAAACCTGTTCGAGAGTGTAGCCTGCGTCGCGCATCCCCGCAGGGACTGGCGCGAACAAGTCAACCGTTTGGTGATGCATCCGGTCTGGGGATATGCGGTGCTGGTGCTGGTTTTCCTGGGGATCTTTCAGTTGATCTTCACGGCAGGCAAGTTCTCCGAGGACCGCATCCTGGGCGTGTTTAACGCCCTCATCGCCGCGATGACCCGGCACATGGATCCGCACAGCTTGCTGCTGGCGGCATCGAAAGGGGCGCTGCTGGGGACGGCCGGCGCCGTCGCCATAGTTTTGCCTTACTTGCTGCCTTTCCTGGTGTGCCTCGCCGTGCTCGAAGACCTCGGATACCTCTCTCGAGTAGGCTACCTCATGGACGTGCTCATGCACCGCCTGGGGCTGCATGGCACGGCGACCCTGCCCGTGCTCCTCGGATATGGGTGCAGCGTTCCGGCGGTGATGGCGACGCGCATCCTGAGTTCGCGGCGCGACCGCTTCATTGCTGCCTTCCTGTCGGTCCTGGTCCCCTGCTCGGCGCGCATGACGGTGATCATGGCCCTGGTGGGTGTCTACCTTGGCCCTTACTACGCGCTCGGCATTTACGCTTTGAATCTCCTGGTGGTGGTGCTGGCCGGCCACATCCTGGCCCTGATCTGGCCGGAGGTCTCTCCCGGGATGTTGATGGAAGTGCCGGCCTTCCGGCTGCCCGCGCTGAAAGTGGTCCTGATGAAGACCTGGTGGCGGCTGCGCGAGTTTGTGCTTGTCGCTTTCCCGTTGCTTGTCGCGGGCAGCGCGGTTTTAAGTCTGATCGAATTCTATGGATGGCAGCAGGTCATCAATGCTGCGCTTTCGCCGTTGACCTCACTGCTCGGTCTGCCCCCCGCGGTCGGCCTGACGCTGATTTTCGGCGTGCTCAGAAAAGAACTCTCTCTCCTCATGCTCATGCAGGCGCTGGGAACCACCAGCGTGGCTTCCGTCCTGAGCGTTGCGCAAATCCTCATCTTCACCCTCTTCGTGACGTTCTACATTCCTTGCATGGCCACACTCGCCGCCATGTTTCGCGAGCTGGGCTGGCGCCTCACCGCTGCCGCCGCCACAGCATTGCTGGTGCTGGCGGTCGGCATCAGCCTCGCCACGCGCGGTATCCTGGCTGTTCTGTAATCACAACGAAATGGTCGGCATTGTACGGGCAACTCCTGTCCTTCCAAATCGTCATTGACAGCGGGCTTGCGCGGCGTATAGTGGGCAGCTAGAGTTGCCAATTTTGAAGTGTCGCTTTGACGGCGCAGCCGGCCAAGTGGGTCGAGCCTCCGCTCCGCTAGTTCGGCCCTGGGACGACGTAGAACGGGATGTGTCGTTCCGGTGAGACAGACTATGAAAAGACCTAAGTTTGGCATTGCCCTTATCGAAAGACCGCTGCTGCGGGCTCTTGAGGCCCTTTGGGAAGGGCCCCTCCGTCCGGATTACTTGCCCGCGATCGAAGGCGCGGTCCGTGCCTTTCTAACCGCGTCTACCCTCACTGTATCCCGATATGGGACTACTTTCCGCGGCTCAGAGACCGTTCACCCTTCTCGTCCGGACGTCGAATACCAAGAACCATTCGACGACCAGTTACTTGACTACGAATTCACATATCCTCGCGAGCCGCATCCGTTCATAGACCTCGGTCGCACAGAGAGTGAATTCTTGAGCAAACTAGTTCATGCCAAACTGGGTTCGGCAGCATGTGCCGCACTTCCGCGTTGGATTGGGAGCTTTGGGGAGGCGATAGCATACCTCGACGCGTGGTACCAGGGACGTAGCCAAGTTGAATGCGACGCCGCAGCCAAAACCTCCGAGCGCGAACACGTGCATCCTTTTGAGAGGACGCCGGAGTACGCCCTTTATGCATTGGATATTAACCACAATACGGATTCACACGCCAAGTACTTGGTGGGGTGCCACCGCGCGGGGCTTGTGGTATACGGGCATTCTCCCATCGCTCAGATCTGCTCGGATCACCTCTTCTCAAAATGGCCTGATCACCTGTCCAAGACGCTTGATGCAGAGTATCGACAAGCAACTGAGGAGTTAAGGGGACCAGGCCTAGGGGTTACACTGCCACTTCTAACAAGCCTTCTTCTCTCTAGGGCGCCGTCAAGAAGCCGAATCCCGGAGGCCCTACGCGACATGCGTGAGGAGTATGAGCCAGACAGAGATCGGCTTTGGACCATGCTTCGCGAGATGTGGGAGGCGCCAACCTTCAAGGGGCAGATTAGCGTATTGCGAACACTCGACAGCGCGGCTAACGCCCTGTTCAAGACCTCGTTTCCCGAAAGGTTCGATGCGCTCAGCATAGCCCTGACTGCCACGGACGTTATCAAGGGTGATGTTCTAAGCCCGCTTCGGAAGCTGCACGACTGGAATCAGCCGAGGGCGCGGGTGGGAGCAGTTTCTTTTGCTGCCAAACTCGCATCTGACCTGCGGGGGCACTTATTGAACCAGCGCGAAATCATGCGGAGACATTTTACTGACGTTGAGTTGCGGGAGTTCGGGTCGTCACCGTAGGCGGGGTGGCGGCCCACATCTGCAGTGCGCCAGAACCGCGGCACCAATCGACAATCGCCACCCGCCCCTCGTTACAGCGGTATGTTCCCGTGTTTCTTAGGCGGGGTGGACCAGACGATTGCGCATCGCAATGATTTGCGCCCAAGGTACCTGAGGATTACTCTCTTTGGTTTCCTTCCCCATGCGCGCGGCCGCTTCGCCGATAATTTCAACGCATTTGACCAGGCCCAATGCCCATACATAGTCGGTATCGAGGTCGTTGCGGGTGCGTCCTGAAGCGGACCTCATTGCTTCTCTCGCCGCGTCCAGCATGTGTCGGAGGCGAATCCAGTCACTCTTGGGCATACTGGACCTCGCTGGTGCGTGCCACCTCATCCCGGAAATATCGGCTGAGCTCCGCCGGTGTCCGCAGGTCCACCTTCCGTCCCAGCGCCTCGGAGAGTTCCATCTCCAGGCCTGCCATGCGGAGCAGTCCCACCGTGTGGCCCGGCTCGAACTCCACCAGCACGTCGACGTCGCTGTCCGGGCGAAAGTCCTCGCGCAGGACGGACCCGAATAACGCCAACTTCCGAATGTGATGACGCTTGCAGAACTCCGCAATTATTTCCCTTGGCAAACTGATACCGTGGTGATTCATACCTGATCTCCACTTCGCGCTTAAGCCATATTTTAGCCCATGCCGGCCCCGGACACGAGGCGTAATCGGACGGCGCCGCCCGCGTCACCGTAGACGATTGTGTTCTCCTTGCTTCGAAGAACGAAGATTCGCAAGCCCTCTGGCTCCTAGCCTGAAAGCTGACGGCTGATAGCTGATGGCTGTCTACAATGGAATGTTCCCATGTTTCTTGGGCGGGTTGGTGTCGCGCTTGGTTTCGAGCATGCGTAAGGCCGTGATCAGTTTGGGGCGGGTGTCGCGGGGCTGGATGACGTCGTCCACCCAGCCGCGTTCGGCGGCGAAGTAGGGGTTGGCGAAGCGCTCGCGAAACTCCGCGACGCTTTCGCGGCGCAAGGTATCTGCGTCCTCGGCCTTCTGAAGCTCGCGCCGATAGACGATATTCACCGCGCCTTCCGGTC
Source organism: uncultured Acidobacteriota bacterium (assembly GCA_963842495.1). Taxonomy (GTDB): domain Bacteria; phylum Acidobacteriota; class Terriglobia; order UBA7540; family UBA7540; genus CAVROP01. The sequence continues at coordinate 6,576 of CAWJHY010000047.1, forward strand.
CCATGACGGCGATTTCGGCGGTGGGATAGGCCAGGTTGATATCGGTGCGGACATGCTTTGATCCCATCACGCAATAAGCCCCGCCGTAAGCCTTCCGAGTAATGACGGTGATCTTGGGGACGGTCGCTTCACAGTAGGCGAAGAGCAGCTTCGAGCCGTGGCGAATGATGCCGCCGTATTCCTGCTGCGTGCCGGGCAAGAATCCCGGAACGTCCTCGAAAGTGACGATGGGGATATTGAAGGCATCGCAGAAGCGGATGAAGCGCGCGCCCTTGTCCGAAGCGTTGATGTCAAGACAGCCCGCCAACACGGCGGGCTGGTTGGCGACGACGCCCACGCTTTGCCCACCCAGCCGCGCCAATCCCACCACCAGGTTTTTGGCGAAGTGCTCGTGCACCTCGAGGAAATAGCCGTCGTCCACGACGCAGTGGATGATTTCCTTGATGTCGTAGGGTTTCTCGGGCTCCACGGGCACCAGGGTGTCGAGAACGGCATCGCGGCGGTGCGCAGGATCCTGGGTTTCAACCCGGGGCGGATCCTCGTGATTGTTCTGCGGCATGAACGAAAGTAACTCGCGGATCAGGGCCAGGCACTCGGGGTCGTCGTTGGTTACGAAGTGCGCCACCCCGCTCACCGAATTGTGAGTCATGGGCCCGCCCAGATCTTCCTTGGTGACGTCCTCGTGCATGACGGTCTTGATGACGTCGGGGCCGGTCACGAACATGTAGCTGGTGTTCTGGACCATCAGAATGAAATCGGTGATGGCGGGGGAATAGACCGCGCCGCCCGCGCAGGGCCCCATGATGGCGGAAATCTGAGGGATCACTCCCGAGGCCAGTGTATTGCGCAGGAAAATGTCGGCGTATCCCGCCAGCGACGCAACCCCTTCCTGAATGCGCGCGCCTCCGGAGTCATTCAGCCCGATGAACGGCGCGCCCACCTTCATGGCAAGGTCCATGAGCTTGCAAATCTTTTCGGCATTCGCTTCGCTCAGCGAGCCGCCGAAAACGGTAAAGTCCTGCGCGAAAGCAAACGCCAGCCGGCCGTTGATGCGCCCGTGTCCGCTCACCACACCGTCGCCGGGTATGCGTTGCTGGTCCATCCCAAAATCGTGGCAGCGGTGCTCCACCAGCATGTCGATTTCTTCAAAGCTCTCGGGGTCAAAAAGCATCTCGAGCCGCTCCCGGGCCGAGAGCTTTCCCTCCGCATGTTGTCTGGCCCGGCGTTCCTCACCGCCGCCCGCCTTCGAGCCAGTCCGGCGTCGCCGCAGTTCCTCGAGTTTCTCCTGAAAGGTCATGCTGCCCCCAGCCCGCTCCACTCCTCACAGGCGATAATGGAGTTCCCAGGCCGTTTGGGATCGTATTTCACGCTGGCCGTGCGTCCGGTGAAAAACCGGGCGCGCGCGGCAATCTCAGGCAGCGCCGATACGTCCTGGGCGGCCTCGTAGGTTACTCCGGCCACTTCGTAGGAATAGATCACCAGCGGGGACTTGGATCCCGCCGTCTCGGCTTCCAGCAGATCCAGAACTCGGCCTGCCCTGATGCGGCCGCGCTTGTTGACGTCCAGGCGCCGTAGCTTTTCGAGCTCGGCGGGGTCTTTGCGCCGCCAACGCAGGAATACTGCACGCGCCATTCTTATGCCCAGTTCCCGCAGCCGTGGCGACCATCGTCCCCATGTGAGACGGTGCGAGCGGGGCAACGCTTCGCGGTTGTCTCCCCCTTCACTCACGGGTGCGACAGGCGCTGTTTTTTCCGAAGAATGGTCGAACAAGAGTTGCGCCTTTCAGCGAAAGATTCGAAAGGCTCGCTCCGAGATTATAACATCTTCGCCTCACGGCGGGTGTCCGCCCGAATCTGCTTACTTTTCCATCACCGGACCAATGCGAGTCTCTACTTCAAAGACTTTGAAGCCCGAGTACCTGTGGACATTGTGAAAATGTCGTTGGTGAATCCAAACGTCATTGACAACTTCGGTGGGCAGCCACAATGCGGTGGAGGCTTGGTGAAGGTGAATCTCGCTAAACTCGACCAGCGTCGTCGCACGTTTCAGGTCGATCTCGGGAGGTGGCGCCAACAGAAAGGTTTCGATGCGTACAATCTGGTAGGTTGCCGGATCGATCCACGCCAGGCCCTGTAAACACAGCGGAAAAACAGCAGTTCCTTGACGCAATTCGGTGGGCCAGGGGTACTTCCCCGGTATTTCGACGAAGCCCACCACTTCGGTCTCCTTCCCGCCGGCCATCTGATGCCCGAAGTCCCGGAACCGGCAGGCGATTTGGCTCTGCGGATGGAAGTGCTCGAGAGGCGTTGTAACAAAGCCGTTGCTGAGAAAGATCCGCCCTCTGCCGAGGTTTCGATAATCAATAGGACGGCCTTTCAAATCGGTGCGGTACTCGTCCATCAACAGCTCGCCCTCTCTTCGCCTAACCACCAGATAGTTGAACTTGCCCCTATACGTCACACGACATTTCTTGCGCAGGCCCTCGTCACAGGGCCCGGAGCGGACCTCTTCCGCGGAGGTCACGTTGGGAAACTCATCGAATAGCGCGGACACGCGCGCGCCTACGGCGCCCAGAAATGCCGGGAGATCCTGCTGGCTTTCGGCGGGTTTTAAATCCTGCAGTTCGGGCAGGTCCCGAATTTGTTCGGGCGTCCAATCGATCAGGGTTTTGGCCTCATCGTAGCGCTGAATCTCCTGCGGAGTCATGCGAGGCGGAGATTCTTCAGCTTGAACAGGCCTGTTGCCGGAATCCACTGGAGCCGTTGGTTGCTGTTGGAAGTTCCGGCCTGCCGCCGCCCTCAAGCCGAGCAAAAAGAGAGGTGCCAGCACCCATGCCACGATTCCAGGCCTTCGGCGGCAAGTGATGCGACGTAGTAGGTTCATGGTTGTCCGGCAAAAGAGCCCGTCCGAAAGATGCACCTCTTATCATACACCGGCCGGTTGGTGAGGAGTAGCGCGGCTTGCTCGCGAGATTTCCCTTGACACTCTCAACTTATTAGTACTAGTTTAATAGTATGAGATCTAGAAGCCGCACCTTGACCGAGCAGGAACTCGAAATCATGAAGGTGGTGTGGGGCCTGGAGCGCGCCACAGTGCGCGACGTCTACGAAACCCTTCGCGAACGCCGCAAGATCGCCTACACCACCGTCATGACCATGATGAACATTCTGGAAGCAAAGAAATATCTGAAGAAGCAGGCCCAGGACCGCGCCTACGTCTACCAGGCCGCCCGGCCGCGCAGTGAAGTCATCAAAGCCATGGTGCGCGAGTTTGTGGATCGGGTGTTTAACGGCTCTGCCGAGCCGTTGCTGGTCCACCTCATCAAGGACCGTCGGTTGTCACAAAAAGACCTGGAAAAGATCGCGCGAACCATCGAGGAGGCCGAATGAGCGCCGCGTGGTGGCTGGGGAATCTCGCGGCATATAGCGTGCAGGTGGCGCTGGCGGTTGCGGTGGGCGGCTTGGCAGCGGCAGTGCTGCGCCTGCGTCAGCCGAGGGTCATGCTGGCCTACTGGCAGGCATTGCTTGCGGCCTGCCTGCTTTTGCCGCTGGTCGAGCCATGGCAGCAAACGGGCTTGGTTCCGGCAGCCGGCGCCAGGTGGGCCGTCAGCACAAAAACCGGCGCTGTGGATTCGGTGGTATCCTCGGTTCCAGTTAGTGCCTGGATATTGCTGCTGTTTCTGATAGGCGTGGGCGTGGGGTTGTTGCGGCTAGTGCTGGGGCTTTGGCGTCTCAATCACTATCGGCGTGCGGCGCTGCGAATTGCGCCCTTGCCAAGTACCCTCGGCGAAGCGCAAGCGCTGGTCGGCGTGGAGCCCGAGTTCTATCTCTCCGACCGCGTGGATACCCCGGTAACCTTTGGGTGGTTCGACCCCGCGGTCATTCTTCCCAGGTGGTTCGAACGCATGGAGGAGAGGCATCAGCGCGCCATTGCCTGCCATGAATTACTGCATGTGGCGCGGCGGGACTGGCTGATGAATCTGTGCGAGGAATTCGTTTTGACATTCTTCTGGTTTCATCCCGCCGTCTGGTGGGCGGTGCGGAGCATTCGTCTCAGTCGTGAGCAGGTGGTGGACTGCGAAGTTGTGGCGCTGACCGGAGCGCGCAAGCCCTATCTGCACGCCCTGCTCGAAATCGCGGGGATGCCGAGAGCGACAGCGCTGCCGGCGCCCTTGTTCCTGGTCGAGAACCAGTTAGCGCGTCGAATTGCCTTGCTGGTGAAGGAGGTGCGTATGTCAAAGCCGAGACTTATTGCGTCGTTGGTGATTGCTTCGGCCGTGGTTGCGGGGACGGGCTGGTGGGCTGTCAGAACTTTCTGGCTTAGCGCTCCAGCGGGGAATAGGTTGACGGCCAATATCGTTGCCACACCGGGACATGACCTCGGAAAGGTCTACACCGTGGGAGGTGGCGTCACCGCGCCGATACCCATTTACAAGCCCGAACCGCCTTATACAGGTGAAGCTAGAGCCGCCAAATTGGAGGGCACTAACGTCTCCTCGGTTGTGATTGACGACAACGGCAAAGTCGCGGACGTCCAGGTGGTGCGACCCCTGGACAGAGGGTTGGATGAAAGCGCGACGCAAACCCTGCTCACCTGGAGATTCAAGCCCGCCACGAAGGACGGCAAACCGGTGCCCGTAAGAGTCATGGTGGAGGTATCCTTCAGGCTGTTCTGAAGGCGCCAACGGACCTCGTCGCAGGGACGGCCCTTGTGGCCTTCCTCGGCAACCACAAGGATTGTCCCCTCGAGGTCCCGCAGGGACTTGGTTTTCCCCAAGTCCTGTCCTTCGGGAAGAGAGCATTTTCTCCGGCACCCCGTCGATTTCCAGCATTTCTCACCCAACGATAGAAGGCACAACGCACGGTCTAATCAGGCATGGACGACGAACCACTTCGCATTCCCGTCACTGACGTCTTCGACTTGCACACGGTCCGGCCGCAAGAAGTCAAAGAAGTGGTCGAGGCGTATCTCGAGGAAGCCAACCGGCTGGGTCTGAAAGCCCTACGCATCATCCATGGGCGGGGAATCGGAGTGCAACGCGAAATCGTGCGCGCTGTGCTGGCCCGCACGCCTTTTGTTCTCTCCTTCCAGGACGCTCCCGCCGAAGCGGGCGGCTGGGGAGCCACCGTCGTAACCCTGCGCTGAAATCCTTGTTAACAACTCGCCTCTTCGCTCGTTCTAGCAGATGAAGGGGTAGCCAGAGGTAGCCGTTGTTTGGCTTCCTCTGCGGCTCTTCCTCGACGGTCCGGCGAAGGGCCGCAGAGGAGGGCAGAAAGCGCCCACCTCTGCGCTACCGGGGCGTCGAATTCAGGAATGAGGGAGGTTGGCAGTCATGAATGAATTACTCAGGCGGCGAATCTTGCAGGTCGCACTCTTCGTATCAGCTTTAGGCGTTGTGGGGATCATGTCGTTGGGCGCCGCGCCCGCACCACAGGATACTGCGGGACAAAGTGAGGCGGCAGTAGGCTCGGCTAACCAACAAGAGCTGATCTCCTTCCTGGCGGCGCACATTGACGTTTATAGCGAACTCTTGAAACAGCCCAAGTTGATCCGGGACAAAGCCTATCTCCAGCGGCATCCCGAACTCGCGGCATTTCTAAAGGACCATCCCGAGGTTGCACAGAGGGCCTCCTTCGCGGAGGTATGGCCTGTTCCTGTCGAGATGGGGCAGGAAGCTGTCCCGTTTCTTGGAAGAGAGACTCTTGCCGGACCCTGCGGTCCTGCACTGAAGATCCAGGCGCTCCAATACGAGGTCGAGCGGGCGAAGGCGGGACGTTCGCCCGACCAGTCCAGTTTTTTCCGATTCATGGATTTTGCGGGCCCCTTCCTGGGGTTTGTGGTGATACTCGGCGCGCTCTTGTGGGTGTTCAAGGTGATCCTGGATAACCGGCGATGGGGCAAGGTGGCGAAGGTCCAGGCAGAGGTCCACTCGAAGCTGCTGGAGAAGTTCAGCAACAGCCAGGAATTGCTCACCTACATAGGGACGGAACCCGGCAAACGCTTTCTGGAATCGCAGCCCTTCCAGCTTGAAGCCGAGGGATCTCGGCCAACCCCTTACCCCTTTGGGAGGATTCTCTTCTCTATCCAGTTAGGAATGGTCGTCCTGTTGGTGGGACTGGGATTGCTTTTCCTGAAGGGCCACATCACCGACACCGAAGGCGCTCGGGCGTGCCTGATCTTGGGCACGCTGGCGAGCACGGTGGGAATCGGATTCCTGCTTTCCGCAGCGGCCTCCTACGGACTTTCGCAACACTTCGGCCTGCTGGAAGGTGTAACATCAAAGCGTCAGTAAAGACGGGCGACTGGGCCTCGTATGAACAAGAACGGAGACAGCCGCCCCGAGCAGGATGAACGCTGCGCCACCATGCGGGAATTGACTTTTACAGAGCTCGCACAAGCCGAGGACGCCCTGCCTACCGAAGCTGCCATGCAGATGGACGAGGCGAGTTTTCGGGCCTTCTACAACCGTACGGCCCGAGGACTCTGGGCCTATCTTGCCAAGGCGACGGGAGACTCGGCGGCGGCGGATGACTTGATGCAGGAATCCTATTACCACTTTTTGCGCGCTCACCACGCGGCCATGAGCGAGGAGCAGGCGAAGCAGTATCTCTTTCGGACCGCCACCAACCTGCTCCGGGACCGCTGGCGACGCAGCCAAGGCAAGGTGAATGTCCCGCTTGACGATATCGCGGAAGTGCCCGCGGCTGGGCAGACGGCGGAGAGCGTACAGGCACGATCGGATTTGCATGGCGCCCTGCGCCAGTTGAAACCGCGCGAACTGCAATTGCTCTGGCTCGCTTACGTCGAGGGCTCGAGCCACAAAGAGATTTCCGCCGTGGTAGGATTAAGGACGGTCAGCGTGCGCCCAATGCTCTTCCGTGCGCGGCAAAAGCTATTGGGCATCCTAAGGAAAGCAGGGATCACGGGAGGAAGGTAGCGCGGACCTGCTTTTAAGGTCCGCGGCTCTTTCAGTGATCACAATGGCGAGCGCAGCGGTATTCGGGACGAATTTATGAGAGTCCCTCAGTGTGAAAAAGAACAGGCCGTTACTGAATTGCTCCAATCCGGGCGCTGGCCCGACGCGTGCGACGCGGCGTTGCGCGGCCACGTGGAGAGCTGTGCGATCTGCTCAGAAGTTGTTCTGGTGGCCGGGTTGTTGCAGGAAGCAAACTCCTCTCTGCTGGCCGAGGTGAAGTTGCCTGACGCTGGACTGGTCTGGTGGAAGGCCCAACTTCGTGCGCGGCGAGAGGCGGCTGAGCTCGCGACACGTCCAATTGCTCTTGCCGAAAAATTCGCCTTGGCCTGCGGCATGGCTGTATTGCTGGTGTTCATGGTCTGGAAGCGGGCTGATTTCCATGCCTGGCTGGGACGACTGGCGAACTTCGGCCATTCCGATGCTCATTGGCTCCAAGGCGTTCTGCTCAACTCTTTGAACCAGCCTTTCTCCATCCTCTTTGTGGCCTCCGCAAGCTTACTGGTGCTCTTCATTTCCTGCCTGGTTTATGCCTTCTGGGCTGAAAAGTAGGTTCGACCCAAACACCCGGGAACATTCTCAGGCGTTCGGCGTATGATTACACTGGAGCGTTTTACGGAGGCCGCTTATGGTCAAGTTTCTCCTCTGGTGCATACTCTTGGTTCTTTGCTGGCCGCTGGCGTTGCTGGCGCTGGTTCTCTATCCGTTCATCTGGTTGTTGCTTCTGCCTTTCCGATTCGTGGGCATCGCGGTGGGAGGAGTGTTTGAACTGCTGGGCGCGATCATCACCTTTCCGGCGCGCGTATTGCGCGGGCCACGCCACGCCTGACAAATTCAGTGGGGACGGGCGGAGGAATTTGGCAAGCGAAGGGTGGTTGCACGCCGCAGGGCGGCCACAAGGGCCGCCCCTACAAGGTGATTCGTATCACAGAGCTTTTCCCTGGCTCGCATCCCAGATAACTTTCTTCCCCCGCTTCAAGGCGATATTGCCGATCCAGGAAGTGCGCGCCGCCTCGAAGGCGATGTGGATGTTCGCGTTGGGAGTCTTACGAGAGCGCATGCAGTCAACGAAATTCTTGACGTTGTCAATGGCGCCATCGCGCTCGGAGCGCACCAGGATTTCGGGTTCAGGAGTGAGCGTGCCGGGCACAGTCCTGGCGCCCTCGGGATAAACCGCCATGTGGGAGCGGTCGATTTTGAGCGTCGCCTCGCTTCCCCGGAACTCGATGCCGCCGTCATCCACGCTGCTGTTGATGGCGCCCGTGAACGTAACCATGAAATTCCCCGGATACTCGTAAGCCGCCGTCAGCGTGTCCGGAGCTTGCCAGGGCATGCGGTAGACGTCTCCTGTGGTGGTCGCGGTCCGGGGCGCTGGCTGTCCCATATACCATTGGATAACGTCAATCCAGTGGGTAAGAAGATCAGTTAAGATTCCACCACCAAAGTCCCAGAACCAGCGCCACCAGTAAAACTTCTCCGGCGTAAAGGGCTGGTCCGGCGCATCTCCGAGAAAGCGCTTCCAATCAAGTTGCGACTGGTCCACGGGCTCCAGTCCGGTGGAACCCAAGAGGTAGTCCTGATACCAGTAAGTATGGACGAAAGTGATTTTGCCCAGCCTGCCGGAATCGACAATCTGCTTGCCCATGATATAGTGCGGCCAACTCCTCTGCTGCGTGCCCGACTGGACAACACGGTTGGTCTCTTCGACGGCTCGCACCATCTCGACCCCTTCCTCGATGGAATGCATAATGGGCTTCTCGACGTAGGCGTCTTTGCCGGCATGCACAGCATCCACCAGCATCTGCTTGTGCCAATGATCGGGGCTGCCAATGATCACAGCGTCGATTTCTTTGTTGTCGAGCAACTCGTGGTAATCGAGGTAGGACTTGGCCTCCGGCCCGGCAATCTGCAAGGCGGCCTCGCGCCGCGGTCCGTAGACGTCGCAGACAGCCGCCAACTCAACCGAGGGGTTGCCCTTGAACAGCCTCATCAGGTATTGGCAACGCTCGCCGGTGCCCATAGCGCCCACACGAATTTTGTCGTTTGCGCCCAGCACGCGCGCCGGGGCCAGGCCTCCGAACACCGCGGCTGTTGCGCCAGCCAAGGCAGTTTCTTTCAAGAAATCTCTGCGGGTAATTCCGGTCTCGTTAGTCATGTTGGTAGCTCCTCTTTGCAAGCTCTGTCATTCTGAGCGAAGCGAAGAATCTCACAGTCGTCAAGTCCCCGAACTACGGAGATTCTTCGCTTCGCTCAGAATGACAGGCCAACGATCCAGTTTCCGAACCGATCTTCCATTTTCCAGTTTCTGTTTTCTTGTTTTGGGTGTCACGCGCCAAACGAAAGGCCCAACTGTCGGGCGACTCCTTGAATATAGTTTCGCCCCTCAGCGTATTCCGCTGCGGTCTTCAGGTGCTCGAGCATCAACGGAGCGTCTACCGGCAGCTTTGCGAGTTCGCTCAGATAGGCTCTGTAATCAATCTGGCCGCGGCCGGGGATTACTTCCCGCAGGCACACCTGCACATAGTCCTCCCAGGTCAAGTCTTTGGCATGGCAAGAAGCAATCCAAGGCCCCAGCTTCCGGAAGCACTCGCGGATGACGTCCCCGTTGTGATACATGCGCTCAGGGCTGTTCATCACGTTGCAGACGTCGAGGTGAACGGCAAAGGCGCTGCGGTCCACTCCCTTGATCAGCTTCAAGTAGTCGTCCGGCCTACTCGGGAAGTTGAACGGCATCATCTCAATGGAAAACTTGGTGCGCGTGGGCTTCACGCCATCAATCAGCTTACGGCAATTCTCCACCGTCGCGTCGATGAATTCCTGAGACATGTTTTTTGGGTTGGGCGCGTACCAGATCTTCGGGTCATAGGACCCTGCGATATCGACGCAACAACGCGTGCCCAGTTCCTCCGCCAGCGCCAACCGCTCCTGCACGTAAGCCAAATTCTTGCGGCGCTTTTCAGGGTCAGGGTCGAGCATGTTCACCCAGGCGCCTACCTCCGCTAGAACCACATCCTGGGCCGCAAACTCTTTAATGATGTCTCTGATCCTGTCCTTGTCTTTCAAATCCACCTTGGGAGCGTAAGCGGCGCGGTAACCCAGCCTGCGGTGCTCTCGAGCTTGTTCCCCCGGATCGTCTGAATTGAGAAAGATGGGGCCGCCCAGCCGCATCGGCCGGGCAATGGCGGTTGTGCCGGTGCGCGGAAACGCGGGCATGGCCGCGGCGGCTGTCAGGGTGCCGGTTTGTGCGAGAAAAGTGCGCCTCGAAATCTGATTTCGCATTATGAGCCTCCCTCTACAAGACTCGACTTCCTCTCCCCCTTGTGGGGAGAGGGTGAAACGAGGCCGGTGTTTTTCACCGGCGGCCGCGGGCGGGCTGGGGGGCCTCGCTACTGGGACCATGGCGTGGGCTTCCGGTCCCAGCGGTGAGCGCGCAACTCCGAGAAAAGCTCGTCCGGAAGTGGGCCCGCATCACAGGCAGCGGCGTTAGCTTCCACGTTTTTGACCTTCCTCATTCCCGGAATGATGGTACTGATGATCGGATTGTTCAGAATGAACCGCATCGCCATCTCAGGCATCGTCATCCCCTCAGGAATCAGCGGCCGGAGCGCGTCCGCGCGCGCTACACTCGCCTTGAGGTTTTCCGGCACGAAGTAGGTGTTACGCCAATCGCCCTCCGGCCATTTGCTGTTCACCGTGAGGGTGCCAGTGAGGGTTCCCTCATCGAAAGGTACGCGGGCGATCACGGCAACATCCTTCGCCTGGCAAGCCGGAAAGAGTTCATCCTCGGGATTCTGGTCGAAAATGTTGTAGATCACCTGCACAGCATCGATGAGGCCGGACTGGACTGTCTTTACGCCGTTCCAAGGTTCCCAACGGTTAATGCTGATGCCGATGGCTCGGAAAAGCCCGTCGCGGCGCAGATCGTCCACCTTCTTCACCCAGCGGCCGTCCTTCAGCCAAGAATCTTCCCACACGTGAAACTGCACCAAGTCGAAGCTCTCTAGATCGGCGTTCTCAAGGCTTCGCAGGACGTAATCCTCGATGTGCTCGGGTGGAAAGCAATCGTCCAATTTGAATTCACGGCGGCTCGGCCATTGGAAATTCTTGGGAGGAATCTTAGTGGCGGTGTAGAGCTTCTTGCCGGGGTTGTTGCGGACCAACCATCCCAGCAACGCTTCGCTGCGGCCGTCCCCGTAAGCCCACGCCGTGTCGAAGAAATTACAGCCCAGGTCAACGGAGCGTTGCAGGGCTTGCTGGGATTCCTCATCACTCGATCCTGTCCAGCCCGCCATTCCCCACATGCCGTAACCGAGTTCGCTGACCATCCACCCCGTTCGCCCGAACCTTCGGTAGTTCATTGTCCCCCCTTTGATTGTCGATGGACGATTGTCGATTGACGATTATGTAGCGCCGACCTTCAGAGCCTGCCCTGAGCGCAGCGAAGGGTCGGCAAGTGCTGACCTAAAGGTCAGCGTTACAGGGCAGGCGACAATCGACAATCGTCCATCGTCAATTCCGTATGCCGAGGCCTTGCATTAAGCGGTTCGTCTCCCGATACGCTTCCGTGACCCACTCGACGATCTTCTCGGGCTGCGGCGAATACTCGAGCTCAATACTGATTGTGCCATCAAAGCCCAGGTTTTTCAGTTCCTGCAAGTAAGGAGTGAAGTTCACGACTCCGCGTCCCGGGGGCAGATCACCATGCACCTTGCCGTCACAATCCGAGAAGTGCACATGGGCAATGCGTCCCTCTAGATTTGGTATGGACTCCGGGGGTGAGTTCGAGAGCATGAGGTGCGAGATGTCCAGGTTGGCACGCACGGCAGGATGATCCACATCCTTCAGGAATTGAACCATCTTATACGAGCTGTTAACTATGGACAGCTTGAAAGGCTCGAGTTCGATCGCGATTTCCACGCCGAGCTTGGCCGCGTAATCACCGAGCGCCCTGGCGTTGTCCACGGCGTACTGCCATTGGGCCTTGGGCTGAATGACCTCCTGCTGCCAGATGTATTCGCCCATCACCAGCACCATGTTCTTGGCCTCGAGTTCATAGACGAAGTCGAGATAGGCTTTGCAACGGCTGACGTGGAAGCGCTGCACTGCGGCGTTGAAGTCGGCGATGCCAAGTGCACAACCGCAAACCGAGATGACGGGCAGGCCGGCTTCCCGGCAGGTGTCCTTGATCAACCGCCGCTCCTTGATGTCAATGTCCAAGGGGTCGGCGGAGATATCAATGGTGTCGAATCCGATCTCTTTGGTCTTGCGAATTCCTTCGGCAGTGCCGACGGAAGTTCCCAGCCACGCCGAATTGATGAGTCCGAGTTTCACGAAGCCCTCCTCAGGGGCGCGGGCGTCTCGCCCGCGTGCTCTTGCGGGAGCGGGACGCTCCCGCCACAGCGGGCGAGACGCCCGCACCACAATTCCGATTAACGCGCTAGATTTCCTCCAGCCTGACAACCCGGTGTTCTTCAATGGATTTATAGCAAGCCTCGACCAGGGCCATGGTCTTTAAGTTATCACGGCCGCTGATTGCCGGCTCGGCGCCGGTGGCCAAAGCCTCGAGCAACTGGCCCATGGTGCCCTCAAATGCGTCAGGGAACCACACCTCGTTCCAGCGCGGCGAGAACCAGCATCCAGGTTGCCGCCGAGTGGTGAAATCGAGAGTGCTGGGTGTGCGGCTGGGATAACTGGGCCAGCCAATCGTACCCTGGGCCAGGCCTTCTGTGCCTTCCACCCGCCATTTGATGTACAAATCCGGCGGCGTGCCTTCCCGCGCCGGGCCGCCCCACACATCATCCCAAGCAGTGGCGCGGAAGCCGCCGGGATACTCGAGGACGTAAAGCACCACTCCATCCACGTGCTCAGAGGGAGTTCGCGGATCCTTCCTGGCGCTGACGTAAACGGTCTCCGGCTCACCAAACAGATAGCGGAAACTATCGAGGTGGTGGATACTCATGTTCAGCAAGGTCAGGTGAGTGTAAGCGAGCTGCCACGGTTTCCAGTGGGGTATGGCGCGCATTTCGATGCTGGCCAGGACTGGTTCACCCAAATAACCGCGTCGCAGCAGGGTTTTGAGGGCGCGCATGGAATGGTCATAGCGCATATTCTGGTTCACGGCAAGGACGATGCCGGCCTGCTCCGAGAGGCGCACGATCTCACGCGAATCCGTCAGGTTCATGGCCAGAGGCTTTTGCGCCAGGATGCCTTTGAGATGTTCGGCGTGTTTCACCGCCTCGCCCACAATCATTAATTGTTTGTCGGGCGGCACCGCCATATCGACGACTTCGATCGCTGGGTCAGCCAGCAATTCCTGGTACGTGGCATGCACCTTCGGGATCCCATGCGTCTGCGCCACCTGTCTCGATTCCTCCAGAGAGGCGGATGCAATGGCCACGACGTTGTAACCGGCGTGGCCGTATGCCACCAAGTGGCAATCATTCATAATGAAGCCTGCGCCGATGGCGCCGATGCGGAAATCCGTACGTCTCGGTGGCGGAGCCACATGCTCAAGATCGAGATTAATGCTCATTGCCATTGCTCGTAGCCCCCTGCGCCTGGCGCCTGAAACCCGGCACTTGCCGCCCGGCGCCTTTTTTGTGGCGGCAAGTATATCGCCGCAGCCGGATATGCTGCAAGTAACAACGTGCTTGACCCAGCTCGCCTCGCGGCGGTACATTCACCACCTCAGGCCGAATCCTCAGGACTACGGCGGCTTCCTGCCGCGACCCTGGAGGAGAGGTAGGTTCAGATGGCGATAATTCGAAGCCGTCAGACTCGACGGGAGATGTTTTCCGAAGCGAAACAGGGGATCGCCTGGTGGAACTGCATCTGCGCAATTCCAGACAAGGTATTTGGATGGAAGATTTTGGCCCGGGTGACATCGACTATCAGAAGGTCGCCGATTACTTACGCGAGATCAGCTTCAACGGCTACTTGGTTGTCGAACTGGCGTACGAGAGGGGCACCCAAATTACTCGCTCTCTCGACGAAGATTTACGCTTGAGCCGCCTGTATACTGAGAAAGTCTTCGGCCTGCGAGAATAAAGCATGTAGGGGGACGGCTTGCCGTCCCCTGTACGTCGTCAAGGGCAGGGCAAGCCCTGCCCCTACATCAGGATGTGGCATGGTATCAAACCCGGGCCAATCCGAGCTGATCAGCATTGTCATCCCCGCCCTCAATGAGTCCGCAAGCCTGGAGGAACTGGGAAGGGCCTTGCTGGCGGTGGGGGAAAGGCGAGGGCTCCAGCTCGAGGTCATCTTTGTGGACGACGGCAGCAGCGACGGCTCATGGGACAAAATCCGCAGCCTTGCGGATTGCGACCCGCGCATCCGGGGCATCCGCTTCCGGCGTAACTTCGGCAAGGCCGCAGCGCTTGCTGCCGGCTTCGATGCAGCGCTGGGTCAAGTCGTGTTTCAGATGGATGCCGACTTACAGGATGACCCCGCCGAACTTCCCGAGTTCCTCGCCAAGCTGGCGGAAGGGTTTGACGTCGTCAATGGCTGGAAGCGAGTGAGGAAGGACCCCTGGCACAAAGTGTGGCCCAGCCGCGTGTTCAATTGGCTGGTCAGCGGCCTGACGGGTCTCAAGTTGCGCGACCACAATTGCGGCTTCAAGTGCTTTCGCGCCGAGGTCGTCAAAGAGTTGCCTCTGTACGGAGAGTTGCACCGCTTCATCCCCGTGATGGCCTACGCCCGGGGCTATCGCGTCACCGAGTTGCCCGTCGAGCATCATCCCCGGCGCTACGGGCGATCGAAGTACAGGTTTCATCGATTTATTAAGGGCTTTCTGGATCTTCTCACCGTTGTCTTCCTCACCGTCTTCGGCCAGCGGCCGCTTCATCTCTTGGGCGGGATCGGTCTTCCCGCGTTCTTGCTCGGCGCGGCTGGGCTCACTTACCTGGGAGTATGCTGGATTCTGGCCCGATTTCAAATGCGCGGCTTTGGCCCCATTGGCGCCCGCCCTCTGCTTGTGTATTCTCTCGCTTGCCTCATCATCGGATTCCAAATGCTGTCAGTCGGATTTCTCGCTGAACTGGTCGCTTCTCAAAACGTCCGGCATGAGGCCAAGTACACCGTTGCAGAATCTATTCCGCCCGGTAAGGGGACCGGCCGATGAACGAGCCAACTCAACAGAACGCCAGAGACGCCCCTACTCCACCCCTTACTCCCCTCCCCAGTCGGGGAGGGGAAAAAGAAGTGGGGGCAAGGAGCCTGGACTATATCCTGATCGCGGTCGCTGCGGGGGCTGTGCTGGGTTTGATTCTCCTGGCGCGCTCCGAGCCTAACTCGCGAGGCGTGACGCTTCCCATGCACGGCGTGAACGATCGTTCGCGCTGGGCGACCATCTACAGCCTTGCCGAGCGCGGCACCTACAACATCGACGAAACGCCTTGGCCGGAGACCATCGATCGCGTGCGGCTGCACGGCCACTTCTATTCCTCCAAGCCGCCCCTGCTCGAGACTTTACTTGCCGGGGAATACCTGCTTCTGAAGAAACTGAGCTTCGGGCGCCTGAGTTTTCGCAACAGTCCGGAGACCGTCGTCCGCACGATGGTAGCTCTGGCCAACCTCGTACCGCTGGTCATTTTTCTGGGCCTGTTCTCTCGACTTCTGGATCGGCTTGCTCCGGATCGCTGGATTCGGGCTTACGCCATGGCCGCCGCAGGGCTGGGTACGTTCCTGACAGGCTTCAGCATCACTCTGAACAACCACACGATTGCGGCCTGCAGTTTCTTCTTCGCGCTCTATCCGGCGTTCCTGATCTGGTGCGAGGCACGGCGCAACTGGTGGCTCTTTGCCGTGGCAGGATTCTTCGCAGGATTTGCGGCCGTGAACGAATTTCCCGCCCTTGCGTTCCTGGTGGCCCTGGGTGCTGCTTTAGCCTGGAAGGCGCGCCGGCAGACTTTGACCTGGTTTCTTCCCTTTGCCTTGCTCCCCATCGCCGGCCATTTCGTAACCAATTACCTGGTCACGGGAGATCTGTCGCCCGCTTACGCGCACAAGCCGGCCTACGTTTATCCCGGCTCCTATTGGTTGATCGATCCATCCTCGGGGCGTTTGGTGGGTAGCGCAGTCGATCCAGAGACCAGGAAGTTCACAGGCCAACCCGGCAAAGGAATCGATAACATGTACGAGCCCTGGCCCATTTATCTTTTCAATATGCTTGTCGGCCACCACGGAATCTTCTCCCTCTCGCCGATTTTCATCTTCACGTTGTTGGGCGTCTGGCGGTGCCTCCGTTCACCCCATCACCCGCTGCGCGGCTTCGCGATGCTGGCAACCTTTCTCACTTTAGTATTGCTGGTTTTTTACACGTTTTTTGCAGGCCAGCGGAATTACGGCGGCATGTGTTGCGGCTTGCGCTGGTTCTTCTGGCTGATCCCGTTATGGCTGATGCTGCTGCCGGAGGGTTTGCGGGGCAAGTCCGGCCGCCGGTGGTTCCGCGGCATGGCCTTGGCTTTTTTGCTCGTTTCCGCTGTTTCGACCTTCTACTGCGCGCGGAATCCCTGGACCCGGCCATGGATTCAGCAATACCTGTATTACAAGGGGTGGATTAAGTATTGAAACGTCCCCAATACGTTGACAAGGGCGGAGTAGGGGTAGGGCTCATAGACGTTAAACTAAGCGTTTCTGGCGGGTCCCGAAGGGACCCAAGATCATTAGTCCGTCGGCTGACGGATGAAACCTACGGAAACTGCGGGCTGCGAGATTCGGCCAACCCCGCAGGGGTTGAATTCGACCCCTCCAGGGTCGGGGCAAACATAAGGATCAGGGTCGTTTCTCCGTAGGTTTCACCTACGGCTAATGATATTAATGCCCTTCGGGCATTCAAGCTGCAGATCCTCCGCTTAGTTTAACGCCTATGGGGGTAGGGCTTGCCCTACCCTCGTCGCGGCCAGTAGAAATGCGGGGACGGCAAGCCGTCCCCCTACGGCGGGGCGGTTATCGACGGATTGTGAGAGGTTCACGAATATGGGAAGCGCGGACTCTAGCGATAAAACTCGCAGGCAATTCCTGAAGTCTGCGGTCTTAAGCGGTGTGGGGTTGACAGCGGGGCGGATTCGAGGCTTATCAGCCCCTTTGGATTCAGCGAATCAACCTCTCGCGCTGGTGTCGCGGGGAAATTCCACCTACAGTATTTGTATCTCCCGGACCGCGTCCCCGTCGGAGAAGCACGCCGCCGAGGAGCTACAGAAATTCCTTCAGGAAATCTCGGGTGCTCGCCTACCCATCGTCGCCGATGCGGACAAACCGGGAGGCAATTTGGTACTGGTCGGAAACAGCACGCTGGTCGATCCGCTTGTACCAGGGATCGCCTTCGAGAAACTCGGCCCCGAAGGCTTTATATTGCAGACCGTAGGGAACCGGTTGCTGATCGTGGGAGGCCGGCAGCGTGGGACTCTCTACGGAGTCTACACGTTTCTGGAGAAGTTGGGTTGCCGTTGGTTCACTCGCGAATTGAGCGTCATCCCCCAGCGGTCAACTCTTACGGTTGGACCTCTCGACGAAATCCAGAAGCCTGCCTTCGAGTATCGCGAGCCTTTCTTCACGGAAGCTTCGGACAAGGACTGGGCAGTCCGCAACAAGGCGAATGGGTCCTCGATGAACCTCGACGAGTCAACGGGCGGCAAGTTCATCTATTATCCGTTCGTTCACACCTTCTATCAAATACTCCCCGCGGAAAAGTACTTCGGGGAGCATCCCGAATACTACGCTCTTGTCGACGGCCAGCGGAGAAGTGATAACGCGCAACTCTGTCTGACGAATCCCGACGTACTGCGGCTGACGATCAAGACGGTACTGGAATGGATCGAGCAGCACCCGGAGGCCAGCATCTACTCCGTGTCGCAAAATGACTGCGAGGGATGGTGCGAGTGCGACGGTTGCCAGCGAGTCGAGCAGGAAGAAGGCGGCGCTCATTCGGGCCCCATTCTGCGGTTCGTCAATGCCGTCGCCATGGAGGTGGCCAAGCAGCACCCCGACAAGCTAATTGATACCTTGGCCTATTGGTACTCGGAACCGCCGCCTCTGCGCGCGCGCCCGCTGTCGAACGTCCGCATCCGGCTCTGTCCCATCGGGGCCTGTGAGGCCCATCCCTACGAGGACTGCAAAGATGATGCATACTTCATGAATCATCTCCGGGCGTGGTCAAAGATCACAAGTCAGCTTTACATCTGGCACTACGTGACGAATTTCTCCCACTACCTGCTTCCCTTCCCGGACTTCGATGAACTCGCCGCGGACATCCCCATGTACCGGAAGAATGGAGTGGTGGGGATATTTCTCGAAGGCGACTTTGCGGAGGGTGGCGGCGGAGAGAATGCCGAACTCCGCTCCTACCTGATGGCGCGCTTGCTGTGGAATCCGAGCCTCAAGGTGGACAGCCTCATCGATGAATTCATGGCCGCGTACTACGGCAAGGCGGCGCGCCCCATGCGGGCCTACTTCGACCTCCTTCACCGCCAGGTAAGGCCGGCGCCGCGCGGAAGAGGGCAGCACATGTGGATTTACACGAACCCGGGCGCATCGTATTTATCTCAGGATTTCATCGCTCAGTCCCTGAAACGCTTCCAGGAAGCCGAAGCAGCCGCCAATGATGACGCTACGAGGACGAGGGTTCGCAAGGCACGGCTATCCATTGACTATGTGCGGCTGTCGCGCGCGAAAGCCTTCGAAGTCCGCGATGGCTCGTACGCGCCCGCCGACCTCGAAGGCTTGAAAGAGAACTTTCAGAGTTTCATGAAGGATGTCCGCTCCTTTGGCATGACGGAGCTGCACGAGGGGAGCAAGTTGAGCGAAGACGAAGAGAACTTTAACGATCGCATCAAGCCGTATCCTGTGGTGACCTTAGAGAACCCGCTATTGCGCGTCGATCTGGCTCCGGAGCTTAGCGGCCGGATCGTCAGAATGATCGACAGGAGGTCCGGACACGACCTTCTGC
This sequence comes from uncultured Acidobacteriota bacterium, assembly GCA_963842495.1. Lineage (GTDB taxonomy): Bacteria > Acidobacteriota > Terriglobia > UBA7540 > UBA7540 > CAVROP01. The sequence continues at coordinate 25,493 of CAWJHY010000047.1, forward strand.
GCCGCCCCGATCCCGGAGAGCGCTTGTACCCGGATACGGGCGGGTTGAGCGTGTTGGTCAACTCTGACTACCTCGGTAGAACTTACGAAACGGCCTGGGAACTGGAACCTCAAACCGAACCAACCGAACTTCGCCTGACCGGCACTTACACCAACGGGCTCAAGGCGAGTCGCGTGCTCAGACTTCGGAAAGATGAGCCCGTCCTCCACACTGAAACCACTCTCGAGAATCGCGGCGATTCCGCACTGGACGTCGTGCTTCAGTCGCTATGTGTAGCCGGACCACGGAACATGGAGGGAAGCAGCATCTCCTTCCGCCGGCAGGACGGAAAAACCACCGAGCACAAACTGATCGAAGCCGGCCAAGAGCCCAGGGGCGCCGAGACCTATGATGGCGTGGAGCAGCCGGACGGAGAGTGGGTGCTATCGGAGGTGGCGCCTGGCCTGGCTTTGGTCAACCGCTTCCCGAAAGATCAAGTCTCCCGCTGCTTCGCACGCTGGACCGGCAAAACAGAAAACTCAATGACCATGGGGATCTGGTCGGTCAAACGCTCGCTCTCGCCCCCGGCGAAACTCTCAAGCTCGAGGCGGATTACGGGATCCGCAGAAGGATCTCCTGAGCGCTTCTCGTCGTCCGAGAAAAATCAGGGCATTCTGGCGATGATATCAGCGCGGATGACTTCTATGAAGTTCCGCGCTGTTTCCAGGGCTTCCTTTGCTTCGTGGTGCGAGACGAATCCCGAATCGTCATAGAGAGCCACGTTCCGCTTTCGTCGAAGACGGTCGAAGACGGCGAGCAAGCCGGCGTGCTGGGCGTCGATTCGCCCACGAACGAATTCGATGATCGCAATGTGATGGCCCGGCTGGCTCCTTGGCCGGAAGCCGTGGCTGAACATAAACCCCAACGAAGCTCGCAGCATGGCTTCATAGGCTTGTTGAAGGCAGGCCTCGTCGTCAAACGCGAGGATTTTGTGGGCCGATTCCAGCCTCCTGTCGGCGCTGGCGAGGTAGCGCTCGATCTGCGCCCGGTCAACGTTGTGTGATTTGAGCTTTTTCATGCAGGGCCATGAGCGAAACGCGTTTATTGTGCCAGACGTTCTCCAGGAAAGCATCCTTCCGCGCGCGGCGCGACTCGAATTCATCTCGCGATAGAACTGTATAATTAACGTCCCGTCCGAGTTGCCGCTCGAGCTTCCCCATCACTTCGGCCAAGGCTTCGCCACGAGGTGTGCCAATCATGAGCACATCAACATCACTCGCAGCATCCTGTTGGTTCCGCGCGAATGACCCATAGAGATAGGCTTCCTCGATGCCCTCAATACTTTTGACGGATTGCGCAATCAGAGGCGCCGCACCGATGGTTTTCGAAATGATGCTACGAACCTCTGGGAACAGCGGATATTCCTTGTTGAGCTGAAAATACTTTTGACGGCCACTCACTTCCGCCCGGAAAAGGCCTTCGCGCTCCAATCTTCCCAGTTCTCGAGATAGATTAGAAGGGTCAATACTCAAGCGCTCTGCCAGGTCTCGCAGATGGTGGCGGGCCGTCGGATTGGTGAAGCAGTAAACCAAGAGTCGCTGGCGTGCCCTGGAACGTAAGTCAAGCATAAGGTCAGAGAATACCACAAATGTGGTCAGATAGAACAACATTCCGCCACGCCGACCCCGCTTCCGCCGAGGTGACGACACATGTGTTTCTCATTCCTTTGGGCGGGTCGAAGACCCATCACCCCTCGGAATGACAAGGCAACGGGTTTTTCCGCAGCCCGTCCCGTGGTTCATTTTCGAAATCCGAAGATTCTTACGCGTGAGCCGGTAGCGCACTTTGTGCCGTTCGAAGTCTGCGGTTCTTAACATGGTAAACGTCCACCTTTTGTGAACATGCGGCTACGGCGATCAAAGCGCGGAACCGCGGGTCATGGCAGGGGAAAAGCCGCAGACTCTCTGAGATGCGAGAGTCTGCGCTGCCCTGCTCCGTGTGGCGGGTGCGATCAATCTTGGACCCTTCGTCCGCATACGCTCCCCAGTCCACATCTCGGATGTTTAAGCATACCCAGCCAAGTTGGTTGGGATCACCTTAGGAGCCCGATGCGGCGCAGCAGGCTGCGAAAACGGGGGTTGTCCGAGAGCGGCTCGAATCTCGGATCGGCCTTCAGGAAAACGAGCACCGGGTCGTGCTGCTCGAATGCCTTCTCGAGCCATTCTAGCGTTTGCTGGTCGTCTCTCAAGGCCACTGAGGCTTGGGCCAGAAACATGTAGCGCACGTACCGTTCTTCTTGCGCATCCACCAACTCCTGAAGCAGGCGTCCCGCAGCTTCTCGTTCACCAGCCAAGGCATATGTGGAACACGCTCGAGCGGTTTCCACGATCGGGCCACTCTCGAATTCTCTGGCCCTCTCGCAATGTTGGAGGGCGGAGGCATAATCTCCCTTCTGTGCGTAGCAGCCGCCGAGGAGTGCGTGAGCCACGCCCAGGAAAGCCTCCTGATGAAGCATCTCTTGACAGCGCTCGATGGCCCAATCGTATTGGCGCGCAAAAAATGCAAGCACCGCGAACCAATAGCCGAACTCCGGGGATTGTGGACCAAGCTGGCGTGCCTGCTCTAACTCCTCCATGGCCTTCTCGGGCTCTCCCACCACCACATGGTAGGCGGCTCGGATGATCCGCGCCCAAGGATCGCTGGGGTTCAGTTTGGCCGCCCGGCGGCTACTCGCCTCCGCTTTAGGCCGATCCCTGGCGCGAAAAAGGTGGAAGGCAGCCATTAATGCGTGGGCGCGGCCCAGCCTCGAATCGAGCTTTAAGGCCTTCGACGCGAGTTCTTCAATCCTCTTAAATGTAATGATGGGGGGATAGTCCCGGAAGAGGCGGACAAAGTAGACCAAGGCAAGTTCCGCGTAATTGCGGGCGAACTTGGGGTCGCGGTCTAATGCCAAGTAGAGATGTTCAAGCTTCTTCTTGATGTCCTCATCGCTCGGCAGGAAAAAAAAGGAGCGCCCTTCGATATAGGCATTGTGAGGGGCAGCGCTTCGGGGGATGGACCGGCGCCAACTCCGATTGGGCGTTATCTGGAGCTCGTTTGCCAAAGAAACAGCGACATGTCGGGCTAGGGATTGCTGCATTGAGAAGAGTGGGGGAAGCTGTATTTCATAGGTGTCCGCCCAAACGTGGGCCTGGTCGCGTGCGCTGATCAGGCGCGCAGTCAGCCGGACACGCCGCCCGTAACGGCGAATAGCCCCCTCAAGGATGTAGTCCACATTCAGTTCGCGGCCGATTTGCCCGATGCTCCTTGGTGACTGCTTATACTGGATCACCGAAGTGAAGGCGATGACTCGGAGGAGGCCTGGGCAACACTGCCCAATCTCCGTGATGAGTTCCTCGGTGAGGCCATCTCTGAATCTCTCCTGTTCAGGATCGCCACTGAGGTTACGAAGCGGCAGGATCGCTATCATGGCCGGCCGTTTGGGCTGGGGCCTCTGATCTGTGTCCGCCGGGAAGTCTTGGGGGGGCTGCGGCAGGCCCCCCCCGGGCAATGTGGGTGCGCTTTGTGTTACGCTTCTGCCTTTCCGCCAAGCGTCAATCTCCCTTGTGAAAGCATAGATTGTGCCTTGCTTTCCGTGCAGGTGGCGACGAACGGGCAGCCCCTCTTGGCGCTCCCAGCGGCGCACCGTTCGTAGGCTATGTGCAAGGTAATTCGCGATTTCCTTCCAGGATTCCAGCCGCGTGTTGGGGGCTGAGACGGTGGTGCCCTGGTTGGAAAGCTCCTCTTGATTCCGCACGACACTCCCCCCAAACAAAAACGTCACTAAGAACGCCAACACTCTCGGGTAGGTAATCCGCGTTGCGGTGTCGGGAGTGCCTCAGGACGGTCATTCGTGGCCATACTCGGCCAATGCAGGCAAGGGGTCGCTTTGCCGTTTGAAAGCCCCATTACTCCAATTCTACCTTTCTAATGTGGCACGAGACGCGTTGAAAGACAAGGGGGTCGGAAACCGTGCCAGTCGGCGACCCTCGTTGGGGGCTTGCCATGACTCTTGTATGCCGTTTTTGTGGTTCTGATAAAGTGCACCGCTCAAGGAGACGCGGGTTTTTTGAGAATTTCATTCTGCCCCTTCTGCTGTTGAGGCCTTTCCGCTGCCTCAAGTGCTACGAGCGCCAATACACCTTCATCTGGCGAAAACATAGAAGAAGGGAAAGTACGGAGACTCCCTCAGGAGTCCCACCAGCACGAGGGCCCTAAGTAGACCAAGGGCTCCGATCCTCTCCCCTTCCGTCTGACCCCTCGCTGGTGTTACCGGGTCCGTTTGGGGCGGACCAACCACGAAAGGGACACTCGGGTGGAAGCCCTTGCAGCCAAAAAACGACGGGGTCCGAAGGCTGCGCCTCGAGCAGCATAGTGAGCCACAACCATTGAAGGGAATCCAGAAGCTGGTGTGATGGCATGACGGCAATTTTAGAACCTCTCACCCGCCAGGCGAGTAGGACAGCCGACGCAGCGGGCAGGCAAGATGCCAACGCCCGAGAGAAGCGCGTCTCGGAAATGCTCCCTCTCGTGCGGCAAGTAGCAGTGAGCATAGCAAGAAGACTGCCTTCGCACATAGAGCTAGACGAGCTAGTGGCCTATGGTCACCTGGGCCTCCTCGATGCCTTGTGCAAGTTTGATCCCAGCCGCCGCACACCGCTTAAGACTTACGCCTGCATCCGAATCCGTGGTGCGATTCTTGACGGCCTACGCCAGATGGACTGGGCCCCGCGCGACCTGCGCAGCAGGAGCAAGAGAGTCGAAAAGGCCTATTCGAACCTGCAATCGCGGCTCGGTCGGGACGTAAATCAGGGTGAATTGGCGCAGAAACTGGGTATGCGCATAAAAGAATGGCATCTAACAAGATGGCGACTCGAGGCAATTCGTGTATCTCTATGGCAGCCGTCAGACGCGCTGATTCTGGATGCTTCTGCCTTGGAAACCCTGATTGATTCGAGTCCCGACCCATTCGAAAAATGCTACCTATCGGAGATACGGCAAATCCTCAGACGTGCGTGCGCCACTCTCCCAAGACGCCAGCAATTCATCCTCGCGAAGTACTACGACGAATCGGTCACACTCAGGGAAATCAGCGGAGTACTTGGAGTGGATGCATCGCGCGTTTCGCAGCTCCATTCCCAAGCCCTAGAGAGGCTACGTCGGCGTGTCTGCGAAGCCCTACACTGGAAGCATGCTGGACCTAAGGGGATTGGACGAACCAACTACGTCGAACGAAAAGCGGTCTGCCGTAGCCTTGCGGCCTCCGGGGCTCTTGCGGCGATGGGACGGAGGGGCGCGGTAAGCCGTTACGAAAGAGGTCAATCCCCGACCGCCGAAGAGACATTGCAGAAGGAGCTTCCTCGTGCATGACGAAAGACCGCGACTTGCCATAACCGGAGGAAAACCGGGCGAACCGCTTGCCTACGTGTGCTCGCATTGTGGCCAACCGTTTCCGCTCCCGGAGACCAAAACTCCGAAGGAAGCGGTGGCGGAACTCTGGAATGCCTTTAGGGTGCATGTCCAGGAAAAGCACGCCGATGGTCGGGACATCACAAACACAGGCAAATAAGTCCGGAGGCAAGAGAACCAGGAAGCGCTTGAGATCGTCAAGAGCGTCAAGGAGCAGGGTAGCGCATCAGACCTGCCTTCCAAGGTCCGCGGCTTCCCACCGGGGCTTTACGCTGCCATTTGGCGAGCCAAACTCGCCGCTACAACCTTAAACTGCACCACTTCGCATTTTTTCACTTGACAAACCTGGGCCCCTATGCTAGGCTATAACCGTGGTCATTTTGTGGACATATTGTCGTAGGCGAGGCTTCCTGGGCCAAGAGGCGCGAGGGATGACCGGAACTGTCCCGGTACTCGCAGAGATAGTGGACCGAGAATATGTGTAAAATGATACGATCGAAGCCAGTATGTCACTGAAAACAAAGATAGGTATTTCAAAACGAACTGAAAACGAACTCAAATTGAGTACCCAATGCGTGCATTAAACCCAACTTTCGAGCTTTTTGACACCGCACACCTTCGGTCGGCGGCCCGGAACGCGAGAATGCAGCAGGCTTCGAAATTGCCCGAACGTGGGAAACCCGGAGGATCGCAAGAAAATACAAAAACAGTGGGAACGAAGCTAAGGAGTACCTGAAAACAAAGGACATCACTTTTTTCGATGCTGCATATTTCGCGCCTTTTGTGCGCGCATCAGTCCCAATCTGACCCCAAAAGGAGCGAAGGGCGCCGCATATTGCGAAAACGAAGCCAGGACTCGCGGCTCGCCTCAGGAGGCCATGACTGTGACAAATAGTCGGCTAGACGGCCCTGGGACCTGCATCCACCCTAGTTGATTTCCGGTCGCGCCGCTGCGTCTTACCGACGGATCGGGAACTCTAGAAAGCCATTGACGCCGCAGCTAAATGGGCATATGGTTTGGGGCCGGTCGGCGCTTAGAGCTCGTGCCTGCCGGCTCAAGAGGGTGCGGAAAAACCCGTTCCCTTGTCATTCCGAGCGAAGCGAGGAATCTCGCTCTGGCTTGTTCTCAAGGCAGTGCGAGATTCCTCGTCGCCTGCGGCTCCTCAGAATGACAGCCGAGGAGAGTTTCCCGCGGCCAGTCAACTCAGAACCCGGTTGGGAGAATATCCATGTCGAGAGAAATTGGCCGACGCGAATTCTTTCGAAGCAGCGGCGCCAGCCTGCTGACCGTTGGGGCGGCGCTTTACCCGCGGGACGGCATGCCGGCAGCGGCGAGCCCTCGAGCGCCCGAGTCCCCCGGCGACTACAAGGTGAAATGGTACGAATTTACGGAGCACAAAATCTCCGACACCTGCTGGTCACTCTCGGTGGGGCCGGACGGCCGCATTTATGCTGCGGCGTGCGCCGAAGGCGTACCCGGCGGGACCGTGATGGTGGTTCGATACAATGAGGCGAAGGACGGCCTCGACTACCTATTCGATGTCTCGAAGGTGGTGGATGACCCGGGCGATTCGGGCCGGGCCACGCAATGCAAGATTCATTACAGCTTCGCGCCCTCCATGCACGACGGCATTCTCTACATGGCAACCCATCTCTCCGGCCCTCCCATAGACCAGCCGGCATATTCCCCTTGGCTTTCCTGGCACGACGAGAAGCGTTGCTTCCGCGGCAGTGCACTGTTGGCTTACGACACTAAGACGGATGAGGTGAAATGGTGGGAAACCCTGATTCCTAAAGAGGGCTGCCGGTGCCTGCTCCACGACGAGGAACGCGGCCTTCTGTATGCCATCAGCTACCCCCGGGATCACTTCATTATTTTCGACCTGAAAACTCGCAAGCGCAGGGACGTGGGCCGTCTCGGGTCGATCAACGCTCAGACGCTTTTCCTCGACAAGATGCACCGCGTGTGGACCACCAACGACTACGGCCACCTGGTGCGCTACGATCCGGAGAAGGACCGCTTGGAGATTTCGCCCTTCGTCCTGCCCCACAATCCCGAATTCCAAACCGGCTGGCACAGCGTCTTCTACGACGTTGCTCCCTCGCCCGACCGCGAATGCGTTTTCGCAGCCACCTGGATCGCCAACTCTTACATGATGCGCATTTGGCCGAACGAGGGCGAGTGGCCCCGCATCGAAAACCTCGGGCCCACTACCCAAAA
>CAWJHY010000048.1:0-44556 GCA_963842495.1 uncultured Acidobacteriota bacterium
TTGCAGAGAACGACGAACTTTACCACCAGCTTACACTCCAGCCCAACATCCACGTCCTAGCTTCGGCGTTTGACGACCCTAACAATTGCCGCAAGCCCGGAGAGGGGTGCGGCACAGGAAAAGACGAACCGCTGATCTGGACGCTGTCCTACGGAGCAGGCCGTGTGTTCCAAACCGCGCTGGGACATGACGTGAAGGCGATGTATAGCCCCGGCTTCATCTTGACGCTGCAACGCGGCACGGAATGGGCTGCCACAGGGCAAGTGACTATCCCCGTGCCTGACGACATCAAGTAGCGGCATGTAACAGGCTTCGGACACGCCCCTCGCGGGTGTCATCCTGAGCGCAGCGGAGGATTCTGCAGTTCGCACGGGCTCGTGAAATCAACCCACTGCAGAGATCCTTCCTTCGCTTCGCTCAGGACCGCCTGCGGCTCCTCAGGATGACAGGTCTTCGGGGTTTTTCCGTAGCCTGTGTAAGGTAAAATCATCCTATGCGGCACTTCGCAATTCCTGCCCTCTCCGTTTCCATTTCGATGGGCCTGCTATTCTTTTCTGCTCATGCGGGCCTGGGGCAGGACGAACCGGCGCCCTTCGAAATCCGCCTTCCTTCAGAAGTGCGCTCGGAGCAGGTCCAGGTCCGTTATTATCTAACGGGGCCTTTTGGGGCCAATGGTGGGTTTCTGAAAGCCGAGCCGGAGAGGAACTCGTACCTGATCGAAACCTCCGTCAATCATCAAGCCGCGGACTCTCTCCGAGTGATACTGTATGCGCCCGGATGCCAAATCGTGACCCTTTCAATTGACCTCAATATCGGAGGCCGAGAAGGGCGCGGACCTCAACTGCGAAGACCTCCCCCCGATGACTTTCAGCGGAAGAGTCGACTTGCCGGAAGCCCTTCGCGCCCGGCCGTACGAGGTCGAAATCATCTACATGGCTTACTGGGCGCACACGTTTCTTTCGCATCGCGGACGGGCCGGTGACGAGCTTTGTCCTGGCGCGAGTGGCGCCGGACGAAAGCGGGGCATTCCACGTCGAGCTTCCGAATTTCAACAAGGATGGCGTGACGGTGTCTTATCGTCGTGATGCAGGGCTTCAGTTCATCGCCCGGGAACTCGATACCGGCAACATTGTGGCTTTTCTCGCGCCCGTCAATGTGCACGATAATGACTCGCGCGACCTTGCAATCAAGCCCAAGTACCCGGCCGAGGTGATATTTAAGCCGGCTGCGCAGTCGCCTCAGGACCGGAATGCGGGGCCGGCGGGGAAGGATGCGCACTAACTGGGCGCAGGAACCGCGCCGCCCGCATTCGGCAACTCAAGGCTTCGTGAATTGGGCGGGTAATGACTCGGAAGGATGAATGCCCCCGAACTTCGCGGAATATTACGACGCGGTGATTAATTGGGAGAAGCGCTTGGCGCGCGAACTCCCGCTGCTGGTGGAACTCGCCCGCAGCGCCGGGCGGCGGGTTTTGATTCCAGCTTGCGGCACGGGAGCGCACGTCGTGGCGCTGGCCCGACAGGGTTTCAGTGTGTTGGGCTTCGACGCGGACGAAGAGATGGTGGCATTGACGCGGCAACGAATCGACCGTGAGGCGACTGCTATCTCCGCTGCCGGCGGTGAGGGTATGGCATGCCTCCTCAGGATGGAGGACGCAGGGCAACTCGGCCCCACCCACGACGTTGCCTATTGCTTGGGAAACGCCCTGCCCGGAATCTCCGGCGAGGGGCAGTTGGCGGCGGCGCTTAAGGGAGTCGCCGGAGCCTTGCGCACCGGAGGCTTATTCTTCACACAAAACCTCAACTACGATCTGCGCTGGAAAGAAAAGGCCCATTGGTTCCCGCTGCTTTCCGGAGAGACCGCCAAAGAAGAAGTCTTGCTGGTGAAGTTCGCCGACTATGAACCGCACGCGATCAACTTTCATGCCATGTTCCTGACGCGCCAAAAAGCGGGAGGAAAGTGGCAATCCGAGGTCAGAAGCTCGCGGCAGATCCCTCTTTTCCGAGACCGGCTTGCCGAGCTTCTGACGGACGCCGGCTTCGGGAAGTTGCAGTTTTGGGGCGATTACGCTAAGGCTCCATTTGATCCGGCCAAATCGAACGACCTGTTGGTTGTGGGAGAAAGACTTGTGGTGCGGGCGTCTCGCCCGCTGTAGCGCGGGCATTCCTTCGCAGTGCTCAGGACGGGCTCTGCCCGCACCGGTGGCGTGAGCGAGACGCTCCCGCGACAGCGGGCGAGACGCCCGCACCACGCCAACGATGAGAGGAGTGAAACGAAATGACAAATTCGATCCCGAGAAGAAAATTCCTGCAAAACGCTGGAGTGGGGCTGGCGGCTTTCGCCTTGAGCCGGAACGCGCAAATTCTGGCGAATCCCTACGGCATGCCCATCGGCTTGCAGCTTTACACCGTCCGCGACCACATCGAGAAAGACCTCGAGGGAACCATCAAGCGGGTGGCCGAAATCGGCTACAAAGAAATTGAAGTGGGCGGTTTCAACTACTATGGGAAGAAGCCCGCGGAGCTGCGGCGAATTCTTTCTGACAACGGCCTTAAAGCCGTGAGCACGCATTTCGAGGAGTATCAGCTTAAGCATAACGTTCGAGAAGAACATTGCGGGCGCCAAGGAATGCGGCGTCAGTTACATCGGACTGGCCAGTCTCGAAGATCGTGACCGGAAAACGCTCGAGGCCATCAAGCGGGACGCGGAATGGTTCAATCAAGTCGGCAAGACCATCAGCGAGGCGGGCTGCCATTTCTTTTATCACGGCCACAACTTCGATTACGCCAACGTGGATGGCGCCGTCATCTACGACGAACTGATCCGCAGGACGGACCCCAAGTTCGTCAATTTCGAGCTGGACTGCTACTGGTGCGTGCGTGCGGGGAAGGACCCGGTCGATTACTTCCACCGCTTCCCGGGGCGCTTCCCGCAGCTTCACATCAAGGACTTGAAACCCGGCTTCCCGCCCACCACCGGCGAAGGCCCCGCAGCCTTTACGGAAGTCGGCCAGGGAATTATCGACTGGAAGAAGATTTTCCAAGCTGCAAAGGAAGGCGGGCTGAAGCACTTCTACGTCGAGCAGGATGAGTGTGACCGCGACTCGCTCGAAAGCGCCAAGATGAGTTACGAGTACCTGCACAACCTGACCGTTTGATCTGCTTACCCGGGTTCTTGTCAGTGAGGTAGAGTGGGCCTGTGTCACAAGGTCTGAGGCCCTCTAACTGACACGAGGCAGCACGCTGGGCCCGCTCTCGGCCTGCAACGGCGGGATACTCGCATCGTCTTAGCGACACGCTGCCGTGGTTGGTTGCGTATGGGTTTGACTGTGATCTCCACGTCATGGTCCGAGGGCCGTGAGAAAATCCATGAGCCGTTCGACGGAGAAGGCTCCCGCACGATTACGCATCAAGGCCAGAGACGCGGGGTTGGTGGATACCCAGGATTTCTCTCCGCGTTGCGCTTGGGTGAGGACCGACGCTGCTTGATAAGGCGTTGTAAATTTGGAGTGTGAGGCGCGCCTTCAACACATTCCGGTTCGGTAGGTTCAGGCAGCCCTTGTGCTCTCGCCGAGAAACGATCCGCCGCTCCTTTCGAACTCATCAAGGCTGACCGAGCTTCTCCGCGTCCGCGCGGTCCCAATTTCAGGCTCAGCGCGCCTTTCAGGATTTCACCCAGGTCTGGCATGCTAACCTCCGGGAACTAATCTACTTGAGATTGTTGGTTGTTTCAGCCACCAATTGAATCGGTGCACGTACGAGAGTTCCGCGAGCCTGTGCGGTAACACGAATTCCGGAAGTATTAATACTATAGAATGAGAGTCTGTTATGCTGGCGAGCGGGATCTTATGCATATCCCCGATGGCTATCTAAGCCCGAGCACGTGCGCGGTGTTGTACGCGGGCTCGGCGCCTTTCTGGTACATTGCGCTGCGACGCTTGAAGCGCCGGCTGAGCACCCGGCTGATTCCGCTGCTGTCCGTCTTCGCGGCGTTCTCTTTCCTGGTGATGATGTTCAATCTGCCGCTTCCCGGGGGCACCACCGGGCACGCCGTGGGCGTCAGCATTGCTGCCATAATCCTCGGTCCGTGGGCTTCCATTCTGGCGGTTTCGATTGCGCTGCTGATCCAGGCTCTTTTCTTTGGAGACGGCGGCATCACCACGTTGGGGGCTAACTGTTTTAACATGGCGATTGTCGGCTCCCTGGTGGCGTACCTTGTTTACCGGCTCTTGGCCGGGCGGGCGGCCATCACGTCCTCGCGGCGAGTCGTGGCGGCGGCTCTGGCGGGCTACGCAGCGATCAACGCTTCGGCGCTTTGTGCGGCGATCGAATTCGGCATTCAGCCGCTGCTCTTCAAGGATGCGACTGGTGCGCCCTTGTATGCACCCTACCCCTTGCGCATCGCCGTTCCCGCCATGATGATTGGGCACCTGACCTTTGCCGGCCTTGCGGAGTTGGTCTTGACGGGGGGAGTGGTGGCCTATATCCAGCGTTCCAATCCTTCCATGCTGGAGCACACCGCCCCGGGCGCAGTTCGCCGGGCTGATGAATGCCGCCCAGTTGCGAGTCAAGGCGCTTGGGGCGCCCTGCGCCCACTTTGGGCTGCTCTAGCCTTGCTATTGGCCTTGACCCCTCTGGGCGTCCTGGCGGGCGGCGCCGCCTGGGGCGAGTGGGGTGTCCTCGACTTCTCACAGCCCGAGGCGCGGCAGCGGATTGCGGCAGCTTCCAGTAACATGACTCCGCCTCCCCGTGCACCTCAAGGCCTGGAGCGCCTTTGCTCCGTGTGGACTGCGCCGTTTCCTCAATACGCTCCTGCGTTTGTCCGGCAGCCGGCCTTCGGCTACCTGCTATCCGCCATGTTTGGATCCGGTATCATCATCCTGGCGTTCCTCATTCTCCGCGCGGTATTGGAGCGCGGGCGGCGAGAAGCGGACGCGACAAAGGTTGCCCTGGAGGATTCCTGACCAGACAAGAGCCGCAGACCTTGGAAAGCAGGTTTGCGCTACCACTAAAGGTCGCGAATGAGTTTTATCGAACACACACTTTCGAGTCTTGTGAATGCCATGGAGCGGGCGCTTTATGCGGAAGAACTCGCCAAAGGCGACGGCTTGCTACAGCGTCTGGATCCGCGCATCAAAGTGGTTGGTGTGCTGGCCTTAGTGGTGGCTTCCGCGATGGCTCACAAGCTGTGGGTTATCGGCGGGCTTTTCGCCATCACGGTGGCGGTGGCCCTGATGTCTCGCGTTTCTTTGGGAAACCTGGCCAGGCGAGTGTGGCTTGCCATCTTTTTGTTCACCGGGGTCATCGCGCTGCCCGCGCCGTTTATCATCCCCGGCCGTGAGATCTGGCGGCTTCCAGGAGTGGGCTGGCCCGTCACGGCGCAGGGGTTGGCCAGCGCGTGCTATTTGATGGCGCGGGTGGAAACTGCCGCGACGCTCTCTGTCCTGCTCATCCTTTGCACGCCCTGGAGCCATGTGCTCAAGGCACTGCGCGTGCTGCGCGTGCCGGTGGTCTTCGTCGTTATCCTGGGAATGACGTACCGCTACATTCTCTTGCTGCTTCAATCCGCCCATGACATGTTCGAGTCGAGGCGGAGTCGAATGGTGGGGAGACTCGAGGGAGCGGAACGCCGTCGCCTGGCGGCCTCAAGCGCTGGAGTTTTGATGTCGAAGAGCCTGCAGCTCAGCGGTGATGTATACAGCGCCATGCTGTCCCGAGGTTTTCGTGGAGAAGTCTTCGTTCTAGATGATTTCCGGACCTCGGCCCTGGATTGGTTGATGCTGGCCGTGTTTGGTGTGCTGGCTATAGGCGGATTTTACTTCGGCCGGTAGAACCAGAATGCTGTCATTCCGAGCGAAGCGAGGAATCTCGCCTTGCTGCGTCGGGGAGATAATCAGAGCGAGATTTCCTCGCTGTGCTCGGAATGACACCCTCGGTCAAGGGACGAACACACGATGGGCGTTAGGGAGAACTGAATGCCGGTTCGAGTTTTCGAGGTTCGAGACGCCACCTTCCGCTATCACAAGGTGCCCGCCTTGAACGGTCTGAGTCTTAGCATCAATCCGGGCAAGCGGGTGGCTCTGCTGGGCGCCAACGGGTCGGGCAAGTCTACTCTGTTGCGAATCCTGGATGGGCTGGCTTATCCGGAGAGCGGCAGCGTTCGGTTCTATGGCGAACTACTCACTGAAGATCGTTTACAGAACCTCGAGTTCAGCTACCAGTTCCGCCGCCGCGTGGGAATGGTATTTCAAAACCCCGATGTCCAGCTCTTTTCCCCGACTGTTTTTGATGAGGTGGCCTTTGGCCCCTTGCAGCTTGGCTGGCCCAAGGAGGAGGTCCGCCGGCAAGTCGACCGGATGCTCGAGGTCATGAAGATAGCCCCACTCAAAGATCGCTCGCCGCATCATTTGTCGACGGGCGAGAAGAAACGGGTCACGCTGGCGTCGGTGCTGGTGCTTGACCCTGAGGTGCTGCTCCTCGACGAGCCCACGGCGGCGCTGGATCCGAAGAGCGCCAGCCAGATGGTCGATTTCCTGGTGGGCTGGCGCGGCGGAGCCAAAACCGTAATCACGACCACACACCAACTGGATATCGTCGAGGATATAGCGGATTATTGTTATGTTTTCGAGACGGGCCGCGTGGTGGGGGAAGGCGCACCCGCGGAGATCCTGCGCGACACGGCATTGCTGGAGCGGACAAACCTTATTCACGTCCATCGGCACGTTCACGCCTCCGGCGAAGTCCATTCGCATGCACACCTTCATCCGCACAAACATTCCGCGCTCTCGTCCTGAGCGGTGCTGGGCCGACGCGTCGGACGCAGGCCAATGACCACCCAGAGTGCCAGCTCAGAAAAGGTGCAGTAAATCCAGCTTTGCTTTTTCCGAGAGAAAGGACGCGCGGACGGCGTTCTGCGCTATATGAAGAATCTGCTCGCGCGTGAGTTGGAAGGTTCTGGCCGCCACCAGATATTCATTGACCAAATCTGTCCCGAACATAGCCGGGTCATCGCTGTTCAACGTCACCACCACGCCGGCGTCCAGGAAGTGCGGCAAAGGGTGGTCTTCGATGCGCTCCAGCACGCCGGTGGCGACATTGCTGGTGAGGCAGACTTCGAGTGGCACCCGGCGCTGGCGGAGCCAGGCTAGCACGGCAGGGTCGCGGGCCGCTGTGAGCCCGTGCCCGATGCGCTCCGCGCCCAGCGCCTCGAGCGCCTGGCGGACGCTCTCCGGCCCACAGGCTTCTCCCGCATGGGCAACCACATGCAGGCCGATGGCGCGCGCCTCACTGAAAACCTCCCGGAAAAGCTCTGCCGGACCGCGCGCTTCGTCGCCTCCGATTCCCAACGCTACTACGCCCAGTGGCCGGAGACGCTCGGCCCAGTGCAACACCTCGCGCGTGTGCTCGACGCCGAAATGGCGTATCGCATCAAAGATCCACTGCACCCGCACGCCGTAGACTTGCTGCGCCGCCCGCGCCGCTGAAGCTGCTGCCTCGAAAATAGCCTCGAGCGGTTGTTTCTTCCAAAGCACAACTCCGGCGGCAAAGATGATCTCTGCATACTTCACATTCTGGTTCGCCAGTCTCTCAATCAGCCGGCTTGTGGCCAGGGCGTAATCGTGAGGAGTTTCCAGGAGCAAGGTCACCAACTTGAAGGCCTGGAGAAAATCCTGAAAGTCCTTGTAGCGGTATCCATGCTCTGCGCGTTCAGAGATCCAATCATCCGTTTCCTTTTCCAGACGTCCCTTGGAACGCGAGAGTTCTTGCAGGGTTTCAGGCCGGACACTTCCCTCCAGGTGGAGGTGCAATTCCGCCTTGGGAAGGTGTCGGATGAATGATTCCAGGTCCTGCATGTCGCTCTGGTATGTGGTATGTGGCAGGTAGTAGGTGGGGAAAAACGGCCTCGCTAGCTGGTATATCACACGTGCCGAGGCTGGAATCGCTCACTACCGCCTCACACGTCCTGCGCCCTCCCGCGTTTTATGCCCCACTACCCTCCGGCTCATATCGCTTTCCCCTCCGCCCCACATACGACCTGCCACCTACCACATACCGTTCTTCACCGTGCCGGCAGCGGTGGCTTCCCCGCGTTGAGCCAGGCCGTGTACCAGTAGGATCCCGCATCGTGCGCGGATTCGTTGATGGCCCTCATCACGGTGTCGCCAATCTTCGAATAAAAGCGATCGAAGTACTCGTCGGTATAATCGGGCTGGCCCTCGCGAGCGCGCATGTCCGCGAGGATGATGGAATCGAGCGAAGTATAAGCCTCGAGGCAGGTCTGGAAAGCATATTCGGTGGGATCATCGATCTTCACCACATCTCCGGGATGGAGGATAAAGAACCTCGAGTAGCGGTCCAAGAGGCGCACCTCAAAGCGGCCCTCTAAACCGGTCTGCCGAGTCAATTGCCCGTCGTAGTTTCTGGTGAGGTGCAGCGGATCGTGGGCGTCAGCGACGTAGTGGGCCAGCACAGCCGCGTCCAGTTTCACCGCATCCCAGTTGTGAGATTTGAACGCCTCCGTCAAGCGCAGGCTGGATTCTCCCACCTGCCAGGGAAGCACGCCGTCGCGATTGATGCGCCCGGATCCGTAGTCCTGGACGGCCTGCTTGAATGAATGCGGCAGCCCCAGGAAGGGAAAGATGCCGTACTTGTCTAAATAGATATAGTGGCGTTTGCGTTCGTAACGGTCCTTTTTCATCCAGAGGTCGGGATCGTTGGCGTGTTCAACCAGATACTGGCGGTTCGATTCAAAGAAGGCGCGCATCTCGGAAGGCAGGGTTTGGACGGCCCAATTGTTCACAAGGTCGTGGCCCTTCGGGCCCCAAGCCGTCACGGGATGGACAACCAATAGCCAGAGCGCGGGCAGGGCGGCTAGCCGAACCAGGGACCTAGCAGACTTTAAATGCTTGCGGCTCCGCGAGTTGGACATAAGGGCGTCGTTCCTCTTCGTTTGGCGGAACTCAGAACGGAGTCGTTCAGTCCGATTCTACCCTATTTCACAAGGATCTGTCGTTGGCAAGTGCTCGGCTCAGCCCGGAGTGCTGACTGCGAGGGCGGCATTTGCCGACCCTTCGCCGCGCGCAGGGCAGGTTCTGAAGGCTGACGCTGCGCGGTGTGCGTTCAGGCGACGCGTTTCCGCGCTTCCTGGCGGGTGTAGATGATGCGGTGAATCACCGTCACGTTGGAGAGCACGGCAATCAGCCAGAGCACAGGGGCCATACGGTCAAATAAGGCGCCGATGATGATCAACACCACCCGTTCAGGCCGCTCCAGAAAGCCCACCTTGCAAGACGGAATGACGTTTTCGGCTCGCGCCCGGCTGTAGCTCACCATGACCGAGCCGATCATGGCCACCGCCACGAGGGATACATATTGGAACCGATTGATGCGCCCGTAATAGATCACCAAACCAATCAGCAAGCACAGGTCGGAATAACGATCCATCACGGAGTCGTAGAAGCCGCCGAAGGGCGTGACGCGGCCCTCGAGGCGCGCCACACGGCCGTCCGTCATATCGAAGAGTCCGGCCAAAATGATGGTAAGGCCGGCCCAGCGAAAATAGCCGTAGGCAAACAAATACGCGGCCAGCAGATTAATGCCAAACCCTATAAAGGTGAGGAAATTTGGGTTAACGCCGCTGGCGGCAAAGCCGCGAACAATGGCGTCGAGAACACGACCTAGGGTGTCGCCTATTTTCTCACTGACCACGAGGGTACGCCAACCTTCTACGCTTCGGACTGCTCATGGATGGTCTGCACGGCCCGGATTTCGAACTCCCGGGCGCCGTTGGGCGTTGCAATCCTGACCGCATCGCCCATCTTCTTCCCCATCAAGCCACGGCCAATGGGCGAGGTAGTGGAGATCAAACCCTTGCTGACATCCGTCTCTTCGCTCGTCACCAATTTGTACTCGATCTCAGCGTCCCGGTCAATATCATAGAGGACCACTTTCGAGCCAAAAGCGATCCTGTCCTTGGGGATATTGCCGAGATTGACCATCGAGAGCTCCGCCAACCTTCTCTTGAGCTGTGCAAGCCGCGCCCCAACGTAGTCCTGGCGCTGCTTGGCCATGATGAATTCAGCGTTCTCACTCAAGTCGCCGAGAGCGCGGGCGCGCTTCAACTCCTTGGGGAGTTCGTGATTCAATTCATGCTCCAAGGCCTGAATTTCTTCCTGAAGCTTCTTCACAATGGTAGTGGGCATAAGAAAAACCCTGCCTCCGGAGGTGAGACTTCATTATAGGCGAAAGGCCTCGGACGCGCAATTGGCGACAAATCGGAATTCGTCCTCACGTAAGCCCGCCTGCTTGAGCCGCGCAGGCGGCGTCCTGACGGAAAACCGCCGCTTGCGACAGCAAGTGTCAACTACTGCAGCGCGCTGAGCGGGGCAAGATGTCGTCCTAGCATCTGACGCACGCGCTCGTACTCCCCACTCTGCTGGATGAGCTTCGCCACCAGCCCCGTCCAGCCGGTTTGGTGGCTGGCCCCTAGGCCAGCTCCGTTGTCCCCGTGAAAATACTCGTGGAAGAGGAGCAAGTTCCGCCAGTGCGGGTCTGTCTGGAAGATTTCATTTTCGCCGTAGAGGGGCCTCCGCCCATCCGGACCCCGCAAGAAGAGGTGGGTGAGTCGCCGGGAAAGTTCCGCCGCCACATCCCAAAGCGCCATGAACCGGCCGGAGCCCGCCGGACATTCCACCTTCAATTCCTGCTGGTAATAGTAATGGAATTTTTGCAGTGTCTCGATCAGCAGGAAGTTCAGAGGGAACCACACCGGCCCTCGCCAATTCGAGTTCCCGCCGAAGAGGCCGGTTTGTGATTCGCCAGGCTCGTAATCGACGCGGTAGCTCTGCCCGTTAAAGTTCAACACGTAGGGATGATCGCGGTGGGACTTTGAGACTCCGCGTACACCATACGGCGACAGGAACTCCTCTTCATCCAGCATGTAACGCAAAACCCGAACGAGCTGGTCACAGCTCACAATCGAAAGCAATCGCCGCACGCCGCCGCGGCCGTTTCGCTGCGTTTCGGCAATGTGTGCGGGAACGCCGGGGACGTTCTCCAGAAACCATTGCATCCGCCGCTTAAAGCCGGGGAGTTTGTCCACCACTTCCGGCTCCAGTGCTTCCACCGCGAACAACGGGATCAGCCCGACCATGGATCGCACCTTCAGAAAATCATGCTTTCCCTCCGGCAGGTGCAGCACATCGTAGTAAAAGCCGTCTTCGTCGTCCCACAACGCAAAGCCGTGTCCGCCCAGGTTGTTCATCGCCTTGGTGATGTACACAAAGTGCTCGAAGAACTTGCTGGCCACGTCTTCATAGGCGGGGTCCTGGCGCGCCAATTCCATGGCCATGGCCAGCATATTCAGGCAATACATCGCCATCCAGCTTGTGCCGTCCGATTGCTCGATGTGGCCTCCGGTCGGCAAGGGCTTGGAGCGATCGAACACGCCAATATTGTCCAAGCCGAGGAATCCGCCTTCGAAGACGTTCATTCCATCCGGGTCCTTGCGGTTGACCCACCAGGTGAAGTTCAGCAGCAGCTTGTGGAAGACCTTCTCCAGGAACTCGCGATCGGCCTTGCCCCGCCGGCGTTTTTCGATCTTGTAAACACGCCAGGCGGCCCAGGCGTGCACAGGCGGGTTAACGTCACTGAACTCCCACTCGTAAGCGGGGAGCTGGCCGTTCGGATGCATGAACCACTCGCGCAAGAGCAGGATGAGTTGTTCCTTGGCGTAGTCAGGGTCCATCAGCGCGAGTGCCACGCAATGAAAGGCTAGGTCCCAGGAGGCATACCAGGGGTACTCCCACTTGTCGGGCATGGAGATAACGTCGGCGTTGTAAAGGTGTTCCCATTGGCCGTTCCGGCCCTGCTTCCGCTCCGGCGGAGGCGGCGGAAGCGCCGGGTCGCCTTTCAGCCAGAGGCGCACGTCGTAGTGATAGAACTGCTTCGACCAGAGCATCCCTGCCAGGGCCTGGCGCTGCACGTTGCGCGCATCCGCGGATAGGCGCTGGGGAATGATCTTCGCAAAGAACTCGTCGGCCTCCGCAATCCGCTGATTGAAGGTCGTCTCAAACTGCTTGTTCAACAGATCCGCAGCGGGCGGTTGCGGTGTAAAGCGCAGGCGAAGCACCGCCCTCTCGCCGGGCGCAATACTCAGCCGATAATACGCGGCGGCCTTGGTGCCAGTCTCTGCCGGATTCACCGCGCCGGCTTGGCCGTTAACCAGGTATTCGTTGATCCCGTCCTTTACAAAAGGCGTTCGATTCGGCGTGCCGTAGAACCGCTCGCAGTTGGTCTCATTCTCAGTGAAAAGCAGTTGCGGCGCGCCCTCGCAGAGCAGCCATCGCTTGCCGTAGTAATCGTGAACCGCCTGGATAGCCGTCGTCTCCGCCAGCCCACGTTGACGCGCCAGTGTGGGGCGCGAGGTGTCCCCGGTCCATGTCCAAGTGTTGCGGAACCAGAGCGTCGGCAACAAGTGCAGCTCCGCGCTTTCCGGACCGCGATTATAGGCAGTGATGCGAATCAGAATATCTTCAGGAGCGGCCTTGGCGTAGGCAACGAAAACGTCGAAGTATCGGCTCTCGTTGAAGACACCCGTATCCGCCAGTTCGAATTCTGAATCCTTCCTTCCCCGCCGCCGGTTTTCTTCCACCAGTTGCTCATAGGGAAAGGCAGCCTGAGGATATTTGTAGAGGAACTTCATGTAGGAATGGGTGGGCGTGGAATCCAGATAGAAGTAGTACTCCTTCACGTCCTCGCCGTGATTGCCTTCGTCGCCGGTGAGCCCGAAGAGCCGTTCCTTCAGGAAGGGGTCACGGCCGTTCCACAACGCCAGGGCAAAGCAGATCTGTTGATGCCGATCGCAAAGCCCGGCAATCCCGTCCTCGCCCCAGCGATAGGCTCGAGAGCGCGCATGATCGTGCGGGAAGTACTTCCAAGGCTTACCGTCCGGGCTGTAGTCCTCGCGAACCGTACCCCACTGGCGCTCGCTCAGGTACGGACCCCAGCGCTTCCAGTGCGCCGTCCGCTGGCGGGACTCCTCGAGCCTTTGCTCTTCGCGTGTCATGGTCTAGCCTTCAGCTCTCAGCCGTCAGCTCTCAGCAAGCCGCTCTTTCAACGGAGACAGCAGCCGCCTGCCTCCTCTGGCCTGCCATCCCGAGGAGCCCCCCGAATCGCCCCCCGGGCTGTCGGTCTGAGGCGTCCCGATCTGATCGGGACGACGAAGGAACAGTTCCCGCTTTGAAAGTGCCCCAATTCCCCAGCCCCCATCTTCGTTGATGGCGTGGAGGTTGTCAAACCGTGCGCGCTGATGCGGAGTTAGCGCAGCCAAAGTATGTGGACATCTTGTCATTTCCCTTTGTTTTCATAGACATTCTCGCTTTGTTCGCCGGATTTCGTGCAGCGGACGTAGGGGCGGTTCGCGAACCGCGCCTACCACTGCACTGGTCGGGAAGTCGAGAAACGGCGCCTAAGATCGGTCTCGACTCCTTAACTCCTCGACTGCTAGACTTTTTGACCTCGTCCTTTCTTTTCATAGACATTCTCGCTTTGTTCCCTGAGTTTCGTCCAGCCGACATAGGGGTGGTTCGCGAACCTCCCCCGCCACTGCACTGTCGAGGAGTCTAGAAACGGCGTTTAAAGATAGTCTCGACTCATTAACTCCTCGACTGTTCGACCTTTTAACCTTGTCCTTTGTTTTCATAGACATTCTCGCTTTGTTCGCCGAATTCGATGCAGCGGACGTAGGGGCGGTTCGCGAACCGCCCCTACTAGTGCGTTCCGGCCGACGGTCTGAGGATTGCCCTTGATCGTCCATTCGTCGATTCCGTGCCTCATCAACTCCCGGACTATTTGTCTGAAATTGAAGGCAGGAACCAGACGCAGGGACTCCAGAGGAGAACAGCGGAAGACTTCCCAGCATAACGTATCCGGCAGGCCCTGGCCGCCTGCCCAACCCCACCAAACTACTCTAGCCTATGCTGTCCCGTTTGTCAAGAGAAAAATGCGCGGGGACAAGAAGTCCAGTGCGATCATGAAACCGGCGGCCGGCGCAGACACCGTATTTTTGATGTCTGCAAGCTTCGCGGCAGCGAACCCTGATTGAGCATCGGCCATCGCCCCCAAAAAACTTCGCTTCGCGAGACCGCAGACCGCACAGGGTGCCAGCTCGCGAAAAGGGGGAGGCGGCATACCTTCTCAAGCCCCGCGCCCGCAGCCCCGCCATCCGTCTCGCCAACCAGCATTACCGGCCTGACCGTGAGCCTCTTAAGTGCCACCGGCAGCGGAATGACTTCGAGCAGGCGTAGAACCTACATCCCTGTTTTTGCTCAGTCTTTAATCCCCAGCCTTAGCGAACGGCCCGACGGCTTAGTGCGCGGCACCCTTTGCAGCTCCTTATTGACGGGATAGGGGCTAGGGAGACCTGAAAGTGCACCCGCTTTTTGCACATTTTCGGTGCAATTCCCAAGTCGCGAGGACGCTCCCGCGTCATTCGCGGGGAAACTGGGCGACTGCGCGCGAATGAGTGTGAGTAAAATGAAAGCAGTCTAGCCTAGCTCTAGGAGATAGAAGGGGGCGAGTCGGTGGTTGCGGGGGGTAGCAATACTCAAAGACAATCAGTAGGTGATCGGTCCTTGCTGGAAGTCACAGAATCCGTTAGGATTACGTTGGTAGTGGCTTAGCGTAGTTCGGCTCGGTTTCTGCCTACGAAGCTGCCGTTTCTGGAAACTTTAAGAACATGGAATCGTCCCAACTGATGAAGGTGTTCCGCGAAACCGTTGAAGAAGCGGGTCGGTCAGAGTTCGAGGACAGTACGCCACACCCATATGTTGGGGCTTTGCTGACCGACCACGAAGGCCGGATTCTCATCAAAGCCCATCGCGGAGAACGAGCAGGGGTACACGCTGAGTTTCTTATTCTGGAAAAAGCTCAAAACCTTGGGATTGATCTCCGACAAGTCATCATGTTTGTGACTTTCGAGCCTTGCATCAAACGAGGTCCAGGCAAAACTCCGTGCGCTATTAGGATCGCCGCTGCAAACATTCCATTAGTGTATATCGGAACGCTTGACCCTAACCCAGACATCACTGGGCGGGGCGAGACATACTTGAGTTATCACACAAGTGTCGAACGGTTCCCTGGCATTTTCGCAACGGAACTAAGAAACCTGAATCGTCGATTCTTCGATTTGCATCAGGCTAGGCACATCAACGTAGCCTCAGTCTACGCAGCCGTTCGCACGAGAGCGGGGGAAGGTCCGCCACCAAAGCCTGCCTTGTTTTCTGAGAGGCAATCGCTTCTGCAGCAGACAATGGACCTGATATCCGGTTCAAATGGAGACATTTGGATTTCGTCTGGCGACCTCTCATGGTTCGGGGAAATGCAAGTCAGCATTCTGAGAGCTGCTCTAGACTCCCGCAATATCCGGATTCTGTCGTCGACAACTGTCGAGGGTAAGTCTCTAGATAATCGTCGTTCGGAAGCAATGCACGCGGCTGTGCACCTTGGGGCGGCAGTTGCAGAGGTCGGTCGGGAATGGGTAATGCTAGGAACGATGGTTTCACCCGGCACCGATGATGCTTCAATGGTGTTCATCGAAAGAGATCATGCATCTTTGCTTCGAATGCCAGAGGACGCACGGCTCCTCACCTTAATAGCGTGGGCTTTCGAGCAGGCATGGTGGAAGCGAACTCCGGTCTCAGGAGTAAGGCCGGTCGTCGAACCCGTATCTTTCGACGAGATAATCGCCGCGTTGCGCCGATGCGTCCCACAGTACACCGACTTGAAGATGCATGTGGAAAAACTCTTGATCGATGAATTATACCCCCTGCCAAAAGCTTTAGAGCGTTTCAAACTGTTTCGGCTCCACCAGCTTGAAGCGCTTCGGAGCAAGCACTCACTTCCCGCGAACGTGCGCATAGTGGGATCACCTTGGCCGATTACCCCCCCCATCGTTGAAAGGCTAGCCAACGGACAAGATATTTTGGTGGATGGTGCCCATCGCGCGTACGCCGCACGCGCTCGCGGCGAGAGCACAGTCGAAGCAATCGTCATCAATAATCCTTGGTTTAATCTACCTGCACGCCCGGTGCAGAGTTGGGATGAAATTCGAGTCTACGCAGAAACGGTCCCGCGTTCTGCACGTTACGTCGACTATAAACCTGAAAACTTCCGCCCAATCGCTCAAGCCTTCAGATACTTGGCGTCAGGTCTAACCTCGTCACCATCAGTGCTCTAGCTTCGCGGCGCGACCGCTTGGTCGCAACCAAAGACCACGAAGGTGTGTGCCGGACCTTGACTGTTCAAGCTAAACAACGGGATGGCTGACTCCGTTGTTTCTCGTCTATGACATTGTCAGGTTGATCTAACGGCAGCATTGGTTGGCGCGACTCCGTTCGCCGGCCGGCTCGCACTCCGATTCGGGGGTCGAGGATCGCGCAATTTTGGGCAGGATACGACCTCGCCTGCATCGAATTGCAGGAAACCCACACGCTTGAAAGAGTATCATGGGGTGTTCTTGTGCTTGAAGCCTTTCAGACGCAAGAGTGCGAACTGGGAAAATGTCAGTGCCAGATGTCGCAGCAGTCGTGCTTGGTCATTCTCGGCCATGTACGGGTGAGCCCCGGTTTCGCTTAACAGCCCGTAGGACGAAGACAGAGCTGCCTTTTCCTTGGGCTCCAGTAGTCCACTCGACTCCAAGTAGTCACGCACTCGGACAGGTCGGGAGTATATCTCTTGCCCAATTCCAGAGCCGTGCACCGCAAGATGATGATTGGCGCTGACCTCCTGCAACACCCCCTCCAGGAATTTGCGCGAATTCGATATTGAGTCATCCCAGCGTTTCGCCAAGTAGTGTTGTTCGGAAAGCTCAAGGTGGTGAAATATGGTTTCCGCATTTTGCAACTGTAGCTCGCTGTAAAGCGCCTCAAGCACCCCGCCTTGTTCCTTCGCGTCGAGGACACCCTCCTCAGGTGTTAACAAAGTATCACCACGAAAAATGTACCCGTCAAGCTCTAGGCTTCTGACGAGTTCCGTGAGATCATCCTTTACGTAGCCCCTGTCTTTCGACAGTTTCGAAACATCCTCTGCCAAGTCCCTGAGTAGCTCCTGGCCAAGCTTCTCACGCTGCGGCCATGTCCAGCTTAGGGTGTACGGTTCCAGCGACTCGCCTGTGTGAATTTTGAGAACAAAGTCTTCGAATGGGCGAATACTTTCATAACAGTTGCTCGCGGCGTCCCTTGCCGCATTACAAAACCATGCAGGGTAGTCGTTCTGATAGAGAAAATCGTACACATCTGCTTCCGATTTATGCATTGAGTACCATGATTCACCGTATCTGCTCTGATATTTCTTGAACGGATCCGTGAAAAGATTGGTGAGCAGGCGCGTGGTTCGACGACTAATCATCTGGAATATCCCGTAGTGATCTTCGTTGGATCATGGCCTCGATCCGGAAAGATAGTCTCGGAATGTTATCCTTATCTATATCCATTTGCAACTCAGCAATTCCGAGCAGTTGTCAACTAAATACCACTTGAGTTATGTAAGTTTTTCAACAATTCCCGCGAGCAATTCACGGTTCTTGCGATACGGTCTTGTCCTGCCCGTTCGTGGGCTGGCGCAGACTTCGTCCTCTGAAGTCTGCGATTTCGCGTAGCGAAATTCTTCGGAGCGATGGCTGACATACAACTAGGGTTCGCTGCCGCGAACCTCGCAGAACGTCAAGAACCGTATGTCTGCGCCAACCTGAGGCTCGTCCGTGGGCAGCGTTTGTGTGCGCGTATTAACAATAATGAAATTATTTAACACTAAAAGCCGCAGACTCGCAGCGGCGGCGAGTCTGCGCTACCCACGACCCGCCGAGTGCGCGCGGGCCATTTGAGATTAGAGATTGCAGATTTCAAACCCGCATCTGCCGGGCGTCATTTCCTGAGGTGCTGGTCGAAGAAATCCGAGGCGGCGTGATAGGCGGCCAGCCAGGTGCCATGCCGCAGGAAATCATGAATCTCGTTGGGGAAAACAAGCTGCTGGAATTCCACCTTCTGTTTCCTCAGCGCCTCCACCAGGCGGACCATTTCCGAGAAGGGGACGTTTCGGTCGTCGTCCCCCTGCACCAGCAACACGGGTGAGCGCCACGTGTCCACCGAGGCCAACGGCGAGGACTCCCACGCCAGCCTCGAGGCTTCCTGCTGCGCAGGCGAGTGCGGCCAGTTCTCGATCTCGAGGTTCCAGTCGTGCACGCCGTGCAGGTCAACCCCGCAGGCGAACAGATCCGAAGCGCGCGCCAAGCCCAGGGCCGTCAAATAACCTCCGTAAGAGCCGCCCCATAGGCCAATGCGAGCCGGGTCCACGTCGGCGCGCTGGCGCAAATAGAGGCCGGCGCCCTCGACGTCGTTGAACTCGCTTGCGCCGCTGGGGCCGTAATTGAGCGCCTCGCGAAAGTCCAGCCCATACCCGATGCCGCTGCGGTAGTTGAGCGAGAGGACCACGTAACCGCGGCTGGCGAAATACTGATTGAGGGCATAGGCGTTGTGATAGTAGGCCATGTAATGCCAGCCCAGCAGCATTTCACGCCGCGAGCCGCCGTGCATGAAAATCACCGCCGGGTGCCGCTCGCCTGCAACTCCCTCCTTGGGCAGGAAAAGCTGCGCATGCACGCGCAGCCCGTCGGCAGCGGGGAGAATCACTTGCTGCGGGGTGACGAGTTCGGCGGAGGGAAAATCGGCGGGAAGGCTTTCCGGAGCGAGGTCGCGGATTTCACCGCCGCTCGCGAGCACCGCCGGACGCGCGGGGCGCTGAGCGTCGGAATGAAGCAAGGCAATCGCGGCGCCGTCGTGCAGCATCACCGGCGACCATTCGATTCCTTCGCCACTCGTCAGCCGCGTAGGTTGGTCGCCCGCGACCGGCTCGGACCACAGATGGCGGCGGTCAATGTCGTCCTGGTTCGAAGCGAAAACTAACGTGCGGCGATCGGGACTGAGCGAAACGAACTCGACCTCGAACTCACCCGGCGTGAGGAGCTTCGCCATGCCGCCCGCTACGGGAACGGAATAGAGATGTGTCCAGCCGTCGCGTTCCCAGGGGAAAACCAGGACGTCTTGACCCCCCCATATGATCTGATACTCGCCGACAATTCCGTGAAAAACGCTGCCCTGGCCCACATCGGCCCGCCAGACTTCGCGGCCACGGCCGGTGGCGGCGTCGGCAACCCGGATCGACCACGGCTGGCCGGTCCGCCTCGCTCCGAAGGTGAGGTCGTCGCGCGCCGGAATGCGCAGGAAGGCGACTTGACGGCTGTCGGGCGACCAGGCCGGCTCGGAATCATGGTCGACCGCCGGGTCGAGATAAATCAGGCTCTTGCGCCCCACGTTGTACACGCCCACGAAGCTGTGATCGCCTCGGTGGCTGACAAAAGCCAGGCTCGAGCCGTCCGGCGACCAGTGCAGCGCGCCGCACTTGCCCTTGTCGTGGATCAGTTGTTCCGGCTTGGCTCCGGCAGCCAACTTAACCAGCCATACCTGGTCCTTGAAGATGTAGGCCACACCGCCGCCCTTGGGCGAGACGGCAGGAGAATGGCCCTCGGCCAGCTTGCGCGGCGCTCCACCTTCCAGTGAGACCACCCAGACGTCCTGCTCGACCCCTTCGGACACGCTCGCCGGATTGGGGTAGGAGCCGTCGTTCTCGAAGTCGCCGCCACGAACGTAGACAATCGACTGGCCGTCGGGAGTCCAAGCGAGTTCGCCAACGTCCTGCCCGTCGTCCTGGGTGTACCGTGTGAGTTGGCGTGAACGGTAACTTCCGCCCGCGCCCGGTTCGGCTACCCAGATGTTGCGCAAGCCTCGCGCGTCGAACACCCAGGCTACCCTGTTGCCGGCCGGGGAAGCGATAAGTTCGGTTGGGAAGGGCGAGCTCATCACCTGCTCGATGGTGAAAGAACCGCGCGCCATAACGGCGCCGATGATAACGAAGAGCAGAAGAGCGATCGTCTGCAATCTGCTTCGAGGGGAGATAAGCAGCATTTTTCCTCCTGGAGAGTAGCGGCAATTTGGTCTCTTACTCAACGGGTCAATCCAGCCTGTGTGGCCGTGTGGCCTGGATCCAATCGTGTCCTGAGTCACGAGTTCGCAAAAAAGGGTCCTTTTCATTCGCGCGTGTTTCTCGGAGCCCCGTCAGGGGCGAAATACCGTAGCCCAGGGCGTGAGCCCTGGGTTGGATGGCCCTCACCCCGTCCGTCGGTTGACGGACACCCCTCTCCCGCCGGGCGGGAGAGGGGACGGGGGTGAGGGTGCGGTGTTGCGACCCACGGCTTGCGCCGTGGGCTACATGCTGCCGCCCGTCAGCCAACGGGCTGAATTGTTCTACGAAGATCCGACTCACGATACTAGGTCGTGAGTTTAATTCTATGTCGCCAAACCATTTTAGCGCATGTCGTCACGCTTGCCTGTAGTGCCGCTTGATTTCGGAGGCGTACGTAACACCGATGTTCCCGGCATATTCTCGAAGCCATTGGCGCAGACTCCTCGATCCGGCTGGCGACTGATTCGAGACGAGCAAGTTAGCCATCAGCCCGCTCATCTCCTCTCTGTTGAGTAGGATGTCGTGGACCAAGAGACCGAGAAGCTGGGAAGCCAACCGGACGAGGGACGGAGGAGCGCAGAACAATCTGGTTCGACTGTGGATCGCTTCACGAACGAGTTGCACAAGCTCTTTGTACGTATACGTCTCCGGGCCAACCGCGTCCACCACCACGTTTTCGCGCCCGTGGCCGCGTTCGACAACGAATGCCGCCAGATCCTCGACAAAGATCGGCTGTAGGCCGTATTCCCCATCGCCAGGAATTGCAAAGAGCGGGAACCGCCGCCGCAGCCAGGCAATATTGTTAATCAGAATTTCTTCTCTCCCGAAAATCAGCGCCGGCCGCACAATGGCGTAAGTGAGAGAGGAGGATCGAATAATGCTTTCCACCGCCGCCTTGCCTCGGAAATAGGACAAAGGTGAATCCGGGGAGGGGTTCGTGACGCTGAGGTGCACAATTCTTTTCACCCCTGCCTGGTCAGCCGCCTGCACCAGGATTCTGGAATTCTCCATCGCCCTCTCATGGCTGAACTCGCCGTAGGCGAAGCGCACCCAATAAGTGTTGTAGAGAACCGTAGCGCCGCGCATGCTCTCGGCTAACGTTTGCGGGTTGCGAAGATCCAGTGGCGCGACGCGCAGGGAGGGAGTCGACGGAACCCGGTTGGTCAGCGTCAGCACCCGTTCGCCGCAGGCCTGCAGCCGGCGCGCAATGTACTTTCCCGAAAAGCCGAAGGCGCCGGTAACGATGTTGAACGGGGCACCGTTCATGCCGGGGAACCCTCCAACTTGTCCGCAATTTCCAGCAGGTTTGTCACACTGTTCCAGTTCCTCGCCGTTCCGCTCTTCTTCAGGATGCGTTCCATCAGCGCCGGCAGTTTCGATCGACCCATTCCGTCAGGGAAATGGACATACAGCTCCCGGCCGCTCGTCTTGACCTCTTCCGGACCTACCTTCGTCGCCTCGAGTTGCTTCCGCGCTTCGGGACTTAATTCCTCCTTTAGAAAAATCACGTGGAATTTGCCTGGCTCAATCTCTTTCCGCTTGGCAAATGGGTTGTTCGCAATCACCGTCCGCATCTCGGCCGCAGTCCGAAGAACCAGCGGGGAGCGGAATCCAAAGGTTTTCTCAAAGGCATCTTCAAATCGCTTGGCGAGAGCACTCAGATTGCGCTCCGTGCTTCGAAACACCACATTCCCGCTCTGCACGTAGGTCTGCGCACCCTGCAAGTCCAGTGTTCCGCACATGGCGCGCAGCGCCTGCATGCTGATGCGGTTGTGCGGGCCAACGTTCACCCCGCGCAGCATCGCGATGATTGCCTGCATATCGGTTCCATCCTCTCTCGGGGGACCTTCTGCGCGTCCGCTGCTCGCCAATCGCACCTGCGGCGGATGCCCCAACGCCCTGATCTGAATAATCCCGGTGGTAGCCGAAGCGATGGGCCTCCAGACATGACGCTGCCGTTATGGCCATGCCGAGTCGCACATGCCGGAACCGCAGGAGCCGCGCGAAAGCCACTTTATTGAGCTTACCTCTTCAAGGTGCGGGCTGCAAATTGGGGATGAGACGACGCAACAGGAACGGCGTATCAGTTCATCTTCGGCGGTCAGCCAGGGGGGTCCTGCTGGCTGCGCCGGTCCGTGAAAGGATGCGACAAGGAGAGCCCAGCTATGTAGGCCAGCAATGTGCAAGGGCCCGGGCGAGGTTTGCGAAGCTGCCGCCTCCTTGCCAAGGTCCTAGCGCTGCCCGGCAAAGCGCCAACGCGACGGGCCGGTTTCGGATGTCACGCTGTCTGGTTTTTGAGTAGAATGGCATGACGATGCTGAGCGAAGCCACAGTTCGCCAGTTACTCGAACCGTTCGGGTTGACCTTGAGTACGCAACAAACCGGCCAGGTGGTGGCTTATTTGGAGTTGCTGCTGCGCTGGAACGAGAAGATCAATTTGACGAGTATCCGCGACCCTGCCGATTGCGTGCGACGGCATTTTGGGGAGAGTCTCTATCTTGGGCGTTGCGTGGACCTAAGCGGCAAGTTGTTGGACATCGGCAGCGGCGCTGGGTTTCCGGGGTTGTGCTTGAAGATCCTGTTTCCGGAATTGGCGGTGACTTTGCTCGAGCCGGTGGCCAAGAAGCGGGGGTTTCTCAAAGAGGCGGCCAGGGTCTGCGGGATGAGCGGCGTGGAGGTGCGGCGGGAACGTCTGGAGGAGTTCGCAGAGTCGGCGGGGGCGGCGGGGGCCTATGACTCGGCGACGGCGCGCGCCGTGGGGAAGCTCCAGGAGCTTGTCTTTCTCGCCTCGCGCTGCCTGAAGCCGGGCGGCCGGCTCTTCCTCTGGCTGAGCCGCCGGCAGGCAAGTGAGATAGGCTACCAACACGGCGAGATGAGAAAGGTGAAGGGCCTGGGGGTGCCGGGTGGCGCGCAAGGTGAGATCTGGTGGGGGGAGAAGGGCCCTGCCCGTGATGGGGCCGATGGTGGCGGCGGATTATAAGAAAGCGCGGGCGGTGGGGGCTTCTTGGCTTTGCGGACTTCGCGTGCTTTGCGGCTTGGCGTGAAACCGATCCGGCTTTCAAACGAAGCTGTCGGGGGCCGGTGGCAAATGGTTCCACGTGAAACATTCGTTGGTGAGCTGTGGTGGCCGGCAGACGTTTCACGTGAAACACCTTTCGCTTGCGTTATTTCCTCGCCTTTGATACATTCGCTCTGACTCCTAGCAGGCAGGTGCCTTTGGGACGAGTCATCGCCATCGCCAATCAAAAAGGCGGCGTCGGCAAGACAACGACCGCCATCAATCTGGGGGCAGCCCTCGCTCGCCACGAGATGTGGACCCTGATCATCGATTGCGACCCCCAGGCCAATACCACTGGCGGCTTGGGCCTCACCCGCGACCCCGCGCGCAAGACCTTGTACCATGCGCTCATGCTCGATTTCCCCCTGAAAGAGCTGGTACTCAATACCCCAATCGAGGGGCTCCACCTTATCCCCTCAAACAAGAATCTGGTCGGCGCCACGCTCGAACTTGTCGATCGCCCCGACCGAGAGAAAACCCTCCGCAAAAAGATGGAGAGCTTCCGCAACGATTTCAATTATATCCTTCTGGACTGCCCCCCTGCCCTCGACTTACTCACCCTTAATGCCCTCGTGGCGGCGGATTCCGTTATCGTCCCGGTCCAGTGCGAGTATTTCGCGCTGGAAGGGGTCTCCGAACTCATCGACACCCTGATTCGAATTCGACGTTCCCACAATCGCAGCTTGGCGGTTGAGGGCATCCTTCTCACCATGTTCGACGAACGTACGAACCTTGCCCACCAGGTCCGCGACGATTTGAGGGATTTCTTCGGCGACCAGGTCTTCTCGACCGTAATACCCCGTAACGTCCGCTTGGCTGAGGCGCCGAGCTTCGGTCAGCCTATCTTCCTTTACGACCCCGATTGCAAGGGAGCGTCGAGTTATCTCGAGCTAGCAAAGGAGGTTATGAGTCATGTCGAGAAAGGTGTTGGGTCGGGGGCTGAACGCTCTCCTGCAAACGGTTGAGACGGCTACGGCCGGGCTCGAGCAGGTGCGCCTCGACCTCATTGATCCCAACCCGTTTCAGCCTCGCCGCGAATTTCCTGAAGACTCGCTTGCCGGGCTCGCCGATTCCATACGGGCCAGCGGCGTCATCCAACCTATTCTCGTGCGCCGCAACGCCTCCGTCCAGGGTCGCTTCCAGCTCGTGGTGGGCGAACGCCGCTGGCGCGCCGCTCGCCTCGCTGGCCTCGAGACTGCGCCCGCCATCGTCCGCGAGCTTGCGGACCAGGACGCCCTCGAATTTGCTCTGGCCGAAAACCTGCTCCGGCGCGACCTCAACCCTATTGAGGTGGCGCACGCCTATCAGACGCTCCAGGATGAGTTCCACCTCAGCCATGAACAGGTCGCCGAGCGCCTCGGCATCAACCGCTCCTCCGTTACAAACATGCTACGTCTCTTGCGCCTGCCCAATGCCGTGCAGGAGATGATCACCCGTGAGGAAATCACCTATGGGCATGCACGGGCCCTTCTGGCTCTGGACTCCGAAGCCGCGCAACTTCAGCTTGCTGCGAGGATTGCACAACAAGGTCTCTCGGTGCGCGAAGTTGAAAGCATGGTCGGGCCTCGGCAATCAAAACAGCCTGAGCGGAAGAGTGAGGCCAAGCCGCCAATGGACCCTAATGTGCGCGCTGCCGCCCAGGAACTGGAACGAACGCTTGGAACGCGAGTCAAAATCCGTGGCGACGGCCGCCGCGGAGCTATCGAAATCAGCTATTTCTCCGCCGAAGATCTCAATCGGATTTACGACTTGATCGTGAGGCAATAATACACAGGAGAGGTACAACAGCCCTCGATGGGAGGAAACGATGCCATTCGGCTTAGGAAAGTCCACGCGACGACAACTGGCGGAACTGTCCGGCGACTGGGTCGGCTGGCTTGACCCGGGCGTTGAGGTTGAAGGAAAAATGAAGGTCGCCTCCGGCCTCATTCGCGTCAACACCCACTTTAAAGGCGAGATCGATTCCGAAGGCGCGGTGGTCGTCCACGACCAGGGCGAAGTGGATGGCGACATTCGTACCAGGATCCTGAGCGTAACTGGTAAAGTAAAAGGGAATGTCCACGCTTCCGAACGCCTCGAGATCAAGGAACACGGCGTGGTTCTGGGCTCAATTTACACGCCCTGCCTCCTCGTTGATCCCGGAGGCTTCTTCGACGGCCAATGCCACATGCCCACTCCCGGACCCGCGGCCCAGGCCGCGCCCGGCCCTGAAAGCAAAAGTAATGCTCAAGAGGCTGTGGTGCCGGCGGCCGACGCCCCAGGGCCGCACTGAAACGCCCGTGAAGCGCCGAGGTCTCATGTCCCCCCTTCCCGGCGCCTCCGCCGAGGACCCTTTGCGAGCCCGCCGCACCCTGCGCACAGGCGTGAAGTTCTTCCCGGCCGCCCGGCCGCCGGCCCGCCGCGTCACACTAGGCCCTGTTGTGTAACCCTACATATCTAGCCTATCAGTCGAGTGGGGGCCGCCTCGGCCCCGCTGCCGCGGCGTTTCAGATAAACGTAAAAGGTGTAACGCTGTCCTTTCGTGAAGTGGAGCCCGATCTGGTAGATGCTCGCGTGGCCCGAACCGTCCCCGTCAACTTCGATGGCCTGGGAAGCGCCGCCTCCGTAGAATTCCTGGTGGTCGATCCAATAGCGGTGGTTCTTTCCGCGCCCCTCGACAAGCTCCCAATAGTGGTTGGTGATGCGTTCCTCCGGAACCCAAGCGCTGGCGACTCCGTCGCCGTCCAGGTCGCCCTCTTCAAACTTGCGGTCCCGAAGCATCTCTGCCCACAGGCCTCCGCTGTGCAAACCGTGCGCATTGCCCAGATTCTGTTCTCCGCCGCTGATGGTTCCGTGCTCGTGCTCAATGTTCTGGCCGAGGAGGTAAGGTGAAACCTTCCCTGTCACCCTTGCTGCGTCCACGTCAACTGTGGCGACTTCGTCGGCGGCTGAACCGGCGCAGGCGGCTCTTGCTCCCGCCTGAGGCAAATAGAGGCAAATTGCAGAGATGATCAATAGAGCCCCGGACATCCGGCCAGGGTATTTGGTTATGCGAATCATACCAGTCCTCCTTGAGAGGGCTGATTCTCGCTCCGGCCCTTGGAAGTTGCAAGCTGGAACTGCACTGCGCCTGTAACCTCAACGCGGCGTTCACCGAGGACCTTAATGATTCGAGCACTCCCGTTCGCTTCCTAGGGCAACCGACCGGGGCGAGCGGCCAAATTCAGAGATCTCCTCTCACCCGTTTAAGCTGGTAGAGCAGGCTTCGCGTGTAGCTCTCGTCGAGTTTGATTTCGAGGGTCACGGTTTTTCGCCTGACCCGGATTTTGACTTTGGCCCTGGGTTCCCCTTGGACTTTGCCCTTGAGCGCTATCGGAATTTTTGGCATGGATTCCCTCCTGAGAGTGATTGGCGATTTTCTGCCCGCGTATAGTAATACAAATTCCGCAACTGCTTAAACGGGGGCCGCCAGCGGCTGGAGCCACCTTGACCGCCTGCTACACTCAAGAGAGGTGAAGCGAACAACGTAGGGAAGGGAGGCAGGAGGAGGGGGGAATTGCAGAATTAAAGCTGAACAATTGCTCTTTGTAAGACTTTTTAGGTGTTATGCGGTGGAGAGTAACCGGCTCTCCAAGCGCGGATTTTAGAAACAAACAGGTGTAAGATGACAAGGGTTTAGAGAGGCCAGGTTATCTGCGGCCCCTGAGTTTCTTCATAGTAATTCGCGTCAAGTAGACAATCCTCAAACGAGGAGGAGTAAATGAGCCGCTGCAGTTTTTTGGTTTTGTTGGCTGCTGTACTAACTCTGTCCGGGTGGTCTGTTTTTGCTGGCGACGAGAAGACTGAGCAGGACGCCGTTAAGACATTCAAGCAGTACGTCTCGGATTTAATAGCCCGCTACAAGGCAGAGAAGCATGAAAGAACCGAGACCTCGCCTCGTTGCCTGGAAGGGGGAAGCCCTCCTCCATCCCCATACTTGAAAGCCGTTTACGAGCCGAGTGTTGATTATAAAATCGACGTGCGTAAGACGGATTCCTTAGTTTCGCCGTATGTCGGGACCCTGGAGTTTCGATGGAATGAGCGCTTTTCCGTGTGCCACGAAACGCGGGAGGAGGCTGAAGCCGACTCTAAGCTTCTGGGTTCTAATTCTCTGAAGTACCGATACACTTACGCTTTCCAAGAGGGGAAGTGGGTTCCCAAGGACCGCGAGATTGGGAGTCTAAGCATCGACGGCAGCCGGTGGGAGTGGGAGTCATGTGCAGAGGAGGAGGCGGATTTAGCCCCGAAGGGTTATGAAGCAGATTTTGGATGTTTAGTCCCGTACTAGATTCAAGGTCCAGAACGCGCCGGAAGAATTGGACCGCTTCGCAACGTCAAGTGAGCAGCCTTTGCGCGTGGAGCAACCCTTCGGCACGCGCGGAAGGGGAGACTGGTTGCGGAAGAAAGGCCCGATCGGGAGGGCCGAAGGGGACTTATGAAGAGTTATTAAGTGTTAGTAGTGAGTTCAGTTGGTAAGGAGGTGTGCTCGGTGGCGAGTGATCGTGAAGGCAGCGCCCAGTTGTAGTCGTTTAGCCTGGTGATACAATGCCGCATTTCTGCAACTAGTAGTGTGATTCCTAAATAACGTAGCAATGTACTCACACGACCGAAAGCGTTTCAAGTTTGTACTTCCACCTGAAGACGACGGGCTCTTCGTTGACTTCCCGCAGATACATCTCGATGCGGGTTTTCAGTTCGTCTTTGGACTTGACCCGTATCGCACGGAGCAAGGTCCTGGCCATTTTCCCGAAGAACGATTCGATCAGGTTCAGCCACGAGCCGTGGGTGGGGGTGAAAATGAACTCAAAGCGGTTCGGGAGGGTGGCCAGGTAAGCCCGGGTTTCTCGCGAGATATGCGCGGAGTGATTGTCCAGGACCATACGAATGCGGGCCTCCGCCGGGTAATGGGCGTCCGCCAAGCGCAGGAATTCGATGAACTCGGCGCTGCGGTGGCGGTCGCGCACCAGGCCCAAGACGTCTCCATTCCACAGGTCGATGCCTGCCAACAGGGACAGCGTGCCATGGCGGATGTACTCATGATCGCGCCCCACGGCTGCCTGCTGACCGGGTACCGGCGGCAGGTCCGGAGCCGTGTTCTCGATGGCCTGAATCCCCGGTTTCTCATCGTACGACAACACGGCCACCAACTCCGAGGGAGCACTGCGCTGGTGCCAGATCTCCACCTCCCGGTAGACGTGCAACACCTGTTTCATTTTGGCCTCAAATTCGGCATCCCGGCGTTCCAAGTAATAGTGCACCTTGTGAGGTTGAACGGCATTGGCGTGCAAAATTTTCGACACCGTGCCTCGCGAGAGCCGCTGCAAACTGGGATGGCCAGCGGCCAGGCAATGCTTCCGTACGTGTTGAGCCAGCAGCCGGGTCGTCCAGAGTTCCTGCGCGTAGCCCCAATCCTTGGGCTTTCGACAAGCCAGGTTTACCACCCAGGCGCGCGCTTCCGCACTCAGCGCCGGGCGTCGGCCTCGGCCCGGCAGGTCCTCCAGCGCCGAACGTACACCCAGTTCCAGGGCTTTGCTAAGGCAGCGCTCGACTCGCGGCCGATTGCTGCGCAGGGTGGCCGCGATGCCGGAAACCGTCTCGCCCGTGTGATAGCGCAACAGAATCTCTGCTCGCTGCACCCTGCCGGCGGTTTCCGAGCGCGATTGCGACAGTTGTTGCAACCAGTTACTCTCCTCTTCGGTAAGTTTCAATTTCGGGCGTCTGCTGATAAACGGCATGACGATAGCCTCCCACTAATGGGTTTATCAGCAGGGTACAACACAATCTATGGTATTGCAACATTATTTCGGAATCGTTCTACTAGGCTTGTGGTTGGGTCAGCCGCTTCTTGGCATACTGGATGAAGCCCTGCTTGTGATTGCCCTCAACCGCAAAGCCATCCATGTAGAACTTACCGCTACCAATGAGCCAGAAGATCTTGTCAACGGTGTAGGGAGTGATTTTACGGCCGACGTGCTTGGACACCCTCGCGATATCGAAAAACAGTTGGTGGGGGTCATTCTTGCTCTTGGTCAAGCCGAGTGCGAAGAATATATCGGTTAGCTGGACATCAGGCTTTGAGTAGTTGGGGAACCCTAATTCTTTAATGAAGTCGCATGCCAGCGCAAAGCCAAGGCCTTTAACCTGGCTTGCAATAATCAGTGGGAGGGCGGCTCTTGCCCACGGGTCACAATCGAAGTCATCTGCCCACTTGTAGAAGGACTCTGGACTTTCGAACCTCTTCAGGAACTCTGCCGCTTGAAGAGCGGTTCGGCAGAAGTTGGGCCAGATGCCTCGGGCTACTGTTCTAATTTTCCCCTTTGGGTGTAGCGTCTGCACGATTGCGTCGAGTAAGTGCTCGTGACTTGTATAGGATTTCGAAATCGCGACGGGTTCGAATCCGCAGAGAACGGGCTTTAGATTAGAAATTTCCCCGATGCCGCCTTTTATGACGCCGGATACCATGTTCCGGTTCTGGGCAGACTCTAGGAGGTGCTCATAGATCTGCGGCAGACTATTGGGCCGTGGTTTGGGCTGCAGGTACTTTTGGAGGAGTGCCGGGGTGACACGGCGATCCTTCTTGTCAATTTCATTGAGGAGGTATTCGCGAGCCAGTTCGAATGCGAGCTTGTCGTATTGATTTTGGTTCATCGTAGGAGGCAGCCTCCAGTCGGACTTCCCATCTTGACTTTCGGTTCGAGTTAAAACATACCTCTAACATCTCCTCAATGCAAATGGGGGGCGAGGCGAACGCTGGCCTACAGATCCTTTGCCGGATTCATTACGCTTGATAAGGGTTTTCAACGTAGCAACGCTTGCGCGTGGAGCAACCCTGCGGCACGCGCGGAAGGGGAGAGTGGTTGGAGGGAAAAGACGGGCTGGCGCGGTCGGCAGGTTTGACAAAAAGCATAAATTTACTAGGCTTCGAGGGATCATGGAGAGGAAACCAAGCCAGGAAATTATTCCGCACGGAGTTATTGAGCGGCGAATCTACCTCATCCGACAGCGCAAGGTGATGCTGGACAGCGATCTGGCCGAGCTCTACGAGGTGGAAACGTTCAATCTCAACAAGGCGGTGAAACGAAATCTGGACCGTTTCCCGGAAGACTTTATGTTTCAGCTCACCAAGGAAGAGGCGGAGGTTTTGAGATTCCAGATTGGAATGTCAAAACCAAGCGGCCGTGGGGGACGGCGGTACCTGCCATACGCGTTTACTGAGCAAGGTGTCGCTATGCTTTCAAGCGTGCTGAATAGCACGCGGGCCGTGCAGGTCAACATCGCCATCATGAGGACGTTCGTCCGGCTGCGCTATATCCTGGCGACACACAAGGACCTGGCGGCAAAGCTGGAGGCCATGGAGAAGAAGTACGACAAGCGCTTCAAGGTGGTATTCGAGATCCTGCGACAGCTAACCGAACCGGGGCCGGTGCCAGAAAAGGAACCGATGGGTTTCATTGCGAGCCAGAAGACAAAGTGAAGGGAGCCCCGCTGGCGTGAAGAGAGCCGCCGTGAGCCTGGACGTCGCGGGTGGCGCAGACATTGTCTTTGATGTCTGCGCCACTGACGAGGTGGGCGAACTTCCGGCGCAGACAGAGTCTATGATAAACTTGAGTTACCCGTAATACGGGTGAGAAAACAACTGTGTGGTGTGTCCACTTTGGAGCGGCAGCACATGGAGCATTTCCCCAGTTCGTTCCCGCGCCGGTCGATCGTTCTTCTGCTTGCTTGGCTGAGTTTAATCATTTGCGCAGAAGCGCAAACTGTTTCGAACAACACAGACCAATCATGGACTGTCACGACGGTTGCGAAAGGTCCTGGCGCCCCTTTACGGACGACCGAGAAGTGCAGTAAATCCGGCAGCAAAATCCTGTGTGAAAAGAATGTGGAGGTGCTCGGCCCCGACGGATACCGACCTTCTTTTTATACTGAGACAGAAACAGACCAGGAAGACGCCACCACTACCCGCTCAATCCAGCACAGCTATAGGCCGGATGGTAGTGGGCGGAAACAGTTGGTGCAGGTGACAGAAGAGGAAACAAAACATTTGCCCGACGGCGAATCCGACGTGGATCGAACGACATCGAGGCCCAATCCCG
Organism: uncultured Acidobacteriota bacterium; assembly: GCA_963842495.1. Classification (GTDB taxonomy): domain Bacteria; phylum Acidobacteriota; class Terriglobia; order UBA7540; family UBA7540; genus CAVROP01. The sequence goes on from CAWJHY010000048.1 coordinate 31,245, forward strand.
AGGGAAATCTCCAGATCGTAGAGCGCGAAGTCGTCGAGACAAGAAAGAGTGGTCCGGAGTCGCAGGAGACCAAAAGCACGACTTACCGGATCAATAGCGACGGCAATATTAACGGCAATATGGCTCCACTCCGGCAGACAGATGAACAGCAGAAGCGAGGCGACAACGATCGTACAGAAACGACGAAGACCACAAAGTCGGCGAACTCCGGCAAGGGCGGTTTGGAACTTGCTGAGATAAGTGAAAAGGTGGTCAAACAAGACGGCGAGAATCGAACGACCGAAGAAAGCATTTCGCGTCCGGACGCCGATGGTAACCTTGCGGAGGTTTCACGGACAGTCGTTAAGGATGCGCAAAGTCACGGACAGAACGTGGAAACGGCTGAGACCTATTCGCTGGATGTTCCCGGTCGGAGTCGCGATGGTCAGTTCCATCTGATCCAGCGCGTTACGACTGTGCGGAGCGGCGATGCAGGTCGAACAACCACCGAGCAACAGATGGAGCAGATTGATCCGGTCGGCCAGGATTTAAAAGTCATGGCCAAAATTTCAGATGTCGCGACTTCCGGAGCTGCGGGTACCGAGGAGACGAAAACCACTCGCGCGCGGAATTCGGACGGAACCTTCAGTGTTAGCTCCGTCGAAACGAGTAATTCAGACAAGGCTCCTGGCGCCGAACTACAATCATCACCGTCAAACCAACCTCAATAGATCGTGGCTGAAGTGGGTTTATAATTGAACCTATGGCGCACAAGTTTCTAACTTCGTACCTGGAAGATTCACGGGCGGTCCTGCGAGTGTATAAATCTCTGGGCGAGCGGGCCATGGCGCAGTTGAGCGACGAGCAACTGCAATTAGCCATCGATCCGGAGTCCAATTCCATTGCGATTATCGTTAAGCACCTGGCGGGGAACATGCGCTCGCGCTGGACGGACTTCCTCACCACGGACGGCGAGAAGCCCGACCGGAATCGCGACAGTGAATTTGACGCGCCGCCGGCGACGCGCGCTGCGCTGATGGAGTTATGGGAAGCCGGGTGGCAGTGCGTGTTTGCTGCGCTCGAGCCGCTTAACGACTCGGACCTCGCGCGCACGGTCACTATTCGCAATGAGCCTCATTCGGTGATGCAGGCGATCAACCGTCAAGTGGCGCACTACGCGCTCCACATCGGCCAGATTATTTTCCTTGCCAAGCATCTCCAGTCTTCCCGCTGGGTGTCGCTGAGCATCCCGCGCGGCAAGTCGGGGGATTTCAACACCCGGGTCGCGAGCGGCCAAGCCAGCCAAAGGTGACGGCTGGAGACGCACTCCAGGACATGGAGCTATCGCCATGCCCCACGGATCATCCAGTAAGCCGCGCGCGGCGATATTGCTCATAAAGTTTCCGGTGGGCGAGAAATCCGCGATGACCCCATTGTGCAGCCTTGGAATGGCGGATCCCCCGCTTGCGGGCAGGGTGGCTCGAACTGCCACTCCAGCAGAACCGCGGCAGGATTACCAGGCTACATTGGTAAGGTGGCGGAGGCTTTGCCGGACATTGCCGGCTGACGGAACTTATTCGACAGGTCTCTGCTTTGACAGGGATGCCCAGGGCAATCCGGAAGAGTCAACGAGAGCGCAGGCCTTCAACTCGCCGGTTCTGGACGGGCCTCAGGGAGCGATCGAGGCGGTCTGCCTTTCATTTTTCGACCGCGGGGCTTCTTGATCCGGTCCTGAACAATGACTCGTTGGCAGTCGAGACAGATGAGGTGCAGACCGCTAGGCGATTTGTTGACCCGCGCCGATCCGCAATTAGGACAGAGTAAAGATGCCATAACTCACTGGGGCGTCGAGGGCAATTCTGGACAACCGTGCCGGGAACTGTATTTCGTAGGTCTAGTAATACACGATTTAAGGCCAAGCTGTCAAGGGGCCTTATCGAGGCGCGCTAAATATTACTAATGAGGTGATGCACTCATATAAATAAACTTGTCACAACGCGGGGTTAGGGAATCTTCGTAGGGGACTTATATCCTCTGCGGCGTCGCGACCGAGCAGGAAATCGAAGTCGCAGCCCTGGTGGGCCTGTAAAATATGAGCGAGGTACATTTTCCCGTAGCCGCGCGTATAGTGAGGGGCGGGCGGCGTCCATTGGGCCAGGCGCGCTTTGATTGCCGCTTCCGGCAGCAACAGTTCCAGTCTTTTCTCACGCACATCCAACTCGATCTCGTCGCCGTTCTTGACGATAGCCAAGGCGCTGCCCTCCGCGGCCTCAGGCGAGATGTGAACGACAATGGTGCCGAAGCTGGTGCCGCTGATGCGGGCATCGCTCAACCGCACCATGTCTTTCACGCCGGCCTTGAGCAATTTGGCGGGGATCGGTAAGTGGCCCCATTCCGGCATGCCCGGGGCGCCCTTGGGGCCGGCGTTCTTGAGGACAAGAATGGAATCTTCCTCAACCTGAAGATGCGGATCATCAATGCGCGCCAGCAAATCACGATTGTCTTCGAACACCACGGCCTTGCCCTTGTGCCGGAGCAAGTGCGGCGAAGAGGCGGATTGCTTGATCACGGCGCCGCAAGGAGCGAGGTTGCCACCGAGCACCACCAGCCCTCCTTCGGGGTAGAGCGGCTGGCTGAATGGTTTGATGACTTCCCGATTGAAACACGCGGCGCGGGAGATGTTCTCTCCCAGGGTCTTGCCGGTGGCCGTGGCCGCATTCAGGTGAAGTTGCGACGCGATCTCCTTCAGAACGGCGGGCACCCCTCCCGCGTAGCTGAAATCCTCCATAAGGTATTTGCCCGAAGGCTTCACATTCGCCAGCACGGGCGTGGTGCGGGAAATCTCCTCGAATCTCGAAAGGGGAAGTTCCAGGCCCACTCGTCCGGCGATCGCAACCAGGTGAATAATGGCATTCGTGGACCCGGCGAGGGCCATGAGCAGGCAAATGGCGTTCTCAAACGCGGCGGGGGTAAGAATCTGCGAAGGACGAAGCCCCTCGGCCACCATTTCCACGGCGCGCCGCCCACTCTGCTCGGCGATCGAGAGGCGGCGCGAGTCCGGGGCGGGAATGTCCGCCGCACCCGGCAAGGTCATTCCCAGGGCCTCGGCGAGGCTGGCCATCGTCGACGCGGTGCCCATCACCGTGCAGTGGCCGGCGCTGCGCGAGACGCAGCTTTCGATTTCGCAAAACTCCTCTTCGCTCAGGCGACCCGCCCGGACGTCTTCCCAAAAGTGGCGCAAGTCGGTTCCCGAGCCGAGTTCCGTGCCGTGCCACATGCCGCGCAGCATGGGTCCGCCGGGAACCATGAGCGCCGGCACATCGGCGCTGGCTGCGCCCATCAACTGAGCCGGCGTCGTCTTGTCGCATCCGCAAAGCAGCACCACCCCGTCCAGGGGGTAGGCGCGAATGCATTCCTCCACGTCCATCGCCATCAGGTTGCGATAGAGCATGGTGGTAGGCTTCATGAGCATTTCACCCAGCGATATGGTGCAGAATTCGAGCGGAAATCCTCCGGCTTCCCACACCCCGCGCTTGACGGCTTCCGCCACCTGGCGCAAATGCGCGTTGCAATTGTTGAGTTCGCTCCAGGAGTTGCAGATCCCGATAACCGGTTTGCCCGCGAACACGCGCTCACTGAAGCCTTCGGCGCGCAGCCAGGCGCGATGCGCTACTCCCCAGCGATCGTCTTTTCCAAACCAGTCGCGGCTGCGGAGTTTGAGATTTGTGGCGTCCATTGCCGTATCCCCTCTTGCGTCTCGATCCGGAGAGTCACATCGGGCTCGTATACGCGTTCTTGATGACGGTGGTTTGTAGCCGACTTCTTGTCACTTGCATGGTCTTGCCGTGGGGCTCGAAAGCTTCGGTTCGTTTTCACAAATTGTGCTGTTCTTGCACCTCTTAGCGCCTAATTTGTGCTAAATTGCGTGCAAAACGCGCATAATTTGCAGCCTTCAAAAAAGTGATGTGCTTTGTTTTCAGGTAGTTCTTAGCTTCGTTCCCACCATTTTTCATTTTTTGTAGTTCCCTACGTTCCCTCATGGCCGGGACCCTTCCGCTTCGCCTTGCGCCTCGACTCGCCCCAGCGCCCGCCTGCGACAATGTGTCCACAAAAAGACCACCATCATAGGCTATCATAAGTCCGTCAAGTTGTCAAGCGAAAAATGCAAAAAAAGTGAGCAGGCGGCGCAGAGGCGGGCGGATTTGCAATCGCAAATCATCCAGGGCGCACACGCGCCCAGTGAACCCCGCGTATTTCGATCCCGGCCAGTACCGGCCACAGCTCAGACCATCCCGACATCTTGTCTGTAAATAATCCACAGAAAAATGTTGCACTCGGTAATATTGTCTCTTGACAAAATAGCGGGGGGGGGGGGGTAGCTTAGCCGCATCTTCGGTTCCGGAGACATCGCCGTGTGCAAATCCCATGCGGCAAATATCGCTTGCTCTCCTTCTTCAATTTCCTTTCCAGAGGTGTGGCTATGTTCAGGCATGCCCTTCGACCGATTTTCGCACCTGTGATTGGCAATGCAGCGGTTCTAGGACTGGCCGCAGCGCTGCTCTGCTTGCTCGGCGTGAGCCCTGGATTAGCAGCCCCGCAAACCGCCACGCGCGACCCGCAGGCGCTCACCCTGATTGCCTCGTCCCTCAAGGCCCTGACCGGCGGAACGACCGTGACTGACGTCACCCTGCAAACCACCGCGTCCTACGTCGCTGGTTCCGATGAGGAGACCGGCACCGCCGCTCTGACCGCGAGCGGCAACCAACAAAGTTTGCTCCAGCTCTACTTGAGCGGCGGAACGCGCGAGGAGATTCGCGACGGGCCTGCCGGGGCCTGGATTGGGACGGATGGCACGCCCCACTCCATGTTCGCGAACAACTGCTGGACCGACGCAAGCTGGTTCTTTCCGGTCCTGACGCTGGAAGCGGTTTCGGCCAACCCCCAGGTCTCGGTTTCTTACCTCGGCCCGGACACGAGCAAGGGCACGCCGTTGATCCATCTGCGAATTGCGAGCGCACCCTCGGGGCAGGACCCCACGACTACCGCGCTGATTGCGACCCTCAGCACGATGGATATCTACTTGGACCCTCAGTCGTTCCTTCCCCTGTTTCTCGACTTCAGTGTGCAGCCTGACACCGGGATCAGCATGAACGTCCCGGTCGAAGTCCGGTTCGGCAATTTTCAGAACGTGAGCGGGGCGCTCGTACCCTTCGACATCCAGAAATATCTCCAGGGCACCCTGCTGCTCGACTTCAGGGTTGCGAACGTTACCGTCAATTCCGGCGTGCCGTCGAGCGTCTTCGCTTTGCCGGCCGTCGCAAGTGTTACGAGCAGGCGGCGAGCGTCGAAGCGGCGGCCCAGCAGCACCACCGCCTCACACATCACCACAGGAGGTGGGCAATGAGCGACAACCGAAACTGGAAACACGCAAAGCGAAAATCGAAAATGGAAAATCGAAAATCGGAAGGCCAATTCCGCCAAGCACGTCATTCCCGCGAAGGCGGGAATCCATTCTCACTTGCCCTCTTGCTCGTTGTCGCCTTCCTGGCGGCCCAGCCCGCCTCCGCCCAAGTCATCACCGGCACGCCGCCTTACGGCAGCTTCAGCGGCGGCCCGGACGTCGTCAACAACGCCAGCCTGAATGTCCACCTGTCAGTTCCGGCCGTAAATAAAGCGGGACGCGGTTTGAGCTTCACAAACACGCTGAGCTACGATAGCTCGATCTGGTATCCGGCCGGGACTTCGGGCTCGCAATACTGGGCGCAGCTCCCCAACTGGGGCTGGACCGGGATCGTCAACGGTTCGACGGGATATCTGTACATGTCGTTAACGTCGAATTACTGCATCGTCGGCGGTACATATTACTATTACGGCTACGATACTTTCGGTCCCTACGTGGACACCCAAGGGACGCCTCACAACGTTTCAGTGACGACGACACAGGGGAGCACGAATTGCGGCATCCCCGCCCAGACCTCTGGGACCTCCAATGCCACCGACGGGTCCGGGTATACGCTGGTGGTGAAGAACACCACTACCGCGCAGATCGTCTGGCACTCCGGCAAGATCATCGTACCGCCCGTCTATTATTTAGGCAGCTTCCAGCCCGTGGGCTACTATTCGGTCACAGATTCCAACGGGAACTCCTATTCGGTTACCACATCCAACGGCACCACTACGACCGAAGACACTCTCGGCACGACAGCCTTGACCGTATCCGGTTCAGGAACCCCCTCCAGCCCCACCACGTTGACCTATACGGCGGCCACGGGAAATCAGGCCACGGTAACCATGAACTACAGCGCTTACACCGTGCAGACGAATTTCGGCTGCAGTGGCATCACCGAGTTCGGGGCCACACCGGAGAATCTGGTAAGCAGCATTGTCTTCCCTGACGGCACGTCTTATAGCTTCACCTACGAAGTCACTCCCGGCGACGACCACAACCCTCACTACGTCACGGGCCGTCCCGCATCGATTACGCTGCCCACGGGCGGCACGATTTCCTATACCTACTCGGGCGGATCGAACGGCATCACCTGCGCCGATGGCAGCGCCGCCACGCTCGAACGCACCACGCCGGACGGGACTTGGACCTACGCGCACTCCGAAAACGGCACGGCCTGGACGACAACCTTGACCGACCCGCAGAGCAACGTCACGACATACAATTTCCAGGGAATCTATGAAACGGAGCGGCAGGTGGCCGGCCTCGAGACCATTTACACCTGCTACAGCGGGTCGTCATTCCCCTGCAACGGTACATCTATTTCTCTTCCGATTACGCAGACCACCGTGACCACTTCGCTTGGCGGCTTCGAATCGCAGGTGAACACTGACTACAACTCCTACGGTCTGGTGACTGAAAAAGGCGAGTACAATTACGGAAGCGGGGGCGTGGGGTCGCTGGAGCGGAAAACCACCACCACATACTGGACACCGGCCAGGAGCTATATCGAAGATCGGCCGTCCACCGTTTCCGTCTACAACGGCTCGGGGACGCTCCTCAATCAGACCTCCTATTCCTATGATGGGTCTTCGCTCGTAACGACTTCCGGAACCCCCCAGATCTCCAACCCCGGCAGCACGCGGGGCAATCCCACCAGCGTCGCAATCAACGGCTACGGCTTTAGCTATATCTCGAAGTCGTTCACCTACTTCGACACAGGCAACAGGTACCAGATGACGGATTTCAACGGCGCGGTGACCACCTACAATTCGGGAACGGGCGCCTGCGGGAACTCCTTCGATACCATCATTAATCTACCCATGTCGCTGTCCCGAGGGCTCGCCTGGAATTGCAACGGGGCCGTCACGAGTTCCACAACGGATGTCAACGGCAACACCACCAGCTACAGCTACGACAACATGAACCGCCGCATCCAGACCAGCTTCCCGGATGGCGGCGTAACAGATACGGTGTATAGCAGCGCCACCGTCACAGACGTCTGCAAGCTGATTTCAGGCTCGCTCACGGTATGCACACCCGGATCGGGTTCCATCGTCCGTCACGACGAGACAGTGCTCGATGGCTTGGGGCGCACCATCCATCAGGATTTGGTGTCGGACCCCTCGGGCGAGACCTATGTGGATACCGCCTACGATTCGCTGGGCCGCATGTACACCAAGAGCAACCCCTACCGCAGCGCCTCCGACCCGACCTACGGCTTGGATACCTACTCTTACGACGCCTTGGGCCGGGTCATCAAGGTCACGCACAGCGATTCGAGCTATAGCCAGGTCGCCTATGGTACTGGCGCGCAGTCGTGTTCGGCCTCGACATACGGCTACGGTTATCCCACCCTCAACACGGACGAATCCGGCAATCAGCGCCGTACATTCACGGACGCATTCGGGCACGTGATCGAAGCGGATGAGCCGGACCCCACGAACGGCAACAGCTTAACCCTGAACACCTGCTACACCTACGATGCGCTGGGAAACTTGACCGGCGTCGTCCAAGGCAGTGAAACGCGCTCCTACAGTTACGATGGCCTCTCGCAGATGACGCAATCGACTACCCCCGAAGGCGGCACGACGCATTACTACTACACCACCTCCGGCGGGGCGCTCTGCGCGAACAACCAGAAGCTTGCGTGCCGCAAGACCGACGCGCGCGGCATCACCACGACTTACACCTATGACGGCGCGGACCGGCTGACCGGCAAGGGCTACTCGAACGGCGACCACTCAGTGACCTATTACTACGACCAAACCAGCTACAATGGGCTTACAATAACGAACGGGAAGGGCCAGCGAACGGGCATGAGCGACGGCTCGGGCAAAACCGCTTGGAGCTACGACAAGATGGGTCGAACTACCGCCGAGGAGCGGACCATCGGCACGGTCACCAAGACCATGTCCTATGGCTATGAACTTGATGGTTCCCTCGCTTCAATCACTTATCCCAGCGGGCGCGTGGTGAGCTACACCTACGGCGGCGACTCGAGGCCGATATCTGCCGTGGATTCGGCCAACGGCATCAACTACGTTACGGGCGCCAGCTACGCGCCGCCCGGCGGCGTCGCGAGCCTGGTGAATGGGCAGGTTTCGGGCGGATTCGCCGGAATCACCACCAGCAACAGTTACAGCAACCGGCTGCTGCCGACAGGGCTCAGCGCCTCGTCCTCGAGTGGCACGGCGCTCAGCCTGTCGTATACGTACTTCGCCAACGGCAACGTGAACGTGGAGACGAACGGCCGGGACAATGGCCGCAGCGTCACCTACGCCTACGATGCGCTGAACCGCGTGACCACGGCGGCAAGTCAGGCCACCAGCGGCAGCGACTGTTGGGGCCAGAGCTTCGGCTACGACCGATACGCGAACCTGACGACGGCTAACGTAACGCAGTGTACCGCGCCCATGCTGAGCTTGAGCGTCAACACGAACAACCAGATCACCAACAGCGGCTTCAATTACGACGCGGCCGGCGACCTGACGGGCGACGGCTCGTACACCTACAGTTGGAATGCCGAGCAGCACCTGAAATCGGCGGCGAACGTAACCTACACTTACGACGGCGATCTGCGGCGCGTCGAGAAATCGAGCGGCACGCTTTACTGGTACTGCGCGGTCTGCGGCAGCGTTCTGGCGGAGAGCGACTCGAGCGGGAATCTCACCAGTGAGTACGCCTTCTTCAACAAGCAGCGCATCGCGCGCCGGGACGTTTCCTCAGGGAACGTCTACTATCTTTTCCGCGACCGCCTCGGTTCCTACCGCACGCTGACGGACTCGACGGGCCGTGTCCAGGGTGAGTCGGACTACTATGCGTTCGGGGGCGAGCGCGTGATCTCGGGCACGGTGACGGACAACTTCCGCTTCGCAAGCATGGAGTGGGATTCGGAAGACGCTCTGAATCACACCCTCTATCGCCAGTTCACGCCCGCCCAGGGCCGCTGGGAAACCCCAGACCCGAAGAGCGGCTGCGTGAACTTCCCGCAGGGGCAGAACCTTTACTCCTACGTCCGCGACAACCCAACGAATTTCACGGATCCGAACGGGAACCTTATGGCGTCGTGCGATCCGAACTGCGCGGACTGCGACTTCAACCTCGCGAATCCCGACGTTTGCCCGAGTTGGTGCCCCCCGGACAATTGCGGGGGTGAGGGCGGGGGCGGCGGGGGTGGCGGCGGCGGTGGTTCGCGGTTGCCCCTCGTCTGCGCATGCTTCCGGAAAGTCCCCACTCTCAAATTCATGGGTTGCTACTACGAGTGCGGGTGCTCAGATGGGATCACGCGTTTCAAGCACTGGGGTTGCTCAATCTTCCAGCAATTTGCTTTCGAGCCATGCCCAAAAGAAAGTACGTATATAAACGGGGTTCTCATTTATCCGCTCGATCCTTGCGGTCCGTGGGATAAGCCGCCGGAACCGCATGGGCCGGAACCACCCGAGCCCCCGCCGCCGCCCCTGCCGCCGGAGCCGGTCCCCGTTCCGTACGCAGCACAGTGACGCCCGCCCCCGGAGGCTTGCATGACTAGTTGGTCATTGTGGGTGCACTTCTTCGGACTGCTATCTGCCCTTTTGGCTCTAGCGGTTCTAACCCGACTTGTCAAGCGGCGGGCAGCGCGGGGGCCAGCCTGGTTGGCCGGGGCCGTCATCGGGTTCTGCGGGTGGGCGGCTTTCCTGCTCGGCTACCGCCGGCCCATGCCCCGGCCGGGAAGCCTCGCGGCCACCGTGTGGCTGTGGTGGTGCGCCCTAGCCGCAACTGCCATCCCCTTGGAGGCTGGTCTGCTCGGCTGGCTCGGGACGAGGTCCCGATGGCGTTGGTTCCTGCTCGGGACCGGACTGGTCTTGGCGCTTGTGTCGAGCCTCGGGGTGATCTTCGGCTAGCAGGCGCAGAGTTTGCGCGGGTGGCGCATACGTCCGTGTGCCAGGCAAAGCCTGGCTGATCTTGCAAGCTGAAAGGAGCTTGTCCTGTAATTGCCCATTCAACAGGTAGCCAATCGAGCGTGGGTGGGAGTAATCCCGCCGGCGAAGCCTCGAGCGGCGAATCCGTGAGCCATAACGCAAGTGAACCCGTTTCGGCCTCGTTAGCGCAAAGGGGAAGTGGTCAGTCTTCGGATGTGGATGAAACCTGAAACTCGCCGTGAAGCAAGGGGCGCAAGCAGCGGCGGGACTTCTCGGGGTGGTAGGGGATGGCGCGCGGAGAAAGATCGGAAGGAAGAAAGAAAAGGGTGTCAGGTACCCTTTTCAGGAAAGAAGCAGCGCAGAGTTTGCGCCTTCAGACTCTGCGGCTTTTGATGTTAAATAATTTGATTGTTGTTAACGTTCCCGTTCGTATATGACATCCAAGGAAAAGCCGCAGAGTCCCAACCCCAGGGACCCTGCGCTACCTGTCCGTTCCGTTGATGGCGACTCGTTATGGACAGCCCCTCAATCGACCATGTGACCTACCGGCAGGAAGACAAGCGAGGGAACCGCCCCGCGGGTTTCTCGCTTCTCGAGATGATGATGGTGGTGACGGTGATTTTGATCTTGGCGGCCATCTCGACGCCGTTCTACAGAACCGCCGTGATACGGGCGCGGGAGGCCGTGCTGCGCGATGACCTCTACACCCTCCGCTACCTGATTGACCGCTTCACGCTGGACAACGGCCGCGCTCCCTTGAGCCTCGACGAGATCGTGGAGAAAGGCTATCTGAAGCGGCTGCCCACCGACCCCTTCACCGGCTCGAACGAGACCTGGCAGGAGACCAAGGAAGACCAGCCGCTTTCGGTAAGCCAAAAGACGCTGGGGATTGTCGACGTGCACAGCGGCTCGGAGGAGACTTCCCTGGAAGGCACCCCGTACAAGAGTTGGTGAGACTAGGATTCAGGAGTCAGGATTCGGGATTCAGGTAGCGTTGACCGCCGATTCTGCGGGAGGAGGCACCATGCGAATAGGGCGGAACGAGATCATTGAGGAGCTGACGGCACACATGCGGAAATTGGGGGGAGAGCCGGGCGAATGGCAGGTGGGCGCGGCCGCCTCCAATGCCAAATTGCCGATCCAAAATCCAATGGAAACGAACCTGCCGGGCCTGGCGTGTCGCGAGGCCTTCACCACCTACGCCGCCGCCGAGGCGGTCGATTACCTGGTCAGCGCCTTCGGCCTGCACCCCGCCCGCGGCTTGCCCTGCGGACCCGGCAACATCGTCTTCGTTTATCGCACCACGGAAAACAGGGGGTAGCGGTGAGCCAGCGCGGCAGAGCGAGATTCTTCGCTGCGCTCTCCTGAAAATCGCTCTCCCGCGTACTGGTTTACAGACGTTCATGCGGATGCGGGAGTAGGGTTTACGGCTCGTAGGTCAACGTCGTACCCGAGCTTACGCAACCTTCTGACCAACTGTCGAGCGCGTCGGTGTTTGGTCCGGGCGTCGGGTTCGCTGCCGCGTTCGATGTAGGGAACGGCTTCATGCAACATCTTCCACACCAGACGGCAGAGTCGATGAGCGACAGCCCAGATGGCTGCCTTGTAGCCGAGCCGAGGCAGCAAACGATGGAATACCGCCTGAAAGTGGCTGCCCTTCTTCTTCACCGCCGCGTGCGCGGCTTGGTTGAGCACACGACGGAGGTATTTATTGCCTTTGGCCGAGCGGCTACTGTGGTTCTCTTCCGCGCTTTCATCGCGTCCGGGGCAGGTCCCCACCCAGGCGCTCAGATGGCCCGCCGTAGGGAAGGTGCCCGCGTCCACTCCCACCTCGGCGATGATCTGCTGTGCGGAGTCCACTCCCAGACCGGGGGCCAGCGCCAACCGAGCCACGGCTTCCTGATGGGGTTTGAGGGCCTCCGCGATCAGGCGGTCGAGCTTGGCGATCTGTTCCACCAACATCTGATGCCGGTCCAGGTACAGAACCAGCAGTTGCAGATGCACGGGCTGGGGGCTTCCGCTCAAAGCATCGATCAATTGCTTCTCGCTGCATTGCAACCGGTCGTCAGCCAAGGCCACCAGCTTGTTCGGGTCGGTCTCGCCACCTGCCAGAGCGCGCAGAATGCGGTACCCACTGACTCCCAACAGGTCACTGATCACACTGGACAGCTTGATCCGCATCTCCTCCAGCAGACACTCCAGTTGGCTGTGCAGCCGCGACTTGTCCTCGCTGAGCTGCACCCTCGCCCGTGTCATCGTCCGCCAGGTCCGCTGCTTGGGCTCCGGGCACAAAGCTCAACGTCAACTCGCCCGCCAGCAGCCGCCGGATCAGGCGCTCGGCATCGCGAAAGTCGTGCTTGCGCCCGCGCGGTGCCCGGTTGGAGAAAGCCTGTGCCAACTGCAATTTCATATACGGTTCCAACTCGTACCAGACGGGCCTCCAGTACTGTGCCGTGGACTCCATCACCGCCTGTTGTACCCCTTGCTGCCGCAGCCAACTCGACAAGTTCTGCAGTTCGCTGGTGGTGGTTCCGAAGCGCCTTCGCTGCGGCTCCGATCCCGGATCGTCAACGTCCAGAATTACGACCATCAGCACTTTCTTATGCACGTCAATTCCTGCTACCTTATACGCCATAGTTTCCTCCTGGCGTGGAAGGGTAGAACGTGCGGGTATAGGGATTACGCTCTCCTGCGCGCTACTACCCCTCCCGTCGGGACGGAAGGGGTAGCGACACATTTATGGGTTCAAAAACGCTCGTTCCGGACCAAGCTCTCTCACGGCCTCAACTCATCCAGAGCGCAGCGCGGCCTTTACCTTTCCACGCTGCACAAATTGTACAATAGCGACTCGGAAAGATTTTCATCTCCTCGGGTGGGCCAAAGGCCCATGATAACTCTCTCGAAAATCACGGGACACTGGCCCCAGAATCAATGATTTGCCGTAGACCGTGATTTTCATCACTTTGGGTGGGCCGCAGGCCCATGT
>CAWJHY010000049.1:0-63849 GCA_963842495.1 uncultured Acidobacteriota bacterium
TGCATCCGCCACGGCGATCGCATGGCCGGATCGGCGGGCGCGCATGACGACTTCAAGTAGGATTGGGCCGCAGGAAGATCGAAAGGCAGGATCCGCTCGGCGAAAAGGGCGACGACCTGTTCAGCCAGGGCAGCAGCCAGTGCTCTGCGCCGTTTGCCGGTGGGCAGGCTCTCGATGCCGAGCAGCAACTCCGCCAGGCTGACGGCCGAGAGGTAAAGGGTCTGGGCCTCCTGGGCGTCGAGCCACTCGAGAACGTTGCGGTCAGGCTTCGGCCGCATCGCCTCGGAGACGACGTTCGTATCAAGCAGAATCACGAGAAGTTCGCAGCCCTCGCGGGCGTTTTGTCCCGCCTGATCTCGAGTTCCAAGCCCCCGAATGGCTTCGAAAGCGCAGCCAGTGCGGAGCCGAGCCTCACGCGCTGGTCAGGCCGCACGGCGCTATCGAGGATGGCGCGAACCTCCGCTTCCGTGCTGCGCCCGTGCCGCCTCGCCCTGACGCGCAGGGCGCGGTGAGTCTCCTCGGAAATATTGCGCACGACAATCCCCGCCATAACAGAACTCCCTGTCAACGTGGCAATGATATCACACCAGCAGAGCCGATATCAAAACGCACATATCAAATGGCAAAGCGGCGCTCCCATTCAGTCCACGGTAATGGTCAGGTTCGTGGTGTGGGTCAGTTGCGTGGATGTGCCCGAAGAGGTCACGGTTCCTGTCACTTTCAAGGTGTAAGTTCCGGCGGGCGTGCCGGGATTGTGCGTTGCGCTGCCTCCGCCACAGGAAGCCCAGGCGATCATCATCAAGAGGCAAATGCCCGCCAGCCACAGCGCGCGGCGACGCCTGGTCGCCGACAGAACTGCAAGGCTGACGAACGCGAGCAGGAACAACGACCACAAAGCCCAACCGCCCGGAACTGCCGGCGGAAAGAGCTTCCCCAACGGTGGCGTCATGGTTGCGGCTGTGGTTGAAACTGCCACGGCCACCGGGACGGACGCGCTCCCGTTTAGCGTAACCGTGCTGGGCGTCAGCGTGCAGTTGGATAGCTGCGGCGCGCCGCTACAGGTCAGGCTGACGGTCTGTGCAATTCCACCCTCCGGCGCTACGGAAATTGAGTAGTTCGCGGTCTGCCCCGCGGAGACTGTGGCGCTGGAAGAAGTGGCCGACATGCCGAAATCCTGGCCCGCGCCCGAAAGCGCAACCGTCTGGGGCTGTCCGGCGCGTTGTCAGTGATGGTCAGCGTTCCCGTCTGCGTGCCCGCGGAAGTGGGATCGAAAAACACACTGATGGTACAGTTCACGCCTGCCGCCAGGCTGCTGGTGCAGCCATTGGTAGCCTGGAACTGCGCACTCGTCTTAATGCTGGTGATGGTCAAGGCCGCATCGCCATTGTTGGTGAGGGTAATGTTCTGCGGCAGGCCTGAAGTGCCCACGAATTGACCAGGGAATTTCAAGCTCTCAGGAGAAAGAGTTGCGGTGGGACCAAACCCCGTTCCCGTGAGGGGGATCACCGACGGCGCCTTGGTGGCATTGTCAACCACCGAAAGGTTCGCCGTAAAGGTTCCGATCGCAGGGGGAGCGAAGGTCACGTTGATTTGGCAAGCGGCGTTGGGCGCAACACTCGAGCCGCAGTTGTTGGTCTCAGCGAAATCGCCGGCGTCCGCTCCGGTAATTCCGACGCTCGTAACCGCCAGCGCGGCCGTGCCGGAGTTCGTCAGAGTGACGGGTGTCGGGCTCGTTGTTCCGACGGCCGTCTGACCGAATGACACGCTGGTGGGCGACACGGTCGCGGTGGGCAGTTGTCCTTGGAGAAAGACGTAAATAGGGGTCGGTTGGCCGTTAAAGTTTTCAGCGAAGGCTAAGTCCATCTTGCCGTCTCCGTTGAAATCGCCGGCCACCGCCGCAGTCCCATACTGGTTTGGTATGGGCATATTTATAGAGTTCTGGAATGCGCCGTTGCCCTCTCCCAGCAGAACGTAAAACCAATCTACCGAGTCGCCGGGAGTCGAATTAGCCACAACCGCGTCGAGGATACCATTGGCGGTGAAGTCGGCTACGGCTAATCCCCAGGTTGTGGTATCGTACGAGCCACCTTCAGGGTAAGGAACGGGCCCGTTAAATGTGCCGTCTCCGTTGCCTAGCCAAATCCACGCACCCGCCGGCGGCGAGTTCTGCACGTCGCCACCCCCAGACTCCCCCACTATCAAATCCAACTTGCCGTCCCCGTTAAGGTCGGCGGTAACCAGCGTCATAATTGGGTTCCCCAACGTACCGGGAATACTGACGGGCGGCTCAAAGGTGCCATCGCCGTTGCCTTGAAGGAACCAGAGTCCACTTCCGCCGCCGCAAACCAAGTCGAGTTTCCCGTCCTGGTTGAAGTCGCCAGCCACCAACCACCGGGCGTACGTGGACGCGCCGTACGTCACGCAGGGCTGAAATGTCCCATCCCCATTACCGGGACATATGTAAATCCCGGCACCCAGGCCGTTTATGCCAAGGGCCAGATCGAGTTTGCCGTCGCCGTTAAAATCAGCCGCAGCCATACTCGACACCAACTGTCCACCAATGCAGGTCTGTGGTGGGGATTGAAAAGTGCCATCGCCGTTTCCAAGCAGGATGGATAAGCATCCCTCATCCATGACGGCCAGATCAAGTTTGCCATCTCCACTGAAATCAGCAGCAATCAAGGCCTGCGGTGGGTATGGAAGAGAGTAGTTCGTTGGTGCTTGAAATGTGCCGTCGCCATTCCCGAGTTCGACGATCACGTTATTGGTCGCGACGGCACTCGCGATGTAGGCAAGATCGAGTGTCCCGTCGCCGTTGAAATCGGCGGTGATCAGACCTTGTGCCGGTGGATTCGCCGTAACCGGCGGCAACTGGGTAAAGGTAACGGTGCTGATAAGGTTCGAAACCACGAAGAACTCGACATTGGAAATGCCACCACCAGGAGCGGGACTCGAAACGGTAATTGATGCGGTGGTGTTCGTAGCGACATTGAGGGCAGGCACGATGGCCGTTAACTGCGAACTACTAACGAATGTTGTCGCTAACGGTGCCCCGTTCCAGTTCACCACCGATCCTTTGACGAATCCCGTGCCGTTCACGGTCAGCGTGAATGCCGCCGCGCCTGGCGCCACAGCGTCAGGGACCAATGGTTGATTGACGAAGGGTACCGGGTTCTGGCCCCATGCTGGAAGGCCGAAGAGAAGAATGAATATGAGACAAAAAGGACAAACAAGCCAAGAAGAATACTGCTCCCCGTTGAAAGGGCTGCGCGTCGAGCGCATACCGCCTCCTTGAACACCGCTGAAAATCTCCTCGAAGTATACGCCGGCACTGCGGGGTGTCAAGCACGCATGAGCCTCGTAGGGGCACGCCGTGGCGTGCCCGTACACACCGTTCAGGTGAGGGCGGGAGGGAGGCATTACTCTGCTTGAGGTGCTCTGGGCAGGCGCGACGGAGGGATTCGAGAAAACGCGCCCGCCTTCTTCGCATTTTCCGCTTGACAAGCCCGGAGACCTGTGATAGCCTATAATGATGGTCTTGATGTGGAAACATTGTCGTAGGCGAGCGCTTCCGCCCGCCGAAGCGCGAGGGAAAGCGGATGGGCCCCGACGAGCCGGAGAGCGGATGCACGAAAAAACACAAAAAATAGTACGAACGAAGCCAGTATGTTACTGGAAACAAAGGAGCGCTGTTGGAACGAAGCTAAGAAGTGCTTGAAAACAAGGGAGTTATTGAAGAATTGTGCACGCAAAGCTGAGAAGTTATTGAAAACGAAGGGCATCACTTCATTGAAGGCTGGAGATTCGGAGGGTTTTGCGCGCGAATTGACAGCAATTTGACCTGAAAACGAACAAAAATGCACGTTTCGCGAAAACGAAGCAAAGCTTCCGAGGCGCGCAGTAAGTGACAAACTGTCGGCTACGCGAGCTCTGGGTTTGCATGCCCTCGGCTGACGGCCGCAGTGAGCCAAATGCACGATTTGCCTGTTTCACGCCAAGACGCAAAGCACGCCAAGGCCGCCAAGCGAAGAAGTGGTCCCTAGCCCCCAGTCCCTAGTCCCTAGCCCCTAGTCCCCGGCCCCACTTCATTTGACCCTATTCGGACGGCTCTGTTAACATGAACGATCAACAGGCTGGAGAAACTCGCGTGAGAGTCGGTGTTCATACTTCGATAGCCGGGGGGCTGGAGAACGCGGCGCATCACGCCCAGCAGATTGGCTGCGACACGTTTCAGATGTTTTCGGCCAATCCGCGCGGGTGGAAGGGGCAGGATCCGACCCCGGAAGCGTGCGAGCGGCTCCGCGCCGCCCGAGCGGGTTACGGGCTGTCACCGCTGGTGATCCATGACAACTACTTGATCAACCTGGCCTCGGCGGAATCTTTGATCCGTCATAGGTCCATCGCGGCGTTCAGAAAAGAACTCGAGCGCGCCGTGGCCTTGGGCGCGGATTATCTGGTTACGCATCCCGGGAGCGCCAAAGGCGGCACAGCGGCGCAGGGAATCAGAGCTTGCATTGAGTCGGTGCGGCAAGCCGCAAAGGGTTTGAAGCTTGATGGCCTGCGGATTCTCATCGAGAACACGGCCGGGCAAGGCTCAGCGATCGGGCGCACCTTCGAAGAAGTGGCGGAAATCTTAGCCGGCGCCGCCCAGGACCTGCCCATGGGCGCGTGCATCGATACGGCGCATTGTTTCGAAGCGGGCTACGCCGTTCACACCCAGGCCGGCCTGGCCGAGACCGTGGAGAGACTGGAGGCGACGGTCGGGTTCGCGAAGGTGTGCGTGATTCACGCCAACGACTCGAAGACGGCTTTTGGCTCGCACGCCGACCGGCACGAACACATCGGCAAAGGTCAGATCGGCAAGGAGGGCTTCCGCCGCATCGTCTGTCATCCCAAGCTCAAGGCGATTCCCTTTATCTGCGAGACGCCGATTGACAAGCCTGGAGACGACCGGAGGAATCTCCGCATGATGAGGAAGTTGGCGGGAGAAATAGCTGTCAGCTCTCAGCCGTCAGCGATCAGCAAACGTCGCGCTCCAGTCAGTGGCTGAAGTTCGGCGTGAGCTGGACGGAATTAACCCCTCACGCCCGGCCCCCCCCGGCTGATGAAAGCGCCGGCTGCGGTCCACCCTCTCCCCAAGGGAGAGGGACGTCTTGCGTCAAGCGGCGGAGAGGGACGTCTTACGTCAGGAGGGGGAGAAGGCTTTAGTTTCGAGTTTCGAGTTTCCAGTTTCCAGTTTCTAATTTCCAGTTTCGAGCTTTGACGGTTCCTATGGATCCCAACTACGACCCACAACAGATCGAAGCGAAATGGCAAAAGCGCTGGGCTGAAGCGAAGGCTTTCGAGGTCGAGGCGGACGCCGCGCGGCAGAAGTATTACGTGCTCGAGATGCTGCCCTACCCTTCCGGCGACATCCACATGGGGCACGTGCGCAATTACTCGATCGGGGATGCGCTAGCGCGTTACATGTGGATGAAGGGCTACAACGTGCTTCATCCCATCGGCTGGGACGCGTTCGGCCTGCCGGCGGAAAACGCGGCCATCAAGCGCCAGCGGCATCCCTCGGAATTCACCTTCAATCACATCGGCAACATGCGCGAGCAGTTGAAGCGCCTGGGTTTCAGCTACGACTGGCGCCGCGAGATCGCCACCTGCGTTCCGGAGTATTACCGCTGGAACCAGTGGTTCTTCCTCAAGATGTACGGGCGCGGCCTGGCGTACCGCAAGAAGAGCCGGGTGAACTGGTGCCCGCAGTGTGAAACGGTGCTGGCCAACGAGCAAGTGGTGAACGGCTGCTGCTGGCGGCACGAGGGGACGCCGGTGGAGCAGCGCGAACTCGAGCAGTGGTTCTGGAAAACCACCGCCTACGCCGAGCAGCTTCTCGACGACATGAAGGAACTGGTGCGCTGGCCGGAACGCGTGCTGGCCATGCAGCAGAACTGGATCGGCAAGTCCACGGGCACGGAAGTGGACTTTCAGCTTCTCGAGTCGGGCGAGCAGTTGCGGGTCTTTACGACTCGCGTGGATACTATCTTCGGCTGCACGGCCGTTTTCCTGGCTGCCGACCATCCAATGGTGCAACAGCTCGCTGGCGAGAAGCTACGGCAGGACGTGGAGCGGATCAAGATCTTCTGCCGCGGGTGCGCGCGCGGAAGCGAACTTCGAAAAGGTCGGAGTCGACACTGGGTTCCGGGCGCGCAATCCCTTTAACGGCGAAGCCGTTCCCATCTGGATTGCCAATTTCGTCTTGATGGAATACGGGACCGGGGCGGTGATGGCGGTCCCCGCGCACGACCAGCGCGACTTTGAATTCGCCACGGCGCACCATCTGCCCATCCGAGTCGTGATCTCCAGGAAGGATGGCGAAGTCTGGAGCTCCTACCACGAGCCGGTGGCAGCAGTAAAGCTGAAAGAGGCATTCGTTGACTACGGCATTGTGGTCGATTCCGGCAATTACTCCGGATTGACTTCCGAGGAAGCCATCGAGCGCATGACACGCGACGCGGAGGCAAAAGGGTTTGGGAAGGCAACAATTCAGTACCGCCTGAAGGACTGGGGAGTCTCACGCCAGCGGTACTGGGGGACGCCCATTCCCATCCTCTACTGCGACCAGTGCGGAGTGGTGCCGGTTCCCGAGGAAGAGTTGCCGGTCGTCTTGCCGCCAAACATCAAACTGACCGGGCGGGGACACTCGCCGCTCGCCGACGTTCCCGAGTTCGTCAACACGACGTGCCCCAAGTGTGGGGGAGCGGCGCGCCGCGAGACGGACACCATGGATACGTTCGTGGACTCCTCCTGGTACTTTTACCGCTACACTGCGCCGCACTACGACGCTGCGCCGGTGGATAAGGAGGCCGTCAAATACTGGTTCCCGGTGGATCAGTACATCGGAGGAATCGAGCATGCCATCCTGCACCTGATCTACATGCGATTTTTCACCAAGGTCATGCGGGATATCGGCTTGGTGGAGTTCGCGGAGCCGGTGGCGCGGCTGTTCACCCAAGGCATGGTGCTCAAAGATGGCTCCGCCATGTCGAAGTCAAAAGGCAACGTGGTGGATCCGGTGGAAATGTGTGCGAAATACGGCGCCGATACCGTGCGCACTTACATGATGTTCGCCGCTCCTCCCGAGAAAGACTTTGACTGGAGCGACAGGGACATTGAAGGCGCAGCGCGCTTTTTGGGCAAGGTCTATCGGCTGGTTTCAAAGCATGCGGACAGTCTGCGGGGGGTGCAGGCGCTCTCCGCAAAAAGCGCAATTCCAAATTCAAAATTCCAGATTTCAGAAGAGGAGAGGAGTCTGCTTCGAAAGGCGCACCAGACGCTTCGCCACGTTACGGAAGACATGGAAGGCCGATGGCACTTCAACACCGACGTGGCCCTGTGCATGGAATTGATTAACGAATTGACGGATCATCAGGGCGCGATTGAGGCCGGCAAAGTTCGTCCCGAAGCACATAAGGCGGTTCTGGAATTGCTGGTCATAATGCTCTCGCTCTTTGCGCCGCATATCGCCGATGAACTATGGGAAGGCCTAGGCCACGCTGGATCACTGCTTCGAGTTCCCTGGCCTCGCTTTGACAACGAACTCGCCGCCGCGGATGAACTTGAACTGCCGGTCCAGGTGAATGGCAAATTGCGGGCGCGAATCCGGGTGGCGGTGGACGCGGGCGAGGAAGAGATTCTGGCTCGAGCGCAGGCGGAGGAAAAGGTGGTTCAGCACCTCGCCGGCAAGCAAATTGTCAAAGTCATCTTCGTACCTCAGAAGCTGATTAACATCGTGGCGCGATAGAACATGGAACAAACTCGTCCGGTAGTTGTCCTCGATTTCGGTTCTCAATATACGCAATTGATCGCGCGCCGCATTCGCGAAATGCAGGTTTACGCGCTGATCGTTCCGTGTCATACACCCTTTGATGAGCTAGCCGCGATGCACCCGCAGGCGCTGGTGCTTTCCGGCGGCCCGTCGTCTGTCTACGACCCGTCCGCGCCGGTGTGCGACGAACGCGTCTTGAAGATGGGCATCCCGGTTCTGGGCGTTTGTTATGGGCTGCAATGGATCTCAAGGACGCTGGGGGGAAGGGTTGAGCCTGCCCAGCGCCGGGAATACGGGTTCGCCCAACTGGAGATTTACCCCTCCACAACGCTGCTCAAGGGCATCGAGTCGCCGCTGCGCGTCTGGAACAGCCACGGCGACCACGTGGCGGAGGTTCCGCCCGGGTTCAGCATAACGGGGCGCACGGAGAACGCGATTTCGGTGATTGAGAATCCCGCGGCCGGAATCTACGCGCTGGAGTTCCATCCGGAAGTTCGCCATACCGCTCACGGTTCGGAAATCCTGAGCCGATTCGTGCGGGACGTAGCGGGCATCCAACCGAATTGGTTCCCGCGCTCCTTCATCGAGGAAACGGTGGACCGGGTGCGGCGGGAGGTTAAGGGCGAAACCGCGTTGTGCGCGCTGTCGGGCGGGGTGGATTCCGCGGTCGCTGCGACGCTGGTTGGAAAAGCCATCGGCAACCGGCTGACTTGCTTGTTTGTCGACAACGGCCTGCTTCGCAGGAACGAGTTCGCGCAGGTGGCCGGCATGCTGCGCGAGCAAGCCCACCTGAGCGTGCGCACGGTAGACGCGTCGGCTCGTTTCCTGACCCGCTTGGAGGGAGTAACCGACCCGGAGAGAAAGCGCAAAATCATCGGAGAAGAATTCATCCGTGTCTTCGAAGAGGAGGCTCGCCGGCTTGGGGACATACCCTTTCTGGTGCAGGGGACACTTTATCCGGACGTGATCGAGTCGGTTTCCGTGAAGGGTCCGGCCGCAACCATTAAGAGCCATCACAATGTGGGTGGGTTACCGCAAGATTTGAAGTTCCGGCTTATCGAACCTTTGCGAGAGCTTTTCAAGGACGAAGTGCGCAGAGTAGGCCGGGAATTGGGGTTGGATGAGCGGTTGATCGACCGGCAGCCCTTCCCCGGCCCAGGCCTGGCGGTACGGATCCTGGGCGCGGTCACGGAAGAGCGCCTCGAAATGGTCCGGAATGCGGACGCGGTGGTGAGGGAAGAGGTCGAAGCGGCGGGTCTGGCCAAGCGCTTGTGGCAGGCGTTCGCCGTCCTGCTGCCGGTCTCGAGCGTGGGCGTGATGGGTGACGCGCGAACCTACGCCTCTACCATCGCGGTCCGAGCCGTGGAATCTGAAGACGGGATGACGGCCGACTGGGCGAACCTACCCGCGCCGCTTCTGCAACGGATGGCTACCAGGATTGTCAATGAGGTAAAAGGCGTTAATCGCGTAGTATTCGACATTACCTCGAAGCCGCCGGGGACAATCGAATGGGAATAACTCACCCTGGCCGCCGCCGAGGCAGCCTGAGACAGGACAAGATTACAGGGCTATCGACTTGCCAGTTTCTGGGCCATGTAGAGCAGGAGTTGCCGGTCTTTCTCGTCAATCTTGTCGAGAAGGCGTTTCACTTTTTCAAAGAAACGCACTTCCTTTTCCTGCTCGGCATCGAGTACCAGCTCTTCCGTGCTCTGCAGCTTGCTCAGGTTGGGCAGAACCGGTTCCCCGTCTCCTTCATAGAAAAGCTGATGGAGGGGAATTTCCAGTGCCGCCGCGAGCCGCTCCAGGGTTTCGAGAGACGGTACAGTGTGGCCGTTCTCTACCCGGGAGATGTAACAACGCAAGAGTCCGGTACGTTTTTCAATATCACCCTGTGATAGTGACTTATCTTCTCTTAACTTTTTAAGACGTGTTCCGATGACCATGGGGGACATTCTTCCACAAAGTATCAAGACCGTCAACTATTAAAATAGGAATGGCGGAGAGATATCTGCACGGCGGTCTGTAACCAATTGGCAACCTCCCTCGTCCCTGCTACAGAGGGAAGCCCAGAGATGGAACCCGAATGGCACGCTCGGAGTTTGATGTCAGCCAGGAAGTTGAGTACATCCGTCGTGTCCAGAAAGGTGACAGTGAAGCCTTCGGCCTGCTGGTGGAAAAATACCAGCAGCGTATTTTCTCCATCGTTTTCCATCTTGTTCGCCGGCGGGACGAAGTCGAGGACCTCGCTCAAGAGGTGTTTTTCAAAGCTTTTCGGGCCATTCGAAGTTACAACTTTCAATCTTCGTTCGCCACATGGTTGTCCCGAATTGCGGTGAATCATTGCTACGATTACTTGCGCAAAGTGCGCGCCTCGCACCTCAGCTACTACTCGCAGATGACGGAAGAAAGCGCGCACGAATTGGAACGAAAGGCGGAGAGTCCGCCGCCACAAGGCCTGGATCACGGCGAGAGGCTAGCCCTGAGGGATTTCGTCGGCAGGCTTCTCGAACGCGCGCCCGAGGATGACCGCCTGATTCTAACTCTCAAGGAGCTGCAAGACTATTCTGTGGAAGAAATTGCAGACCTGCTGAAACTGAAAACCAGCACCGTCAAAGTGCGTCTCCACCGCGCCAGGAAGCGAATGCTCGAAGACCTGGAGCGTTGGCGCCAGGAAGGAATATAGGCCATGGATTGCAAAGAGATTCGTGATCTGGTCGGGGAACGCTGGGGCGAGGAATTGCCTGCGGAGGCGCGAGAGCACATGCGCAAGTGCGCGGGCTGCGAAGTGTATTGGCGGAACGCCCGCTTCCTCCAGACCGGCTTCCGGGCCTTAGCAGAGGAGACGCCGCCGGAGGCGTCGTTTGGCTTCGCCTCGCGGCTGGTTCGACGGCTGCAAGCGTGGGAGGCGACGGGCGCACGCAGCGAGTTCTTCGAGACCGTAGGGCGGCGTTTCGTTTATGCCACGCTGGCCCTCACGCTGGCCTTGCTGCTCAGCCTGGCGCTGCCCACCACCGGCCCGGTGCGGGGTGTGGCCGGGGCCGATTTCCTCGGTTTGCAGAGCCACAGTCAGGCGTCGCAGCCGGATGTCATCGGAGGCGATATCGGTGAGACACACGACTTGATTCCGGGAGGGCCGACGGAGTAATCAGAGTCGGCTAGAGAAAGCCATGAGCCGAAGAGCCTACCTCTATTTTACCTTGACATTCCTGCTGGGTGTGGTCGTCGGCGGAGCTTCCGTCTATTACTACGCCTGGAGTGCGGGGCACTGGCGGCGCCCCTTCAATCGTCAAAACTTCGTCAACCGCCTCAAGAGCGAACTCGACCTGTCCGATACGCAAGCCACTCAACTCGACCGGATTCTGGACGGCTCGACCACTAAAGTCAGAACTGCCCAGGAACAGTCGGATGCCCAGCTCAATGCCATCCGCCAGGAAACCCGCAACCAGATTCGGCAGATCCTGACGCCGGAGCAAAGCCCGAAATTCGATGAGCTGGTGCGCCGCTGGGATGAGAGAAGAAGACACTTCAGCCGCTGAGTTCGTTGCCCTCCAAGGCGCTTCGCGCTGCCGCCCTACAGATCAAAACGGCACGTCTTCATCCGTGATTTCGGGAGGTTCGGGGGGTGGCTCGGGTACCGGCGGCCGGTCGAAGGAAACGTGTTCCGCCGTCGGCGCTGAACTTCGCTCCGCCGTGGGCGACGTGGCCGAGGCGGCAGTTGCAACGCGATCGCTATCGGCCTTCGAGCCCAGCATCTGCATCGTACGCGCGTGAATCTCGTAGGACGTGCGCTTATTTCCCGCTTGGTCTTGCCACTGCCGGCTGCGGATGGTTCCCTCGATGTACACGAGTTTGCCCTTGGTCAGGTATTGCCCGCAAATCTCGGCCAGCTTGTTCCAGGCCACGATGTTGTGCCATTCGGTGCCCTTCTGTTGCTCACCGCTGGGGTCTTTGTGAACATAGTCTGTGGCCAAACTGAATTTAGCTACGGGCACGCCGCTGGGCGTGTATTTCACTTCCGGGTCCTTCCCGAGACGGCCAACCAAGATCACCTTGTTAACAGTGCCAGCCACAAGAACCTCCCTCCCCCACCCGGCTGCTCCCCCAACGGGGATCAACTTCATCAGCCGTGAGTGCGAGGCCCGTTAACGGCGCGGACCTGACACAGCATAACCGAGCTTTCTGAGTCGCTGGCGGGCCAGGTCCGCCTCACGAGAATTCGGGCTCTGCTGAATCAGGGAACGCAATTCTCTGGCCCCTGCGCTTTTCTCCCCGAGCTCGAGCAACGCAAATCCCTTCTTGAGCTGCGCGGCCGCGGCCTTGTTGCCCCCGCGTTCGATGCACTTATCGTACTCCGCGATCGCGTTGTTATATTTCTTCTGGGAGGAGTAAATCTCCCCGATATAGAATTCGGCGTTAGAGGCCCGGTCCGTGTCGCCGTAGTACTGCAGGTATTGTAGAAAGGCCTGAATGGCAAGGTCGTACTGCCCGCCGTTGTAGTCTGTCAGGCCGGAATTATAGAGGCTGTCGGGATCGGGAATGGCCGGCTTGGGGGGCGCCGCCTCGCCGCCCGGCGCGCCTGGGGCTCCAGGAGCCCCGGTGCCTGTCGCAGAAGCCGCAGATTGTTGCGGGGGAGCGGTTATAGTCTGGATAATATTCTGCGTCTGCGCCAATTGCTCACCCAGCTTGCCAATGCGCGCCTTGGCCTCATCGAGGCTCTCGCTGAGCGCCTGGATCTGGGTGGTCATGGAATCGAGACGCGCATTGGACGTCGCCAGGTTCTTTTGCGTGACGTCGCGCAAATCGTCCATGTTGGATTTGAGCTTGTTGACGTTGTCGCCGGCCTGTTCGACCAAGGTCTTCAACACGGCGCCTTGTGTATCGACGGTCTTTTGCAGGTTTTGGACAGCCGCCTGCAACGCGTCGAGCTGCTGCATCATCTGCAGCGTCTCTTTGCTGACCGCGTAGAAGGGCTGTGCTCCGGCAACCAGAAGGCCAAAGACAAGAAGAATCAGTAAGGCATGCTTTTTCAAGGGGAGTCACCCTCGTTGTTTAAAGTGAACATACGCCAGTGTACCCTGCCCTCTATATTTGGGTCAACTGGCGGTGGCAGATGCAAACAGTTGAAGCGGGGGCCTCACGCCGCCTAGTGGCGAGGTGTTCTTGGCTGAGCGCAACAAGATCCCTCTCCGCCCACGCCTCCTCGGAGTGACACGCCAAAAGGGTTTTCATCCACCCGCTCAAAGCCGGCGCTGTGATTGTAGTCGGGCCGGGTCTCGTGCCACGTGGACATGAGCACAGTTCTCCCCTCTGCTGTTCCGGTTTCTCGCGCCAGTGTGGAACTCGAGAGGAAAGACAGGCCGGGAGCCGCAAGGGTTCCCGGCCAGTTCGTATTACTTTGCCTCCATACCGTAGACGAAGTGAGCGCGACGATTCTGCTGCCAGCAGGCCTCGTCGTGGTCGGTGCAAGACGGCTTGTCCTTACCGTAGGAAATTGTGTTGATGAGGTCGCCGTTGATACCCAAATTGACCAGGAAACTCTTCGCTGCGGTAGCGCGGCGGTCGCCCAGACCGAGGTTATACTCTTCGCTCCCACGTTCGTCGCAGTGGCCTTCGATCGTGAACTTGATATTCGGATGAGCCTTCAGGAAGTCAGCATCGGAGGTCAGGGCCTGCTGCGCGTCCGGCCGGATGTCGGATTTATCGTAGTCGAAGAAGGCATCTTTCATACTCTGTCCGAAAACATCCTGTTCGCTCACCTGGGCCTGGGGTGTTGCCGGCGGTGGTGACGGCGGCGGAGCAGTTACGGTCACTCTGGCGGTCTCGGTTACGGAACCGCCCGGGCCGGTGGCTGTCAGAGTATAGGTTATGGATTCCTGAGGGGTAACGGTCGTAGAGCCCTGCGCTTGCACTTTCCCCACGCCTGGTTCAAGGGTAAGGTCAGTGGCGTTTTGGGAAGTCCAACTCAACGTAACGGACTGGCCTCTTTCAATTGTGCTCGGCTCGGCCGTCAAGTGTACGGTTGGCGCCGGGGTTGGGGCGGGCGGCGCAACGGGCGGCGTTGCGGCCACCTGCTTCTTATGGCACGCACCTGCCAGAAGAACAATTCCCATTAAACCGGCGAGAAGCGCAAGACTGCGTTTCTGCTGTTGCATTTCTTCATCCTCCTTGGTCGGAAAGAAAGGAATCTTGCGATTCCTTGGATAGGCCAACATGTCTTGGAATGCCCCCTGGAGCGGGCCAAGTGCCTCAGAATTCCCGCCCCAGTGGGGTTCGTGCCTTTCGAAACCGTGCATGCTAACATCAAAACAAGAAAAAAAACAAGCTACCCGTCAAAAGATCGCGCCGCGATATTCATTCCGAGATCACGCTTCGGAAAGAACTCAGCAGGCGTTCTGTGAATACGGGGAACAAATCGACACCTTCTGTTGCGACTCTAAAGACTAATTCGACCAGTTCGGGTTCCAGTTGTTTCCGGTGCGGGTAAGCTGCACTGGATCGGTTCCATTGGCGAGCATCGACCAGACCTGGCGAGTGCCGGAACGAGTGGATTCGAAAGCCAGGTGGCGGCCGTCGGGCGACCAGGAGGGATGCTCGTTGCGCCCCGCGTCGTGCGTCAACTGGATAATTCTTCCCGTGGCAATTTCCATGATGTAAATATCGTAGGTCCCGGTTTCCGAGAGCTTCCAATGGAAAGCCAAAAACAATCCGTTGGGAGACCAGGCGGGCCCGCTGGCATCACCGCCCCCGCCCGCGGTGGTGACGCGGCGCAGGTTGGTGCCGTCGGCCGACATGATGTAAACCTGGGGTGTCCCGCTGCGGTCGGATACAAAAGCCATTTCGGTTCCCGTCTTGGGGTTCCAGGCCGGCGAAATATCCACTCCCCGGGAAAAGGTCAGGCGCTGAAGATTCGTGCCGTTGACGTCCGAGTCATAAATCTCCGGATCGCCGCTCATGCTGGAACAAAAGGCAATCTTCTTTCCATCGGGCGACCAGGCAGGGGTGGTGTTGAGTCCTTTGTAACTGGGGAAGAAAGCCCGGTGATTCGTTTCGAGAGAGAAGACATAGATTTCCGGATTGCCGGAGGCGTAACTCGTGAACGCAAGCTTGGCATTGTCCGGCGACCAGCGCGGGGTTGTGGAGAGCGAACCGTAATTGGTCAACGCGTGCTGGTTAAAGCCGTCGTAATCCATGACCCAGATTTCAGAGCGGCCCCCGCCGCCCCTCACGAAGGCAATTTTGGTCAGGCAATCGCCGGGCAGGCCGCCTCCCAGGGTCTGAATAATCTCGTTCGCAAAGCGGTGCGCGGCTTCCCGCGCTGAGATCTCGTTCAAGGCGGCCACATACCGCTTGGCAATAACGCTCGGATTGGCGGTGTTGCCCAGATCAAAAAGCCGGGCGGTAACCACCAGATTGGAATTGGTCACTTCGGTCTTTCCGAAGGCAAGCATCTGCGCGGAAATCGGCGGCAAACTCCAGGTTTTGAAGTCCACATCCGCCGGCTCACGCAGCGGAGTGGTCGGGTAGAAGCTCTTGCTGGCCAGATCAAAAATGCCCGCCTGCTCGAGGTCGTGCCACAGGACCTGGTTGAATTCCTGGGTGAGCGGAGCGAGGTTCCGCTCGCTCGAAGCGGCGGTAAAGTCGGAGACGGCCAGTTTGATTCTGGCCGCGCCAAGATTGATCCCGATGCTGAACCAGTCTTGACCCCAACCGGTGTTAAAAGCTATCAACAGCAGCGAGAGCGTAATAACAAAGAACAAACTGCACTGTTGGATTCGCCGTAAGGAAAAGCGCATGCCGGATTTCGACTCCCGTAGTTTTTAGATGCGTGCACCCATCCGCATAGATGTCTCGCGGTGTGACATATTGTATGAGGTAGCACGCGCCCCAAAAGCGGCATCGGCCCTGGCCCTTTCCCGCTACCGGTGAAAGTCAAAATAGAGATTCACTTTGACCCTGTTCCCTGCATAGTCGGGAGGAAGCGGGGGGAGCGGGTTCGAGGCCAAAACGGCCCGCAAGGCGGAACGATCCACTTCCGGCAAACCGCTGGACTGCGTGATCTCAACATCGGTAACATTGCCGTCGCGCAGAATAGTAAAAGTCATATAGAGGCGGGGAGCGCTCACGATGTTTGGGCTGACCGTGGAGAGCAGCCAGTTGCCGCTGATGCGGCTTCGTACGGAAGCGACGTACCACCCGTAGCGCTCCCCAAAATCCCCGCCTTCGCCAAAGCTGAGACCGCCTTGGCCCCCCGCGCTGACCATCTGCGTGTAGTTCATAGAAGGCTGCCCGCCCAGCCCGTAGGGTACGGCATTGTCCGCCTGCACGGGTTTGTCTTTTTGAATGTGGGTATTGACGCGCTCGGCCTTCTCCGGCTTCACGGCCTCTTTGAACTTCGGAATCTGGATGGCCCGGGGTTCCGGTGGGGGTTTGGGCGCAGGTTCCGTTTGATGCAGCCCTGGATTTTGACTGGCCAAGGTATTGTGCGTCGCTAGCATGGGGGCAGGCAGCGGCACGCCCGGCAGGGAGGCAACCGCGCCAATCCGCGTAGCGTTGCCTCCGCCCCAGTTCTTTCCCCAGCCGCCTCCGAAGGACGAGCCCAAGCTCGTATAGCCGATCAACAGCACGAAAAGCACAACGTGCATCGCGGCGGAAGCCACCAGCGTGCCGCCCAGCGTCTCGCGCCGCTCATGCGTAACGACAATGGAAACGGCCTGACCGCTCATCTTCGCCTTCGACTATCAGCTTTCCGCAATTCCCTGCCCCCCATTCTCGCGCCGCCGGGAGTCGATGCTGATCCGGAAACGATGGATTCCCGCCGGCGCGGGAATGACCTAGTATTCACGGGAGGGCCTAATTCCGGCTGATTCTTTTTGCTCGTCACTTGTTACTTGTCACTCGTCACTGCTTTATTTGGTTTCCAGCGGTTCCGTCACTACGTTGATGTTGGTCAACTGGGCTTGTTTCAAGGCGTCCACCACCGTTGCAAACGTGCCGAAAGGCGCCGTTTGGCTGCAGCGAATAAACACCGGAGTCCCGCCGGCACCCTTCAGATGAGCCAAAACGTAGCCACCCAGCTTGTGAATGTTCACCGGATCGTTCCCGACATAAATATTCTGGTGTTTGTCGATGGTCACCACGATCTTCTCCTCTGAAATCGCTTTCACCGTGTGGGTCTTCGGCAGGTCAACCTCAATCCCCGATTCGAGAATGGGGGCTGTCAACATGAAGATAATCAGCAGCACCAGGACCACGTCCACGAACGGTGTGATATTAATCTCCGCCAGCGATGTATGGGTTCGACCTTTGAGGGTAGTGAATGCCATGTGTCACCCCGTTCTTTGTCGGTAGTCCGTCGTCCCTTGCACAGAATGGAACGGAATGGATCGCCCCAACTGACCACGGACGGCGGACTACGTGAAAAACCGCTCTGTCAAATTAAGAAACTCGAGTCCGAAATCGTCCATCATCGAGCCAAATTCCTTGATCCGCTGCACAAACTGGTTATAGGCGATAACCGCAGGAATGGCCGCAAAAAGGCCGGCCGCAGTGGTGATGAGAGCTTCGGAAATCCCGGGCGCGACGCTGCGCAGCGACGCGGTGCCTGCCGTGCCCATTCCATGAAAAGCGTCGATGATTCCCCAGACCGTTCCAAACAGCCCGACGAACGGCGTCACGGCCCCCGTGGTGGCTAGCCAGGTGAGCCATTGCTCCAGGCGCGTCAGTTCGCTGGAGGAGGTCATCTGCAAGGCCCTTTGCACAGCTTCCAGGCTTCGGATGTGGGGCTTGCCCGGGTTCTCATTCACCACCGCCTGGCTTTCAATTTCTCGATATCCCGCCTGGAAAACTTCCGATAGCGGGGTGTGCTTGAGACCTCGGCAGAAGGTACGAATCTCCGAAAGCCGCTTGCTTTGGCGGAATATCTTCAAGAACTCCTGCGATTCCCGGCGAGCCGCTTTGAAGTTCCTATACTTGTTAATAATAATTGCCCAGGATAGGACTGA
Source organism: uncultured Acidobacteriota bacterium (assembly GCA_963842495.1). GTDB lineage: Bacteria > Acidobacteriota > Terriglobia > UBA7540 > UBA7540 > CAVROP01. The sequence goes on from CAWJHY010000049.1 coordinate 17,818, forward strand.
AAATCCCGCCAGCAGCAATAAGACCATCCGGGCTACGAGCCCCGTGTTCGACAGCAACTGCCAGACTTCGCCTTGGTAGAAATTCTGTAACTGCGCCAGTAGTGCAGGGAGCAATTCGCCTCCTTTACAAACAATGAACCGCCCAGTCCTTCCAGTCTTCAACGTAACATAGCACTTTTGGGGCAGTCAATGAAACGCTCCTGTTGCAGGCTTGGGGCGCAGTTCGGTTAGCTCGGGAATTAACAGGAGAGCAAAAACGCGGATTTGCCAAATGTGGCCGGGAGGTTATCCGGGATCAAGGGTCTGCGGAGAGATCGTAGAAGAATCAACACCGCTCACGCCAAGTCGCAAAGCCGCCAAGAGCCGCAAAGTGAACTCTTGGGGCCGCTTTGCGGCCCTGGCGCGCATTGCGCCTTCGCGTGAAACCGCGTTTTCCGTTCGCACAATCCGCACCGGGTCAGATATAGGCGATCACATCAATCTCCACCAGCGATTTGCCTGGGACTCCGGCGGCGGCGATGGTGGTTCGCACTGGAGGTTCAGTGCCGAAGCGCCCTTGAAAGACCTCATTCATGCCCGCGTAGTCCTTCAGGTCGGCCAGGTAAACGTTGCATTTGAGGACCTTATCCATCGAGGAGCCGACTTTCTCAAGCTCCTGCTGGATCTGGTCAAGGACTCCCTTGGTATGCACTTTGATATCGCCAGCCTCGTGGTAGCCGACGCCGGCGATGAAGACCAGGTTGCCGTAAGCGACCACGCTGTTGAACATTGGAGTCTTTCCGTTCTTGGAGTTGTTGACAAGTACTTTTTTGGTCGGTTTCTGCTTCGCGAGGGCTGGGACCGCCACGGCCGTTACAGCTCCCGCCGCAACTCCAACCCGCAAGAAACGCCTTCGATTCGTTTTGTTCGTATGAGCCTCCTTGGATTGCTTGTGCGCTGTAGCGCATAGACTACGCGACCTCGATGGCCATTGCAACTGGCTCCCTCGTAGGGGCGGCACTTGTGGCCGCCCTCACGTGGCGTATAATCGTTGAGGTTGGAATCCACTGCCGCGGACTAACCACGAGCAGTTACTGACTACTGACGACTGACCACTGACGATGCTCCATGAAATCCACGTTCAGAATTATGCCGTGATCGACTCCCTCAAAGTCGAATTTGCTCCCGGGCTTAATCTGCTCTCGGGCGAAACCGGCTCAGGAAAATCCATTCTGGTGGATGCTCTGGGCCTGGCCCTTGGGGGAAGAGCTTCGGCGGAAGTCATTCGCTCCGGGCAGGAGCGGGCGCAAGTCACGGCGGTGTTCCGCGCCGAAGGACGGCCGCCCTGGTCAACCTGGCTGGAAGAATGCGGCCTGGCACAGGAGGAGGAGCTTATCCTCCGGCGAGAAATCCTGGCGAGCGGAAAGAGCCGCATGCTGGTGAACGATCAGCCCGTCACTTTGGCGGCGGTGAAATCGCTGGCCAGCCAGCTCGTCGAGATGCACGGGCAGAACGAGCACGTGGCGCTGTTTGCCCGCGACGCCCAACTCGATTTGCTCGATCAGTTTGCAGGCGTTGACGAGGAGTTGCAGCGAGTCCGGGAGTTACACACTCGACGCAGAGAACTGGAATCAGAATTCGACAGCCTCCGCCAAAACGAGCAGGAGCGGCTACGCACCATCGACTTGCTGAGCTTTCAGGTGCAGGAACTCGAGCACGCCAAAATCGAGCCCGGGGAGGACGCTCGACTCGAGGACGAGAAGCGCGTCCTGGCGAATCTGGAACGAGTGCGAACCGCCGCGGCCGCCGCTTTCTCCGAGCTCTATGAAGAGGAAGGAGCCTCCTGCTCGCGTCTGGCGGCGGCCATGCGGCAACTTGAAGAGCTTCGCCGTTATGAATCAGCCGTCGAACCTGTCCTCGAATCATTGGCCGGCGCTCGGGCCACGTTGGAAGACGCTGCCGATTTCTTGCGGGATTATCTGGGAAGGCTGGAGGCCAACCCCCAACGCCTTGAGGAGATCGAAGACCGCCTGGCCTTGCTCGATCGGCTGAAACGCAAATACGGGCAGACGCTTGAGGAAATCCTTGCCTACGGAGATAAAACCCGGCAAGAGCTGGCGAAAATGGAACATGCCGACGAGCGCCGCGAAACGATCCAGCGGGAACTGGAGAAGGCGACGGGCGATTACCGCAAAGCGGCGGAGGCGCTTTCCACGAAGCGGCGTGAGGCGGCGCGCAAACTCACCCGCCTGGTGCGCGAAGAATTGGCGCAACTGGGCATGGAGAAAACCCGCCTGGAAGTTCATTTCGAAAGCCTCTTGGAAGGGCGCGCGGGGCCGCACGGCATCGACGAAGTGGAGTTTCGAATTTCGCCGAATCCGGGTGAAGAACTGCGGCCGCTGGAGAAAATTGCCTCCGGCGGCGAAATCTCGCGCCTCATGCTGGCCCTCAAAACCGTGGTGGGGACAAATCGGCCCGGCGCTGGCGCCGCACGGCGCCCCGCTCGCACCTTCATTTTCGACGAGGTCGATTCCGGGATTGGCGGGCGCGTGGCCGAATCCGTCGGGCAGCGGCTGAAGCGTCTGGCGCGCGACGGGCAGGTGCTGTGCGTCACGCACCTGGCGCAAATCGCCTGCTTCGCCGATCAGCACTATTATGTCGAGAAATTCGAACGCTCCGGCCGTACCCTGACCTCCGTGACGCATCTCGCCGCCGAAAAAGACCGAGCGCGTGAGTTAGCCCGCATGCTCTCCGGCAGCCAGATCACCGAGGCCGTGCTCAAACACGCCGCCGCCATGCTGAAGTACGGGAATTGAGCTATCAAGTCACCTTTCAGATTTTTGTGGTGATGTTGGCGCCGACATGACTAAGGCTTGTACTTGGGCCGAATTACGCACCAGCTCAGCCACAGTTTCGAAGTACCGGCTGTGAGTGTGTCGGAGTGCCTCTTCGCTGGGGGCATCCAGAACTACGACTTCGTGCTCGACACCTTGGCAATTCAGATCCAATTCCAGCTTCAGCCGGGCATCCTCCGCGAGCTGCCGCGAAGCAGGATCAAATTCGCGCAGCTGAACGATTGACCCTCGAGAACGGTCATATTCAATCAAGAAGAGCATGTCAGTTGCCTCCCTTTGACTTTGGGCCACTTCCTAACATTCTAATGCTCTCTTCCAGGACCTGGCGGAGTCCTCGGCGCGCTTGTAGCCTCTCGTGGGATACTCCTGACAATCGTCTTAGCTCCCGGTACTCCGTTGCGGCAACGAGCTCGGAAATAAGTGACAGCCACTTCTGCGTCTCGGAGTCACCACCGCCGTATTTTATTGCCGGATCTCGGACATCAGACAGTTTCTCTGATAGCTGTGCCCACAGATGCTGCAACTCGCTCCGAACCTGGATCTCAATTGGCTTGTTCCGGGCGGTCGCAATAATGTGAACGGCTCGGTAGCCGTAGCTTGGCTGTTTCCGCCTATCGACCACCTCTGCCTTCGGGAGCGCACTCTTCAACCGTTCCACAACTTGATCTTGCTCAAGTACATTCGAAACAACCAAGCGGCAGCCGGCGATATCCTGCATCTGGCTTAGACGGATTGTCTCGCGGCGGAGTTTCTCAACGATTGAAGTCGTGGATTTCGCTGGTCGACCAGTTGGTTCCAGTTTCGTCGCGTCCCGAATTATGGCGACAACTTCGTCGTACGCATCCGCAAACGACCGCCGATAAGTATCGAGTTGGTGAAAATCTGCTTCAGTGACATTCTCCTTTCGAAGGCGGTCACCGAGTTGGTCTACTTTCGTCTTGGAAAATGAAATCACAAGGAAAGAACTTCCACTCCTCCCGATGTACGCCGAACGCTGTCGCTCTCGAGCTATCCCTGAGTATAGCACGATGTGTTTCGACCCTCCCCGCGCACGGCCGGAGCACCCAGTGCATTTCACGTTATGCCCTTTCGAGTCTCAAAGTATAATCAGGTGATGGGGAGTTCTCCTTCGCCTCCAAATTCAGACTCTTCAACTCCGCGCCAGGAAGCGCAGGGCGCGTATTTGCGCCTTCAGTCCGTGACAGTGTTCGTGCGCGACCTGGATCGGAGCCTGCCTTTCTACGTGGGTCAACTAGGATTCAGTCTGGCCTTTGATGCCCGGTCCCAAACCGTTCGCCCCTGGGTTGCGGTAGCCCCTCCGGACGGCAGTGCGACCCTGGTGCTGCGCGTGCCCGAACCCGGCTCGGCAGAGTGCAAGCTCATAGGACGGGCCACCCAGGTGGCGTTTGTCACCGAGGACGTGGTTGCCAAGTTCCGTGAATGGCGGAGGCGCGGCGTCGAGTTTCTGTCCACGCCACGCTTAAGACGCCTGCGGCATCGCGTGACAGTGGCGGCAAGCGGCTCGCCGGCCCCCCAAGAAGCTCCCATTTGGGGCGGAATCTTCACACGTTTCAAGGATCCGGACGGGAATTCGTTTTCACTCGTGAGCTTCGACGAGGTGAGCCGCGAAATTGAAGCGCAACGTCGCGCCCGAGCCGAGCAGCTCGAGTCCCAACACCGCGCGGCCCAGGAAATGGAAATCGCCAAGCAGGTGCAAGCCAGGCTTTTTCCCCAATCTCTGCCGACCCTTCGCAGTCTTGAATACGCAGGTGTCTGCCTCCAGGCCCACCCTGTAGGAGGCGATTACTACGATTTCCTCGACCTCGGCTACGACCGGCTGGGGCTGGTGATCGGCGATGTGGCAGGAAAAGGAATCGCTGCCGCGCTGCTAATGGCCAACCTGCAGGCCAATCTGCGCAGCCAGTGCGTCATGGCATCGGATCAGCCGGAGCGCTTCCTGCGTTCGGCCAACCAACTTTTTTACGAGAATTCGACCGATAGCGCCTACGCCACCCTCTTCTTTGCTGAGTACTGCGATGCGGCAGGGCGATTGCGCTATGCGAACTGCGGGCATGTCTCAGGGCTTCTGCTCCGGAGCAACGGCGCTCTCGAACGGCTCAGTTCCACTTGCACGGTCCTGGGATTGTTCAAGGAGTGGGACTGTGCGCTGGCAGAATGCCGGCTCCTTCCTGGAGACACACTGGCTCTCTACACGGATGGCATAACGGAATCGTTCAGCGCCACCGGCGAGGAGTTTGGAGAACAACGTCTGTGTGCGGCGCTGCAAAGCTATTCTGAGATGCCCGCCCGGGACCTGCTCGAGGCGATCGTCGGCGCGGTTCGCAGCTTCAGCCCCCAGGAACAGCACGACGACATTACGCTCATCATTGCCAAGTGCAGGGACAGCTAGAGGCTGGGGCTCCTGGCCACGTCTCCTTGTTTACCGGAACGGGGGATTAGTCGGCTTCCCAGGCGAAGTGGCAATCTTGCTTTCCCAGACACCTGCTCCGAACCGGTGATGATACAGCTTGATGTTGTAGCGGCGAGTTTATCTCGCCAAATGGCGGCGTAAAGCCGCCTCTACAGCGAACTGTACCTCTACCTCGAACAACTCCTGTTGCGAAGGAGGTTGGATTTGCCGTGGGCTTGTCAACTAGACAAGTCGAAAGGAGTGTACCTCAATGACCACCATCGGTTTCTACGAAGCGCGGACGCGCCTTTCAGAGCTCCTCGACCATGTCGCAAGGGGAAAGTCTTTTCTGATCAGCCGCCGGGGCAAGCCTGCGGCTGTGCTTGCGCCGCCCCCCCCAAAGGGGCGACGCGACGTGCGTCACGTCGTCGAAGAGATGCTTGCGTTCCGGGACCGGAAGGGGCCAACACTGGGAGGCCATTTAACCATTCGAGAGCTGACTGAGGAAGGGCGCCGCTCTTAGATGAAGACACCGGCCCTGGGGGGTGCGATGGCGAAAAGGCCCCATGAGACGCGCTGTAGGCGCACCAACGGGTCTTGAAGTTATCTCGCTGCTGTGTTACGTTTTTTGAGTTCCGAGCGTGCACTCACGCTTCCAGGCCCCCGTGACGACAGAATCTTCTGAATCGCGCCTTCTGGCCCAAATCGATCTTGACCGCCTGCCTCGCCACCTCGCCATTATCATGGATGGCAACGGACGATGGGCGAAGAAGCGCCGGCTGCCGCGGATTGCGGGGCACCGGGCGGGAATCAGGGCGGTCCGCCAGTCTGTGGAGGCTTGTGCCCGGCTGGGCGTGCCTTATTTGACCTTGTACGCCTTTTCGGTTGAGAACTGGAAGCGTCCCCATACCGAGACAACGCTTCTCATGAGGTTGTTGCGTGAGTATCTCAAGAAGGAGATCTCAGAACTCAACCGGCAGAATATTCGCCTTGACGTCATCGGCAGAATTCACGAACTGCCCAACCCGGTACAACGCGATCTCGAGACGGCGCTGGAAAATACAAAGCAGAACACCGGGCTGCGGTTAACCCTGGCGCTCAATTATGGCGCGCGCGCTGAACTGGTGGATGCGGTGCGCGAACTGGTTGAATTGGCCAGGCGCAATGGGGACGTGGTCGTTGACGAACCCACTCTGAGCAGCCACCTTTACACCCGCGACCTGCCCGATCCGGACCTGCTGATCCGCACCAGCGGAGAATTGCGTTTGAGCAACTTCCTCCTCTGGCAGGTCGCCTATTCGGAACTTTGGGTGACGGAAACCCTTTGGCCCGACTTTACCCAAGGGCATTTGTTTCAGGCGATCATCGACTATCAGAAACGGGAGCGCCGCTACGGAGGAATAGGGCTGGGATAGTAACCCTTTCTCAATGAAACTCCGATTTCTCACCGCCTTATTATTAATTCCCCCCGTAATATACCTGATCGGCTGGTCACCCAAATGGCTTCTGCTGGCCGCAGTGATCGCGGTAGTTGAGTTGTGCCTCTACGAGTTTTTCCAGCTTTGCCGGCACGCGGAATTCAAGCCGCTGTCGATGCTGGGATACTTGGCCGGCGCGGCGATCTGCGCGGTGCGAGCCTTGGATTCCAGCGAATGCGAGTTTTACTCAGTCCTGCTGATTGTTACCTTAGTCCTTGTCTCGCTTACGGTCGCGCTGGTGACAAGCGTCGATTTGAAGACGTATGTGGGCGCCACCTCGACGACCATCTTCGGAGTGCTTTATATCGCTGTCACCCTCTCTTGCCTGCTTCGTCTGAGGTTTTCTACCATGGCCCACGCCAGTCTGTGCAAGGGCACGCCGGATGATGCGGTAGGACGTAACCTGCTGTTGTTACTGTTCCTGGTGATCTGGGCCGATGATACATTTGCGTACTTGGTAGGTCGCACGGTGGGCCGGACAATGCTTTTCCCTACTATCTCGCCCAAGAAGACGCTCGAGGGTTCGGTGGCCGGGCTGGCAGGCGGTGTGCTCGTAGCCTGGGGCTTTGCCCGCTTATTCTGGCAGACAGCCAGCCTAAAAGAAGTTATCCTTTTAGCAGGGTTGGTAGCATTATTTGGGCAAATCGGGGATTTAGCGGAATCGGCCATGAAGCGCGGCGCCAACGTGAAAGACTCGGGGTCTGTCTTGCCGGGACATGGCGGATTGCTGGATCGGGTCGACAGCCTGCTGTTCGGCGCGCCCGTGATGTGGGTGAGTTTGATATTCATAGATATTATAATGACTTGGCAATGACAAAACGTCTGTGCATTTTGGGGGCTACGGGTTCGATTGGACGGCAGTGTCTGTCAGTCGTCAGGAAATCGGTTGACCGATTCCGCGTCACCGCCCTCTGCGCTGGTAAGAATCTTGAGTTGCTTGCCCAGCAGGTCCTTGATTTCGGGCCAAAACTAGTTGTCGTCGCGGATTCTGATCACATTGAGCCTCTGCGAGCGTGCCTCGAACGCCTCGGGGTTGCCCGGACGGTTACGATAGCCTCCGGAGTTAACGGACAAATTGAGGCCGCGACACACCCCGAGGTTGACATCGTAGTTTCAGCCTCGCATGGAACCACAGGGCTGGTTGCTACCTACCAGGCGATCCGGGCGGGAAAACGCATCGGACTGGCGAACAAAGAGGTTCTTGTCACTGCCGGAGAACTGGTGAGACGCACCGTGCAAGAGCGGGGGGCAGAACTCCTCCCTATAGACAGCGAACATTGTGCTATCCATCAATGTCTTCGGTCAGGCAGCCACGAGGAAGTCCGCCGCCTTATTTTGACTGCGTCGGGAGGCCCTTTTCTGAAAACCCCTCGAAAATACCTCGACCGCATAACTCCCGGAGAGGCCTTGCAGCATCCAATATGGAAGATGGGCGGACGCATCACTATCGACTCTGCCACGTTGATGAACAAGGGGTTGGAAATCATTGAGGCCCATTGGTTATTTGGCTTCCCATGCGATCAGATCGACGTGGTTATTCACCCCGAATCAGCGGTCCATTCCATGATAGAATTTAGGGATGGGTCAGTTATGGCGCAAATGTCGGTTCCTGACATGCGGCTACCGATTTCGTATGCGCTGAATTATCCGGATCGGCTGGCCATGGACGGTGATTTGCCGCGCTTGGACCTGAACGTGCTCGGCAGAATGCGGTTTGCAGCGCCGGATACGCGGCGCTTCCCCTGTCTGGACTTGGCACGCCAGGCTCTGCGCAGGGGGGGTTCCATGCCCTGCGCACTGAACGCTGCTGATGAAATTGCAGTCGAGGCTTTCCTGGCCGAGCGGCTACGTTTTTCGGATATTCCTCGAGTGATCGAGAGGGTTTTGAAGCAGACAACTGAGGCGAGGGCATTCACTTCTCTCGAAGATGTCCTGAGTTGTGACCACGAAGCGCGCGGTCGTGCCCGGGAGGTTGTAGCAAGGCTCGCGAGATGATTCCGCTCCTTTCTAAGGAGGGGTAGGGGTGGTTGAACGGTGTGCCACCGAAGACCCCAGCCCCTGCCCCTCCTCCTGCGAGGAAGAGGGGAACTAGACTAGGAAGAGTGAACGGCAATATGGCGGGAAGCTTCATTACAGATGTCGTGGTGGTGGTGCTGGTTTTGGGGCTCATGATCTTCGTTCACGAGCTCGGCCACTTCCTGGCGGCTAAGTTCTTTGGCGTTCGGGTGATGGTTTTTTCATTGGGTTTCGGCAAACGGCTGCTGCATTGGACAAAGGGCGATACCGATTACCGCATCAGCGCCCTGCCTTTCGGTGGTTACGTGAGGATGGCTGGGGACGATCCGTCCGCGGAACGGACGGGCGAGCCCTGGGAGTTTCTCACCAAGCCTCGCTGGCAGAGGTTCGTGGTGGTGGTAATGGGGCCGACCATGAACATTTTGTTGGCCGTGCTCGTCCTGGCAGGGCTCTACAGGTTCCACTTCCAGAAACCCGCGTTCGAAGAGCAGCCCGCGCGTGTGGGCGACGTGGAAACCGACTCACCGGCCAGCCAGATCGGCGTAAAACCCGGCGATCTTGTGGTTCGCCTTGACGACCTTCAGAACCCTCGCTGGGAAGAACTCCAGATGAAAATCCTGACGACGGTGGGCGAGGCTATGCCTGTCGAGGTCGAGCGGGACGGCAAAACCTTGAGTATGGCGCTTACACCGCGTCCTTCAGGTGCGGATCGCGTGGGGTATGCAGGCTTGTACCCCTACGCGCCTGGAGTTATCGACAAGGTCGAAGCGGGGCTTGCGGCGGGCCAAGCGGGGCTTTTGCCCGGGGACCGAATAGTCGGCGTAGACGGGAAAACGGTTCTGTATTGGCCCCGCGTCGCCTTTCTCATTCAGTCCAGCAAGGGGAAGCCTGTCCAGCTTTCAATTCTCCGTGGCGGCCGGGAATTCTCGACCACGTTGAAGCCGGTTCTTACCGATGTGATGGGAGAGAAACGCTGGCGTGTCGGCGTTACTTTTCGTAGCGACATGATAGTGAAGAAACTGGCCTGGGGGGGTGCGTTGGCGGCAGCCGTCCAGGATAATTCGCGGGATTGTCTGGAGACTTTCGACGTGCTCGGCAAGATCCTGACCCGCCGTCTCTCACCGCGCACTCTAGCCGGACCCATCGGGATCGCGCAAGCCTCCGGAGAAGCCTACCGCGCGGGGTTCCCTGAGCTCCTCATGTTGATCTCATTCATCAGTCTGCAGTTGGGTATCTTCAACTTGCTCCCCATTCCGGTCATGGACGGCGGTGTGATCCTCCTGCTGCTCGTCGAGGGTCTGATTCGCCACGACCTGAGCCTCAAGGTGAAAGAGAGGTTCCTGCAGGTCGGGTTCGTTTTCTTGTTGTTGCTGGTGGTGTTTCTCATGTGCAATGACATCATGAGAACGCTGAGGCCGTACTAAGAGGGAGCAGGGATTGGGGATTAGGGGTTAGGGATCAGGGCTGGCGCAGGGACCAACAGTGAATCGCGAATAGAAAAACCCGCTTACCATCTCGTGTCTGGTCCCTAATCCCTGACCCCTAATTCCTGATCCCTTCGTGAGAGGTGTTTATGAACTTCAGCGATACCGAGCATTTCCCTCCTCGACGAAAGACGCGCGCCGTGCGGGTCGGCCGCCTCACCATTGGTGGCGACGCCGCCATCGTCGTGCAGTCGATGACCAAGACGGATACACGCGAGGTTGGAAAGACCGTCGAGCAAATCCAGCAGATGGAGGCGGCGGGCTGCGAGATCGTGCGCCTGGCGGTCCCTGATCTGGAAGCGGCAAAGGCCTTACCCGAGATTCGTAAGCGCTGCCCCGACTCGATCCTTGTCTCGGATATTCACTTTCAGTATAAGTTCGCTCTGATGGCGCTCGATGCCGGAGTGGACAAGTTGCGGATTAATCCCGGGAACATTGGCGAGGCGGATAAAGTTCGCCTGGTGGTGCGCCGCGCGCAGGAGCGGAAGGTGCCCATCCGCATCGGCGTGAATGCGGGGTCGCTGGAACGCCGCTTGCTCGAGAAGTATGGTTATCCGACGCCGGAAGCGATGGTTGAAAGCGCTCTCTATCATACCGGCATTCTCGAAGAACTCGGATTCACGGATACGATTATCTCTTTGAAAGCCTCGAACGTACGCCTCTGCGTTGCGGCCTATCGCCTGCTTGCCAAACAGGTTGATTATCCCTTCCACCTCGGAATTACGGAGGCTGGAACCCAGTTCACAGGGACAGTCAAGTCGTGTGTCGGCATGGGGATGCTTCTGGCGGAAGGAATCGGTGATACGATTCGCGTTTCCCTGGCCACTGACCCCGTCGAGGAAGTCCGCGTCGCCTACGAGATGCTGAAGGCGCTGGAGTTGCGCAGCCGTGGGCCGGTGGTAATTGCCTGCCCCACCTGCGGGCGACTGGAAGTTGACCTCTTCAAAATCGCCGGTGAAATCGAGCAGGCCACCGCGCACATTAAGATGCCTCTAAGCTTGGCCGTCATGGGCTGTGCCGTGAATGGGCCGGGAGAAGCCCGGGAAGCAGACCTCGGCGTGGCTGCAGGGCGCGGCAACGGCATGATCTACCGCGAAGGCAAAGCCATCCGTCGAGTCAGCGAAGAAGAGATCGTTCCCGCCTTGCTGGAAGAAATCGAGCGATTCGTGGCAGACAAAACAGCTGGAATTGATACCTCACCCAACGAGATCAACACACAGCCTGCTGCAGGGGCAATTTCTTCGCTTCCCATTATAAGGTAACAAGCCTGCTTTCCAACTCACTTTCAGGGAGGGCGACGGTTGTGGCCGGAGGTTAGAGTTGCCAACGTGCTCCGCGTTACTCCATGAGCCATTGCGGTGATAGTGCAGTAGTTGCATAACAAATAGCAATGAGGTAAGTTGAGATCATGAGTAAGCTGAAGGTGGAAATATCGGCGGAGTTAGCTTTGGCGGCGGGTTTAGATAAAGGCAAGCTCTCAGAGGAGACCGCTCGGTTGCTTGCCCTTGAACTCTATCGTGAGGACAAGGTCTCGCTAGGGCGTGCCGCCGAACTGTGTCAGACGGCAGTCGAAGAGTTTATGCAGTATGCAGCCCAGCACAACGTTCCGCTTCATTATGGCGCCGATGAACTGGAAGAAGATCGCCGAACTTTGCAGCGGCTCAACCTGTGACTGTTGTTTCCAATTCCTCGCCCCTGATTGCCCTCGCCCGGATTGGTAAGCTTGCACTCCTGGTCAACAGCATTCCACAGCGGTTTGCGGATTTGGTGCGGACCGGTGAGCCGGTGCAGCGCGAACAGGAGGGCGAGCACGCCCAGGATGGCCAGGCCCGCGCGCGTATTGGGCGGCATCACCATCAAAATGCAAACCAGGGCCGTCCACACCACGGCTAGGCCGTTGATCATGTTGCTGCTCGCTCCCAAGTGAAAGGGACCACGTTTTGTCCGCCAAAGTCTTTTCCGCCGCCAACCCAGAAACACCGGGATAATGTAGGAAAGATAGAACCCCACGACGCTGAGCGAAGTCACCACGGAATAGCTTCCGCTATAAATCAGGGCCGCGAAGGCCAACCCAACGGAGAGCCAGATGGCCGCCGCCGGGGTTTGATGGCGGGGGCTGATGCGGCTCCAGAGATTGGAGAGCGGCACTCCTTTGTCACGAGCAAAGGCATAGAAGGTGCGCGAAATCGAAGTCACGGCAGAGAGGCCGCAAAACCACATGGCCAGAACCGTGAGGATAAGCACCGCCTTGCCTGCCGACTCACCCAGCGTCGCCTCGACGATCGCCAGAACCGCCGGAAGCGGCTGGCCACTGGAGTCGCGGGCATTGAGGACGTGGCCGACGTCAGGGATTACCCAGGTCAACGAGAGAATGAGGAGATAGCCAAAGAACCCCGAGACCAAAACGGACATCACCATCCCCCAGGGCGCGCGGCGGCGTGGGTCCACGGTTTCTTCGGCCACGTGCGCCGAGGCGTCGAAACCGGTATAGGTCCATTGAGCCTGGAGGAGCCCCAGCAAGAAGAGCCAGAAATAGGGTGCGCGAATTGGGCTCGAGGAAAAGCCGGAGAGCAGAAAAGTCAAGGGCCGTTTGGGGGCAAGAAACCACAAGGCGCCCATCAACACGGCAACCCCGGCGATGTGGATTGTGACGCTGAGGTCGTTGAGGTACGCCACCCAGCGGATCCCATAATGATTAATCACCCCGTGGGTCAACAGGAGCAAGCCGTATATCAGCAGGAGCGTGGAGGGCCGCGAACCGAGTCCGAGCAAGGGGACCAGAAACTCCGCGCAACCGTAGTCAATCCCGGCGATGGCGGTGACTAAGCCGACGATGTTCAGCCAAGCTGTAAACCACGCCCAGGTGGGCCCACCCAATTCCGCCGACCAATGGTACATGCCTCCCGAGGTAGGCAGCGCCGAGCATAATTCCGCCATACTCAGCGCCACCAAGAGTGTCCCTGCTGTGGCTAAGGGCCAGCCGAGAGTCATTTCCAGCGGCCCCCCCATCGTCAGGCCGTAGTCGAACAGGGTGACGGCGCCGGTTAGAATTGAAATGATGGAAAAGGAGATGGCGAAGTTGGAAAAGCCGCCCATGCCGCGGAGAAGTTCCTGCGCATAGCCCAGGCGCTCCAGTTCGCGCGCATCCTTTTGGGCAAGGATCTCCTCCTGACGCAGCGATGCACTCAAACTCCGGACCTCGCTTCGGGAGATTCGATTGGGTAGTAATTCGTAGCGGCGAGTTTACCTCGCCACGTGGCGGCATGAAGCCGCCTCTACTTCGACTAGTGCTTTAGCGCGAAGACAACCACAACGATCACGGCAATAACTAATAGTCCGCCCAGAATAAGGAGTGGCAAAATGGACTTGCGTTTGCCGGCTTGAGGGGGAGCGGCCTGCGGAGGCGCAGGCGCCGGAACCGCCACCGGCTGTATTTGCGGCATCGCGGGTTGGGGCGGCATCGTGAACACGGGAGGCGCCACGGGCTGTTGAACCTGAGGCGCGGGGACCCGGTACTGCGGTGGCTGAGGTACCGCCGGCATGGGCGCCACCGGAACTTGAACGCGCGGCACGGCGGGGGCCGGAGGAGGTGCGACGGATGGCATCGGAATCGCCGGAACCGCGCGACTGGCAGCTTGCGGTGGCGGGCCAGCGGTTGCGCTCTGTGCCGAACCACCGGCGCCTCCGCTGGGAAGCTCAAACATGCGCATGAACTCATCCGGCTCAGTTGGCTGTGGCGCCGGCGGTGGGGTTTGCGCGGCGGGGGGCGGCGCTGCCACGGCAGGCGCCTGGTCCTGGGGCTGCCGGAAAAGCATTGTAAACTCGCCTGGCCCCGTTCCCGCGACCTTTGCCGGCGGAGGGCCCGAGGCTGCTGCCGGTTGCTCCATGATCGGAGGTGTCGGAGCGCTTCTTCCTGGCTGGTATCCTTGAATCAACCGGGTGAAGTCTCCAGCTCCTTGCTGGCTGGAGGAACCAGGTAAGGGCACCGCCGATTGGGGCGAACCAGGCAGGACCGAGCCTCCCGTCGGCCGTCCCGCCTCAGGAGTGGGACGGAATAGCCGAGTGAACTCGCCAGGGGCCGTTTGCTCAGCAGGCTGGATCGGAGAGGGCGAGGGCGGCCGCGGCGTAGCCGCAGCCGAAGGTGCGGACGGTGCTTTCACAGTATCAGGCCTAAAAACCCTGGTGAACTCTCCCGGTCCCTGTGTTGGACGGGGCTGGTCAGGTTCCGGGGGGGCCGCGCGCCTTGGCTCGGAGGGAGGCGAGGGCATCTCGCTGCCGAAGAAAACCCGGGTGAATTCGCCTGCCTCTTCCTTTGCCTTCGGTGCAGGTGGCGGGGCAACGGGGGGCGCAGCAGCTTTCTGGGTTGCGGGTGTCACTGGCGGCGCAGGCATCTCCTTGCCAAAGAACACTTTCGTGAACTCGCCCCCCTCTTCCTTTGCTTTCGGCGCCGGTGGCGGGGCAACGGGGGGCACGGTTAGCTTCTGAGGTGCAGGCGCAACAGGCGCAGGCATCTCCTTGCCAAAGAACACTCTCGTGAACTCGCCCGCCTCTTCCTTTGCTTTCGGCGCCGGCGGCGGCGCAACGGGCGGTGCGGTTAGCTTCTCAGGTGCAGGCGGAGCAGGCGCAGCGGGCGCAGGCATCTCCTTGCCAAAGAACACCTGGTGAACTCGCCCGCCTCTTCCTTCGCTTTCGGCGCCGGCGGGGACGCAACGGGTGGTGCGGTTAGCTGCGAAGGTGCAGGTGGAGCGGGCGGAGCAGGCACCGGCATGTCCTTGCCGAAGAAGACCCTGGTGAACTCGCCGGCCTCTTCCTTCGCTTTCGGCGCCGGCGGCGTGGCAACGGGGAGCGAGGTTAGCTTCGAAGGTACAGGTGGAGAAGGCGCGGGCGGCTTCGTCATTTCTTTGCCGAAGAAAACCTTGGTAAACTCACCGGCCTCCTCCTTCGCTTTCGGAGGCGGAGGAGTTGGGGGTGCAACGACTTTCGGCGTGATCACGGCTTGCGTTGCTTCCAGGGAGGTCACACCTTCTCGACTAGTCTCTGGTGATAACCGAACGGCCGGTTTGGCAGACGTGGGTGCAACGCTGGGAGCGGGTTTAGGCGCGCTCGGCCTCGGGGCCGCTTCCCGAGCCCCTGACGCCGATTGCAGCCATTGCCGAAGATCGAGAAAGATGGGCAGATCCTGGGTCACGACAAAAACCCGGCCGGCGTCTTCGCCCATGTCGATCAAGACCTTCATCTCCTCGGCAGTGGCGCGGCGAAGAAAGCTGAAAAACATCGAGCCTAGATCGGGTTGATTGGGAGGGGTTCGCTCTTTCCAGAGCTGGTGAACAAGCACGGCGCGGCCGGATGAAGTCTGGCGCGCGCGGAAAGTCTTCGCTTCACCGTCATTCAGCAGCTCCAGTATCTGGTAACGTCCCTGAAATTCCATGGATAAACCACCATTCGCCTTTTCAGTGCATTCTATCACGAAATCGCCACCGGAATTGTGTTGAAAGAGTAAGGGGTTAGATGATAGATTGGCCTTACCCCGATCTATCGGATCAAATCCATGAAGCAATTGTCCAAAGTCGTTTGGTCGGAGGGCATGCACCTCGGCCCGCACCACTTTCAAGTGCAGGGGCGTTTTTTTGAAGAAGTCACACATTTTCAAATTTCCAACTTGTGGTTTGAGCCCTACGGCTTGGCCGGTCTCGAACTCGATGCAGAGGCTTTGCGGAACGGGACGGTCGCGCTGGTCCACGCGCGCGGCATTTTTCAGGATGGGCTTACCTTCAACATCCCGGAGAGCGATCCGGTTCCCGCGGCGCGCAGCATCAGCGAACTGTTTCCTCCCACCAGCGAGAGCCTGACGGTGCTCCTGACCGTCCCGCCCCACAAGCTCGGGGCGGCGAATTGCGCTCTTACCGGGGAGCAAGACAAGGGGCGCACAAGATACGTTGCGGAAGAAAAAACCCTGCCCGATGATAATACCGGTCTCGATGAGAAGGCGCTGAAACTGGGACGAAAGAACATTCGTCTGCTCCTCGAAACGGAAGATGCGGGAGAAATGCGGACCTTGCCGATCGGTCGCGTCAAAAGGGACGGCTCAGGCAACTACATTTACGATGAGCACTTTATCCCGCCCTGCCTTCAGATCAACGCCAGTCAAACGCTGATGAAGATGACCCGCCGCTTGATTGAGATTCTTCAGGAGAAGAGCGCCACGGTCGCCCTGGATGGCCGGGGGCGCGGCAAGTTCCGGACGGGGCTTTCAGCTCAAGAAGTCAGCCGCTTTTGGTTTCTGCACGCCGTCAACTCCAGCCTGGGGCCGCTGCGCCACATGTTCGTATCGCCCAGCGCGCACCCGGCAGAGCTGTATACGGAGCTGCTGCGGTTGGGCGGTGCGCTGTGTACTTTCGCTCTGGACTCCCATCCGCAGAATCTTCCTCTCTACCATCACCTTTCGCTTGACCAGTGTTTTGGCGAGCTCGAACGGCACATCCGGGCGCATCTCGAGTTGCTGGCGCCTTCGAATTGCATTTCCATTCCCCTCCGCGCCGTCGCCAACTACTTTTACGAAGGCGACGTCACGGATCAGCGGTGCTTGGACCGGGCGCGTTGGATCCTCGCCGTTCAGTCGGCGATCGGCGACGCGGAACTGATCACCAAGACGATGCAAGTCGTCAAAGTCTGTTCGGCCCAGTTTGTGCCGCAATTGGTTAAGAGAGCTCTGCCGGGCATGGAGTTGACGCATTTGCCCGTGCCTCCTGCCGCGGTCTCGCCGCGAGTGGAAAGCCAATACTTCGCCATCAGCAGGACGGGCCCCTGCTGGGATCACATCGCCCAAACGCGGCGCGTGGGGGTTTATGTTCCGGGAGACATTCCCAACCCGCAGGTCGAAGTCCTGGTGGTCTTGGAAACTGAATAAGCAACGAGGTTGCCAACATGGGTGGAACCCAGTCCACGCTTCCGCAAAGTCCCCGGGCCGCGCCGGCGCCAGGCCGTGAGAATCTGGCCCTGATCTACCAGGAGGTGCTGACGGCCATCACGCGCTTCCGCTCCAACCGACAGGTGGCCTCGGATGCAGGAGTATTCCGAAATCAGATGAAGGCCGCGATTCGTGCCGCCGAGGCTGCGGCCATGGCGACCGCCTATCCTGTGGAAGATACTCGTCTCGGCACGTTTGCCGTGGTGGCTTTCCTGGACGAGTCGATTCTCAACTCGGGTAATCCGGTCTTCGCCGATTGGCCTCGGATGCCTTTGCAGGAAGAGTTATTCGGCGGCCACACAGCGGGAGAGATCTTCTTTCACTGCATCGACCGCCTTCTGGCGCGCGGCGATTCTCCACAGGTGGCCGATGTAATGGAGGTCTTCGCCCTATGCCTGGAGCTGGGATACCGCGGCCGTTATAGCCTGAGCGGCCAAGAGGGCGTTCGACCGGTTCTGAGCGCGATGGCGGAGAAGATGCAGCGAATTCGCGGCGCACCCGGCCCTTTGTCCCCGCACTGGGCTCCCCCGCAGGACGCGGTGCGAACCAAAGCCTATGACCCTTGGGCGCGACGGCTGGCCTTTGGGGCGCTCGGGTTTCTCGTCCTGGCTCTGCTCTTGTTTGCCGGTTTCAAGTTGAGTTTGATGTCAGGGGCATCCGTATTGCACTCCACAGCCTCCACCCTTGCTCGCTAGAGGATTGCCGTGAAAAACACCTTGAAGTATTGGCTCGCAGCCTTGGGCCTCATCGCCTGGCTGGTTCTATCCTGGTTTGTCCCCTCCTGGCTGCATTTGCAGGGGAACCACCTTTGGATACTGCGCATTGTCCTGGCCGTGATTGGCGTTGCGGCGTTCATTACCATCGTGTGGTGGTTTAGAGCCCAAGACAAAGAGCGCGCGGCGGAAACCGCTCAAGGGGCCTCCGGAATTGCTGAAATCGACATGCTGATGCGGGAAGCCGAATCGCGCTTGCAGGCCTCGTCGCTGGGACGCCATGCCAGGCTCGGCAATCTCCCAGCGCTCTTCCTGCTGGGTGAGAGCGGCTCGGCAAAAACCAGCGTGGTTCAGCACTCCGGCCTCGAGGCAGAGTTGCTGGCCGGGCATACGGGGCAAGAAAAGGTCCCGGTTCCCACGCGCGCTGCAAACCTCTGGTTCGCGCGCCAGTTTATTCTCGCGGAGGCAGGCGGCCCGGTCCTTTCCGAACCTGCACGATGGGCCAAGTTCGTCAAGAGGCTTGCTCCGGGACGTCTGCACTCCGTGTTCGGCAAGGGAACGCAGGCGCCGCGCGCGGCCCTGGTTTGCGTTGACTGCGAGACCTTCATGAAGCCCGGCGCGGCGGAGGCGATCGCCGCCAGCGTGGAACGGATGCGCACGCGGCTGCGCGAGGTTTCCCACATCCTGGGGATCAGCCTGCCGGTTTACGTACTTTTCACACGCGCCGACCGCCTTCAGTTCTTCCAGGATTACGTCCGTAATTTGAGCAACGAAGAAGCAACTCAGGTGCTGGGCGCGACATTCTCCATGGTCTCTTTCGCCGGTGAAGTCTACGCCGAGCAGGAAACGGCTCGCGTTTCCGCCGCCTTCGATGAACTCGGTTATTCCCTGTCGGACAAGCGCCTCACCTTTCTTCCCCGCGAATTTGACATGGCGAAGCGTCCCTCCGTGTACGAGTTTCCGCGTGAGTTCCGAAAGCTCCGGCAGATGCTTGTGCAGTTGCTCGTCGACCTGTGCCGGCCGAGCCAGTTGAGGACCGGACCATTCCTGCGCGGCTTCTACTTCAGCGGAGTTCGCCCGGTGGTCATCAATGCTCCCGGGCCCGCGCTGATCAAAGAGGAGCCGCTCGCACCCGGGGCCGGCGAAGGAGCGATCCGCGCCACAGGGATCTTCGATATCCGCAATATAGCCGCCCAAGCCGCGCGCGCCCCCGTGGTCGCGGAGGGCGGCGAGACCCGCCGGGTTCCGCAGTGGACCTTCCTTCCCCACCTCTTCAACGACGTCCTGCTGAAGGATTCTTCCGCGCTCACCGCAAGCGCCTCGAGCTCGAAGACCAGCTTGTGGCGACGCGTGCTGCTGGCGGCGTCGATCGGCCTACTGCTCATCGTCATGATTGGATTCATTGTCTCTTTCGTCAAGAACAAGGACCTGGAATCGCAAGTGGTGAATGCGGCGCAGGGCATCTCCACCGCGCAACTGACGGGGCAACAACTCCCCACCGTGGATGCGCTGACCCAGCTCGAGACCCTCCGCCAGTCGGTTGAGACACTGGCCCAGTACAACCAGGATGGGGCGCCCTTCGCCATGCGATGGGGCTTGTATGCGGGGAACGATCTCTATCCGGATGTGCGCAGAATCTACTTTCAACACTTCCGGTCCCTGCTCTTCGCGCAGACCCAGGCCGCGCTTCTGCAAACGCTCTCCGGCCTTCCCGGCGCACCGGGGCCGAACGATCAATACGGCCCGGCCTACGATACTCTGAAGGCTTATCTGATCACCACCTCCAATCACGACAAGAGCACTCGCCTGTTCCTTTCACCGGTGCTCATGAAGGCCTGGCAGGCGGGCCGGGACATTGACACGCCACGGTTGCAGTTGGCCCAGAAGCAGTTCGATTTCTACAGCGACCAACTGAAGGACGAGAATCCCTACTCCTCGGAGTACGATACGCTGGCGGTGGCGCGCGCCCGCAATTACCTTTCGCAATTCTCCGGCATCGAGCGCGTTTACCGCTTCATGGTGGCGGAAGCTTCCAAAGCCAGCCCCTCCCTCAACTTCAATCGCAAGTACCCGGGCTCTGCGGAAGTGGTGATGGACGGTAAGGAAGTGGAAGGCGCCTTTACAAAAGCCGGCTTCGCTTTCATGCAGGGGGCCTTCAAAAACCTGCCCAAGTATTTCAGCGGCGAAGAGTGGGTGCTGGGCCCCAAGACGGCCCAAAACCTGGACACCACGAAGCTGGCGCAGGACGTGCAGACTCGCTACCAGCAGGACTACATCAACCAGTGGCGGGCCTTTTTGAAGAGCGCCAATGTAGTCCACTACAATAGCCTCCCTGACGCCTCGCAAAAACTCGCCAAAACCTCCAGCAACCAGTCGCCCCTGCTCGCCCTCTTCTGCCTGGCCGCCCAGAACACCTCCGTCAACCAGCCCGACATCTCCAAGGCTTTTCAACCCGTTCAGGCCGTGGTTCCGCCCAATTGCTCGGACCAGTTTATCGGCCAGCCGAACGCCAGCTACGTCACCAACCTCGCCGGAATCCAGGCTTGCCTGGATCAGGTGAACAACGCTCCGGCCGAGCAGAAAGAGGCCGCCAAGACTCAGTGCATGGCGCCTTCCATGACCGCCCAACAGGCGGCCCGGCAAATGGGCCAGGCCTTCAAACCCGACCGGGAAGCTCATATCGACGACACCGTTCAGAACCTCCTGCTGGCTCCCATCGCGTACGTCTCCGGGGCCTTGCGCCCCGGGCCGGTGAGCGGCGCCGGCTTGTGCGCGCAGTTGAACCCCCTGATGGCTAAGTTCCCCTTTAATCCCAAGTCCACTCAGGACGCCACCACGCAGGAAGTTGCCCAAGTCTTCGATTCCTCGAGCGGCGCGCTGACTCAGTTTTACAATGCCTCGTTGAAGAGCCTGCTGCTTCCTCAGGGAAATGAGTACATCCCCAACCCTTCGAGCACCCAGCAGGTGAACCCGGGCTTTCTCAACTTCTTTACGCGGGCGATGAATCTCCAGCGCGCTCTGTACTCGGGTGGACCGGGACAAATCCATTACAAGTACGCGCTTCGCCCCCATCCCACGGACACCGTTGCCGGCCTTACCATGAGCATCGATGGCCAGCCTCTTACTTATTCCGGCGGCAACGCCGACTTCAAACAATTTACCTGGCCGGGCACGACCGCCCAGGGTGTGACGCTGACGGTGAAGATCACGGGCGGCTCGGATTTGGGCTTCCCAAGCTACGACGGAGCCTGGGGGGTCTTCCACTTCTTTGCCGATGCCGACAAGTGGCAGCAAACCGGGTCCACTTACAACATCGAGTGGGTGCTGCGCGTCGCCGGCGGCAGGCCGGTGACCGCGCCGAGCGGCAAGCCGGTAACCGTCCAGTTTGACCTCGACACGCTGGGCAGACCGCCCATTCTCCAGAAGGGCAATCTGTCGTCCTTGCAATGCGTCTCGAGCGTGGCAAAGTAGCCGATCCTTTCTTTTCATAGACTTTCTCGCTTTGTTCGCTCGATACTGCAGTCCAAGAGTCCAGAAGTTGAGGAGTTGAGAAGCCAACCGACGATTCTCAAGCCGTGGCTGGGACCATATATCGGCTCTGGCCTTCTCCCGCTCAACTCTTCAACTCCTCGACTCCTTGACTTCTCGACGTTTTTGGCATCGTCCTTTTTTTTCATAGACATTCTCGCTTTGTTAGCTGAAAACTGCAGTCCAAGAGTCGAAAAGTCGAGGAGTTGAGAAGCCAACCGGCGTTTCCCAGACCATGACTGGGACTTTCTGTCGTCTCTTGCCTTCTCCCGCTCAACTCTTCAACTCCTCGACTCCTTAACTTCTCGACGTTTTTGGCATCGTCCTTTGTTTTCATAGACATTCTCGCTTTGTTAGCTGAAAACTGCAGTCCAAGAGTCGAAAAGTCGAGGAGTTGAGAAGCCAACCGGCGTTTCCCAGACCATGACTGGGACTTTCTGTCGTCTCTTGCCTTCTCCCGCTCAACTCTTCAACTCCTCGACTCCTTAACTTCTCGACGTTTTTGGCATCGTCCTTTGTTTTCATAGACATTCTCGCTTTGTTCCCCAAATTACCTCTCTTAACTACCAGCTTTCGACTCCCATCCGTGCCATTCCCGGATGGCGCAGACCCCGACGTATGGGGTCTACGATGTCCCCAAGGGACAGGTCAGGCCGAGCGGCACAATCTGACCGCACGGCCCTTCCGGCCGGACGAGCGCCCGATTCTAGCCTATAAGCTTATGTGTAGTTTGCCAAGGAATTTCCCTGTAGTGGGGCATTTGGGCACCCCAGCCGCGAGTTTGGAGGGCTGACCCGGCTGCAAGTCCCTTGGGCGGAGGTTTAATCTCAGGCAAGAGCCCCGGTGGTTATGACGCTGACCATAAATAGGGTGCTGCGCAAGACACATCATCCAGTCGCTCTGAAATCCTACAGCAGCTTCGGAAAGAGCGAATGGTACCTTCCAGCCTGAGCTAAGGGCGGTGCCGCTGCTGGGCAGTCGGCTCGTCTTCTCTTGATCCACTCCTATTTTCGCATTCGCAAAAAAATAACTTGACATCGCTAATCTGAGTGTATTATTACACTCAGTATGAAAATCGCACCTCAAGGTCCTCAAGCCGCACGACTCCGCCAGCGCAAGTTCGAACTTCTCCGTCGCTTCCCCATCCCGCCCGACCTGCTTCCCGGTTCTCTCTCCCTCACCCACCGCCGCTGTGGGCAGCCCCGTTGTCATTGCGCCAAGGACAAGCAGGGGCATCCCGTCTGGTCGCTCACTTTTATGGTGGGCGGCAAGAAACGGGTGGAGCACATCCCCAAGGAGTGGGTCGAGGAAGTTCAACGTTTAGTGGAGGCGGGCCGGGAGTTTAAAGAGGCGGTGGCAGAGGTCTTCGCCGCCAACGCCCAGCTGCTGGCCCTGTGGCGAAAGCAGAGGCAGCGGTGAGCGAACCCTCGCCGCGTCACCTCAAGAAGTACGCGGAGAAGTGTCTGCGTCTGAAATCGTATCTCGGCTCTCCGGGTGATGGTCGCACCCAACCGCGCCTTCCGGCGGCGGCTCTGCTGTGGGCTTTGTTGATGGGGCAGTTTCTTCGCCGTTCCAGCTTCGCCGGCATTGAAGCCTTGGTGTGTTCTTCCGCCCGTCGTGCTCTCGCGGTTTCCCGCCGTTTCGGCGATGACTCCCTGGGCTACTTCACCGAGCGGGCCAGCCCCAAGGTCACGCGGCAAGCGGCGGTCACCGCAGTGCGCCAAGCCAAGCGCAACAAGACCTTTGATAACTGCCGCTTCATCGGGCTGGCGGTGGATGGAACGGGCGTGGCGCGCTCGCGCCGGAAAGTCTGCCGTTGGTGTCGTCCTTACCGCAACCAGAAAGCAGAGATCCTCGGCTATCACCACCAAGTGGTCATGGTCAGCATCGTAGGGGCCGGTTTGACGTTGCCCTTGGATGTGGAACCCTACGGCCCCAAGGATAGCGAGTACAACGCCGGGCGCCGCTTGCTGCGTCGCGTGGTGGGTAACCTGGGTCGGCGCTTTGCTCAGTACGTGGTGATCGATGGGGAGTTTGCCCGCGCTCCCTTCCTTCACGAGGTCGGCGATCTAGGACTTCGCAGCGTGGCTCGACTCAAGGGCAATCTTCCCGAGCTGTTAGCAGCCGCCGAGAAACGGTTTCGCAGCCAGCCCCCCAACCAAGTCTTCTGGCACGGTCAGGACCGCGTCGAAATCTGGGACGCCGATGACTTTGATCCCTGGGACACGCTACGTTGGGAAACCGTGCGCGTCATTCGCTATCGCCAGCACAAGCCGACCGGCGAGGTGGTCGAAGCTTATTGGCTCACTGATTTCCGCTCCTCCCAGGTCAGCTCCAGAACCCTGTTTCAGATGGCCAAGAGCCGCTGGGAAATCGAGAACGAAGGCTTCAATGACGCCAAGAACCGCCATGACTTCGAGCACCTCTGCCATCATCAGGCCAACAGCTTACTGTTGGTTTGGCTGCTCACCGCCTTGGCTCTCACCATCGAGCGGCTCTATCGCATTCGTTTCCTGCATCGTGGTACCCATCCCATCCGCGCAGCCATCGACCTCTGGCAACTTCTCATGCTGAGCTTGTCGCGCCCCATCGCCGAGGATACCAGTTAGCGGCATGCTTGCCCTCCTGCTCGGCCCCTCCGCAACCCGGCCTCCCATCGGTGTCCTCCCGCCGCGTCGGTGAAGCGTTCTGGAAAATAGACGCCGCTTCGAGTCAACCGACCGGACACGCCCAACCCGCGCCCTTCCTGCTCTCCGCCCGCCCCCACCCGTTGGCATTCCGAAGTCGCTGGAAATCCTAAAGCACCATTGCATTCCGACCCAGGCGGGTGTATCGTCTCACCAAGCCGCAAGGCACAGTACTTTGACCTGTAAAAGGAGATACTGCCATGGCCAAGGTCATATACGATGTCGGAAAAATCCAGAATTGGATTGAAGAAAAACAACAATTGGAAGTGATGTTGGCCTGGGATTTGTTGGAGCGATTTAATTCCGCAAGCATGATCGGTCCTCTGCGCGCGATGGCGAATGCGGCCATTAAAACGATGGTTAGGATGCCGACGGCTAAGGTGAAAGATGCGATCCAAGACGAAAGAAAGTACGCAAACATGCAGTATCTGGCAAACCAACTGGTTTTGAGTGCGAGTCGCGGTGGGCGCCCCATCGTGCTTACAGTTAATAATCAAGAGGATCTGGCGGGAATCTGGGATAAAAATCCTATGCCCGACGCGCAGTACTGCTCGGACATTATCCGCCTTTTTGGAACCTGTGTTGAGAAATGCGGCGGGCAGTTGGCAGCGAAAAAGTTAGAGTACAGAGGAGGGGGGCGCGGGCCGTGGGCCGATGGCAAGGATCGTGGCGACCCGATTACTTTTGGCCGGCATCGATCCAAGGGGAAAAACGTCCCCTTTGCCCCAGTGCCTGGATGGACCGATGTCGGATTGCTGAGTCCGGAAGTTAGAGCGCAAAAAGAGAGAGAGTTTCAGAACCAGAAACCGGACCCCAGACTCATTCTCGCTCAGCGTGCACAGAAACAAATTGACGAAGCAAATATCTCAAAGGTGCAGCGTTTCCTGATCTATCAGCAAGGCGGACAGTCGGTCATTGCGATGACAGATCAGAGCACCGTGGCCAGGATAAATCGGGTGTTTGGAACGGTGCCAGCTTCCGATATCTCTGGCACCACGGCGGATACGCTGTTCTTCTTCGACCAGATGAAAGGGAGCTTTGTGAACGGTCAGATTGATCCAGTCTACTATGTTCTGCCGGCAGCCACCATTGTGGCAGGGGCACATCACTCTCTTCTGGAAGTTGCCTTGGCCCTCTCGCTGAAGTATCCTATGACGAAAATCGATTACCATATCGGCTTCTACACAACGCTCCTGCCGGAGGGGGCAACGATCAACCGCGGGGAGATTCTCGAGTCATTGGTAGCTGCGGAAAAGCACCGGTATAACCACCATATGCTGATTTTCTATAAGGGGCCGAATGTGATCGACGGCTGCTTCAAGTTCGAATATGATGAG
The DNA here is from genome assembly GCA_963842495.1 of uncultured Acidobacteriota bacterium. Taxonomy (GTDB): domain Bacteria; phylum Acidobacteriota; class Terriglobia; order UBA7540; family UBA7540; genus CAVROP01. The sequence continues at coordinate 43,272 of CAWJHY010000049.1, forward strand.
AGCGGAAAATTCAATAGAAATTTCGCACAGGTTACCGATGTAGAGCGTCGTTTCCGTACGATGCGGGCTTGGCCAACTGAAGAGGACATCCACAAGACCTGGCAGGCACGCTATTTCTTTGAGGCCGCAGCGTAGGGCGACCGGCACAATCCAGCTACGGGGCCCTCCGGTGGAGGCGGGCGCCCGAGTCTAGCCTAGATATGTAGTTTCAGTCCGCCAAAAGGTTTCCTCGCTATGGGCATTCTGATAGCCCGGCGGCGAGTTTGGAGGCCCGGCGCAGACCCCGCCGAACGGGGAAGAACCGCAGAGCCTCCAACCCGGAGGGGCGGCGCCCTATAAGTTCTAACCTAAGAGCCCTCGCAGGGTCCCGAAGGGACCCAATTTCATTAGCCGTAGGTGAAACCTACGGAAGGCACGCGTACCAAGAGTTAGCCAGGAGAAAGGGTGGAGGAGAAAGGGTGTCAGGTACCGTTTTCAGGAGAAACGGTACCTGACACCCTTACCCTTACCGCAGTTCGAGTGGTGGGCGGTGGACTTGGTAAATGCGCGACCGGCTAAGGACCACAGGAAGGGCGCGGACACTGGCATCGACGGTTACATCAACTTCTTCGACGACAAAAGTGGCAAGGCTAAGCAGGTGATCGTGCAAGTCAAAAGCGGCTACGTGGGAGTGGACCACGTGCGCGACCTGAAGGGCGTGCTTGAGCACGAGAGGGCGCCCATCGGCGTGTTAGTCACGCTACGCGAGCCCACCAACCCCATGCTCACAGAGGCCGCGGCGGCAGGCTTCTACGAATTAAAGGATTTTCCCGGCCGCTACCCCCGACTGCAAATTCTCACGATTGCCGAGCTTCTGGAGGGCAAGAAAATCCTGTACCCCGAGTACCGCGTCGAAACCTTCGCCAAGGCCGAACGGAAGACGAAACACAAGCAGCAGGAGATGTTCTGACAGGGTGGCGGACCCCACTACTGGCCAAGAGGTGTTGCATGGGAAACTGGAAATCACCTGGTCTGGCATTCTTCTTTGGGGCGGGCGCGTCAGCGCACCTCGGATATCCCACCGTCACCAACTTTTTTGACAAATGCAAGATAGACGGTTTTCCTCACTATGACTGCGAGCAGCTTTGGAGATACATCAGGATTCTGGAGAATCGGAGCCCCGACGAAAAGTATCCGAGGATTAATGCTGAGGCTGTCTTCAGCCTCGCCGAGCAGGTCCTGCAGGTCGATAAGGCCCTGAGCATCGACTCCGGCCCCTTCCCTTCCAAACACGCAACCCGGCGTCCTGGCCTTCCCACAAAGATCAGCCCCGCGGATCTGCACAGGAAGCTCATGGACGGGATTATAGGCATTTATGGGACGATGCCGACGCACCCTGCACACGTCCCAGACCCATTGGGAGAGCTGGTGAAGGAGGTGAAGGCTGTAGTGCCTTATGGCCACGTGGTTTGGTTTTTTACTACAAACTACGATACTGTCATCGAAAGCTCGTTTGGCACTTGGATCGCTCGTGGTGAGGAACCGCTGGACCGCCTGCGCCTGGTAACGGGCATAGGGCAGCAGAGACCCCATCGCCTGGATGTCCAATCTTTCCCGTTTACCGCCGGGTCCAAGGAACTCGTGGTAAATTTGGTGAAACTTCATGGTTCCGCAACCTGGAAGCACGAAACGCCAAAGCCGGATTCGCCCATCCTGGAAACAGATATGCGGGGGCCCACCAATTACGACTGCGCCCTCTTTTTTGGGTACAAGCGGGTGCCGGAAGAGGAACCGTTTGTAGGCCTGCACCGTCTCTTCAAGAGGGTCCTGCTGACTCCCGTGACTTTGGTTAGTATCGGCTTCCAGTTCGCGGACCCATTTCTTCGCGAGCTTGTCAACTTCGCATTGAGAGCGAACCCCAAACTTAGCGTTCTGTGCTGCCTCCGGTCCGAGCCTAAGGACGGGAGTGCGGTTGATGGCTTAGTGGCCTCGCACGGCTTTCGATTTAAGCTGCTCAGGGATGGAGAGGGGGCCCTCGTGCCCTTCGGCGAGAAACATTTCTGCACATACCTCAGGCAAGAGCTTGGGCTATACTGGGAGCGGGCGAGCGTCGGTCGAAGGAAGTCCGACTAGCAGGAGAACCGCGAGGGGAGAAACGGGAGAAGCGGGTCGCGGTAGGGACGGCCATTGCTGACCGCCCCCCGCACAGATCCGTACGGGCGCTACTAACGCATACGGCTCTTACCTCGGATGGATGGCGTCACGGCCGATGCGGCCGGGCGCACCCCGCCTCATCCCGGGGACGCGCGTTCCACGCGCTGTGTCGGGCGCGTGCGCGATGCGGCGTGGTTCTCCTTGGTTCGCGCCCTTCCCTCCACCACCTCCGCCGAGGCTTGCGCCTCCTGGTTCGGCGGCTTCAGCGGTACTGCGGCGCGATCCGACTCCTCCGGGGCGTACACGTTCCGGCGTGTGGCTCTCGGCCTTTCCGGACCGGTCCCGTTGCTCACGGAACACCCCAGAGGTCTCCCGGTTCTCGTGCATGCAGTTTCTCAGCGTGCCTGGGGTCTACGACTCCGCGGGACCACCCGCCGGCTCGCGTTACCGTCGGCGCGTCTGTGGCCTTCGGGTAACAGGGTCGGCATCCCGATTTAGGGTTTTCGCAGCTCCATACCCTGCCCACTGATACCTCTGTCTACGCTTCGACGGCAGCCTCGCGACTGCCACCGCAAGACCCGAGGCCAGGCGGTTCGCTACTCCTCTCCTGTCAGGCTCTTTCATCCTCGACTGCATGCCGGTTTATCCCGGCGCTCTACCTGACACGCATTATGAAAGGGCGCCCCTGATTGTGTATGGTTGGGTTGTAGTGGAATCCAACTTTGGCAAAGAGGAGCACCCTTATGAGCGAGGACAAGTATATCGCATTTGACGTCCATCAGGCGATGACCGTGGTGTCGGTGGTGAATGCGGCAGGGCGGGAGGTAAACACCGCGATTCTGCCGACGCAGGCGCAAGCGCTGCTGGGGTTCGTGGAAGGTTTGCGAGGACGGTTACATTTGACCTTGGAAGAAGGGACGTATTCGGCCTGGCTGTACGATCTGCTGGAGGGGCGGGTGGGGGAGCTCGTGGTTTGCGACCCGCGCCACAACGCGCTGCTGAAGGAAGGGAGCAAGACCGACCGCAACGATGCGCGCAAGCTGGCCGACCTGCTGCGCACGGGGACGCTGCGTCCGGTCTATCATGGCAGCCGCAGTGTGCGCAATCTGCAAGAGATGGCGCACAGTTATCAAGCCTTGGTGAAGGACACGACGCGGGTGATGAATCGGATCAAGGCGTTTTATCGCAGCCGCGGCATCGACTGCGCGGGGCGCGGCGTCTATAGCCCGAAACAGCGGGGGAGTTGGCTGGAGCGTCTGCCGGCGGGGGCGAGCCGGGTGCGCGGCGAACTGCTGCACGACCAACTGGAGCAGCTTCGCCCCCTGCGCCGCAAGGCGCGGCGCGCGCTGCTGGCGGAAAGCCGCAAGCATCTAGTGGCGGCGCGTCTGCGCGGCATCCCGGGTTTGGGACCTCTGCGGGTGGCCTTGCTGATCGCCGCCCTGCAGACCCCTCACCGCTTTCGCACCCGGCGGCAGTTGTGGACCTACGCCGGTCTGGGGCTGATTCAACAGGGCAGCAGTGAGTATCGCTGGGTGGAGGGGCAGGCGGTGCGTCGCGCGGGCGCGCTCCGTCCGCGCGGGCTCAATCGCAACTACCGACCGGAGCTGAAGGCAATCTTCAAATCGGCGGCCTTGGCAGCCATCCGTCAGCCCGGACCCTTTAAGGATTATTACGAGCCGCGCGCGCAACGGGGAGTCGATCCGGCCATCCTGCGCGTGACGGTGGCCCGCAAGCTGGCCGCCTTGACGCTGAGTCTTTGGAAGAAAGGAGGGCGCTACCGAGCCGAAGGTATGAAGCAAGCTCAGTGCCGGGAATCTCGACGCTTGGCCGGGCAGGAAGTTTTCCCGCGGCGAGTGGGCAGGGAGTGTTCCGGCGCTCGGGTCGGGGAAGTTCCGGGTGGAACTTCTCCCACGAGGGTGTGCATCTAGGAAAGGGATAGGCGGGGTTTTCCCCTGGCGGGCTCGCCTCCTCTGACACGCTATGCCCCCTCGCACGACCTAAAAAAGCCATAGGCCTTGAGCCTCCGATAGAACCGTGGTCGGCATTCACCCGACCCCCAAGCTTGCGCAAGCTCCGAACCACCTTCGCCTCGCACGCTCGTCCATGGAAAAACCCAGGCCGAACCCGTGCATTCAACATGGCCGAGATCATCGAAGGGGGCTGGATGCCAAGAAGAACAAAACCCTCCTCGAAGAGGAGGAGTGTTTTCACTTGACATCCCCTTTCATAGAACCCTTACCTCCCTATAACCCCCTGTGATGGGAAGGATAAAAACATTAGCTTGGAGTGCATGAAAACGCCGGTCCTATAATCGAACCAGGGTGCGATTCACATTAATTCGCGGCAGGCTGTAAGGCATCGCAGCAGCCCAGGGCCGCACCTGGGCCGCGCGGCCTGCGGGTTCGCATCGTGGCATATGAGCAAGATTGAGGAGTACAAACGCGAGAAGGACGGGTTGGACCTGGAGAAGGACCTGCCCCGATTTGCGCGCGAGGGGTGGCGATCCATCTCGGAAGCTGACCGCGAGCGGCTGAAGTGGCTCGGGATTTTCTACCGGCGGCGCACCCCGGGTGACTTCATGATGCGCGTACGCATACCCAACGGAATCAGCCGAGCGGCGCAGTTTCTAGCCTTTGCCAAGATCGCGAAGGAGTTCGGCAAAGGCTTTGCCGACCTCACCACCCGCCAGCAGATCCAACTACGCTGCTTCCGGATCGAGCACTCTCCACTCATCCTGGACCGCCTCAAAGCCGTGGGACTCTCGACTTTGCAAACCGGCATGGACAATATTCGCAATGTGGTGGGTTGCGCCGTGGCCGGCCTCACTCCCAACGAGTTGTTTGATGCTTCCCCCATCGCCCGACAGTTCACGGAGATCTTTCTCGGCAACCGCTCCTACACTAACCTCCCGCGTAAGGTCAATGTGACCATAACCGGGTGCCGCGATAACTGCACCCACGCCGAGACCCAGGACATCGCCCTAGTTCCAGCCATCCGCCAGGGGGCGGAAGGGAAACAAGCGGGGTTCAACGTGCTGGCGGGCGGCAAGCTGGGCTCCGGCGGCTACCAGATCGCAACTCCACTGGACGTCTTTGTCGAGCCTCAGTCGGCGGCCGAACTCGCCGCGGCCCTGGTGCTGATCTTCAGAGACCACGGTCCGCGCGATGCCCGCAGCAAGGCCCGATTGGCCTTTCTGGTGGAGCTGTGGGGAGCGGAGAAACTTCGCAAGACACTCGAGGAACGCCTGGGGCGCCAATTACAGCGCGCCGGAGACGACGCCCGAGAGCGCCATGAGCGTGATCACATTGGCATATTCGGGCAGAAGCAGCCCAGCCTGAATTACGCGGGTCTATCCGTGCCTGTGGGACGCATCACCTCAGATCAGCTCGGGGAACTTGCTCGGTTGGCCGAAGCCTACGGCAATGGCGAGATTCGGCTCACCACGGGCCAGAATGTGATCCTGCCCAACGTTCCCGACCGCAAAATCGGCGAACTGGTTGAGGAGCCCCTGCTGAAGGAATTGCGTTATGAGCCGCCGGAGATTATCCGAGGGCTGGTGAGCTGCACAGGAATAGACTACTGCAATCTGGCGCTGATCGAGACCAAGAATCGCGCCTTGAAGATTGCACAGCGCCTCGAGCCCAAACTTCCTGCTAACAAACGTGTCGCGGTTCGCTGGTCCGGCTGCCCTGCGGGATGCGGCAATCACAGCGTGGCAGATGTCGGCCTGGTCGGGAAGCGAGTCAAAAGCAACGGGAATATTGTCGACGCAGTCGATATATACGTGGGCGGTTCTTCCGGGCCCAGCCCTTGCCTGGCGGCTAAGCTGATGGAAGATGTCCCTTGCGACCAGTTAGACGGCGTTCTGGAAGGACTCCTGCGTTTCGGGGCGTTCGAAGCCGTGCGAGACCAACTGCGCAGCGTCGCCGGGCAGCCGCCTGCCCAGGCACGTGAAGAAGTTGCCGCTCCAGCATTGCCCGTGGCGAAACCGCCAGAAACTTCTTCGCTTGCTGACTTGCCGGAAGGCAAGGGTCGATTTGTTAAGTTGAATGGGGTGGAGCTAGCAGTGTTCAGACGCGCAGGCCGCCTGCTGGCATTGCAGAACGCTTGCCCGCATGAAGGAGCAGCTCTCTCGGAAGGTGAGCTGGAGGGCGATTTCGTCGTCTGCCCCGGGCACGGCTACCGCTTCAATCTTCGCACCGGGGCTTGCTCCGATGCTCCTGACCTGCGTGCACGTGTCTATCCGGTCGTGCTGCGAGGCGGTGCGCTCGTGCTCGACGAGGAACCGGAAAGCAGGTAGTGACAGGCGAGAAACGGTACCTGACACCCTTACCTTCCGTCCGCACTCACTATTTCTTGAGCAGGCTCGGGCGGTCGCCGCTGGAGTTGTCACCGGGGGACTTAGACAGAGCGTTTTGGATGATTTGCAAATCGGTGGCGGCGTCGGCGGCGTGGAAGGTATAGCGCTTGGCGCCAGCGATCTCGACGAAAAAGCCCTTACCGGAATCCGCCGCGCCAACTTTCTTCACCGCGGTCAAAGGATGATCAAACGAATCGCTTCCGCTGCTGGCCCGGTATTGAATTCTGCCCTCTCCGACGAGCAGCGTGCCGTTGCAGCCGCCGACCAGGTGTTTATGTTCGACGGCAATCGAGGCCAGCAGCTTGGGGGCAAGGCTCACGATGTGCCCCGCCGAAAAGCTTATCGTCTGCTTGAAATTGTTATAAGGCTTCAAAACGATTTCGACCGCATGATCGCCCGGAGCCAGAGGGGTGATTTCCAGGCGTCCTTTTGAATCCGTCTGGCCCGAGGCCTGGCCGTCGATGATGACCTGGGCGCCCGCCACTGTCTGGACCACCAGCTTGGGAGGAAGCAACGCAGGGGCTGCCGGCGCCGCGCTCGCCATGGCGACATCGGCGGCGCTCAGGCGAACGCTTCCGCCCGCCGCGAATTGTCTTTGCAGGTCCTTGGGTTTGAACTGCTCCCGACGCAGTCCGATGGTGTGCGCTCCCGGCTTGATGTTCGAGGCGGTAAAGCTGCCATCCTGTTGAACTGCGCCAAGAGAAGCGCCATCCAGCAGGACGTCCGTCTGGGGCATGGCTCCGGCGATGACCAAAGAAGCCGCGGAGGGAGCGGGTTGGAGCTCGAAGATCAGTTTCGAGGCCTGCCCTTTCAGAATATCGACGTTCTGGGCCGGCGCCTGTTGAAAGCCGTCTTTGACCACCGAGACCGCATACTGCTTGGGCGCGAGATTGGCGATGACCAGTTGCCCGTGCCGGGTGAGGCGCGGGTAAGGCTTGCCGTTCAATAGAACCGTGACGCCGTCCTGGCCGGCCACCACGAGCAGGTTGCCCACGTCGCGGTCGGCGCTGAGGAAAACCATCAGAGAAGGCGTGGCGCTCAACTGGAAGCTGATTTTCTTTTCGTCATTCCCTGTGCCCACGTCGAGGTCGTGTGTTCCGGAAGCGAGCCCGGGAAGCGGCAAGGGAGTGGAGCTGAGCGAGCCGATGTCTTTGCCATCCAAGGAAGCCGCGATGGGGCCATAGCTCGACAGAACCTGGCCGTTCTGCGGGCCGCTGGTGACCACAATCGCCTTCAGGTTCTGGGTCTCGAGAGCGCCTTGAATCTGCGGCATTGAATCCGGCGCGCTGGCCACGGAGATCTTCACCTGGGAAGTGCCGTCGCCGATCTCCAGCGCGTGCTGGCCCTCGGCAAGTTTATCAAGACTGAACTGGCCTCCCTCGAGTTCGCCCACTTCGTTTCCGTCCAGGGTCAGCTTCGCCTTTTCCAGGTCCGTATAAACTCGCAACTCCGGCAATTGGGGCACGGGCGGAGGAACCGGCGCGGGAGCGGTTGTGGGTACGGTCACCGCCTGCGGGGCCGGGCGTTGCTTGAAGAAGTGGGGCACGAGCAGTACGGCCAGTACGGTAGCCACAAGCGCGACCGCGCCGATAACAAGCCACGGCATTTTCCAGCCGTTCGGCGGTTGGACTGCTTCTTCCAGCGAGGGTTCTCGAGGCTCGACCCTCCGCACCTCCGGCTGACTTGGCGGCACGAGCGGGGGAGCCGGCGGCGTCACGGGAGCGCGCGGCGCTGGAGAGACCGCAGGCCAGGCTCGGGCTTGCGAGGCTGCGACTGGCGCGGCCGGGCTGGTGAGGTCCGAGACAGGGGCGGGACCTTCAGAAAAAGGCATCGCCGCAGCCGGCTTAGCCGGCGAGACCGGCGGCTTGGCGGGAGCCGGGGGAGTGGGGAGGGGCGGCGCGCCGGAAACCCCTCCAGGCGCTGTAGTCACCGTTAAAGCCTCACCCCCCAATTCGGTCGTAGAGGCGGGCCCGATTGACTCGAGCGCCTCGATCCGCGTGGTAAGGCGACGGTGGGCGCTGGAGACGGCGGATTCGAATTCAGCATCTCCGCGGTAAGGAGCGGAGAGCGATTTAATTTCTCCAGCCAGCGTCTTCAAGAGAGCTGGTTCCGCAATCCGCTGCGCTTCGCTGTTGAGGCGATGCAGTTTTTCCAGGTCGCGATGGCGGTCTTGGCGGTGACGAGTGTCCTCGAAGTCCTTGGACAAAGTGTTGAAAAGTTGCGAGAGGCGAGGATCGGTGGGATGGCTGGTCAGGGCATCCTTGACCTGAGTGAGAGCCGCGTTGAGGTCGCCTTGGGCCTGGGCGCGCCGCGCCTGGGTGACGCAGAGTTGAATAAACTCTTCTTTCTTGCGGTCCTGAGCGAGGGTGCGAAGACTCTTGGCAAGGCCGTGGCCGGGGTCGAGATCGAGGGCTTCCTGAATCAGCGGCTCGGCGGCGCGCCAGTCCGTGTCCAGAAGGTTCCGGGCGCGTTCCACCAGCGCCTCAACGAGCGCCTGCTGGACCCCTGAGCTGCGCTCATCCTGACGATGGGCTTTTCGCAGCACCTCGACGCCCTCCGGGAATTGCCCGGCGGCCAACTTCTCCTGGCCCTCCGCGAGCAAGCGCAGGGCCTCGCCCACGCGGTCCTTGCCTTGCTGAACCAACTTCTCGAGTTCCGTCAACTCGGCATCGCCGGGAAATTCCACGTCGGCCTGGCGCAGCAAACTCATCGCGCGCTCGTAGTCCCCAGCGCCCATCTGCTGGTCAATCTGTTTCACCCAGCGCGCTTTGGCCTCGACGCGAGCCTGCTGCTCACGCCGTTTGCTCAGGCGGTCGATTTCGAAGCTCAATCCAGGATATTGGCTATAAATGGTCCGCAGTATTTCCCATTGAGCCATGGCGTCCGTGAATTGGCTGCGCTCCTCGTGCAGGCGCGCCTTGGCGACAATGGAATTCACCAAATCGCGTTTTTCGCGCGTCAAACTCAGGGCGCGTTCAAAGTGGGGCTCCTGGGGATGAAGATCAAGGGCTTCTTTGAGGATGTCAACCCGCTTGTCGAGGTTCGGCTCAGCCTCGACGCGGCGGTCAACCTCCGCGATGCGCGCGGAAAGCTCCTGCCGCTGCTTCTCCTCGATGTCAAACTTTACAGCCTGAAAGAGGGCATGGCCTGGGTACTTGGAGAGGTACTGATCGCAAACCGAGAGGCCGGCCGCGAACTTGCCTTCCGAGAGCAGTCTTCGGGCCTCCGCATAAGCGCTGTTCATGGCGTCGTGCTCGGAACGGACCTGGTTGTAGAGCGATCGGTAGGAGGCCGCCCTTTCGGGCGCGGAGGAATCCGGCGCCTGCTCGTCAAGCGCCATGACCTGCTGCAACTTGCTGAGGGCGGCGCTCACTTCGCCGTGGCTCCAGGCCTCGACGGCCCCTTGGTAGAGCTGGTGCTTTTCAGCGTGGACCCGCTGGTATTCCTGCTCCTGCCAGTTGACTTCGTTGAGAAGCTGCCCGACCCGGTTGTCCTTGGGTTTCAGTTGCAGAGCGTTCTTCAGCGCTTCCCGGGCGTGGGCATAGGCATGGTTGGCCAAGTGCTGGCGGGCGAGACTCAGCCAGTCCTCGATTTTTCCCACACTCCTTTTTTCCTCGATTTCATTCTTCAGGCTCAGAGCCCCGGCGTGGGAGGGATCAAGTTCGAGAGCTTCCTGAACCTTCTGCAAGGCCAGCGGGTATTCCTGCCCTTCCATACGGGTCTTAGCGCTTTCCAGAAGCTGCTGAATGCGCTTCTGGCGCACGGCCTGATCGACTTTGACGCGAAGCATCGCCATGTCGTGGTCGATGTGGCCTTCCGCCTCGAGTTCCGCAAGGATCTCGGCGGCAAATTGAAAGTCGGCTTGCTCGAAAGCCTTCCTGGCTCGCTCCAGGCGCGGGCGGATTTTTGCCGGGTCAAAGATCTCAATCGGCTCGTTGCGCATGGCGCGTTGCAAGGTGTCGCCAAAATCGCGCGCGGTGGCGAAACGATGGTAGGGCTGCTTCGCCATGGCTTTGTGAATGACCCTGGCGACAGTCGGATTCACCATGGGGTTGAGGTCGGAGGCAGGGGGCGGAATGTGATGGAGAATGGCTTGGACGATGTCATGCTCGGTCGAGCCTTCGAAGGGGCGGCGCCGCGTCAGGGTTTCAAAGGCCACCACGCCCAGCGCGAAGATATCGGACAGGGAGGAAGCAGCCTTCATTTCGGCCTGTTCCGGAGCCATGTAAAGCAAGGTGCCTTTGAGGCCGGTGCGCGAATGGCTGTCCGCCGTGTGAGCCATTCCGAAATCGATAATCTTTACCGAGTCATCTTCCAAAACGATAATGTTTGACGGCTTGATATCGCGGTGGACGAGGCCCTTCTCATGCGCGGCGTGGAGCCCCCGGCAAGTCTGGGAGATGATGTCAACCGTCCGCTCCACCGTGAGACGATGACTGGCGGACCTGATCAATTGGCCCAAAGACATTCCCGGCAACATGGGCATAATGAAGAAAGGCTTGAGACCGCCTTCGAATTCGAACTCGCCAATGTCGATGATCTCGACGATGTTGGGATGATTGATGTGGGCCAGGACTTCATATTCACGGTGGAAAAGCTGGAGCGAGCCGGGATCGGAGACGTCCAGCAAGGTCTTGATGGCAACGTCGCGCCGCAAGACGGAATCAAAGGCCTTATACACTATTCCCATCCCACCCCGGCCCAGAACTTCCTTGATCTGATAACGCCCTTTGAGAATCGCTGGAGTGTCCATGTGAGGTTACCTTGTCGATCGTCAACTACATTGCCGTCGCGCGGCGCATTGGAGTGTGGCCCGACGACCGGCGGGCTGCCGCCTTCGAACTCCGAGAGTATCGCAAGCGGCCGCTGGAAGCAAGCCTTCGGCCAAGGAAGCTCATAGCCGTTGTTGATGAAGTCCGCAACTCGCGAGGCGAAGGCAGATGACCCCGCTCAGCGAGAAGGTTATTCAGGAGAGCCGTGCTTCGGGGGACCAGAGCATTGCCTCAGAGCAGGCAACGGAGCCGCAGGGCAGAGTTCTACTGAGCGATCCGAAGTGGCACAGGTGCGGTAGCCGGCCGCGCTTACTGAACGTCCGAAACTTTGCCGTTAATAAACGTGATCTTGAGGTCCTTGTAAACGTAGATTTTCTTTGCGCCCAGGTCCACGATCTTTTCCGGCGGGCCAAGGGCGGCAACCACCTCATCGGTAGTCTGGCCTAACTGAATTTGCGGGGGAGCGGCTGGGGCCGGGGCTTGCTGCCCGCCTGCCTGTTGATCCTGCTGAGCCGCCGGCTGACCCTGCTGAGCCCCAGACTGATCCTGCTGGCCGCCAGACTGCTGGTTGTCGGTTCCGGAGCTTGAGTTGTCGATCGAAAAGACCTCTGCAAGAGTATCTTCGACCTTCGAGACGTCGGCCTTTTCCAGGTAGCCCGCCGGGAAATGGAAGTCCACCTCCGACTTGAAGTAGGTTGGCGGATCCGTCTTGTTGCAGGTGTCGCAGGCCACCACGCCGAGGTCAATCTTCTCGTTCTTCAGGTCCACCGTGAGGGACGACGGGTAAACCTTATCCCCTTTCTTAAAAAACTGCGTGTCGGAGTTCGTTTTGGAATCAGGCACGGCGCTGCCGCCTGGAATGTGGCTCTTCAGCATGCCGAAGCCGCGTTTCACGCCCTGACCCCTTCCCTGCGCGCACAAAGTGCCCGGCGGCTTTAGGGTGGTGTTCTCATAGGTAGCGGGACAAGCCTTCATGGAGCTCCAGGGAACTCCCAGGATTCCGCCCTTCTGAATGGCCAGCACCGTGCCCTCCTCGATCACCGTGGGACCGTTCGAGTCAGAGCCCATTTTCACGAACTTGTACTGTGCTTGAAGCTGCTCCTGCAAGGAAGGCGGAGCAGCCGCTTGGCCGGCCGTGAGGGAACACGGGATGAACGCCGTGAAAAGCATAGAGAGAATTGAAACGGGGGTTCCGAGTTTCTGTCGCATGGTTATGTCCTCCTTCAGAGATTGGCCGTCCTGCCCCTCACTCGAGACACGCGCGGAGCGCGCGGACGACCGCACACAGGAAAGAGCCGGGCATCTTTAAGCCCGGCCCTCCCGCATGCAAACAGTGAACCTGTGACCAGGTGCGACTGGCACCTGGCCAGCGAAAAAATCCCAGGGAATCGCCGGACCACTACTGGTTCTGCGAAACCTGCGCCACCGTCTGATCGGCCTGCTGCTGCTGCTGTGCCAGTTGATCCGCGGCGCTGGAGTCAGGGGCTGGAGGTGGAACTTCACCAGCCGTCGTAGCAGTGTCCGGAGGCTTGGGCAAGCCGCCTTGGCCGCCCTTCTCCGCCAGCGTCTTCATCCCGGCATCGAGCTGTTCCTGGAACTGATTATGCATTTCCTGCAGGTCCTGGACGCCGATAGCCACGGTCTGACCGGTTGGGCAGTCCGCCTTCTTGGTGCTCTGGGTGCTGGCCGTGACGGTTTGATTGGCGTCCGGCGTGTCCGACAGGCGCATCACTACGTCACCCGCGGTCAGGCTGCATTCCTGGCCGCTCGCGGGCACCGTGACGTCGAGATTGGATGCCACCACGAAAACACGCTCGGCCGGATTCAAGGCATCCGGCACCTGATCGGCCGCGGCCGCGGCCGCGGGCGCAGCTCCCTGCGGAGCAGCCGCCGCAGCCCTTTCGGCCGCGAGTTGCCGTTGCACCTCGTCCGCGATGGCCTGTTTGACTTCAGGCGTGAGCGGAGTCTGGGCACTCGCCTCTGCCGCGCCCTCGGCAGGGGGCGGAGCGTTGGCCCCAGCGGCTTGAGCCGCAGCCGCGTTGGCCGCTTCGGCATTGGCCGCTGCCTGCGCCTGGTACGCAGCTTGCAGATTGGACGCGATCAGGTAATCAGTCAGCCAGAGTGAGGCCGTGGCGTACACCGGATAGGGAGTGAAGAATCCGCCGTAGGCGCCCCACCAAGGGGAACCAGCCCAGCCCCAGGCCGCCGGACTGTAGTAAACCGGCGACACCCAAGGGTTGTAGGCCCAGCCGTAAAAGGCGGGATGGTAGTAATAGGCGGGAGCATACCCATAGAAGCGCGCGCCGTGGTAGTAATAGCCGCGGTAGGCGTGCACATAGGCATGTCCGCCACGGTAGTAGGTTCGTTGATAGTACGCCCGGCCACCCCGGTTGAGGTAAGGACGCTGAACGTAACCGCCGCGTCCGTGCCCGTAGGTCACGATGGTACGGCCATTACGCTCCGCTACGACGGTTCGGCCCCCCCCGTGAAGACTCTGATGAATAGTCATTCCGTTGGCATGGACCTCGGCAACTCTGCCGTTAGGACGGCGGCTCACCTCCGCCCTGCCGCCACCTCGCAGGGAAACGTTCGACACAGTGCGCCTCGGCATGGTCGAATGAGCGCCCGCCCCTGCGGCTGGCCGCGCGCCCGTGTTGGCCCCCGGCCGACCGCCCGCGTTGGCCGCCGGCCGTCCGCCCGCGTTGGCCGCCGGCCGTCCGCCCGTGTTGGCCCCCGGCCGCATGCCCGCGTTGGCCCCCGGCCGACCGCCCGCGTTGGCCGCCGGCCGTCCGCCCGTGTTGGCCCCCGGCCGCATGCCCGTGTTGGTCTTGGGCCGAACGCCGGTGTTCGACATAGGCCGGGCCCCGGTGTTGGTGGCAGGCCGGGCGTTCGTCATTGGCCTGGCAGTGTTCGCCGCCGGACGCGCTGCAGGTTTCGCAGGCGCAGGTTTGGACGCAGGTTTGGGCGGCGGAGACGAACCCTTTTTCTGGTCGCCCCAAACCAGCGCAGACGTTAGTATCAGTGTCAAAAGCACTATCAGCTTCCTGGGAATTCCATTGTCAGACATGTTTAACCTCCAAATAACTGCTTTGTCGTGTGTATTGTTGATTGCCGACTTCGTCGGCCGAAGCAAAAGGGAATTACACAATCCTCTGATGCCATACCGAAAACACTGATCGGCTCATCTCTGTGCCTACGGTTGTGCGCCCTGGTCGGAAACCCTTTCATAGGCCGCAGTGGCCGTCGGCCACATATCGAGCAACTGGTTCCGATCAAAATGTACTCCGCCTCCACCTCCCGGCGTCTCAGCCCTCACTGCACCACTTCCCCCCTTCAGTTTGTAGCGTGCGCCCCCAGCCAGAATCTCTGTAACGGCGAGCGACGTCTGGCCGCCGCTCATCGATCCTGCACCAATGACTTCCGTACCACGGTCGAGTGGAATGGGTCCAGGCTGTGGGACCGGAAGAAGCAGTTTTCCGTGGAATTTAAATCTTCCGTCCGGCTTGATATCTATGGAACTCACCACAATGAAAAGGCGGGCGGCGGGATCAAGCCAAAGCTTGGTTGGCGGGCCACCCGCAGTAGCCGGCGCCACGTTCTGCGCTGGGGATGGCGGCAAAGCGGTATTGTTCGCAGCATCGCTCGCGGCCTCAACATGGGAGGGCGCCTTGCTCTTTTTCGGGGTTGGAACCCCGGAAGGCGGCGCCGCGCCGGCCGTCGAATTCGCGGGTGACGGTGCGGAGGGCTGCGCACTCCCGGCAGCAGGCTGCTGGTCCGTGGAAGCGGCAGGCAACTGCCCTGAGGCAGAGGCATCGTTGGGGTTCTGGGTGCTCGCCGGCTGTGGGGGTGTCGAGGGACTCTCCGCGGCCGCCTCCGCCAGCGGGGCAACCTGATTGGCTCGTGCTCTCGCTTTCATCAGGCGCGACAACTGCATAGCCCCCACCGCAAGTAAGGCGATCACCGCCAGCGCTCCGAGAATTACAAAAACAGGGCGATTGCTCCTGGAGGTAGTTGGAGGAGGAATCACAACAGGCGCAACGGGCGTCACGCCGGGGGTCGGGTAGGGCGTGGTTGGTAGAGGCTGCGCCTCGGACGGCTGGCCGGATGTCGCGCCCAAGACCGCAGTGGCGGAAGGCGCTGCGCCCGAACCGGCTTCTTGTCGGCCCAAGTCTGGCTCAACTGCCGGCGCCGGAGCGACCGGCAGGCTCGCCACCGCACCGTGTACAGACTGCAATGCGAAGCGGAATGCCTCCGCCGACTGGAAACGCTGAGCCGGGTCCTTTTCGAGCGCGGTCATAATGATGTCATTTAGCGCTTTGGGCAATTCGGGCTGAATCTCGATGGGGGGAGCAGGAGTTGTCTGCAAGTGGGCGACCATCAAGTCGTAATCACTTTGACCTTTGAACGGCCGGGATCCGGTCACCATCTCGTAGAGAGTGACGCCAAAGGAATAGAGATCGGAGCGGAGGTCGAGGGCGAGTCCCTGAACTTGCTCGGGCGGCATATAGTAAAGGGAACCCATGGTGGTGCCGGTCATGGTCAGCTTGCGGTCGGTGGCGGATTTCGCAATTCCAAAGTCCATCAACTTGACGACGTTCTGTGGGGTCAACATGATGTTGGCCGGCTTGATGTCGCGATGGATAACCCCTTGCGCGTGCGCGTAACCGAGAGCGGAAAGCACCTGGGAGGCGTAGTCAATCGCATCGGGGACGGGAAACGGGCCGTCCTTCAGCTTCTGCTCTAAGGTTTTCCCTTCCACAAACTCCATAATCATCAGAAGTTGATTTTCCAGGCGAAAAGCGGTGCGAAGCCCGGCAATATTGGGATGATTCAGGCTGGCAAGGACCTTGATTTCGCGAAGAAAACGGTCAGCGAGTTCGGGTGCGTTGGCAAGATCAGGCAGCAGGACTTTCATGGCATCGACACGGTCGGAGATCTGGTTTCTAACCTTATAAACCCTGCCCATGCCGCCGGCGCCTAAGATGCCGATGATCTCGTAGTCCCCAAGCTTGTCGCCGATGTTGAAACTCATCCCTTGCCTCCCATGACAGAGGGCCGCTGTCTAGCCACGGTCATCCTGAGCGCAACGAAGTATCTCCATAGTCTTGAGATCAGGCGTCCCCTCACGTTCTGATGCAGGTGCAGCCTACGTATGCTTACGTGTTATTGAAGTCCCAACTCGATGGGCACATGCTATCACATTTCGGCGGGCGGAACAACAATGAGAATGCCTGTAAATGAAAGTTTTTGGACACGGAAGACTTTTCCTGGGAGGGGTTAATTCGGCGGTCGATTCCCGTGGAATTGCGCGATCTACCCGATCAGGACGGTGGGGAGCCCGAGGATGATAGTGCCGCCGTGGGCCGTGGTGTCCGTCATCCGGGCGGCGGGCAGAGAGCCGACCAGGACGGTGAATGAGCCCAGCACGATGACGTCCGGTGGACCTACACACGTTGCCATGTCGGTGACGCGGGCCTGAGGCAGGCTGCCGGTGAGGACGGTGGGGCAGCAGGGTGGAATGATGGGACCGCCGACGTGGGGCACAAGTACGGTGACCATCGGGCAGACATGCATGTCAGTCGTTCGGGCAGCAGGCATTCCCATGGTTTGCCTCTCAACTCTGGCTCGGGCCGGGCTTCATCCTGGCCATCAAGGCCATACCTTTTTGCAGGAAGACACGATACTTCTCAGCCGCTTTCTCCGGCTGGGTCTGGACCGCAGTGATCGACACCGCGCCGGCCACCAACTGCGGGGTTACGTGATCCGGGGGAGGGACAGGCTCCAGATTCGGCGCTACGACACTCCCGCCGCTGTAAAACGCCGCCAGGGCCAGCAGATCCGAGGGGCTCTCCGGCCCATCTTCAGCGACCGCAGCCTTTGCAGCCTGGCGGTTTCCCTCATCCGGATTCGAGACCCAGCGTTCCGCCGCCACCTGCGTCTTCGAAATCTGCGCGGCGTTCTCCGTCCCTAGGCTATGGCGCACGCAGAGGCAACCCCACCCCACGGCTTCCCGTCTGGGAAGGGTGAAGGCAAGGAGGCGAGTGGCATCCGGGAAAAGTTCTTTCCCGACCAATAACTCGAGAAACTGCCGGGAAGTATGCTCATCCTTGAGCAAGGCTTTGGCTGCGTCTCCCAGCTTGGCTTGCTCACAGAGATTTCTTACTGTGACGACAGGTCTGACGCCCGGCGCAGTGCTGCCCATGGTACGAACTTCCTTCCCTAAGGTCAGTTGATCATTACCAATCCACCCTTCAATATCAGCAAACCGTCCCCTTTCACCTGGGTAATAGCCTGGCCTTCTATGGTGATCATCGTGCCTTTAATGGTGACACCGGTCTGATCAATTACGATGCTGTTTTGGCCCACCTTGAGTGTGATGGACTGCATGGCCTCGGTAGTGCTGGCGCCCATGTCAAGCTTGGTGGATTGGTTGCCCATGCTGATCGTGAGGTTGTCGTTTCCCTGTTGGATGAAAGCAGTGCGATGTTTCTGTACAACGGAGGTTTGCAAGTTGCCCTCCATGACGTAGATCGTACGGTTGTTCTTAACCGTAATATTCTGGTCGTGGTCCACCGCAACGTCCTGGTCGTTGTAGACATGATAGTCCTCATCGTGTTCGACCCGCACCGCCATGTCCTTTTGGGCGCGCATATAGAAAACCTCGGAGCCCATCGTGTCGTCGAAAGTCAGAACGTTGGAGTCGTGCTCACCTCCACCCTTGGTACTGCGGGACCGGAAGCCGCTGATGTTTTGTTTATCGGGCAGGCTGCAGGGCGGCATCTGTTGCGCGTTGTAAACACAGCCAACGATAATCGGGTGGTCGGGGTCGCCTTCCTCGAAATCAACCCAGACTTCCTGGCCAATGCGGGGAAGGAAGATCGCTCCCCAGTTCTTTCCGGCCCAAACCTGGGAGACGCGGCACCAGGCTGTGCCAGTACTATGCCGGTGCTGGTCCCACTGGAGCATGACCTGAACCCGGCCATATTCATCGGTGTTAATTTCGTCACCGCCGGGACCGATGACGACGGCTGACGCGAGGCTATGGACGTGGGGCCGCACGGTCACACGGGCGGGGCGGAAAGGAATTGACTCCGGAATGCAGGTAAAAGCATTCGAGTAAGACTCGCCTTTTGCCTTTCCGGAGGTACGGAAGGCGTCTGTGACGCCGTGGTGCTGGATTTCTGTCAGGATGTAATCCTTGTTCATGGAGCTGGCAGGATGCCCCTGGAGAGTAAACTTGTAGCCGCTGATAAACATGCGGCAGGTGCTCGTACCAGAAGCCAGAAGGTGCCCGGCCTCGATCTCCTGCATGCGGATCTTAGCGAGCCCCTGTCCGGAGTCCTGGGTCAAATGCTCTCCCGGGTAATCGTAGACCTCGTACTTCGTGTTGGCGCCGACCTCGTACATAGTGGGCTCGGTGGCCATTAAATTGGCGGTGGATGTTTTGAAATTGTAATCGTGCTGGGAGTATTTTCCAGGGCGAAGTTCCTGCTCGAGTTGCCACGATGTGATGAGGTCTTCGTGAGGCCCGCCCGCGACGGTGCCATAGATAATCTCGCTTCGACCGGGACAGCTATCGTGACTGGTTGGAGAATCCGCCAGCACCAACGTGTGCTGGTGCTCCTGGTGCTTGAAAAAATAGAAGATGCCGTACTGTTCCATCAAGCGGGAAACAAAATTAAAACTCGATTCCCGATACTGCACGCAATAGTCGCGCGTCGGGTAGGAATTCTGGAGCTTATTCTCGAAGTCGTTGAAGCCCAGGGCGTTGAACACCGCCTCGATGATATCCGGGATGCCCTTGTTCACAAAACCGTGGCAATCCGCATCCCGGGTCAGCAGCCAGAGCCAAGGCACCATTTCGGCAGTGTAGGCGGTGAATTGCTCTTCTGTCGCGTGCTGGGCAAAGCGGTTGATGATGCCGTTGATGTAGCGGTAGGATCCGTCCGGTTGGAGCAAAGAGATGGTAACGTTCTTGCCGATGATGTCCGAAAATGCGATGGAGGAATTCTCAGACAGGAGGTCGAGCTGGAACCTGAACAGGCGCGATATTCCCTCGCTGCCGTGAAAACCTCGTAACAGGAGGACATCCGTACCGAGCGGAGTGTCGATCTTAAACAGTCCACCTTCTTGTGTGAATTCGGGCATAGGGTGACTCTCTCAGCAGTCGAAAATCGAGAGTCGAAAGTCAAAAGTCAGGCAGATAGGAATTTCGGCTCTGTCAACTCTTGACCCTCGACTCGTTTAGAGGCGCGGACTCCAGAATTGGAGGTCCGCCCTAAGCGATTAGATCTCTCGACTTTCGACTTTTGACTTTCGACTAATTATACACAAACGCCCCATCCGGCCCCACGCTTACGCGCAGGGTCGTTATCTTCTCGCCTGCCGACATCTTTCCCAACAACTGGCGTGAGATATCGGGGAGCAGGGTGTTGGTCAGAATATGGTCCACGTTGCGCGCCCCGCTCTCGACTTCGGTACAGCGGCTGGCCACCGTGTCAACCAGGACGGGGTCATAGGTGAGCTGGATGTTATGGTTCTCCTGCATGCGCCGTTGGATCTTGCCCAGCTTCAAGACTACGATCTTTTTCAACGCTTCATCGCGGACCGGATAGTAGGGGATGATCACCATGCGGCCCAGAAATGCGGGCTTGAAGGTCTTATTCAGCTCCGGCTTCAACGCCTTCACCAGGGGCTCGGCACCCGGCATCGTTGCCGGATCGGCGCACAGCTTCATCATCTTATCTGTCAGCGCGTTGGTGGTCAGGATAATGATGGTGTTCTTGAAGTCGATCTCGCGCCCCTCGCCATCTTCCATCATGCCTTTATCGAATACCTGGTAGAAGAGCTCGAGAACGTCGGGATGGGCTTTCTCGACTTCATCCAGCAGAACCACGGAATAGGGACGGCGCCGGACGGCTTCCGTCAGCACGCCTCCTTCCCCATAGCCGACGTATCCCGGGGGGGAGCCTTTCAGAGTGGAAACGGTATGCGGCTCCTGAAACTCGGACATGTTAATGGTGATCAGATTGTGTTCGCCGCCGTAAAGGAGATCGGCGAGGGCCAGCGCGGTTTCCGTCTTGCCCACGCCGCTTGGCCCGATCAGCATGAACACTCCGATGGGCCGGTTGGGATCATCCAAACTGGCCCGCGAAGTCTGAATCCGCTGGCCGATGATGTCCAGAGCATGGGTCTGTCCAATCACGCGTTTCCCGAGGTGATCGCTAAGCGTCAGGACGGTCGAGATCTCGTCTTTAAGCATCTTGCCTACAGGAATACCCGTCCACGCGGAAATCACCTCGCCCACAATCTG
>CAWJHY010000050.1:0-121438 GCA_963842495.1 uncultured Acidobacteriota bacterium
GTCAGATTGAATGCGTGGTACCTGCTGAGTCCGGGATCAGGAAAAGCCTTTTTGTGGTTTCACGGCAATGCCGAGCAGGGCGACGGGGCTCGGACACGCGGTGTTCTACTCACGTCTCGGAGTCAATGTGCTCGCGGTGGGTTACCGGGGCTACGGGAGGAGCGAGGGTTCGCCGAACGAAACGGGTGTCTATCGCGATGCCGATGCTGCTTACGACTACCTGGTACAGGTGCGCCACATCCAGACCAAGAACATCTTCGTCCTTGGTAATTCACTGGGCGGGGCAGTAGCCATCGATCTCGCCTCGCGACGAGCGTGCGGCGGGCTGATCGTGCAGAGTTCCTTCACGTCGATCCGCGACATGGCACGGCGCACGTTCCGCATCCCGCTCTTCGAATACATCCCCAAGAGCCGATTCGACTCGTGGGCGAAGATTCAGCAGGTTCAAGCGCCAATCTTAATCGTTCACGGGACGCGCGACGCAATCGTCCCATTCTCCATGGGGCAACGACTCTTTACTGCGGCCCCGGAACCCAAGTTTTTCTTCCCCATTGAGGGCGCCGGGCACAATGACGTTATGGAGATTGGGGGAGATCAACTGCTCCAACGCTTCAAGTCCTTCTTGGAGCGGACCGCGGGCTAGAAGCTGCTCCAAAACCTTCCGTACCCGATTGCAACGGGGTTGGTTGACTACGTGCGAGGCCGCGCTCCCCGGAGGGGAGCACATTTAGTAGCCGGGGGTGAAACCCCCGGACGCGACCCCACACCCCGCCTTCGGCACCCCTCTCCCCGCAAGCAGGGAGAGAGGAAAGGGGGTGAGGGGGCGACGTTTCCGGGGGCGTTGCCCCCGGCTACTCATGTCCAGCCCCTGCGGGGCTGAGCGCTCGAGTGGTGGTCGGGGGAATGACTTACTTCGCCCATAACCCCGACGTTGCAACGGCCAAGCCGATTAGCCCCGCCAGGCACCCCAGTAGCCAGAAAAGTCTCCGCCTCGTCAACAAAGTGAGCGAGACCAAGACCAGTGCGACTTCCAAGCAGACTTCTCCGAGGTCATACCGGTTGGCCTTATGTTGTTGGGTCAGGACTTCGCTTTCGAACTGTTGAGCCTCGGCTTGGATGTCGTTCAGATCGCCCATGTAGCGTTTGATTTCGTCGCTATATTTCTCTTTGAGCTTCTCTGGCTCCCTCCGCGTCCCTCGGATTAGTGACCGAAAGCAGGTCCAGAAACAGCTCGTAGGTGTGACGGCGGATGTTTTTGGCCTGGAAATATGCCCACTGATCGGTGGCTTTGCTTTGCAGAAGCAGTTCCTCGGTGTGGGCGCGATGGCTGAGAAGCGTGACGGCAGCCAGTACGACGGCAAGGATCGCCATCGATAGTGTAACCGGAACAAGACTCGGATCGCGTTGAGCTTCTTCCGCGTGTTCGTGTAGCTCATGAATCTCTTCGGCCATGGCCAACCCTTTGTGCTAGATTAGTCCTGTGATTTGACGAACCATGCGATGAACAAGCATAGCAGAGGGGCGAGCGGTCTGTCTTTAACGAATACGGACAGGGGAAAGCCAAGCGAGATGATACAGGACGTGATGAGGTTTTCTCTAAGCTTGCTCATTCCAAATACAGAAAGTACAATTATAAAAGGGGATATGACGACTTTACTACAGCAGGCGATTGCCGAGATTGAGAAACTGCCCGCCGAAGGACAGGATGCCATCGCCACACGAATCATGGCTGAGTTGGCGGATGAACAGGCATGGGCAACCCGCTTCGGGGCAACAAACGATGAGCAATGGGAGCGCCTTGTGCAACTGGCGCGCCGCCAAATCGCATCTGGCGAAACTACCCCGCTTGATGAAGTCTTTCCTCCAGGTATCCTCCAGCCGTGACCTCAAGCGTCACCAAGGATTTCCGGAAACGGCTCGACCTGCTTGCCGCCGAGGCTCGCGAACAGGCCGAGCGAGCTTACGCGCTTTGGCGCTCTGATCCATTTCACCCCAGCCTCCAGTTCAAGCGGGTCAGCCCACGATTCCCCATCTATATCCGTACGCGTTGGCATTGGTTACCGGGCCCTAGGTTTGCGAGAGACCGATCACGTGTATTGGTTTTGGATTGGCTCGCACGCCGAATATGACGAACTGCTTAGGCGGCTATAGCTATGAAGGGCGCCAGTGATTAAGGAGGGCGGCCACAAGGGCCGCCCCCACATCTCAAGCGCTTGGGCGAGGTCCGGCCGAATTGCCGGACCCTGACGGCTTCTGGCCGCCTGGCGGCAGGGGTGGCATTGGGAGCGCCGTGGCACTTCTTGTATTTCTTGCCACTCCCGCAGGGGCAGGGATCGTTGCGTCCAATTTTCTCACGGCGGATGACCTGCTGGGGCTTCTCCCCGCCTCCGCCGCCCACCATCTGCATCTCGGCCTGCTCGCGCCGTTTGCGCCGCTGATACTGACGGATCATTTCCTCCTGTTCGTCCGGGGTCTTCATGAGGAAGAGGAAGCGCAGGGTTTCGTCTTCGATCCTGTCCATCAGGCTCTCAAACATCTCGTAGGATTCGCGCTTGTACTCAACCAGCGGGTCACGTTGGCCGTAACCGCGCAGGCCAATGCCCTCCTTCAAGTGGTCCATGGTCAGAAGGTGGTCTTTCCACTGCGCGTCCACGATCTGGAGCATGATCATGCGTTCATGGAAGCGCATACGTTCCGCGCTCCAGACCGCCTCCCGCTCATCGTACCGCTGGTGGGCCATCTGCTTCAGTTCGTCGGCGAGTTGGTCGAGTGTCTTCTGATCATACTTCTTCAGATCATGTTGGCGGAGGTCGATTCCCAATCGGGTCCAGAATTCCGTACGCAAGCCGTTCAGATTCCATTGGTCGGGGTTTTGAGACTTGGGGCAAAAGTCGCCCACCAGCCAATCCACCATGCGGTCGCAGATCCCCAGGATGTATTCCTTCTGGTCCTGTCCCTCCAGTTGTTTTCCTTCGAGGAGTTGACGGCGCAGGCCGTAGATGGTCTCGCGCTGCTTGT
This sequence comes from uncultured Acidobacteriota bacterium, assembly GCA_963842495.1. Taxonomy (GTDB): domain Bacteria; phylum Acidobacteriota; class Terriglobia; order UBA7540; family UBA7540; genus CAVROP01. The sequence continues at coordinate 3,019 of CAWJHY010000050.1, forward strand.
TCATCACGTCGTCGTACTCGAGCAGGTGCTTGCGCGATTCGAAGTTCTGCGCCTCCACGGCTTTTTGCGCGGCCTGGATGCGCTTCGAGATCATTCTCGACTCGATGGCGACGCCTTCCTCCATGCCCAGGCGTTCCATGAACTTCGAGACCCAGTCCTTGGCGAAGATGCGCATCAGGTCGTCTTCGAGCGAGAGATAAAATCGCGAGGAGCCCGGGTCGCCCTGGCGCCCGGCGCGGCCGCGCAACTGATTGTCGATGCGCCGCGCTTCGTGCCGCTCCGTGCCCAATATGTGTAGGCCACCTAACTCGACTACACGTTCGTGCTCGACATCGGTCACCGTTTTAAAGCGGCTGATGAAGTTGTTCCACTGCTCCCGCCACTTCGAGTACTCCTCGACGTAAGCTCGATAGATCTCGTCGGCGGAGCCTTCCGGCGGGCGATCGGGCGGCTCGGGACTGATTCCCTGTTCGCGGTACTTCTCGGGCGACTTGCGGAATTCCTCCCGCGCCATGGACTCCGGGTTCCCGCCCAGCACGATATCCGTCCCGCGTCCGGCCATATTCGTGGAAACCGTGATGGCCCCCTCCCGGCCGGCCTGCGCCACGATGTGCGCTTCGCGCTCGTGCTGCTTGGCATTCAGGATGTTGTGTTTTACCTCCTTCATGCCCAGCACGTCCGCAAGGCGCGTGAGAGGACACCGGATTTCAATCAGGTAATCCAGCACCGGCAGGTGTTTCTCTTCGGTATGCTGAAAGAGTGCGGCGATTCGCTCCGCGGCAGCATCGTCGACGGCGGGAAGCAGATGGGCGTGGTAATCCTTGGGAGCCCGCTTCAGTATGGCCTGAAGAAAAGCCGTACGCGTCCCATTGCCCCCCGCCGGCATTGGCTTGTAGCGGTCCTCGCTCAGCATCTTGCGAATCGCCGTGGCCGGAACTCCCGCATGCACCAACCAGTCCACGGCCGGCCCGTGGTGCGATCCCGCAAGTTGCTCCGCCCAGATGCGCAGTTTGGGGCCGTCCAGGCCCGCTGGGCGCGCCAATTCCTGGAGCCGTTGCGGAGTGACGCCGGCCTTCTTCAGCGCCGCGCTCAGCCGCTCCGACTTCTCGATGGCGATGCTGCCCACCAGCACCGGCTGGCCGCGCAGGTGATACTCCTTGATTTCCTCGATGGAGGCGTTGAACTTCTCTCGCTCGGTCCGATAGACCACGTCCGGAAATTCGTGCCGGATGAGCGGCTTGTTGGTTGGGACGACCACGATTTCGAGTTCATAAATCTTTTCGAATTCCGCCGCTTCCGTCTCCGCCGTCCCGGTCATGCCGGCAAGCTTGTTGTACATGCGGAAGTAGTTCTGGAAAGTGATGGTGGCCAGCGTCTGGTTTTCTTTCTCGATCTTGACGCCTTCCTTGGCTTCAATGGCTTGGTGCAGCCCATCGCTCCAACGCCGCCCCGGCATCAGACGGCCGGTGAACTCGTCCACGATAATGACCTCGCCCTCTTTGACCACGTAATCGCGGTCCAGCTTGAAAAGGGTGTGGGCCTTCAGGGCCTGTTGCAAATGGTGGACATACTCCGTGTTGGCGGGGTCATAAAGGTTCTCCAGGCCCAGCAGCTTTTCCGCCTTGGCGTTGCCGGAGTCCGTGAAGGTGGCCTGCTTCATCTTCTCGTCCACCTCGAAATCAGTGCCCGGCTGGAGGCGGGGAATGACCTTGTCGATTCGATAATACTTGTCCGTGGACTCGTCGGAGGAGCCGGAAATAATAAGCGGAGTGCGCGCCTCGTCAATCAGGATGGAATCGACTTCGTCGACAATCGCGTAGTGGTGCACGCGTTGTACGTAATCCACGAGATCGAACTTCATGTTGTCGCGCAGGTAGTCGAACCCAAACTCGTTATTGGTGCCGTAAGTGACGTCGGAACCGTAGGCGGCGCGGCGCTCCTCGTCCTCGAGATCGTGGACGATCACGCCCACACTCAGGCCCAAGAGCCGGTAGATTGGGCCCATCCAGCCCGCGTCGCGCTTGGCCAGGTAATCGTTCACCGTCACCACGTGGACGCCCTTCCCCTCCAGCGCGTTCAAGTAGACGGGCAGGGTGGCCACGAGAGTTTTGCCCTCGCCGGTCTTCATTTCGGCGATCTTGCCTTCGTGCAGCACCATGCCGCCGATCAGTTGCACGTCGAAGTGGCGCATGTTAATGGTGCGCCGCCCCGCCTCGCGGCAGACCGCAAAAGCTTCAGGCAACAGATTGTCCAGGGGTTCGCCGTTGGCAATCCGCTCCTTGAAACGTGCCGTCCGGATCGGAAAATCAGCATCCTTTAAGCCCTGCATTTCGGCTTCGAGCGCATTGATTTCCACCACACGCTCGCTGAGGCGCTTCAATTCGCGCTCGTTTTTGGTACCTATGACCTTGCCCAAAGCGAGTTGTAAATAGTTTCCCATAGCTTAGTGCAGCCACTGCGCAGCACGCGCATGGCCCACACGTTACATTTTAAGGCCCCAGCGCGGCATTGACAAGGACGGTTCGCAGTGTCCGCCTCCAGAGGCCCGGAGGGCCGACAGAGAGTAGCCCATGGCGTAAGCCGTGGGATCGAGGAGCGGCCCCGGGTTGTCTAAGCCCCGGAGGGGCGACAGATCCCCCGGCACTGTCTCTGTCGCCCCTCCGGGGCTGCGGGTATGAACGCCGTGCGGGGGTCCCACGGCTTACGCCGTGGGCTACTTTCTGGCGCCGCTCCGCGGCTTCGAAAACGTGCAGGCGTAGGGCTTGCCCTACCCCGGTTCGTGTAAGATCGCTCCGGCCCAGGGGACGGCGAGCCGTGACAATCCTCGAAATGCCGCTTCGCTTCGCGCCGATTACCGCCTCTTCTGCGCCACCCGCGGATTCAGAGAAAACCAACGAACGAACCGGGAATGTTGATGAAAACAAAGGCCAGTCAACTCGAGAACCCCAATGCCTCGATAAGGGAGCAGGGCCGCGGCCTTTGCTTTTTCGTTCTCTGCGGACAAAATCTCGGTCAAAAAGCCCTCTCCCTGGGGAGAGGGTGAGCCGCGACGGCTCTTTCGCGAGGCGGGCAGGCCGGGCGATGGGCTAGCTATGTGTCCTATCGACATTCTTTCCCTGATTCTTCTCATCGCGGCCAGAATTTTGCCGTGCCTCTCCGTCCCGCCGCAATCGCGGCGCAGTTAACAGACGCTTTGGCTCTCGGTGAGGGAAAAACCCCTCACCCGTCACGCTCCGGCTGATGACACCGCCGGAGCCTGACACCCTCTCCCCTCGGGGGAGGGCTGTTCGTTCGTGGGGCCGCACTCGTCGTGGGCTTGGGCGCCTACAAGAGGCGCCCCTACGTCGTTGGCGGGCGCCCCTACATCCTCGGCTGGCGCAGACCTGCTTTCCAAGGTCTGCGGCGCTTGCGTTCGGGCCGCCGCTTTCCGCAGGCTCAGCAGCAGCTTGATCTTCCGGTCGATCGCGCGGTCGAGCGACTCTTCCCGCCGCAGCAGCATCCGCCACTCTTCGCCCGCCGGGGCCAGGCAGGCGTCGCGGTCGATCGCCGCTCTTTCCTCGCTCAGCTTCTCCTCGTACTCGAACTCCTCCTCGACGCTCGCCATCTCGTCCTCGAGCAGCAGGACCAGTTCGTTGTACCGCAGTTCGTCCGCCGGTTCGGTTGCGACGCAGGGGCGGCCCTCGCGGCCGGCTTCTTGGGTGGCCTCGGCGCCCCCAAGCGGCGCTTCGACATCAGCCTCTTCGTCGCCCTCGGCGTCCGCTACGTGCGCGCCTGCGTCACCCAGCGGCAAAGGCAAGTTGCTCCCCGCGAAGAGCGACAGCAGAAAGCACAACCGCGCCCCTCGCCAGCCGCTCTTCTTCCGGTAAAAGCCCTGGAGCGCGGCGGCCTGCCAGGCCAGGAAGGAGCGGGCGTGCACTTGCACGCGAATCACGCCCAGAAAGGAAAGCAGCAGGCGCAGGCGCGCGGCGGGGTCCGAGGGCGCCTCGAGCGTGACGTTGATGGCCTGGCCGACCGCGATCGTGGCGCCTTCGATTTCCTTCCGGCGGCGGTGCTGCGCCTCTTCGAGTGCCAGCAAGGCGCGGCGCATCAGGCCGGTCTGGGAGCGCTCAAGACGATCGCGCCGCCAGTAGAGCCGGGCCAGGTCGTCGATCTGCTTTTCAATGAGGGCGTCGCCGGGGCCGAAGGAATCGCGCAGCTCCTGTTTCAGGGCTTCGAACCGCGCCGGGTCTTCGCCCAGGGCGCGCATCACGTCGTAGTGATTATCGGGGTCGGAGCGCTCGCCGTGTCGAACGGCGTTCATTCTGGAATGCTGTTTTCCGGCCGCGCTGCGCGGACCGGTAGAGCACTGGGCATTCGAGCGTGCGGCGTCGAGCAATTGCGGGGTAAGCTGCGGTGATTGGCGAATCGACATAAGGTCTCCAGGGAGAAAGTTTCGGGTAGGATGCAGGGGCGGTTCGCGAACCGCCCCTACCCGGGACTTGCGGTTGTCCGGGGCGAATCCCCAGCGTATAGGCTATATTTATGGGTCGAACTTGTCAAGATCACGAAAGTACCAGTACCGTAGCCGGACCCGCGCGGGTGGCCCACCCGCGGTGATGAAAGTCGGGGGAGAAAAGGGTACCTGACACCCTTTCTCCTGACACCCTTTCTCCCTCTGACACCCTTTCTCCCTTCTTTCTCCCTTCTGACACCCTTTCTCCCTTCTTTCTCCCTTCTGACACCCTTTCTCCCTTTCTCCACCTGCGCTACCAACTACCCGCTACTTCCAGTTATAACTTGCCGACAATTCTCCTTTGTCGCTGACCAGCAATAATGCTGCCCGCCCGGGTTGGAGTTTGCCGGCGAAAGCTTTCCCACTCCGGTTGTCGCGGAAGGATATTTCCGGCGAGGTGGATTCGGAGGTGAGCACATAGAGCGTGGCGTGTTCGAACTGGGTGGGGCAGATGAGCATGCCGGGATCGCTCGACTGGGTGGAATAAGCCTCAGCCACGTGGGCGCATTGCAAAGCGTAGCGGTAGACGTCGCCGACGACCTTGAGATTGTCGTTCAGTTCGAGTGGCAGGGTCACAACCAGAACTCGGCCCTTGCCCAGCCCCTTCTCGAGAAAAGTCTGATCGTGAGGGAGGATAGCCTGTTCCAGGAATGTCGTCTTCTCACCTGAATAACTCAACAAACCTTGTCCACCTGGCCAGGTGATGGGATTCTCGCGCCGCGTCAGGAAGGCGAGACCGAGGTCGAGCCCCAACTCTTTGGCGCGGGCCGCGGCGTGGAAATGCTCATCGTTGTCAAAACCGCCCGTGACCAGCAGCGTGGCACCGTCGCGGACTTTTGCCAGGATCGCCTGCCAAGGCGGTTCGCTGAGGGTCCAGGGAGAAGGAAGCAAAATGAGCTTGGGGTTGCCCAGCGACTGAATCTGATACTCGCCGACGGCATAGGCCGACGAGCGCGCGTATTGGTAGAGTGCCCGAACGCAGTTTTGCTGGGCTTCGAGAGCCGTAGAGTTGAACACCGAAAGTTGCAGGGACTGCGGCAGCACCAGCGCGACTTCCGGAAGTTTCAACCCGACAGCATGTGGCGCAGCCTCGGCGGCGAACTTGCCCATGGCGCGCATCACGTCTTCCCAGATCTTGACGGAACCATCGCTGCGCTTCATGCCGAAGTCGCCGCCCAATCCCCACTCCCATTGCAGCGAGCCGCTGCTGGCGGCGGCGAAGCCCAGCGCCCACTTGCGCTCGACGAGGCCCAGGGCCGTCAACTCGTCGTAGCGCCGCTCCCCGTCCGGCCGCCAGACCGGCTGGTAGCCCGTCTCGCCTACGAAGTTGGGAACGCCCACGCGCTTGGCGACCACCGAATCCCAGAGCAAAGCGTCATCGCGCCAGTAGGTGTGATTGACCGTGAAGTCGACGCCGGCGTCGGCAAAGAACTGGTTGAGCACGCGATCGGAGACTCCGCCCTCGTCCTGGCCCACGTCCACCAGTTGACGGCTGCCCGTGGAGCGGATGGCCGCCACCATCTTGCCCACCCAGCGGCGAAACATCTCCTGCGCGAACAGGTTGTAATCGACGGCCCGGACGAGTCGCGGATTGCCATAGCGCTCATGCGCAAGGTCGTCCTGACCCGGCAGAGGAATGGCCTGGAAGCTGCCCAACTCCTCAGGCGTCACGTTCCAGGCGCGCGCCAGCGCATCAAGCTGCCCGTATTTCTCGCTCAGCCAGGCGCGCCACGCGGCAAGCTCGGTCGGATCGTTGTTGGGGGTGTTGCCCCGCCACAACCGCTTCGGGTTCGAAAAACTTGGCTCATTGATCAGGTCCCAGCTCAGGTGCGGCACGTCCTTGAAGCGCCGGACGATGGAGAGCATGTAGTTCTGCTGGGCGCGTAGGGCAGTGGGATCCGTATAAGGATTGGAGCCCGGACCGGTCAGGAGCGATTCCTCGCCGGGATGACGCATGACGGTCTGCGGGTCGAAGGCGCAGAAAGTGAAATTGACATGAATGCGATGCCGCGCCGCAGAAAGTAGAAAGGCCTCCAGGTTGCGCAGAAAGCGCTCTTTCACCTGGCCGGTCGTGCCGTCGAAGATCTCCAAATGGTCGAGCCATACGCCGGTGCGAATAAAGCTGACGCCGTGCCGTTCCATGTCGGCAAAGTCGCGCTCCCACACCCAGGCGTTGCCGGCGCCATGAAACCCCCAGCCGTAATGTTCAGTGGTGAAATAGTTGGTGCCGAAGGGGAAAAAGGGCGCACCGTCTCGAGTCAAGAAATCGCCCTTCACGCCATACTGGGGCGCGGAGTGCAAGAGCGCGTCGTCCCTGACCCAGAAGCCGGTCCGATAGAACTCGCGAGGCTTACCGGCGTCCTCATAGGTGGCATGGACTTCGTAAAGTCCTGGGGGCAGCGCTTTCTGATCCTCAAATGCGACGAACGAGGCCACCGCCTCGCCCCCGCAGTCCACCTGTCGAGTGGCCAGAACCTGGCCATCGCGGAGCAACTCGATTGCCACTTTTCCCGATTGCATCTCGCCCAATCGCTGCTTGCGGTGATCCGTCAGCCGGACCACAAGCTGCGGGATCTCCCCTGTCAGCAGCGTAGCGTTTTGCATTTCGACGCGAAAGGCCGTGGCGCCCTGGCGGGCGTACTCGGCGGCTTCCCGCAGCACCGTCACAGCGCCCGGCGAGGCCCAGTAGCCTGGCTCAGGTTCGAAGTTGAGCATCACGACCCGAGAGCCCAATTTAGCCTCCGCCTCTCCCTCAAGGCTGCCGAAGTCGGTCGCCACGACCGGCGCCGCCACACGCTCGCCGGCGGAGTCCAGGAGGTATCCCAGCCCGCGGCTGACCCCCTCGATCACAAAGACCCGCTTCGCCTGAACGGCGCCGCCTGAAAGAGTGGCGTCTTTCCACGCGAATTTCAGCCCGGCCGCCAGCGGCGCCTCGTAGGTATGTTCGATGCCGATCTCGCGAGAATACGCGGTTTCAGGCGGCCCCGCGATGAACCGGTCCCCCTCGCTCCGCACCGGGATCGTAAGAGGCCGGCCTCCTAACACCAGCAGGTTCCCGCCGGTTTCGAGGTACTTCTGAATAGTGGCCCAGTCGAAGGTCGGAACTGCGGAGCCGTAAGGCAGAATCAGCAACTCGACTTCACGCCAGTTTTCTAGCTGGTTTAGCTCATAGAGGTCCACGAACTCGGGCTGCATGCCGTCCAGAGCCTTGCGCAAGGATTCCTGCGGCACGGGTTGGCTTTCAAGGGTAGGAAATCCGTCTTGCCATAAAACCACCACCTTGCCGAATGCAGAACTCGCGGAAACGCATAACGCCAACGCAATGATTACACGTACGATGCTTCGCATAATTCGAATCCTCGTGATGCTCGACGCGCCCGGCGCGGACAGGCGCGCCCGTCAGCGCAGTTTCGAGCCCTCGAAGATACGCCTTTCCGCGCGGACTGCCAAGGGATAGCGCATTGAGGCGGATTGACGGGCGCAAAGGCTGCCCCGGTGGCCGGCCCGTAAGCGTTGACCCAAAGAGGCGAGGGCTACTAGAGCCGCGGAGCGGCGCCAGAAAGTAGCCCACGGCGTAAGCCGTGGGACCCCGCACGGCGTTCATATCCGCAGCCCCGGAGGGGCGACAGAGACTGTGTCGCGGGATCTGTCGCCCCTCCGGGGCTTATACAACACAGGGGGGCCGCTCCTCGATCCCACGGCTTACGCCATGGGCTACTCTCTGTCGGCCCTCCAGGCCTCTGGAAGCGGCCCGCGAGTTCTACGTAGCCCGAGCTGAGTCATTAGGTTAACACTTATGGGTGGCCGCCCTCGGGCAACCATCCCGCCTTTGCGGGATCCCTACAAGCCTAGCGCGGAGCGCGTTGCCGGGCCCACGATGCCGTCAACGGTCAGGCCTTTCTGCTGTTGGAATTGTCTGACTGCCGCGTCCGTGCTTGTCCGGAAGTTCCCGTCGACGGTGACTGGGAATCCGGCAATCACCAGAGCTTGCTGAAGGGCTGTCACGTCATCACCTTGCATCGGCGGGGTCTCGAGCTGGAGCGTTCCCTCCATCGCGGCGTGGGCCGAGGGGCGCGTTGGCACACTGCCTGACAAGATATCTTCTGTGATCAAGATGCCCCTAACGGTCAGAGGCAGAGGCAAGTCCCAGGTTCCGTTGTTGATGAGTTGTAAAAAAGCATCCATCCTGTACACCGTCGGGTGCAAAGCCGGGTTGGGATGGTTTGCCAGCCAGTTCTTTCGTTCGTTGACGTAGGCGCTGATCCAAGCCTGCTCGCCAATTTGGGTCGCGGAACCATGATGGGTGTTGGTGATGTTTCGGATGATCGCCCAAGCGCCTTGAATATGACTATCGTAAACGACGTTGGTTCCAAGCGCGGAATTCACTGCGATATTGGTTGCATCCTGCACGCTGGGGTTCCAGTAAACCCGGTCGAAGAACTGGTCTTGAACGGCACACATGACAGGGTCGTCGCCTGCCGCATGCAATAAGCCTCGGAAGGCCATGTCCGTGTCCAGAGAAGTGTCGCGGGCTGCAAGCCGAGGAAGCTCGGGATTGAGCGCTGAGGCGAATTGCGCACCGGGCGCCGCGCAGTAGGCTTTGATCAGGAGGTACAAATTCCCACTGGCCAGCGTGGTCTGGGAGCGACCATAAGTCAGGTGGCCCGTGTCACCGGGAATTAAGGTGACACTGCCATAAAGTCCTCGAGGACTCCCGGTCTCGAAAACGTTCACCACCGCCTGTGCGGTCCGCTTTTGCAAGTCAGTAAGCATTTCGGGCCTTGAACCTCATTTATAGCCTAGCATGTGGAGATGAGAAAATGGGAAAAGGTGAGAAAGACAATAATATTTTTCTTATCTACCTGAAATCAAAGGAGAAATAGTTACAAGAGGCTTTCACATTGTGAAAAAACCGCTCCCAAGTGGCGCATTTTGCCACATACATGCAGAAACTTGCATATTTGCGCGGGGGCAATGCTGCCGGTCGGGAAGAGGGGCGACCGCCTGCCAGGCCCGAGGGAACGCCCCCGCCGCTACTTCAGGTCCTCGGGCTTATCGGCAAGGCGCCCCAGCATATCGTAAATCCGCATCACGGCCTGGTCAAGCATGCGCTCGCCTGCCCCGACGGCAATGTAGGTGTCGGAATCAGCCCCGCCGTAGCCACCTTCCGCGGCGGCTCGAATCGTGGGGAAATAGTCCAGGTAGCCGTTGGCGTACCCTAGGAAGAACGCGTCACGGACCGGGCAGCGGCCGCGCCAATTGATTTGAAAATCCACAAAAGGCTCTCCCGCCAAGCCCACCAAGGCAATCGTCCGGTTGATCAGGACCGTGGTCACCGGCACGGACAGTTCGCGCCGCGGATTGTCGTTGTCGAGAAGGTCGGCGTGGTCCTGGTAAACCCTCTGTCCGTAGGTTGCCAGCATCCCTTGGCGGAATTTCTGCGCATCCCAGCGGACGGCGAAAGTCATAATGTCCTCGGTAAACTGCAAGCTGGGCTGGCTGGCAGAGACCGTATTGATCGTCGTCGCCACGCGCGCCGCTTCCGCGCCCAGTTGCTCGCCGGTCCAATCCCGCTTCTTGACCGCGCCGTCAGACAGAGAGGTCGTCGCGTAATAGGGGTTGATGTCGCCGTCCCCGCCTTGCAGGAAGAGGCAGAGCGGAGAGCCGCCGCTCGCGCCGCCCACTGCTTCCTCGACGGTCCGCGCCATCACGCCCACGTAATCGGCAGAATACTCGAGATTGTCCGGGCCGAAGACGACCGGGTGGCAGGCGTAATTCACCAGCACCGCGAGCGGCTTGCCCGCTGCCGTATCGATGCGCAGCACCGAGACCGTGGGATCGAGCGGGGAAGTCGGGACCTTGTCGGGATTCGTCCAGAACATGCTCACCGTGCCGTCGGGAAACACGCGGCGGCGGTTATAGCCGATGTAGGCGCGCCCGTATGCCGTTCCTAACCGCGCTTCTGTAAGATGTGCACAGGCCTCGGCCACAGCACCGGCAATCTTGTCGAGGTCGGTGGCCTCCCAGGATGGCGGGCGGTTTGAGGGGTACTCGTCAACGATGTTGGGCCCCGAGTGGGTATGCGAAGCGGTGATAAGCAGTAACGAAATCCCGCTGGTTTTGGCCAGCCGCTCCCGCAGACTGGCGAGAGAGGCGGGCCCGAAAACGCGCCCGAGGTCGAGAGTAACCAGTGCCAGTCGTTTCCCCTCCGCCTCGAGCACTACGACCCGCGCATAAAGAGGGTCCAGTGTTCCCGTGGCAGGCTGAGTGCGATCGAAGTAACCGTACATGGGCAGGCCCGGCGGTGGCGTGATGTCTACCTTCGCAACACCAGCTTTGAAGCCCTCGCCGCAGAGAGGGCAGATCGCGACTAAGATCAAGAAGCATGTGTTTCGTGCAATGCCTAATACTTGGGGCATAAGCGCTCCTACATGAGGAATGAAGTGCTCGCAGCACTTTGATTGTATATGCTGACGCAAGGCCGGGCCGAAGGAAATTGGCTGGAGATGGCAGGATCAAAGTTAGAACGCGGGCAGCGGAGATGGCCCTCGACTAGGCTGCAAAATGGCGACGAGTGGTACGCACGGTCAATCTGACGGTGGGTTCCTCCTGCACCGAAAAACCCGCGGACAGAAAAACGCTGTCCGTGCCTTGCCGTTAACTTTTAGATTGTATTTTCGACAGAATTGTGCAATTTTAGGTCTGCAAGTTGTTTTTCGTGGCATTTTCGTTCGAAAATTGAGGTGGTTTGTGTTAATAAGATTTCGCGCGCGCAATTTTCGGTCGCTCAAAGAGGAGCAAGAACTTTCCTTAGTGGCGAGCTCGCTGAAGGACTCGCCGGAAGCGGTGACGCAGATCGAGGGACTTGGCCTTGGCCTGGTGCGCGTGGCGGCGATTTACGGCGCCAATGCCTCTGGCAAGAGCAATGTGATCAAGGCGCTCGCCTACATGAGCGAGGCCGTGCAGAACTCTCACAGGCAGTGGGCGCCTGAGGGGCCGATTCCCCGCGAGCCGTTTCTTCTCGATCCGCAATCGAAGCTTGATGCTTCCACGTTCGAAGTGGATCTGCTGCTCGATGGCGCGCGGTTCCATTACGGATTTACGCTAAATGATCGAGAGATTCTGGAGGAATGGCTTGACGCGTACCCTACTGGCAATAAGCCCGTAAGGAAGCAAATGTGGTTCAAGCGGGAAGGGAAAGCGTTCACCTTTGGCAATAAACTGGGTGGCGATAATAGTGCCATTGAGCGCCTAACGCGCCCCAACAGCCTTTTTCTTTCGGCTGCCGCGCAGAACAATCACGAAACTCTCCTGCCTGTTTACAGATGGTTCGCCGAGTATTTTACCTACGTCCGGAAAGACCGAGAACCTTTAAGAAAAGAAACCGCCGAGATGTGCCAGGACGACACTGTGAAATCCTCCTTGCTGAATATCCTTCGGATCGCGGACATCGGAGTCGTTGGGCTGGTCGTGCGTGAGGTGGATTTGTCCGCGCGGACACCCGGCGGGGGAAATTCGGACGGTACTCCCTTCGATAAAGAGATTCAGGAGGCTGTGGGGAGACTCTACGAAATAATCAAGCAGAGAGATCCAACTTTCGCGGACAAGAGACGCTTCGTCGATCTTGTACATAAGGGTGCGGCGCAGGGGGGAGTACCCTTGCGGGGGTATAACGAGTCCGAGGGCACCCTAGCACTTTTCGGGCTCCTGGGGCCAGTGCTTAGGGCCACGGAATCGGGTGGAACAATGTGTGTTGACGAGCTAGATGCCAGCTTACATCCGTTGCTCGCTCTTGAAGTTGTCCGTCTTTTCAACAACCCTACGTTGAATCCTCGCGGCGCACAGATTATCTTTACCACCCACGACACGAACATCTTGGACAGGGCCTCATTGAGGCGCGATCAGATCTGGTTCACCGAAAAGGACGCTGAAGGAGGCACCCACCTCTATCCTCTGACTGATTTCAAGCCCCGAAAGAACGAAAACCTGGAACGTGGATATTTGCAGGGGCGGTACGGCGCGGTACCGTTCATAGGCTCGCCGGGCTTTCTCGCAAGCCCCGAAGAAGAAGAGGCTCAGCACTGATGGCCCACAAGCGAGATGATCTCCGGCGCCGAAGGCATTTTACCGAGCCTCGTCCCCGCATTCTCGTATGCTGTGAAGGGCAAGTTACCGAACCAAGCTATTTCAATGGCCTCAAGCGGGAAGGTCAGAACATCCTGCTTCACGTCGAGGTGAAGCCGGGTGGCTTGGCCCCCGAGACGCTCGTCGACTATGCCGTCGATTTGAAGCGCGAAGCCGAGAAGAAAGCTCGCGGGCAGAGAGATGACAACCTGAAGTACGACGAAGTCTGGTGCGTGTTTGACGTGGACGCGCATCCGCATCTACCCGATGCCAAGCAGAAGGCCGAGGCGAACCGCATTAAAATGGCCATCTCGAATCCCTGTTTCGAGCTTTGGTTGTTGCTGCACTTTCAAGATCAACGAGGCCACATCGAACGCGACCGAGTTCAAGCTGCCTGCCGAGGCCACATGCCCAGGTACGTCAAAGAGGTGCCCTTTGAGCTGGTCTTTCCCCACCATAAAGTGGCAGTTGAAAGAGCTGTGGCGCTCGACACTTGGCAGCAAGAGCAGGAGCGCCCAGGTGGGAATCCCTCAACCGGGGTTCACCGGCTGACGGAGCGCATTATAGAACTCGGACGCGAAGAACAACTCAAGAGGCACCGTCTGTCCTATCGCTAAGACACCTTTCCCAGGCGGGTGGGATTCAACCCAAAGTCGAAGTTTATTAAGGTCAGCGATGCTGATGCGTCGATCCCGCATCCTGTCCATCAGGTGTTGGCGGATTCCGGGCGGGAGATTGTTCCAGGTTTCGAGGTGGGGCATCAGTCGCCAAAAACCATGCGGCCCAGATCGTCGCCGAGGCGAGCAACGTCTTTAGGATCGGTTGCCGCGCGGTAACGCTCGGCGAGTTCAAAGAACTCTTTTTGCTTGCGCTTCTGGGCCTCGATCCCCTCTTCCACGAGCTCAACGATGATCCGGTTGGCACTCAGGCGTCGTTGCTTGGCCAGGCTGCGCACCTGCCGCGCCGTGTCTGCCGGAAGGCCCACGGTCTGGCGAACGACTTTGTTAGAAGCAGGCATGGCACCATTATACACCAACATGGTGATGCCTCAGGCAAACACTTGTTGCAGGGTTTTCAGCGTCGAAGCCAAAACTGCCGAGCTGACATTTCCCAGTCGTTTGACGAGCCGGATCTTGTCCAACGTCCGGAGCTGGTCCAGAAGAATCAGCCCACGCTTTCCTTGAAAAGTGACTGGGATGCGATAAGGCGCCGGCCTGGCTCCGGTAGTCATAGGAGCCACAATCACCGTGCGCAAGTAGTCGTGCATTTCGGGCGGCGAGACAATCAGGCAGGGCCTGGCCTTGCGGATCTCGCTGCCGACCGAGGGATCGAGCGTGACCAGCCACACATCTCCGCGAGCTACCATTGCAGGTCTCCGTCATCCCGGTTTCCGAACTCCGGCCAAACGAGCTTGTCGTCCCGAGCTTCCGCCAATTTGCGGCTGGCTTCCGCCCAGCCTTGGCGAGGGTTGCGGCGCGGCTTGCGGAGAACGATAGCGCCTCGTTCGAGCGCAATCTCGGCCTCCTCGTCCAAACCAGCCTCCTTCAGCATCGGCTTGGGAATGATGATTCCCCGCGAGTTTCCCAAACGTCGAATGGTCGTAATCATGGTCGCCTCCCTCGGTATAACAAAATTATAACACAGACACTTTTGGCAGGGCGCGACGCTGTGTGGCGAAAGAAACTGATTTGTGACGGGAGCGATCGAGGTTACAATCCGAGCTGGGGCGACAGCCCTCAACGAGGCTACGAAATGATAACTACCGAGCAAGTGTATGAAGTATTGCGCAATTGCTACGACCCGGAAATTCCGGTCAATCTGGTGGACCTGGGGTTGATTTACGACGTTAAGGTTGACGATGACAACGTCACTGTGGTGATGACCCTGACGGCACGGGGCTGTCCCGCTCACAGCTTCATCAGCGAGCAGGTTCGGGAGCAGGTAGCAAGAATCGAAGGGGTGAAATCCGCCAACGTGCAAGTGGTGTGGGACCCACCCTGGAACATCAGCCGGCTGAGCGAAGCGGCGAGAAAGCAGTTAGGGATAGGGAATAGGGAACAGAAGACAGAGGGAAAGCCTCTGGCAATGGTCCAATCTCACTGGGATCTCATCGTATGGCAGAGATGCTAGCCTCGCTCCGGAGCAGGCTGAAAGAGGATGGAAGCTAGACACGGCGCTTTTGCGACGCCCTATTCCCTAGTCCCTGTTCCCTAATCCCTAATCCCTGTTCCCTGTTCCCTATTCCCTGACAAGATTGCGAAGCAAGAACAACATATTCGCCGGCCGTTCCGCCAGGCGGCGCATGAAGTACGAGTACCACTGATGTCCGTAGGGAACGTAAAGGCGCACGCGCTCGCCCTGGCGGAGCAGGTCGCGCTGCAAATCGCGCCGAATTCCGTACAACAACTGGAACTCGTAGCGGCCGGGGGGGATGTGGTGCGCGCGCGCGTAGTCCCGCGTTTCGGCAATAAGGCGTGCATCGTGCGTGGCAATAGCGTGATAGACGCCGCTGGAAAGCATCATGGCCATTAGCCGCGAGAAGTTTGAATCCACATCCTTCTTGCGGTGAAAGGCAATCTCCCGAGGCTCGTCGTAAGCCCCTTTGACCAGGCGTATCCGCGCCCCGCACTTCAACAGCTCCTCCACGTCTTTCTCGCTTCGGTAAAGATACGACTGGATGACGACGCCCACCACGTCGCGAGGCGCACTGACGGCCCGGAAAACTCTCAGCGTCGATTCCGTGAAGGCCGAGCCCTCCATATCCACGCGCACAAAGTTGCGGTGGCGGGCGGCGCACTCGCAGAGCAGACTCAGATGGCGACACGCCAGTTCTTCGTCGATTGCCAGACCGAGTTGCGTCAGCTTGACGGACACGTGGGAATTCAACCCTTCCGCCGCCAATCGGTCGAGCAGCCGGACGTAGGCCTGGCAAGCCGCTTCCGCTTCCGCGGCTTCCTCAACGCTCTCCCCCAGCAGGTCGAGCGTCACCATAAAGCCCTCGGCGTTCAGCCGCCGGATTACATCGAGCGCGGCTTCCAACTCTTCCCCGGCGATGAAGCGCGCCGCCATCCGGCGTCCCAGGGCGTGGCCGGTGAGGATTTTCTTAGGGGTTTGTTTCTGTGAAAGATAAATCAGGATAGGACGAAGCATGCGTTGGTTCCAGAATATAGGGAATAGGGAACAGGGAACAGACCGGTCCCCAGAAGTTGCCTTTAGTTTCCGTCCTCTCTCAGCCTGTTCCGGAGCGAAGTCAGCATCTTGCTAATCTCCGACACAAGGCCGAAAGCTACTGACGCTTCTGCTTGGGTAATATATTTGAGCCGCACAGCGAGCATGGGGAATGTTTCAGTCTCCATCAAGGAGCCTTTTGCCACCGACAAGAAGTTGGCGTAGTCTCGTTTCGTCCCTCGCGCGTTCCCTTCCGCAATATTGGCGGGCACAGAGGCCACGGCTCGAGTTGTCTGCGAACCAAGGCGATACATCTCATTATGAGGAAACTTAGCTGCCAATCCGTAAACGACCTCGGCGAGGTCCATCGCCTTCTGCCAAACGATGAGATCCCTGTGAGATTGAACGGTAGCCATGCCCCTTTCCCCTATTCCCTATTCCCTGTTCCCTGTTCTTGCAAGTACCGTTCCGCGTCAATGGCCGCCATGCAACCGGAGCCGGCGGCCGTGATGGCTTGGCGATAAATGTGGTCCTGGACGTCCCCCGCGGCGAAGACGCCGGGCACGTTGGTCCTGCTTCCGTCGTGCGTAATCAAATAGCCCGTTTCGTTCATCTCGAGCTGTCCTCGGAATAATGACGTGTTGGGCGAGTGGCCGATCCCGATGAACACCCCGTCGCAGTTCTTGATTGTTTCATCCCCGGTTTTCGCGTCCTTGAGCTTGATTCCCGTCACCTCGCCTCGCTCCACGTCCAGCACATCCGACACCAGAGAGTTCCAGACAAACTTGACCTTCGGGTTGCGGAAGAGCCGGTCTTGCATAATCTTGGAGGCGCGTAACTGGTCGCGGCGGTGAACAACGTTCACTTGATCGGCGTAGCGCGTGAGAAACAGCGCATCCTCCGCAGCCGTATCTCCGCCGCCCACCACCACCACCTCTTTTCCGCGATAAAAGTACCCGTCGCAGGTCGCGCACGTCGAGACGCCGTGGCCAAGCAGCTTGCGCTCCGAGTCAAGCCCCAGCAGCTTTGCCGAAGCGCCGGAGGCAATGATCAGGGTGCGCGTCTCGATCGTCTCGCCTTCCGCTTCAAGCACGAAGGGGCGCCGGGAGAGGTCAACTCGAGTGACGTGGCCATCCTTGAACTCGGCGCCAAACACGGAGGCCTGTTTCTCCATCAATTCGATCAACTCCGGGCCTTGCACGCCTTTGGGAAAGCCAGGGAAGTTCTCCACTAAGGTCGTCAAGGTCAACTGTCCTCCGGCCTCGAGGCCGCGGATGACCAGGGGCTTCAAATTAGCGCGGGCGGAATAGATCGCCGCCGTTAGTCCGGCGCACCCTGAACCAATAATCACCACATCTCGCATGGCGCACGCTTCTCCCGTAGTAAACTGCAAAGCCGCAGTCGCTTATCTTACTCCCTTGAAATAAATTCGCACAACGTGTTTTGGCGTTGCGCCCCAGTCCGGTTTAATGCTACAAACGTATATCCGCTTCGCCTACAATATGATCATCGCCAACACCACAGCAGTCACAGAAAAGCCGGCCGTGGAGGCATGAGCGGGATAAGCGCTTCAAGGTTCCGCAGGCAGGATGGGTTCATTCATGGATGCAGTGGTTTTCGAGGGAGTTACCAAACGTTTTGACACGCTGACGGCGGTCGATAATCTGAGCCTGCGAATCAGGGAAGGCGCTGTGTTCGGACTGTTGGGCCCAAACGGCGCCGGCAAGACTACCTCGCTTCGCATGATCATGCAGGTGTTGATTCCTGACGAAGGATCGATCCAGGTGCTTGGCGAGCCCGTCAGCGAACGCAGTCAGGACCGCATCGGCTACCTGCCCGAGGAACGCGGCCTCTACACCAAAATGAAGGTGGGAGAACACCTGCGGTTCTTGGGCGCCTTAAAAGGACTGTCCGAGGGGGAGGCCATGAAGCGCGCCCGGTCGTGGCTCCAGCGCCTGGAATTATCCGAGTGGGCAGACAAGAAGGTTCAGGATCTTTCCAAAGGAATGCAGCAGAAGGTTCAGTTTATCGCCACGGTCATTCACAAGCCTGCGTTGCTGATTCTGGATGAGCCTTTCGCCGGCCTCGACCCGGTGAATGCAACCGTGATCAAAGACATCATGCTGGAGTTGCGCGAGCAGGGTTCCACAATCATTCTCTCCACACATCGCATGGAGCAGGTGGAGATGATGTGCGACGCCATCTGCCTGGTCAACAAGGGCCGCAATGTCCTGAGTGGAGAACTGCGCGCCATCAAGCAGTCCTACGGGAAAAACACCTTGCGGATCGAGTACTCAGGAGATGGAGAGTTCCTGGAAGCCAGCGGACTACTCGATCATGTGAATCACTTTGGAGCAGTCGTAGAAGCACGGCTCAAGCCGGGCGCAGATCCCCAGGAAATTCTCAAGGCGGCGGTCGAGCGCGCCGTGCGCATCAGCCGCTTCGAACTGGTCGAACCGCCTCTGAACGACATCTTCATTGAGAAGGTTGGGACGGTCCCCGCGTGAAGTCGTGCAGCTTGACAGCCCCAGTGGCGCTGCGCCATGCTGAGGAGCGATGCGGCTTTCC
This sequence comes from uncultured Acidobacteriota bacterium, assembly GCA_963842495.1. GTDB lineage: Bacteria > Acidobacteriota > Terriglobia > UBA7540 > UBA7540 > CAVROP01. Next base: position 21,371 of record CAWJHY010000050.1, read on the forward strand.
CCCATTTCCATTGCCTGCCCTCAATGCGGGTCGAAGGATGTTCTTTACTCCTGCCAGCCAACCTGTTGTTTCAACCATGTCTGCAACAACTGCTATACGACGTTCGAACTCGAAACCACCAAGGTAGGTGAATTGCAGGACCCTTTCGCGCTGCCGCCCGAACCCGAACCTTCCAGCCCCACAGCCCCGTGCGCGCGCTGTGGCGAAGCCAAGGTGTTCGCCATTGTTGACACTGAAGAACCGGCGTACTTCTGTATCTCCTGCAAGGCGCTTCTCACGCTAAGTCTTACTGAAATCGCACCGGGGCAATAGGATTGCCGATGGTCGATGGCCGATTGCCGATTGTCAACCTGGCAACGACGCAGCGTGGCCCCCGTTGCTCTGTGGCACCCTTTCAGGACGACACAATGCTTGTGGCGGGGCGGTTCGACTCAGGCCTGGGCTGCGTCAGGTCGCCGCGTCGGGGCTTACTCCCTGTGGCAGCAGGCGCCGGGCGGGATCGGGGAGCCATGCGGGCAGGTGCGAGGATGCGCGAGGAAGATGCAGATTTTCTCAGTGACCTGAGGACTCAGGGTATGTTCGATTCGCAAAGCGTGCTCGTCCACTACGTCGTTGTCGATGCTGAAGGTATCATGAAGCAAGCGTTCGGCGAGGCGATGGCGCCGGAGGGCTTGTCTAGCCCGCGGCTCTCCAAGCTGGGTGAAAGAGATTTCGCCGTTCTCCACACGGATCAGTCCTTCCTGTGCCATGCGCAGAAAGGTGGCCCGGTTGGGCATGAATTCCGGCACCTCCTGGGCGCTCACGACGCGCTTCCCGGTGTCTTCCTGGGAGTGCCAGATGGCTTTGAGCAGGTTGTCAGCCATTTCAGCCTCGACCGCGGGCAGAAGCGAAGACGCGGCCAAGCGGCCATGATGCAATTCGATGTGACGCTCCGCTCTGCGACCTACTTCCGCGTCGTGAGTCACCATGACGATGGTGTGACCCTGCCGGTGCAACTCCGTGAGTAATCCCAGCACCAAGGTCTCGTTCACCTCGTCCAGGTTGCCGGTCGGCTCATCGGCCAGGATCAGGTTGGGTTGGTTGATCAGCGCCCGCGCCACGCAGACGCGCTGCTGTTCGCCGCCCGAGAGTTGAGAAGGAAGATGCCGCAGTCGATCTGCCAGACCGACCGAGCGCAAGGCTTCCGCAGCTTCCCGCTCATCGGCGAGGCTGTGAAAATACTGGGCCAGCATCACGTTCTCGACCGCGGTGAGGTACGGCACCAGATGGAACTGCTGAAAAATGAAACCGACCTTCTCCGCGCGGAAACGTGCGAGTTCACTCGAGCGCAGGCTCGACAATTCGCAGCCGTCAATCGAAACGCACCCGCTGGTAGGTGAGTCGAGGCAGCCGAGGATATTAAGGAGAGTGCTCTTGCCGGAGCCGGAGGGGCCCATGACGGCGATCCACTCTCCCTTCTCCACGCTGAAAGCCACGCCCCTCAGCGCTTCCACGGAATCGCCGTATTTCTTGCTCAGATCTTCGACCTCGATAAATGCCAACCCGCTACTCTCCCTTCAGAACTACCGCAGGTTGAGTTGCCCTCACCACGCCGACCAGAAACACTGCGGATGCAAGCGCCAGCAGCGTGGCGAGGCCACAAACCAAGGGCAGAGTCCACCAAATCAAGTCGAGCGTAACCCCGAAAAGGCGGTGGGCAAGCCCCAACGCCCAGAAACTGCCGAGGATAAAGCCCAGGCAGCCTCCGGTTACTCCAAGAGTTGCGCCTTCCGCCAGAAATAGCCTCATCACCCCCCAATCAGTTGCCCCGAGGGCCTTCATCACGCCGATGTCTTTACGCCGTTCGAGCGCGATAGCCGTCATCGTCGCCGTCAGGCATATCACGATGATAATGAGAATCAGGGCCGTCAGCGCCAGGAGAAACCATCGAATGACACCCAGGACTCTCCCTTCGGAGAAGACAATCTGGCGAATGGGACGCACGTCCACCCCGGGAAGCGCGTTCGACAGTTCGTGAATTGAACTTTCGATTTCTCGCGTATCGCCGTCGAGCCTGAGCTGCACCAGGCTGATCCGCCCGGGCATCCCCACAACCCTTTGCAGCTCGTCGAGGGGAAGAAAAACCTGGTCCTCTTCCGATGACCCAGTCCTGAGCACCGAAGCAAGGCGGCAACCGACGGCGGTTTTGGCGTGTCCGGCGTTCGATGAGGCCAACGGATCGAGCTGGATCGTGTCGCCCGCCGCAACTCGAAGGCGCGAGGCAATGCGCGCGCCAACCACGCACGGCAACTGCAAAGACGACCCGGAGACTTCACTCGCCTTGCTTTCGCGCCAACCCGGGTTCATCCGGATCATCGCCTGCAAGTCCGTTCCGACGGCCACGACATTCACGAAATCCGGCAAGATGGGGTCAGGAGGAATGCGTTCGAGGCGCACCACGGCATAAAGCACCGGCAGCGCCGTAACACCCCGAGCCTTCCCGGCAAGTTGATGCACCGAGTTCACTATGGCTTGGTCCATCGTCCCCCCCCACGCCCGGTTGCCCTCGTTAGTAGGGGAATCAGGGGAATGCGAGTCTGTCATTCTGAGCTCGCCGCCTTTTGCGGGCGAAGAATCTCCGCAGTTGGCGTTCGCACCCGCATCACCGGCGAACTGCAGAGATCCTTCGCTCCGCTCAGGATGACAGGGCATGCGGGAAGAAACCAAGCCATTGTTCGGAGTGAATGAAGCAGTAGAGCCCGGCGCGAGTATCACGTTCGCCCCATAGCCGCGAAACTCTTGCGTCATCTTGCGACGGACACCCCCGTACAGATTGAGCAGCATCGACATCACCGCCGCGCCTACCATCAAGGAGATGAGCGCCAGCACGGCCTGGGGACGCTTGACGGATAAGGCCCGCCACCAGAGACGCAAGGGTGCGCCGCTTCTTGGTCTATTTCTCGGTGAGGAGGCCGATGTCTCGAAGACTGCCATTAGTCCCTCAGCACCACCGCCGGCGACACTTTTAAGGCTCGGCCTAAGGGGAACACGCTGCCGACCAACGTGACGGCCAAGGCCAAGCCGAGGCAAACCGGGAGCATCACTAGATGTACGCCTACCGGAACGCCGAAAACCACCAGCGCCACCCGCCACGCCAGCACACTGCCCAGCAGATATCCCGCGATTCCACCCACCAGGCCCAACACCCCGGCTTCCAGAAGCAGCAGCGTCGCCACTCGCGCATTGGTAGCGCCCAATGACTTGAACAACCCGATCTCTGCGCGCCGCTCGAGGGCCGTAGCCAGCATCATGGAAGCCACGGCCAGCCCGGCAGCCAGCAGCGCTGCCACGGCCAGGACACCCATCAGGATTCCCACCCGGTTCAGTATCTTCCCTTCCGTATCGGCTACCTGGTAGATGGGAGTCACTTGGGCTTCGGGAATGGCCTGCTGAATCTGGTACGCAATCGAACTCGCATAAGGAGTGCAGTACCACCGGTCCAGTTCCTGCGGGCTGAGCTTGCTCAGGTCGGAACGAGCAAAAGCATCCTCGGGTTTGGTCAAGGCGCTGACCTCAACCCGTCGCACTTTTCCCTCGAGCCCCGCCAGCCGCTGCGCCAAGGCCAGCGGCGCCAGCACTTGGTTGTCCTCCGCCCCGCCAGTTTCAAGGATGCCGCGCACCTGCAACGTGTGGGTGGATGCTGTCATTCCGAGCGAAGCAAGGAATCTCGCCTTGGAACTCCGGGCCGTGCGAGATTCCTCGTCGCCTCCGGCTCCTCGGAATGACAGGATCGTTGAGTCGTGTGTGAGTGTTACGTTGACGGCGCTGCCGGGCCCCACGTGCAGCTTAGCCGCGAGCCGGCGTCCCACGAGGACGCCCGTGCCGTCCTGGTCAGCGGGCCACTCTCCTTCGACCTTCCAGGAAGGATGCAGCTTTTTCAACCCGGTTGCGAATACCTCGGACTTGTCGACGCGCAGGGACTTCTCGAACCAGGTTCCGATCAGTACGGCGTTTTGATCATCCACTTTCGCGGGAACATAAAGGAAGGGCGTGAAGGCGACGATGTTATTCCGCCAGAAAATCTGCTTGAGTTTGACCAGCTCATCTTCGGGAATGAATGCGCCGCTCCCTGCCGGCCGGTAGTCAACACCGCCGACACTGATGGCAAGGCTATCGGCCGCTGGAGTTATCGAAAGGTTGGCCCCATACGAACGCAGTTCGCGGCTGATCTTGTCTCCGACATCGAGCGAGAGGATGCCCTCCGTCGCTGCCGCGGCGATGCCCAGCGCAATCGCCAGGGCACTCAGCAGCTTGCGCCGCCGGCGCCGCGCCAGGGATTCAAGAAGGATTCGAACCAGCATTTCTCGGCGGAGTTCCTCACGACGGACGGGGAAGGGCGGGGTTTTAACCCCGCCAATAACAAACGCCCAAAACTGTTCCCCTGTCTTGCCCCCGCGCAGTCCGTCAGCCGACGGACTGCGCGGGGCGCAAGACGAATACGGAATTGGAAGTCTCTTTGCGGCGGGGTTAAAACCCCGCCCTTCCGGTCGCCCGGGCTAGTGGAAGTACTTTGCCGCGGCGTCGAGGGAGGACGCAGCGATGCGAATCGTGTCGCCCTCCACGCGGTAGTCGATGTGAATAGGGTTGCACCCGCCGGCCAGGCCGATCGTGGGCACATAAACCGCCGCGGCGCAATTACGGCAGATCACATTCTTGCCGTCCTGGTAGTAGCCCTGGCTGCCGCAAATCGCGCAGGCGTCCAGAGCGGCGCGAACCGTGTCCGAGTCATCGAGAATGGCGATGACACGAACCTCCGTGCCGCTCACCGCCAGCGCGTACCGGTGGAGCTTATGGTCCGTGAGCTCGGCAGTGGGAATCTGCGCTTCGCCGTTCACAATCGACACCTGCTCGGGTGGCGTCATAGCGTGAGCCGTCAGCGAGTAGATGAATTGAGAGCAGATGAGAACCATAATCAGCAGGCTGACGCCGGCGCCCGAAAGCTTCCAGAAGCGCTCGCGCTGCCGTCGAGCCAGGAGCTTACGGCGCTCCGGCGCAGGCCAGGCGTTGACCTCCGGGCTGCGCGGGCCGGCAGAGGAAATGCGTTGGGCGATGATGAGAAACAAGGCCAGGGCCACGATCACTACGAAGAAGAAGGCCTCGTTGTTGACGATGGGGCCGACCAACGCCATCTCGCGGCGGCTGGAAGGGAGAGTTTGAGCCTCGGATAGTTCGTGCACGCCGGATACCAGCAACTGCGCAGCAACTACCAGGAGCACGAGGCTGGTGACCGAGAAGAACTTTCTCAGGTCAACCTTCACGCTCCCCTTGAAAAAGGCAACCCCCAGGGCGATCGCCAAACCGAGCCCGATCACGCCGCCCATGAAGTTCAGCAAATCGCTGGTGCGCAGCGACACCGCCGCCAGAAAAAGCACGGTCTCGATGCCTTCGCGGAAGACCATCAGGAAGACGAAGAGGAAAAGGCCCGCTGCGGCAGCCCGGGAAGGCTCGCGATAGAGGTCCTGAAGCTTGGTCTCGATCTCCTGCTTCATCCGCTTGCCGGCGCGCCACATCCAGGCCACCATCGAGGCCACGAAAACAGCCCCCACAAGCATCAGCCAGCCTTCGTAAGCATCCTCGCCAACCTCGAGACGATGGACCAGGTAAGCCGCCGCGAGGCTCGCCACGACCGCCGCGAGGACACCCCAGGCGACGATCCGGTTCCAGCCCTCGCGGCCCGTCTTCTTCAGGCAGCTTAGAACGATGCCGATAATGAGCGCGGCTTCGACACCTTCGCGCAGTGTGATGACCAGAGATTGGAACATAACCCCAATTGGGCGGGAATTCAGAAGCCCTGATTTCGCGCAACCAAAAGCAAGTACGATGTTAAGCCGGGAAGGGACGAAAAGTCAATGTCGTCTAGAGATTTGTCGTAGGCTACCTGATACCAGGGTCTGATCAAATTTCAAAAATCCGAGTGTCATCCGGGTCCTGGTGTACTTCCAGCTTGGCGAAAAGCATCCTTGCCGCGCGAGCACAAACCAAAAAGAGCACGAGAAAGACCATCAGTGCCGTCAAAAGAAAGCCGTAGCCTTGTGCACCAACTGAATACGCGACAAGGACAGCGAACAGGGCGCTACCCACCATTGCGAGATGGGCACCAGGCGTCTTTCGCAGTTGCAGCTCGGCCTTGCACTGCGGGCACGCAAAAATGCCACGCCTTACATCACCGCACCGCATTTGCCAGTCACAAATTGGACACGTCAGCATCTGACTGTTTCAGCCAAGCGACGGGTTAGCGCATAGCGGAGCGCTCAGCAGCGGCGGATTCTCGAGCACTCAAAACCGCAGAGCATCGCTCCGGGTCAGTTCGGCAAAGACTGTCAGTACTTGCGCAGCACACCGACCACCTTGCCTTGAATCTTCACCTCGCGGGCGGAGACGATGATGGGGTCCATTTGGGCGTTGGCAGGTTGGAGGCGGACCTTGCCGTTGGGGGCGCGATAGAAGCGCTTCAGTGTAGCGTCGGTGCCCTCGATGAGAGCCACCACGATTTCTCCGTTCTCGGCCGTCTGGGCTCCTTCCACCAGGATGTAATCCCCGTTGCAGATGTGGTCGTCGATCATCGAATCGCCTTTGACCCGCAGCACGAAGAGGCTTCCCCGGCCGGCCGTGAAATCGCCAAAGGAGAAGGTCTCGGGATTGGGGACAGCTTCCACGGGCTGACCGGCGGCGATTCGCCCCAGGAGCGGAAATTCCATGTTGCCTAAGATCGCAGAGGGCATCAGCAGAGCGGCCTCCCCGTCCGGACCAGCGGCGGCTCGCGGCTCAGATGTCGCCGCGGTCTTTCTTCGTCCGAAGGGGCGGACGGCAGTTTTGGCAAAGGGCACGGAGCCCGGCACGGCCACAACCTCGACGGAGCGGCTCTGGTTGTAGCTGCGGCGGATGAACCCCTTCTTTTCGAGGGTCTGCATATGCTTGTGCACCGTCGCCAGCGACGACAATCCCAGACCTTTGCCGATCTCCTCAAAACTCGGCGAGTAGCCCTGGTGATTGATGAAATCGACGAGGAAATCAAAGACCTGTTTCTGCCGACGCGTCAGAGCCATGTTCGCACCCCCTGTGTTCGAAACTCGAAAATCGTCTACACCTTCATGACCATGGAGGCAATGATAGGCGAACAAAAAGCGAATTGCAAGTGAAAAAACGCAAGTAGTCTTGCTTCGCCGTGACGCGTCCTCGGCTAGAATAGCGGAATGATGAGTGACGTTAAGATCCGCGTTCTGACGCAACGCGACCGAGAGGCGTATTGGAATCTACGGCTCGAAGCTCTCGAGCGGGAGCCGCAATCGTTCATCGAGTCGCCCGAGGAGCACCGGGCGATGGCTCGCGAGCAGGGCGCCGCGCGCCTACGCCGGAAGAACGACTCCAGTCTGGTGATGGGCGCGTTTTTCAAGGGAGAACTGGTTGGCATGGCAGGCTTCTTCCGTGAGGGCCACTTGAAGGCGAGGCACAAAGGGCGGATCTGGGGCGTCTATGTGAGGGCGAATTGCCGGGGCAAGGGCCTCGGCGGGAGGCTGCTCTTGGCGCTGCTCGAGCGCCTCAAGAAGCTGCCGGGACTGGAGCAGGTGAACCTCAGCGTCTCGTCCAGCCTGGCCGTAGCGAGGAAGCTCTATCGGTCGCTCGGGTTCGAGACATTCGGAGTCGAAGAGAAGGCGCTTAAGATCGGTGACATGTACCTAAGCGAAGAGTACATGGTGCTGCGCCTCAAGGCGCCCTGGAAGAAGGCATGACGGAGCTTCTTAGTGGTGGCCGCCGCCTGGGCTTCCGCCGCCGCTAGGATGAGGGCTGCCACCTGACCCGCCACCGCCAGAATGAGAACCACCGCCGGTCCCGCCGCCGCCGGTCGAGCCAGTCCTGGCGCCGCCGCCCGAGGGGGCGTTGCCTCCGGTTGATCTCCCGCTGGTCGTTGCGCCTCCGGTCCGAGGCGGGACGGCCGAGCCGGAGCCGGAACCGGAGCCAGGAGAAGACTGGGGCCGCCAAGCTGAGCCATCACTCGAGGGCGAGGGTCGGCCCGTTTGCGGGCCGGGCGCAGGCTGGCCGGTGTTCGACGCCCCACCTCCCCGAACTGAATACACGGGACGAGCCGGTACTCCGTCTGTCCCTGGCGTGGCTGCTGAGGACGGGCGGGGATTGTTCACGTAGCGCCCAGTTGCAGGGTCATAGACTATTCCTGCGTGCGGCCCGGGTGCTGCGTGCCGAGCAGGAGACCCGGTTGTCGAGCTGCCCAGGATAACGGTTATGCCTGCAACCGAGTCAGGTCCCGGGGCCGGCGACTTCGTGCTTGTGCCTGGCGGCCCAAAGCTCGCGCTACGCGGACCGACGATGGACACGTTGGCGTTGGTAACCTGCGAGGGAGACGCCACGACGCGGCCCGGGTGCAGGGCTTCCCGAGCTGGCAGAATGTCCGGCTTCTCGATTCTGTTGCCAGAGGTAAGAGTCACATGGAGCGAAGTTCCGGGGTGCACCGGCCGTCCATGCTTAAACGAACCGACGCTTATAGCAGTTCCGCAGGTTCGCCCTTGCGGGCAAGGATTAGCGCTGCCCGGCCTGGGTAAACCGTGACGCGGCGTCCACCCGATCCATCCCGTGCCGCCGTACCAGTTAACTGATCCGGGCGACCAAGGACCAAAGTTCCCCGGAAACCACACCCAGCCCATGCCCGGTATGAATTCCCATCCGCCGAAGTGATAGGGCAGCCAGCCCCAGGGCTCGGTGGAAATCCAGACGTACCCATAACCGGGATACGAGCACCAGGAGCCCTGGGAGAAGGGATACCAGCCCGCGTCGACAGTAGGGACCCATCCGTATCCGTAGCCTGAAATGTCCGACCAGTTTCCGTAATCCGCCAAATCCGCCCAGCCGTAAACGTCGTCGCTACCGTCACTGGTATAGCCGCTGGGCGAAAAGGCGCTCGAGGCGGCTTGGGCTTGATTCTCCCGGTCCTGCACCCAGTGATCCCAGTCGTCTTTCGTGACGCCCTCCGAGAGCTGGGCAGGCTGTTCGGCCCTAGGGCTCAGATCGAGCACGGAGTCTTTGGCCAGCGACCATGAACCGAGCGCGCTGGAGACGTCCACAAAGCCGTTAAAGACTTCGACCCGCTCCTCCGACGAGTCAACATCGACCCGGAAAAGCGCCTTGCCGCGCGCCGTGAGGGTGGTATCCGCCGTCGCTATTTCGTAAGTGTCTTGCCCCTCCGGGGCCGCACTGAAGGTTGCATACCCGGTATCCAGCGTGAGATGGTCGATCTTGCTTCCATCGGCAGCCAGCGCAAGTCGGGTGAATTCAAGCAAGGACGATTGGCCTAGCCGGGCGGTCGAGTCATTTTCGAATTCGACTTCGGCAAAGCCGCCCTCCGCCGTCGAAAGCTTGAACCCTTCCTCGAGCGGAGTGTTGATCGGCGCCTCGGTCCAGTCTGAATCTCCTGGCCGCTGAACCGTGACTTGGCCCTCGACAAAACTGAGACGAACCACGCGAGCATGAGAGTGAGTTTGACCTGGGGCTGCCGCGGATCCCAGCCAAACCGCTGCACCCAACCCCAGCAGAACCCTTGCGAACGACTGTATCTTGGGTGTCATGGAGCACCTCCCCGAGCTTTCCGGGCCCACTCACATCCTACATCAATGTAGACGAAGCAGGTAGCCGCCAGGTTGCCGGGGGTGGAAAGTGGAAACTGGAAAATGGAAACTGGAAACTGGAGATTCGAAAAATCGAATGTCCGAGGCTAGAAAACGATGCCAGGAAGGGGAAAGCCAGAATCTGAAGTTCATCGGTTTTTTCAGCGCCTGCGCGCTTCAGCCCTCCGGCGGGCTCCCGTTTACCAGTTTCTATTTTCCAGTTTCCAGTTTCCATTTTCCAGTTTCGATTTTCGAATTTCGGTTCTACCGCTACTGGCCGGGTTGAACCTGTTCGATGATCTCTTGCGCGCGGGATTGCGCCAGATGGAGAAAGCGCGAGCCATGCGCAATCTTTTCAAGTGTGGGAACGAGCAACTGGGGGTCGGTCAAGGTCTTATCCCTGAGTTCAGCCTGGATCTGTAGAAGCTCCTGGGACAGACTAAGAGGGTCATACTTCATCTCAAATTCAAGCGCTGCAATGTGCTGTTCAACCGTACCGACAGCTTCAAACACGTCCACCAGGTCACGCGCGGTTCGGTTCTCCGTGTAGTTGAAAACCACTCGATTCAGGGCTCCGCCCTGCTGGTAGGTGAAAGTCTTCTCTCCCAGGTTTGCCACTTTCTTGTGGCTCTCGAGTTGAATGCCCCGGAAGTCGTGAAGCTGCCCGGCCAGCGCGAAGATTCGTTCCGTGGTGCCGGAGGAAAGCTGAAAGGGGCGAGGGCCCTGGGCCGGGGACTCGTCCAGTTTTCGTCCTTCGTAAGTACCGGAACCCCTGGCGTCCACGTTGATGGCAATATATTCGGGGGAACTGCCCTTGAACGTCCGGGAATAAGCCAGCTTGGCGGGAACACCGGCACCTTGGGGGAACATCGCGGCAGGACGGCTGCCTGCCGCGAGGACAAGACTGAGGAAAGGGAGGAGAACCCTGATTCTCCGCGAAAGCATCACCATCATTTCGCCTGGGTGAGGGCGTGGAGCTCCGTTTCCTCGATGTCGAAGTTCGCGAAGACGTGCTGGACGTCGTCGTGGTCTTCGAGTTCTTCCATGAGCCGGAGCATCTGGTCCGCCTGTTTGCCAGTCAGCTTGACGTAGGATTGGGGGATCATCGAGACTTCCGCCGCTGCGGGCGTGATCTGCGCCGTCTTGAGGCGGTCCACCACCTGGGGCAACCGGCCGGGAGGTGAAAACACTTCCCAGTTGCTGCCGTCATCGTTCATATCGTCGGCGCCCGCATCCGTCACCAGCTCCAGCAGCGTCTCTTCGCTGGCCTTCCCCTTCTCCACGACAATGTAGCCTCGCTTGGTGAACATCCAGCCCACGGATCCGTGCTCCCCCAAGTTGCCGCCGTGCTTGGTGAAGATGTGACGGATTTCCGAGAGGGTGCGGTTCTTATTATCCGTCGTGACTTCCAGCAGCATCGCCACGCCGCCCGGCCCATAGCCTTCGTACACCACTTCCTCGTAAGCGGCGCCGGGAAGTTCGCCCGTACCCTTCTGAAGAGCCCGCTTGATGTTGTCAGCCGGCATGTTCTCCGCTTTGGCGGCGGCAATGGCGGTACGCAGGCGCGGATTCGCGTCCGGGTCCCCGCCCCCGATCCTGGCTGCGATGGTGATTTCCTTGATGATCTTGGTGAAGATCTTTCCCCGCTTGGCGTCCAACGCGCCCTTCTTGTGTTTAATGGTTGCCCATTTCGAATGCCCTGACATACAAAACTTTCCTTTCGGTTCAATCAGTCCGCGACCCCATAGAGAATGATTCTATTGGGGTTCTCGCAATAAGGCATATTACTTGAGACATCCTACCACAACGACTTAAGGGATGCTACAGGCACCTCTTAGCGGAAATCTCAGCGTGACCCGCGGGTCACTCTAACCTATTGCCGCACTTGCCGCAGTAGTCGAAACCTTCCGGTATTCCTTTGGCGCCGCAGTTCTCGCAGGCTTTGGCGGGCGCACCCCAGAGGAATTCGCTGGACTTCCCGCCGGCGGCGCGAGCGCGAATGGACTTGTGATCCGCGGGGCGCTTATCGATAAAAGCCTGTATGCCCTCGTACGGCTCCCAGGCCGTCGCATGGACGGTCAGCCACTCGCGCGCGTGCCCGGCGGTCATGGTCCAAGGCAGATCCTTCCAAAAGCCCAGTTGCTGACGAGTATAGCGGGCGCACTCCGGCAGGTTTTGGATCAGGCGAGCGGTGAGCGCATTCACGGCGCGGTCCAGTTGCTTGAAGGGCACCACTTCGTTCACCAGCCCCCAATGGAGGGCCTGCTCGGCCGTGATCTCATCGCCTTTCAGCAGCATCTCGCGCGCTCTTCGCTCACCCACCACCAGGGGAAGCCACTGGGTGGTTCCCCAGGCCTCCACCAGACCCACGCGCGTGCCGACCTGAATGAAGCGTACGTGATCGGCAGCGATCGCGAGGTCGGCGGCCAGGTTCCAACCGTTGCCCGCCCCGGCCACCACACCGTTCAGGCGGGCCACGGTAGGCTTGCCGATGTGGCGGAAAAGCTCCAGGGCGTCAAAAAGCAGGCCTTGGTATTTCCAGAAGTTTCGCGGGCGGCGCAGAAACTGCTCGGAAAACTCGTTGGCGTCATTGCCGGAACAGAATGCCTTGTCGCCCGCTCCAGTCAAAACCACCACGGCCACGGAATCGTCCCAGGAGGCGTCGCGGAACGCCTGGGCCATCTCCCCCAGACTTTGCGCAGAGAAGGCGTTGTAGACTTCAGGGCGGTTCAGCGTGACGCGAGCCACCCCGTCTTTCTTTTCGTAGAGGACCTGCTCGAAATGGAATCGGGACGCGGGTTGCCGGGCGTAGGGTTCGTTCAAGGGCTTCACTCCTGGGCGACTTTTGGGGTCGAACCGCCCTCCCTGACTTGGCGATGCTATCACAGTCCCGCGGTCATTTGCGATTGGTGATTGGTGATTGGTGATTGACCCTGTCACCCCACTTCGCTCCGGCCTCGCGCGGGTGGGGCATTCAGTGCCGCTCCAACTGCCCCGATTTCGGGTATTATGGAAGCTAAAGGAGATATCATGATGGCCGCTAAGCATCTCTTGAAACTCTTGCCACTTGTTTTCCTGGCCGGCGCGCTGTTCGCCGCTGACCAGCCGCCTTACGACGAGACCGCGAACGCACATCAACAAGTCACCTCGGCGATCGCTGAGGCCGCGAAAGCCCAGAAGAACGTCATCCTTGTTTTCGGCGCCAACTGGTGCGGCGATTGCCGGGCTCTGAATGCGCAGATGCACAAGGATGAATTGGCTGCTCTGATCGCCTCGAATTATGAGCTGGTGAAAATCGATGTGGGCCGCTTCAACAAGAACAAGGACATCGCCGCCAAGTACCACGTACCCCTCGCCCACGGCATTCCCACCCTGGCGGTGCTCGACCCTGGCGGCAACGTCCTCTATGCGATGGACCAGGGCCAGTTCTCCAATGCCCGCAGCATGAGCTATGAAAGCATCCGGGATTTCTTCGTGAAGTGGGCGCCGAAAAAGTAGGGTGGCGCCAATCCGTGGGCGAACCTGAACCAGGAGGATGGCATGAGCACCGATACCAAGTACTCCATAAACCTGCAGCCACGGTTCGGCTCGTTAGAACTCATCGATGTGCAGGGGCTGGTCGACGCCCCTATAATCAAGGGAGGAGGGCACGGGCCATGACTATCATTGCACCCCGCGTCGCCGTGGACCCGCTGATCCGTTTTGGCAAGCCCGTAATCCAAGGGACTCGAGTACCGGTGAGCGTAGTAGTAGGTGCTGTGGCCTCGGGCGATTCCTGGGAGGAAATTGCCCGCGAGTACGGGATCAATGAGGAAGATATACGAGCCGCCTTGGCCTACGCCGCCAACCGGCTTGAGGAAGAAACCGTCCGGGCACCCATCTAATGCCTCGCTTTGTCATTGACGAAGATCTTCCCCACCTGCTCGCCAAGCTTCTGACGGAGAGAGGGCATCCGAGCGAACACGTCCGCGACCTAAACCTACGTGGCTCACCAGACAGTCGAGTGTTCGAGGTCGCGCAGCAGAGAAAAGCCGTTCTGGTCACGGGTGACGCGGATTTCGGCAATCTGCTGCGATATCCTCTCGCCACTCACCTTGGAATTGTTGTGGTTCAGTTTCCATCAGCAATGCGAACCCGTGAGCTTGCGGCCCAAATTGCAATCACGCTTTCGGCCCTGGAGGATGTAAGCTTTGAACACACCCTGGTCGTAATAGAACCGGGGAGATTACGGTTCAGACGGCCAGTCTGAGCGAGTGGGGTGGACCACTGGGACCGCCTACCTCGCGAGGGGGTTCTCCGAAGGAGGACGTTGGCATGAGCACCGATACCAAGTACTCCATAAACCTGCAGCCACGGTTCGGCTCGTTAGAACTCGTCGATGTGCAGGGGCTGGTCGATGCCTGCAAAGAGCCCTGGTACAACCAGACGCTTTGCCGGGTGAATGAGTCCGTGGTGCGGCTGGGCATTCTGGAAGGGGAGTTCCACTGGCACAAGCACGACCGGGAAGACGAGTTCTTCTACGTGGTCGAGGGGCGTTTCTTGATCGACCTGGAAGACCGGACGGTTGAGCTGTTGCCCAAGCAGGGATTCATGGTTCCGAAAGGCGTCATGCACCGCACCCGCGCGCCGGTACGGACGGTGGTTCTAATGATGGAAGCAGCAGGGGTTATACCGACTGGGGACTGAGCAGTAAGTTCTTGTGTTTCAGCTACATGGCGACGAAGTAAGTATAAGTGCTGTGTTTACTAAAACACACGGTTCGGGAGGTCAATTCACCATGCGAGAGACGCGCGGCGACGACTTTTCAGCGGACTTTCCAGCGCACTTGTCGGCTGAGGCGAGATGCCGGTCCAGGACACGGGCCAGGTCCTCGTAGGGGCGAGCGCCGACGAGTTCTTCCAAGACTTCCCCATCGCGCAAAAGCATCAAGGTAGGAATGGACCGGATGCCGTACTGGCCGGCGACCTCGGGCAGTTCTTCGACGTTGACCTTGGCAAAGATGATCCGGTCGCCGTAGTTGGCGGCCAGTTTTTCGAAGGTAGGGGCCAGCATGCGGCAGGGTGGGCACCATTCCGCCCAGAAATCCACCAAGACAGGCTTGGAGCTTGACTCCACCTCGCACCAGTTCTCCTGCTGCACATACAAGATGTCTTTCATTTTCCTCTCCTCACTTTACTTTACTCAGCAGGCTGCCCGCCCGGCCATGCCATCCCGCGGCGGTGATTGCTGCCAAAGAGGGATTCCATGCTAATCTACGCACTGGATCCCGCATTCTCGGGAATGACGTTGCTCAACTTGGCAAGCTGGCCTGGGTCCCTGCCAGAAGAGATTAGATGACATAATTCGCAAAGAGATTCGCGAAGAAAGAATCTCCGCTTCCCTAATGGACAATGCGCGCCAACTCGAACTGCTTCAACAGCGGGTCATCACCTGCGCGAGATGTCCCCGGCTGGTGCGCCACTGCCGCGAAGTCGCCCAGGCAAAGCGCCGCATGTACCGGCAATGGGAATACTGGGGGAAGCCAGTTCCGAGCTGGGGTGATCCGAACGCCGAATTGCTGATCCTCGGACTTGCCCCTGCTGCGCACGGCGCCAACCGCACGGGAAGGATGTTCACGGGCGACCGCTCCGGGGATTTCCTATACCAGAGGCTTTATGAGGCCGGCTTTGCGAACCAGAGCACGTCCGCCGCACGGGACGACGGTCTCGAACTCCGCAACTGCTACATTACGGCCTCGCTGCGCTGCGCGCCTCCCAAGAACCAGCCGCTACCCGCCGAGGCTCGAAACTGCCAGCCCTACCTCGAGGCGGAACTTCGCCTGCTGAATCGGGTTCGGGCCGTGCTGGTACTGGGCAGAATCGCGTTTGATGCGTACCTGCGCGTGGCGGCCTTGCAGCACGAGGCTTTCCCTTCCCGCTCGAAATTCAAGTTCTCGCACGGCGCCAGTTTCAGCTTGCCGGACGGCTTACCCCGGCTATTCTGCTCCTACCATCCCAGCCAGCAGAATACGCAAACCGGCCGTCTGACGAAGGCGATGTTTACCAAAGTGCTAACAGATGTTCAAGCATTCCTTGCGAATTCAGATTTAGGGTAAAATACCTGCTGATTAGGTCGAGGTGCTCATTGAGTTCAAACGAAATCGAAATACTGCTGGTGGAGGACAGTCCAGCCGACGAGGAACTGGCCATCCACGCGCTTCGTACGAACAACCTGGCCAACCGGATCTACGTCGCGCACGACGGTGAAGAAGCGCTCGACTACCTGTTTTGCCGGGGAGAGCACAACCATCGCGGGTTTGACAATCCTCCTCGCCTGGTCCTGCTGGACCTGAAGCTGCCCAAGATGGATGGCCTGGAAGTGCTCCGCCAAATTAAAAACGACGCGCGGACCCGAGCTATTCCCGTGGTGATTATGACTTCTTCCCGGGAAGAACGGGACATGATCAATGGCTACCAACTTGGAGTCAACAGCTACATTCAGAAGCCGGTCGATTTTGCGCAGTTTCGGGAAATCATCAAACAGTTAGGGCTTTATTGGCTGGTAGTAAATCAGGCTCCGCCCGCCAAGGCATTCAGATCCCAACCGGAGTGAGCCGTCAGATGTTCTTCAGGAACCGATAAGTTTTGACGTGCGGATGATTAAGGCTCGATGATTTGATTGCGGACGGCGTAACGCACCAGCGCGCCGACCGAAGTCAGGCCGAGCTTGTGCATCAAGTTGGCGCGGTGGGTTTCCACGGTCTTCGTACTGATCGTCAAAGTCGTCGCGATTTCCTTGTTACTCTGACCCTCGGCAACTAACTGCAGGATTTCGCGCTCGCGCGGGGTCAGTACCTTCTGCGAGGCTGATCTCTCGGTGCCTCTCAAATAGCTGTCCAGAACCGGCCCTGAGGCGCCTGAGGAGAGGAAAGCCTTGTGCTCGACCAGGGCGTGGACAGCCGAGATCAAGTCCCGGCCAGCATCCGATTTCAGGACGTAGGCGCGAGCGCCGGCCTCCAGCGCGCCCCGGATCAAGTCCTCGGAACTGTGCATAGTGAGGATCAAAACCTCGGCGCGAGGAACTCGTTGAATAATCTGGCGCGTGGCCTCCGCTCCGTTCAACCCCGGCATGCTGTAGTCGAGCACCACGACGTCGGGTTTGAGCTGGCCAGCTTTCTCCACGGCCTCTCTGCCGGTTCCGGCTTCTCCGCAGATCTCCCACCCCGGCCGGGCCTCCAGAAGTCTTCGCAGGCCTTGACGGACGACCTCGTGGTCGTCGGCCACCAGTATGCGCACGGTCTTCATCGGACAGCCTCCGGACTCGGTAAGCTTGCCCGGATGGTGGTGCCGTGGCGGTTGGAGACTATCTCGAGGCATCCTCCCAGGAGTCGAACTCGCTCCTTCATTCCCTTGAGGCCCAGACCGATGCGCGATCCCATGCTTCCGTCCGTAGGGGGGGCAGGCTGAAACCCGCGGCCTGCATCTTCAACTTCCAGGATCAGGGAATCCGGTTGACGCCTGATCCGGATCTTCGCTACCGGGCTACCTGAGTGCCGGTGAATGTTGGCAAGGCATTCCTGCGCGATGCGGAAGAGCGCCGTTTCTGCTTCCCGAGGCAAGCGGCGTAAATCCTGGGGCAAATCGACATTCACCTGGATTCCGGTACGGCGGGCAAAACCTTCCGCATAACCTTTGAGTGCAGGGGCCAGGCCATAATCTTCCAGCGTAGGAGGGTGTAAGAGGTAGGAGAAATCCCGAATCTCCTGCATGCAGCGATTAGCAAGCTCAATACTTTCCGACACAATGATGCGGCTGGCAGGACCGAGGCAATCGACCTGAAGCTCCAGGCGGGCCAGGTTCATGGAAAGAGCGGCCAGGTTCTGGGCCGTGCTGTCGTGAAGATCCTGAGCGATCCGCCGCCGCTCCTCATCCAGTGCAACAAGCAATTGAGAGGAGAGTTGACGAAGAGAATCTTCCGCTTGTTTCCGGTCGGTTATCTCATGTAAGACTTCGATGGAGCCGCGCATATTTCCGGAAGGCTCGAAGAGTGGTGTGGTGGTGGCTTCAAAAACTCTGCCCAGCTTTGTATCCCACAGGTCCGCCCGCTGCTCCCGGCCCGTCTCCATCATGCGAGCACGAGGACAATCCGGATGAGGATGGGTTAAACCATGCAGCGCCTCGTAACAGATTTTACCGTTCAGCTCTTCCAGTTCCACCCCCGCAAGCCTTCCCGTGGCGCGGTTGGCATAGCGAATTCGATACTGGTCATCCAGGAGCAGCACGGGATCCGGGACGGTGTTGAACGTCAGTTCCCACTCCTCTTTGGCGCGGCGGATCTGCTCCTGCCGTCGAGCCACTTCGTCAAGATAAATCTTGCGGCGCACGGCGCGATCGACGGCTATGGGCACCCGCTCCAACCGATCCTTGAGAACGTAGTCGGCGGCGCCTTGCCGAACGCACTCGACCGCCGCTTCGTCGCCCAAAGCTCCGGTGACCACCACCAGGGGTATCGATTTTCCGGATTGCCGCAGAATCTCCAACGCGTCCAGCGCGGTCCAGCCACCCAGGTTGTAATCAGCAACAATGATGTCGAATTCAGATTCCTCGAGGCGCTGCTTAAAGAGCGCAGAAGAGTTCAAGACTTCAGCCTGCAAGCCAGGAGTGGCGCGGCGCAGCGTCACGAGCACCAGTTCAGCATCCCAGGGATCATCTTCGAGGATCAAGGCGCGCAAGGGCGGGCTCGGGGAGATGTCCAGTTGAATTTGGTCGGGCATCGTAGCTCCTCGAGAGACGCGGAGGCATCTCCAGGCAACCAGGTCGTCCATCAGTCAACGGGGGAACTCGCCGCTATGGGCGGGCATCGCAAACTTGCAGGGGGCATTGTCGCCGTCTCAACGCCGGACTAAGGCGTTTTGCCCGAAAGCGGCCAAAAAACCCGCTTGCGGGTGACTGATTTGGTCGGAGCAAGTATAGGCCCACTTGAAGCACAATGGTAGCGCAAAAGGTAAGGCAGACCATATACCATTACTCCAAAAATCAGTTAATAAACTCCTAGGACAAAACCCCTAGGAACCCTTACGCGTTCGTTGTCATCAACCCAGGGGTTCTATTGGATAGCGAATTCTCGGGGTGCGGCGGGATAATGTAGGCGGCGAAGTGGTACGGAGAGCAAACGGCGCGCATCGTGCCGTTTGTAAACGAACTGAAAACCGCTGCCGCCGGATGTAATCAACCTTGTGCCCGGGTTGTGCATCTTAGTGACAGTCCGGGCTCAAATCGCTGGAAAGGGGAGTCTCAGGTGGGTATTTATAGCCTAGTGGTCCTTATCGTTATGATGCTTGCTGCCCTCGTTGCTACAAAAGAGCCTGACGACGATTCTGAGTTCATCAAGGCCCCGCGCAGAAGGAAGGCCGGAGGCTATGTTTCAACCAGACCAGGGCGGCCCTTGGCAACGACAGTCGGCGCCTCGCCAAAGTGACGCAGTGGGTTCGTCGCCCGATGCGAGGCTGCGATTCGGCGGGAATCGAAAGGTGAGCCATGCAGGCGGGAGAAATGTACTTCACCACGGAGCAGGAGCTCGAGAATATCAGCAGAGGGAAAATCCTGCTCATCGACGATGATGCAACCGATCTGGCGGCTCGCACTGCGAGTCTGCGCCGGGAAGGGCACGAAGTTCGCTCCTATGCCTCTCTCCCTGAGGGTTTGTCCCGGCTTCAATCCGAGCACTTTGATCTGATTATGGTGAAACTCAAGGAAGTCCCCAACGAAGATAGTGAGGAGTTCTGGAGTGTGAAGTCGAGATCCGCGGCGGGGAGTTCGTCCTCCTGGCACGCGGCGTCTGTCGGACTTACTACTTGGCTGTGGCGCACTTGGGATGTTAAGACCAATTAGTTCGTCCCGGTTCCATTCTGCGTACTTTAAGTCTTGCCGGCTAATCCTCGAGCTAAAGCCTTCTCCGTCAACTCAAGATGCACGGACCCTTCGGCGTGATTTTTCAGTTTGATCGGGGCGCGGCTGACCATGTCCCGATCTGATCCGGCGGCCCTTCTGGAACTCCCAGACGGAGTACGGCTAACTGTCGTGGCGCGTTTGCACATTCGCCTCACGCGTGCTAGGCTTTAGACGGGGGTGCTTATGGGCAAACTCAATATAGTTTTGTTGGTGTCTTTGGCTTTGGCCGTGTGCCCCAGTGCTCAAGGACGTGGCGCTGGCGGCCACGGTGGGGGCGGAGGCGGCTTTCACGGTGGGGGCGGGGGCTTCCATGGGGGCGGAGGCGGCTTTCACGGTGGGGGCGGGGGCTTCCATGGTGGCGGCGGCGGGTTCCACGGTGGTGGCGGCTTTCACGGAGGTGGCTTCCGTGGTGCTGGTGGCTTTCACGGCTATGGGGGCCGGGGCTTCAGCGGAGGGTATGCCGGTTTTCGGGGAGGCTTCGGCGGTTACGGTAGGGGGTACGGAGGCTACGGCAGAGGGAACGGGTGGAATGGCAGGGGCTGGGGTCGAGGTCGGGGTCGAGGCTGGGGTTGGGGTGGTTTCGGTTGGCCCTACTTCGGATTTGGATACTACCCCTGGTCCTACTGGCCTGGACCGTACTTTGGCTTCGACGATTATCCCTATTATCCAGACTACGGGTGTGACGATCCTTACTCGCCTTATCCCTGCGACCCCAATGGCTACGGCTCGTCCGGCTACGACCCGTATGCCTACAGCCCGTACGTAGGTGATCCCGGCGATCCGCCCGCGTCGTCTGCTTACGCTCCAAACGACGATCCTCCTCCGGCGCACAACGCTTTTGTCGCAGACGGCAAATGGCACCGGTTCGGCGAGACTGCCGAGATGGTGGCGGCGGATGCGAAGGCCGCTTCTCCTCGCTCCAGCGCTCGACCCTTGACGCGTGTTGCGTATGCAGGGGATGGCAGGTGGCACCACTTCGGTGGCGGCGAGAACTTGAGGGCGACTGGGAATCACACCAACGCGAAGGCTCCCGCGTCGCTGAACTCGTCATCGGCAAGAGTGGCGTTGGCCGCCCACTTTCAGGCAGGTAATGCGAGTGGGAAATAGCCCGGAACAAAACCAGTTAGTTCACATTGCCCCAGCTCGCGCCCAGGCGCGCAAGCCGGAATGGTTGAAGGTGCGCGTTCCGACAGGGGAGAACTACTTTGAGCTGAAGCAATTGATGCGCGGGCTGGGATTGCACACGGTGTGCGAAAGCGCCCGCTGCCCGAACGTTGGGGAGTGTTGGGCGCATCGAACCGCCACCTTCATGATTCTGGGCGATCTGTGCACGCGCCGCTGCGGCTTTTGCGCCGTGCCCAAGGGCCTGCCGCAGGGCGAGTTGGACTGGGAAGAACCGGAACGAGTGGCCCAAGCCGCCTCGCAGATGGGATTGAAGTATGTCGTGGTGACTTCCGTTGACCGGGACGATTTGAAAGATGGGGGAGCCACGATCTTTGCCGGCACGATTGCAGCCCTGCGCCAGCGGTTGGTTGACTGCCAAGTTGAAGTTTTGATTCCTGACTTCCGAGGGTCTGATGAAGCGCTGGAGATGGTCTTGCGCGCCCGGCCCGACGTCCTGAACCACAACCTCGAAACAGTCCCGCGCCTTTATCCGGTGGCACGGCGAGGATCGCGGTACGAGCGCTCCTTGCGACTCCTCCGCCGCTCGCGCGACATTGCTCCTTCCATCCCCACCAAGTCAGGCCTCATGGTAGGACTGGGTGAGACGTTTGAAGAAATGCTGGCGGTGCTGAAAGATTTGAGTGGCGTAGGAGTTGACATCGTCACGATTGGCCAGTATCTGCGCCCCTCCGGCGAACAGTTGCCGGTGGCGCGCTTCTATTCTCCGCAAGAGTTTTCCGCTCTCAAGCAGGAAGGCCGCCGCCTGGGCATCCGCCACGTCGAGTCCGGCCCCCTGGTCCGCAGCTCCTACCACGCCCACGAGCAGACCCAGCAGTTGACCCAGTAAGGCAACCGATCAGTTCCTGTCATTCCCGCGCAAGCGGGAATCCATCTGGTAGGGGCAGTTCGCGAAACGCCCCTACTTACCACGGGTGGGTTCCCGTTTTCGCGGGAATGACGGCGCGCATAGGGATGCTGCCTCCTACCCGCCTGACCGGCGTGCCAAAGCCTTCTCAGCCTGCTGGTGGAGGGGCTTCCACAAGTCCGATTGGGGATGGGCGGTTTCGTTGATGACCTGACGGTAGAGCGCCTCGCCGTCCTTGACCTTACCCATGCGCAACTCAGTGCTTCCGGTCAGCAAATCCCAGAGCGGATTGTGAGGATATTGCTGCTGCATCTGACGGAATAGCTCGAGAGAAGCGGCGTACTGCCGATCGAAGGCGCGGCAGTAGTTCTTGGCGAGGTGGAATTTCGCCTCCGCGGGCACGAGTTGCCCCTTATCCATAGCCAAGCGCATCTGGCGGAGACCCTCGACCCGGTCGCCGCCCGGCAGCAGAATCAAAAAGCGCAGCATCTTCACATAGGTCGGAAGAGTGTCCACGAAGTAGTTGTAAAGTCCGACTCCAAACCAGGCGTCGTTGAGGTTGGGATCGAGTTTCAGCGCGGTAAGAGAAAGATTGCGCAGCCGCTTGCCCGCCCGCGCGGTGGCCAGGACATGGCCGCGCAGGGCTTCTAACTGGGAGCGCAGTCCGTAGGCCAGGCCTTCACAGAAGCAGTTGAACGCCTCATCCTGATGCGCCTTAATGCGCGCCTCGGCTTTGGTGATGGCAAGGTCAACCGCCCGCGCAAAGTCACTGTCGTAAGCGGTGACGGCTTCCGTGCGGGCTTCGAAAACGTCCGGGTCAACCAGATCGGCCTCGGTCAGGTAGATCTTCCACCAGTTCTCGTCGGCTTCCAGAAGGTAGCCCAGAGGCGAGTCGGGGTCGGACTTCTGGATTTGGCGGAAAGCTTCCGCGGCAGCGTCGAAGTCGCCGTCCATGAGTCTGTTCATCCCCCGAACGGCCATCTGCTGGTTTTCAATCTGCTCTGGCTTCCCCGCCGCGCGGGCGAGCACTGCCATTCCACAGCTAAAGGCTGCGCCGAGCAGCATCACGGCCAGAAGATCAGATAGTCGAATTCTCATGCCCGGAGACGTGCCATCGGCAATCAGAGTGCCCGCGTAATGGCTCCCTCAGACGCGGAGGAAACCAGTGCGGCGTACTTGGCAAATACGCCGGACTTGTATCGCGGTTCGGGCTCATGCCAGTTGGCCAATCTCCTCTGGATCTCCGCATCGGGTAGCTCGACATCCAAGCGGCGCTTTTCGATATCGAAGACGACTACGTCGCCATTGGCGACGGCAGCGAGGGGACCACCGCGCGCAGCCTCTGGAGCCACGTGCCCAGCCATCAGTCCATGAGTGGCGCCGCTGAATCGCCCGTCTGTAAGCAAGCCTACTGATTCGCCCAGCCCCTCACCCACCAGTGCGCCCGTCACATCCAGCATCTCGCGCATGCCGGGTCCGCCGCGAGGGCCCTCGTAGCGGATAACCACCACGTCGCCCGCGCGGATGGTCTTGCCGATCACAGCGCGCATGGCGTCTTCTTCGCAGTCAAAAACGCGAGCCGGTCCGCGATGGTAAGTCCTTTCGTACCCCGCTACCTTGATCACGCAGCCTTCCGGCGTGAGGTTTCCTTTCAGGATAACGAGCCCGCCGGTTTTCTTTATCGGATCGGAGACAGGCCTTACCACGTCCTGTCCCGGCGTCTCAGTGACAGACCGGACTTCCTCCGCAATGGTCCGCCCGCTGGGGGTCATCTGCGACCCATCGATAAGTCCAGCTTCCAAGAGCTTTTTGGCAATCAAGGGGATTCCGCCGGCGCGATGCACGTCCACGGCGACGTACCGTCCGGCCGGTTTCAGATCGGCAATGATTGGTGTGCGCGAACTGATGGCGTCAAAGTCTTCGATCGTGAGCGGGACTTGAGCCTCGCGAGCCATGGCCAGCAAGTGGAGCACGGCGTTTGTTGAACCACCGGTCGCCGCCACGCTGGCAATCGCGTTCTCGAACGCCTTCCGCGTCAGGACATCGAGCGGGCGCACGCCGCGACGAAGCTGATCCATTACCAACTGGCCGGCGCGGTAGGCAACTTCATTCTTCCGCGGGTCAAGAGCGGGTACGCTGTTCGCGCCCATGGGCGAGAGCCCGATGAATTCCATCACCGTGGACATGGTGTTGGCCGTGAATTGGCCTCCGCAAGCGCCGGCCCCGGGGCAGGCATGGTCCTCGAGATCCTTGAGTTCCGCGTCGGTCATCTTCCCTGCGGCATGCGCGCCCACGGCTTCGTAGACGTCACCGATGGTTACGTCGTGGCCCTGAAACCGTCCCGGGGCAATCGCTCCGCCATAGAGAAGAACGCTCGGCACGTTGAGGCGGATCAAGGCCATGGCGCCGCCGGGAATCGTCTTGTCGCATCCCACCAGAGCCACCATGGCGTCAAACATGTGGCCGCGCCCCAGCAGTTCGATCGAGTCGGCGATGACCTCCCGGCTCACCAGTGAGGCCTTCATGCCTTCCGTGCCCATGGTCACGCCATCCGAAATGGCGATGGTGTTGAACTCCATGGGTGTTCCACCTGCCGCGCGCACTCCCTCTTTCACTTTTGCCGCCAGCTCGCGGAGGTGGAAATTGCAAGGCATCGTCTCAATCCAGGTGTTCGCAATTCCCACGATCGGCTTGGCCAAGTCGGCGTCCGTAAATCCGATAGCCTTGAACATGGACCGAGCGCCCGCGCGGTCTCGACCGTCGGTGATAATACGACTACAGTGCTTTGGATCTAGTGGCATTTTTCCCTCCAGGATAATCGCCCTGCGAAATGAAACGTGCAGTGCTGAACTGCAAATACTCGCAGATTCCCCGCGACTGAGCAAGTAGTGTTTTATTGTGGTAAGCTTTGGACAAGGACAGCTATGGAGGACGGCGACGATGAGCATCGAGGAATTGGTCGTAGAGAAGCTCCGGGAATTGCCTCTCGACCGGAAGAAAGAGGTTCTTGACTTCGTAGAGTCTTTGCGCGAAAAGAAGGGCGCGAATCAGCCGCTCAAGAGTCTGTATGGGCTTTGGGCGGACCTGGGTGTCGAAATCAGCGAAAAGGATATCGCCGACGCACGCCGTGAAATGTGGGGTACTTTTCCGCGGGAGTCCTTCTAGTGGCGGCGGTCCTAGACACCCATGCTGCCGTCTGGTACCTCCTGAAGTCTCTCAACCTCTCTTCCAACGCGCTGCACGCCATCGAATGCGCCCAGCAGTCTGGCGAACCGGTCTTCGTTCCCTCGATCTGCCTCGTGGAGATCGTCTACCTTGTCGAAAAATGCCGCCTTCCCATGGCGGCACTCGATAGATTGATGATGGCCTTCGACACTCCGAGCACGGCGTTGAGAGTCGCGCCCTTGGATGTCGACACCGCAATGTTCATAAAGCAGATTCCCAGGGATGCAGTGCCTGACATGCCAGACCGAATCATAGCGGCAACAGCTTTGCGTCTTGGTCTTCCGCTTGTCAGCCGCGACCAAAGAATGACCACCGCCGGAATCGAAATCATCTGGTAGCCAGCCGCGGCAAGATGTCACACGTCGAGCGCCGTTCGAGCCTCCTCGAGAGCGGCAATTAGCGCTTCGATATCACTAGCTTCAGTCCGGTAGTTGGTGATGCAGGCGCGAAGCACCGGCATCGAGCCCGCCAGGCGGGTGGTTGAAATCCAGGCTTCTCCTGAGGCGACGACTTGCATGGCCAGCTTGTGCAAGTAGGCTTCGGACCGGCCCTCGGAGTGCCGCGCGTCAACGAAGCAGCAGACGGGCAAAGGCGTTTTGTTGACCACCTGCCAGTCGGAAGCCTCGAGCTGCTCCCGCAAGAGCGCGCCCATGGCCACCATGTGGCGGATGGCCGTGGCGTAGCCTTCCCAACCCGCCACCGCCAGGGAGAGAAACACCTTCAGGCCGATGGCCCGGCGCGACCACTGCATCGAATGCGTGTAGGGATCGATCACATCCAACCCTGCCGCCTCGCGTGGCATATATGTTTGGGCAATACTGAATGTAGTCTTAAGTATATCTACATGACGTGTTATGTAAACTCCTGCCCCCATCGGCACCGAGAGCCACTTGTGCGCGTCGAAGGTAATCGAGTCGGCGCGCTCGATGCCCTCGAGCAGAGGACGCAGCTCCGCGACCAGCGCCGCCGCCCCGCCCCACGCCGCGTCTACGTGCAGCCACAGAACTTCCCGCTCGGCCACCTCGGCGATGGCGGGCAGAGGGTCGATGGCCCCCGCGCTGGTGGTGCCCGCCGTGGCCACCACCAGGAAGGGCGCGAAGCCTTGAGCGCGGTCCCGAGCGATTCGCGAGGCAAGCGCTTCCGCATCCATGCGAAGGTCGCCGTCGGCCGGGATTTCATGCACGGCGTCCGTCCCTAGGCCGCACAATCGAGCCGCCTTCAGCAAGGAATGATGCGCCTCCGTGGAAACGTAGAGAACGGGTTGAGCGGCCAGCGCCCGGAGGCCGCGCCTCGCGAATTCCGGAAACGCCCGCACCAAGGCGGTAAGCACCGCCGTGTGGTTGGCCTCCATGCCGCCGGAAGCAAAAGTGCCATCGGTGCGCGGGGGGTCGTAGCCGAATCGAGCTCCGAAAGCGCGCACCAGGTGCTGTTCGATTTCGATGGCCAGAGGACTATGGCTCCAAGCGGCAAGCTGGGGATTAAAGGCGGCCACTAGCGCGTCCCCGGCGATGCCCATGGTCGTGGGCGCGGGGTTGAACAGCCCGTAATAGCGGGGATGCGGCGTGTGGGTTTGGAACTTCCAAAGACCTTCGACAAGAAAATCAAGGGCTTCGATAGGATCAATCGGGAGCGAGAAATCGAAGCGGGCGAGCGAGGCGCGCAGCGTCGCGGGATCGAGCGGGGGCGTGACCCGGCTGCTCTCCAGCTTCGCAGCGTAGGTTTCAATCGCGTCCGTCAGCTTGCGCCAAAGTTCGGCGCGCGTGCCGGCATCAAGCATCAAGGATGAGGTAGCCATTCGTTAATCCGATTCTCCGCTTTGGAGATTGTGGTGCGGGCGTCTCGCCCGCTGTGGAGCGGGCATCCTGCCCGCGAGTTCTTGCGGGGGCGAAACGCCCCCGCGACCGCGGGCGAGACGCCCGCGCCACCCCTATGAGCGACTGCTCTGACGGGCGGCTTCCCAGGCCAGGATGGCCTTCTTGCGAGCCGCTCCCCAATGATAATCGCCTGTAATCCCCATCTTGCGGATGGCCCGGTGGCAAGGGATTAGAAAGGAGATGGGGTTTTGCCCCACGGCGCCGCCCACCGCGCGCGCGGCTGAGGGCTTCCCCAACCGGCGCGCCAGATCTTCGTAAGACACCACCGAGCCCGAGGGGATTCTCAGCAGGGCCTCCCAAACCTTGATCTGGAAGTTGGTGCCCATCAGCAGCAGTTTTAGGGGATGCGCGCCATTCCTTTTTTTGGCATTGAAGATCCCGTCCATATAACTGCGGGTCTTCTCCGGATTCTCCTGGAAGTTCGCCGCCGGCCATCTTTGCTTGAAATCTTCGAGCGCTTGCTTCCGGTCCCCTTCCCGCACAAAGCCCAATCCGCAAATTCCGCGCTCCGTGACGGCGAGAAGGCATTCGCCGAACGGGCTGGGGTGAAATCCGTAGCTGATTTCGAGGCCTGCGCCTTTGGCCTTGAACTCACCGGGGGTCATCGCCTCGGTGGTCACAAAAAGGTCGTGCAGCCGGCTGGGGCTGGATAGCCCGGCGTCATAGGCCGCGTCCAGCACGCTGCGCGATTCCTCCAAGGCTTGCTTGGCGTGTTCCAAGGTCAAAAACTGCACCAGGCGCTTGGGGCTGATGCCCGCCCAACGGCGAAAGAGC
The DNA here is from genome assembly GCA_963842495.1 of uncultured Acidobacteriota bacterium. Taxonomy (GTDB): domain Bacteria; phylum Acidobacteriota; class Terriglobia; order UBA7540; family UBA7540; genus CAVROP01. The sequence goes on from CAWJHY010000050.1 coordinate 48,855, forward strand.
CGCTGGAAGTGAAACTCGCTGAGGTTGACACTGCGTGCCACTTCGTTCAACCTCGGCTGTTGGTGATAGTTCTCCGCCAGAAACTCGATGGCTTTCTCAATTCGACGGTAATCGTCTGCGTTGGTTTGCATTATCCCTCCTGGCCCCATCATCGTTGACGGAGAAGCGCCAGGCAACCCGAATCTTGCGGAGTCGAAAGTCGAGAGTCGAAAGTCAAAAGCCCGAAACCAGGGCCAAGAGCCAAGGAAGGCGGACTGGACCTACTGGATTGGTTATCCTTATTTCGGGCCTTCCACGACCAAAAGGTCTTGCGTACCCGGGGTGACGCCAGCGGGAGTTGGCCGGTGAGTAATGATCAGCGCCACCCCGGCGATGATGGTGGCGCTGGCCAGCAACTCACGGCCGGTCACGGCCTCGCCTCCCAAGGCCCAGCCGAGAAACACCGCCACGGCGGGGTTCACAAAAGCGTAAGTGGAAACCCGCGCCACGGGGACGGTGCGCAACAACCAGAAATAAGCGGTAAAACCCAGCAGCGAGCCGGCCGCAACCAGGTAGACAAGGCCGAGGAGAGACCGAGGAGCGACGGCGCCGAAATGGAGATGCCTGCTCTCGCCGCTCAGGAAACCCAGTGCCAACAGCAGAGCGCCCCCTGCCAACATCTCCATGCCTGCCGCCTGGAAGGGAGAACGCGGCAGGCTAACCTTGTGTGAAAGAACGGAGCCGAGCGCCCACGAGAAAGAGGAGAGCATCAGCACTCCCGCCCCGGCCAAGTCCACCCGCGAGCTGCCCCACAGGTGAGCAGGCCCCACCAGCAGGACGATTCCTGCCACCCCCATGACCATGCCGCCGATCACCCTTACCCCCAGCTTTGTCCCGTCCCTGCGCAGGCTATCGAGCAGAACCATCCAGATGGGGATCGCCGCCAGCAGCAAAGCCGCGAGGCCCGAAGGCACGCGCTGCTCCGACCAGCACAATCCTCCGTTGCCGCTGACGAGGAGCAGAAACCCCATAAGAGCCGTGCCTGCCCACTCGCGGCGGGAAGGCCGGGCGGCGCCGCCCGCGCGCGTCCACAGGTACAGCAAGGCGCCGGCGGTCAGAAAACGGCAACCGGCCATGAAGAAGGGAGGGATGGTTTCCACGGCGTAGCGAATCGCCAGGAAGGTAGACCCCCAGATCAGGTAAACGGCGGCGAAGGCAAGCACGACGCCGGCTCGTGAAGGATGCGCGGTGGACCGTGATTCAGACAATGAGGTCCCCAGAGTTGACAGCCGACAGTTGACAGTCAACAGCGAGCAAACTGCCGACCTCCGACCAATTGACGACTGGATATGATGCGGGGAAATTGCGGCGGAGTAAATAGGTTTCAGGCGCCCGGTGTCAGGGGCCGGGGAAAGAGTTAAGTGTAAAGGGTAAAGGATAAAGGGTAAATTCAGAAGACAGAGCCTTGAATGGCTAAATCAAAAATGACTACATCCAGTCTCGTCTGGCTTCAGCCTGTATGCTCCACCGTTTGACTTTTACCCTTTACCCTTTCCCTGGCTACTGGGTAGGCAGGATGGATTGGTAGTAGGAGAGCGCGTTCACATCCGTGAAACGCGGCACGCCGGGCGGCAGTTTTTCAATATTCTGGAAATCGGTGTCAAACGAATAATTGCGCGTGGGCGGCTGGTACACGACGTTGTGGAAGTTGTACTTATAGATTCCCGTAGCTTGGCGTGAGTAGTAAAAGCTCGCGAGAGACCCAAGATAATTCAAGCTCACGCCGCTGTCGCTCCAGTCCTCGAGGTAGCGAAGGAAGTTGTGAACTCCGCCGTCTGTTCCGGTATCGTTAGCCCCCCAGGAGGGCTGCGGGAAGGGGATGGTTTTCCCGCTCATGACAGCCATCCGGTAATACGTGGTAGTGGCGCAACGCTGATTGTCACAATTGGGGTAGGTTGGGTACTGGAAGCTGTTGAAATCGCCGGAGGGATACCCTGACTGAGCGCCTGGCTGCCAGTTATTCGAAAGCAGCGTCACGGCGTCACCCATCACCGATGCCGGCACGTGGCACTGGCCCGACACGTCGCTGAATCCGTTGGCTGCGCTGGCGTTGTAGTCACCCTGAACATAGATGGGGTTTTCGGAAACCACGGTGAAACCGCCGGCCGTGCCGCCGGAGCACGTCGTAGCCTGCGCGGCCGACAGGGGCGGCAAATTGCCCAGCGTGCCGTTCACCAGCCGTAGGGCCCGCCGGAATATGACCACGCTGTTCTTTTGTGCCTGGGGGCCCGTGATGCGCACGAAAGCAGGATGAGTTGTGGCGCTATCGGATAAAGATTGGATGATTTGGCTCCACGTGCCGGACTGGTTCGTGCCGGTGGGGGTGACGCTGGCCGGGGCGGCTATGGGCTGCGCGTAGACCCCATAGGTGTCGAGAACCGGATTGTTATTCACATCCTTGCTGCCATCCACATCCTCGCCGGTGTCCAACGACTGGTTGGGAGCGCCACTCGAGTTGCCCGGGTTGATGATGTCCTCATTCCCAAATTGAGCGGATTCGCCGGCTGTGGGCACTCCATTCGTAACCGCATTGGATGTGCAGGTGCCCTCAAGTTCGTATTTCCCATCCATGCAATTCATTCGCCGATCCGAAGTGTAGAGGATGTATCCGGAGTTGTTGAGGGCGTCGGGGCCGTTGAAGGCGTATTGTCCGCTGCTTGCAATCTTGCCTGCAAACCATTGCTGAAGGTTGCCGACATCAAGTTCCACGATGTTCATGATGCCGTTCAACGACGAGGTGGCGGTGCTGTTGGAAATCGAGTCTCGCACCTCCCCTTCCCGCGCGTCGTACATGTTGATGGGCACAAAATTCGTAGGCGTCAACGGGGCCACCGGGCTCGCCGTAAGGCTGACGCCGGGCGCAGCTTCCTCCAGGTGCACGATGGACTTGTTGGTGCATGAGGAAGATGGAGGCCCGGAGCCGTTTGGAGTTATTGCGCCGGTGTCGGTATAATTCGTGGCCCCGGTGCTGTAGATTAACCCGGCACCCGACCCGGTATAGGTCCCGGAGGTTGTGGTGCGGTAAATATTGTACGAGGATGCACCCGTGATGCTTGACCAAGAGAGCTTTATCTGCTTGTTGCCGCTCGTGGTCGTCACTCCCGATGTCTGCGTGCCTGCGCTTTCACCGTAGGCGTTCACGGCTGTGACGATGTAGTAGTACTTAGTTACAGCCAAGGACCCTCCGGATTGCAGAGTCGTGGTCGCCGCGGGCATCGCCGCACCGGGCCCCTCGTCGCGCGAGATCCCCTGCGCCAGGATTTCCTCGGTCACATCCTTCCAAGTTCCTGGAGAGGACTCCTGGTTCATTTCGATCTTGATATAACCGCCTAGCAAGGTCGTTCCCGCCGCCGTCATGTAGTCGGAGTCGGTCAACGAACCGACCGACTCGGCAAGAGGCGGATGGCAGTTGTCGCCAGGAGGAAGGAAGCAGTTGCCGGAGGCGGGGCAATAGGTGGAGGGGATGCTGGGGTTGCGCTGAATCGTGTAAGAAGTACCCGAACTTCCCGCTTCGGCAAGCGGGTACGGTTGTTCCGTGGCGTCAATACCCGGCAGGTTCATGATGTCGGACGGGGTGTCGGATAACAAGATGCGCAAACTGGCCAGATTGTAGAAACGCGCCATCCCCAGCGCGCTGGTCGTCGATTCGCCGACGGCGGAGCGCTGAATCATGGAGATGGGCTGAGAGTTGATGCCAGGAAGTGCAATCGCCAGGTTGAGCACCTTCGCTCCCGTCGTGCCATCCCGGATATAGCCGCTATACGTGCTCAGCGATAGGGTCTTCCAGTTGGAGTTCTCACTGCTGCCGGGGCCACCCGTGAGGCTGCCTTCGGTGAGTGCCAACGCCCGGCACGCGTCTCCGGCGGGGACGGGGGGAGGCGGGGGGCAGCCATTCGCACCGGTCAGTACGTCAACGGTATAACTATAGGCGCCGCCGCTCTGAATCTGATAGCCATTGGAAAGCTGTGATCGGATGATTCCCTTGGCGGCGGTGACGTAATCGTCGAGAAGCAACGTGCTGTTGCCGTCTTCCGCCAGAAACAAGTTGCCATTGGTGTGAACGCGGCCTCCGAAAGAGAAGTTGGTGCCAGAGTGAAAGGAGAGGTCGCTGTCGGAGAAGATGCCAAACTCGAAGATGGGTACGGCGACTTCCTGCACCGTCCGGGTCAACTTGACTTCCGTATTGCTGGGGCCATCGGCAACCACGGTAAGCTGGAAGGGGGCGATCAGGCCCTCCAGGCCGGCAAGGGGGCCGTTCCCTCCGATGGTTCCGGTGCAAGTTCCCAGCGTACTGCCCACCGTGGAGCAGAGGGACATCACCATGGTCGTATCGCTGCAGGGGCCTGGAGCGGGCGGCGCCGCACAATAGAGCGTGTAGGTGGCCGTTACCAAGGGGATGCCGGAGGTGCTGATGGTGGTCGGGTACGTCTGGAAATTAGAAGGGCTGGTCACCCAGTTGGAGATCGTGGCCGGTGTGGGAGATGCGGTGTGGGCAAAATAGTCGGCAATCAGGTTACTCATCTGTTCGAGCCCGGCGACGGCCCAGTAATAAGTCACCCCGTTATCCCGGCTGCTCCAGGCGACTTTCTGCTCGCCGCTGGTGACAAAGTAAAACCCGATCAGCATGATGGTGAACACCAGCATCAGAAGCATGGCGACAATAAGAGCGGCTCCCGATTCCCGAACTCCATGGCTTTTCATGCTTCCTCTCCTGAACCCCTCAGTTCTGCGTCATGTTGGCGCCCAGATTGTACTTGTTGTAGTAGTCCAAGTTCTGAATCGTCACGGCGTTCTTGATCCCTTTGCTGTACCACTGGCTATTCGCAAAGTTCTTGTGGTTGGTTTCGCCCACTATGTTCAAGACCACCTTACGGATATCGTTGGGGGTATTGGTGGTATCGGTGGAGGTTGGCCAGGGATTCTCCGTGGGGTCCGACGTTACTCCGTTAAGCGTCGCCGGGGGCGAAAGGCTGTAAAGAACTTGCATGACGTCAATGCCCAAGGCCACCACGTTCGCACAGGAGACCGCCGCACACCCGCTCGCGCCCATGGAAGTCAGCTTGACAAGGTTTCTCTCGGGAGTGGAACTATCCACATAGTAGGTCACCATCGAGATGGGATAGGCCGTCAGAGTCGTAGGCCAGGCATACGTCGTCTTGCCACTGTTCACCGTCGCCGTTTCAAGCTGGAGAATTGTTCCACTGGTCGGGCCCGAGGTGATGGAACCATTGGTCCCCGATACGGTCGGGAATTGGTTGACGCCCATGAGGTCGTTCGTAGTGTCTCCATGCGTAAAGGTGATGACGCCGGTGGTGGTATTCACCGAGGAGACGGTCAGCAAGCAACTGGCATTGGCATTCCTCAGCATGACCAACTGCCCGGGCGAGACGTAGGCGGCCGCCGTCGTGGAGACGGTTATGGTGGCCGAGGTAGATGAAAAGGTGGGCTTGTTTGGGGACGTTGTACTCACCACCGTCTGGTTGAAGCTCGAGCTTTGGTTTACCCCGATCATGCTGACCACGTCCGTCGAGATCGCAGTGCTTCCGCTGCCTTGAGACGGCCCCAGGCCGTTGCCGGCAATAAGCACGGACATGTATAGGGCGCTCCCGGAGAGGGGAGCGGGAAACGTTAACGTCGAGGGGTAGGGCCGTTTGATCGAGGTCGCCGTGCCACCGTAGGGGAGGGGAATGCCACCCAAAGGAATATTCTCCCCGGCAGTCGAGAGATCGCGCGACACCATGTTCACCGCGGCGCGCAAATTCTGGTTGACGTCGCTCACGCTGCCCACCACATCGGCGGTGTTGTCGAGCTGCTGGACCAGGACGAAGGTCATGGCAAACATCAGCAGCGAGAGCGCCATGGCGGTCAGCAACTCGACGAGGCTGAACCCTGCGGCAGAATGCCGCCCAGACGGACTGTGAATTCGTTCAGACATAGGGAGACATCACCGTGACCATGGTAACGGTCCGCGACAGCCAAGGGAGGGGGTTGTACTGAATCGTGACCGTAACTTGCGCCAGCACGGTATAACCATCGCTCGAGCTGACCGCAGTCACCTGAATGGAGCGCTGGAAACCGGTGAGATTGTATGTAACGTCATCCGCGGTGCCCAGGACCCCATCCGGCCCGGGCGTCACATAGGTCTCAAGCACCCCTTGTGTTGCCGCCGTGGTGTTCACAAGCCCGCTGCTGTCGGCGGTATACATGGGCGTGTAGCCGTTCACAAAAAGACAATTATTGGGATTGCTTCCCGACGTGGGAATGTTGCAGATCTGGGTAAATTGGATGGTGGAAGTATCGCGCGCCGTGAAGACGTCCTCCATAGCTTCCCGGGCCTTTTCGCGCGCAATGGTATCCATGGTGGACATCTGCGTGACGGCCAGTCCGATCCCAATTCCATAGGCAAGTGACATCAGGCCGACCACGAGCACCGCCAAGGCAATCAACACTTCGAGGAGGGTGAAGCCACGCTCGTCGGACTGGGTCAAAGGCGTTGAGTCCATAGAATCCGCGCTAATGCCACGCGCTTCCGTTATAAGACCAGGCTCTGATTCTGCCTGTGGCGCTGAGAATCTTCACCGCGCGCGCCGTCTGGGTCTGACCGGTGATGCCGATAAAAATGGAACCGTTGGTGGAACCGCCCGAGCCATCCAGCACCGATCCGTCGCTCTGGAAGGTGATGGTGCAGGGAAGAGAATTGCTGGGGCAGGCGTAGTTGACTGCGTAGGAGTTTCCATAGTTGTCGGGCGCGGGCGTGTCCGGAACTCCGCTGAGAAGCACGTATTTCAACCCTTCCGGAAGAAAGTAATCGTAGATCTGGGTGTTGGAGCCTCCGTTGATTCCCTGAACTACAGCTACAAGTTCCGCCGTCCCTTTAAAGGTCACCTGGACGCTTCGCCGCTGGTCTATAGAGACCTCGCGCGCCTGGCGCAATTGGGCCTGCAAAAGTTGCATCGCCGTGGTGGCGCGGAAGGCGGGGTAAGCGTTGGCGTACGCCTCAAAGACCACCACTACGACAATGCAGATAATGGCCAGCGTGAATGCGAGTTCGACTAGCGTAAAGCCCGCTTCCCAGGGCCGGCTAACCTCTCGCGCCACACCTGATGGGCCTGCGCCCTGGCCTCCGGAGCGCAGTTTCCGCCGCCATTGCGCGAGCGTATCTCCGCAACAGACAGCATTCGGCGATTTGTCGATATCCACGCGCACGGAAAACCTGCGAGTCTCCGCTGATGGCAAATCTGAAAGCACACACCTCCGGCTTTCGAGGTTCGCATGGCAGGGCAGCCGATGGCCGTCGAGCTTTTCTCCGGCCCCCCCCTGGCTGTTAGCATTCATCCAATGGGCTGAGATGACAACGGTACGTGGGTACTGGGTGGCTTCTCAAGCCTGGTAGACGACGCTCCTGAGACCCGCGGGATGGCGATGGCGGCAAGAACTGACCTCACCGCCACCGCCATCCACTCGACGCGTGAGGACCCGCGGGTTGAGGCCCGCCAGACGAACGTCATGGCCTGGCGGTTTTCCCCTCCAAAACTCGACCGCCACTTGGGAAACTGCTGTCCCGTTCGGCCCTTTTCCGCACCCTGACACAGTTACGCCCACGCTCTTTCCCTCGTCATTACGCAAGCGTTGGTGGGAAACAAACAGCCTTCGGATGTGTAGCGATAGCAGTCCGCACGTGGACCCCCCAAACTACCGCCGATTGCCAACCTGGAAGTGCGGACCTCCCACTTTTGAGCTCCGCGGTCCTCCGCACGCGATAGCAGTCAAGCGTTTGGCACGGGTGCCGCCTCGTTAATAGTGTTTATTTAATGGGGTAAGAAGGCAACAGTACGGCGGTACTAGAAAACAGGCAGGTCGGCAGATAGGCAGGTGGGCGGTAAGCGGAAGGCATGGCTTGCCGAAATCACCGTCGCAACCGATGCCCATTGACGGCGATTCAATGTTCGTCAACTGCCCATCTGCCCACCTGCCTATCTGCCTACCTCAATATCACATTGCCGAGGTACCCGCAGTTCTCTCCCTGCGCATCCTGCACAAAGACGCTCACGCGGAAAGCGCCGGCGGGCGCCGGGATGGACTTGTCGAGTCGAACAACCTCTCTGGGGTCAACGGATTGCAACGTTACCTGACTCAATTCCTCTCCCATCACGCTGTACACGGCGGCGACCAGTGCGCCAGGACCAAAGACGCCAAAGACGCCCTTCAATCTGACCTGACCGCCTTCCAGTTTTGCGGTAAGCGGCTCGGAGATGGCGCCGGCCCAAACGGCGTTGCGCACAGGGTTCGTGACACTGGTGGGAGACCAATAAACTGGGAAGGAATACTCCTCACCCGGGTTGAGGGCCGCGTAGGGGCTAAGCACCTCGGTTTCCAGGATGTAGGGATTCTGTTTTGGGTCATCAGGAAGGGTCTGATCCCAGGGGCCGCGAGAGATAACGCCTGGGCCGTTATTCCAGGTTTCCACCGCCGCCCCGTCCGGGTATTCCTTTTCCGGGAAGGGTGTAAAGGTCTCGACGAAGCCGATGCTTTTCTGTCCGTTGACCACCGCGTACCAGCCACGGTCGGTATCCGCGGCAGCCTTGCCCACCCGATAGAGATAATGCACCTGCAACATTCGGCCACCGTGCTGGAGTTGGTAGCTGGGATGTCGCGCGTCGCCGTACGGATTGTAGTAGCCCTGCGGATACTGGCTGTGGGGGTTGAGGGGAAGATACATGTAAAGGTCCGGGTTGGGTTTTGTGGGGTCGTGCGCATCGGCAGCGTCGTTCTGAATCAGGTGCCAGATGCCCCATCGAATCTGCCGATGGCTGATGTTGCGCATCACCTGGTCAACCTTCAGGCGCGTGGTGCCCGCGTAGAGGTGATACGTCCGCACAAACTGCACGCCACTGCGCGGGTCGGCGGGGCTGGTCACGCGGACCGCGACCTCGGCGGGCGTCTCTGTAACCACCTCCGCGGCAAATCTGCTGCCGTCGAGAGGGTAATACGGAATGCTGGGCCACTGCTCGTCGTTCATCCAGCCTTCCGGCGCCGGCCAGACTTTGTCGCCGCCATAATTGGCCCAGCCAGACTTGAGGTTGTTCTGTTCGGCAGGCAGGACCTTGCCGGCCAGGTCCTTATTGACGAAGAAGAGCCCCTTCCCGCCTAACTCAAGCTGTATGGCGCGGCCGCCGAGGTCCGGCGTGACATAAAGGGAGATGATGCCATTCGTCAGGCGATAAGCGTTCCAGCCGCTGAATTGAGTCTTTTCTATTCTTGCGGAAAAGGAATTATTCTGAGCTGCCATGGCAAACCTCGCTGAAAATAAAGTCAACAAACCTGACGCCGACTGCTTGTGCTGCGTTCCGAGCGGGGCGATAAGAGATGCTAGCAAACCACCGAGGGCGCAGCCAACCAGTATCCTCGCAACTCTTGGAAAGACTGTCCTCTCCCTTGGGGAGAGGGTGGCCCGCGACGGAGGTTTCCCCAGCCGTCGCGGGTCGGCTGAGGGGTTACTTCCACTCGCAAACCGGCACACATAATTCTCCACGGCGAAGCCTCCCAGAGAAAACAAGGGGAACAGGCAGACTGACGCAAGTAACGCCAGACGAGTTTTCATTTGGCACCTACAAGCCGGTGAGACTGGCATCGCCTTTGGGAAGGGGGTTCGTCATTCAATGCGACTCCCTACTCGATATTCGCCAGCGTATGCGCCAGATCGCGAACGGCGGGGTAAAGGGCGCGATACACCTGGTAGTAGCGGTCGTAAGCATTGACGTTCGCCGCCAGGGGCGTCATGCTCTCTTTAACCTGGATGGCCTCGCAAGCCGCCTCCGGGACGCTGGAATAGGCTTTTGCTGCGACGCCAGCGAGCAAAGCTGCCCCAAATGCAGATCCTTCGGAAGTCCGGAGGATCACAAGTTCCGTGCCATAGATATCAGCCTGGATTTGCCGCCAGGTGAAGTTGCGTGAGCCGCCGCCCGAGGCGCGAATCTGCTCCACAGGAATCTTCAATTCTCGGAAGATCTCAATCGAGTCACGCAGGCTGAACGCCACTCCCTCGAGGATGGAACGAATCAGGTGCGCGCGGGTGTGAGCGGCAGTCAGTCCGAACCACAAGCCTCGCGCCTGGGCATCGAGGTGAGGGGTTCGTTCACCCATCAGATACGGCAGCCACAGCAGGCCTCCACTTCCAGGTGGAACCGCCCTTGCCTCATCGATGATAAGGTCGTAGGGGTCGGCGTCCGTATGGCGCGCGTACCAGGACTCCGAAGCCGCGAAGTTGTCGCGGAACCAGCGCAGCGATAGTCCTGCGCCCTGCGTGACTCCCATCACGTGCCATTTGCCAGGAACAGCGTGGCAGAAGGTATGGATGCGGCCATGGGGGTCGAGCTTGGGCGCTTCGGTGTAAGCGAAAATCACCCCGGAGGTGCCCAGCGTGGCGGACGTTAGGCCGGCCTCGACGATTCCGTTACCTACGGCGCTGGCAGCCTGGTCGCCCGCGCCTCCTACCACAGGCGTTCCGGCGCTCAGGCCGGTGAGCACGGCGGCTTCGCGAGTGATCTGTCCGGTGATTTCAACCGATTCGTAGGCGCGGGGCAGGAGCTTGGCGTCCAGATCGAGCGCCGACAGCATCTCCCTCGACCAGCGGCGGTTAGTGACATCAAACAGCAAAGTGCCCGAAGCGTCGGAGACGTCGGTGGCAAATTCGCCCGTCAGACGGAAGCGCACAAAATCCTTAGGCAGCAGGAAGTGAGCGGCGCGCTCGAAGATCCGTGGCTCCTCATCTCGTATCCAGAGCAGCTTGGGCGCGCTGAAGCCGGTGAGGGCGGGATTGGAAACCAGCTTGATCAATCGCTCCGCCCCAACGGTCGCCGTGATCCAGTCGCATTGCGCCTGGCTGCGCTGGTCGCACCAGATCAGAGCAGGTCGGAGGACCGCCGGGGTGCTGTCCATCAAAACCACGCCGTGCATTTGCCCTGAAAACCCCACGGCGTCGATGTCCGCGCCCTTGAGGTGAGCCTGCTCGAGCGCACCACGGATCGCAACCAAAGTTGCATGCCACCAGTCCTCGGGCTCCTGCTCTGCCCAGCCGGGCTTGGGCATTTTCATAGGCTGGTGATCGCCCGTGGCCGCTCCCAAAATATGACCGTCCGGGCGGACAATAATCGCCCGTGTGCCGGTGGTTCCAACATCAATTCCCATCAGGTATGCCATAGCGTTTAATCCAATTGATATAAGAAGTCAGGAGATTCAGCTTTCAGCCGTCAGCTAGCCTCACGTACGAAGTCGCCTGCTGGGAGCTGAGGGCTGCCGGCTGAGAGCCAAGCTGCTTATTCTGACTCCTAATTTCTGACTCCTGTATCCTAACCTTTCACCTTTTCCCACTGCCCCGACTTGGCCGAGCGCTCTACCGCCTCAAGGACGGCTTGCACCTTCACGCCTTCGTCGAATCCGGGCTGGGGCGGCTGGCCGGTCTCGAGGGCTACGAGGAAGTCATGCACAGCATGGACGAAGGTGTGCTCGTAACCAATAATGTGTCCGGGCGGCCACCAGTTGCCGACGTAAGGATGATTGGCCTCGGTCACCATGATCGTCTTGTAAGCCTGCTGCTGATTGGGCTCCGTGCGATCGAAAAACTCCAGCTCGTTCATCCGTTCCAGGTTGAACGCAAGGCTGCCCTTGCTCCCATAAATCTGGAAGGTGTTGAAATTCCGGCGGCCCCCGGCGAAGCGTGTCGACTCGAATACTCCCACCGCGCCGTTTTTGAAGCGGGCCAGGAAGTTCGTGTCATCATCCACGGTGACCTTGCCCTTTTTCCCTTCGGCGCCTTTGGCCCCCCAAGCCCCTTCGCCCGTTCCAGGAAAGGGCCTCTCTTTAATGAACGTGGTCATCTGGCCCGTAACTGAAGTGATATACCCAATCAACATTTGGGCCAGGTCTGCGGCGTGTGCTCCGATGTCTCCCAGGGCGCCGCTGCCCGCATATTTCTTTTCCAGCCGCCAGACCAAGGGGAAGTTCGGGTCCATGATCCAGTCCTGAAGGTAAGCACCGTGATAGTGATAGATCTGGCCCAGCCGATCCTCCTCGATAAGCCTCTTGGCGAATGAGACTGCGGGTATGCGGCGATAATTGAAGTTCACCATGTGCATGACGCCCGCTTTCTGCACTGCGGCGAGCATCTCTTTGGCCTGGGCCAAGTTATTGGCCAGCGGCTTCTCGCAAATCACGTGCTTGCCGGCTTGGGCGGCAGCGATGGCCATCGGATGGTGCAGATACCCGGGGGTTGAGATGTCGACAATGTCGATGTCCTTGCGTTCGACAACCCGGCGCCACTCGCAGTCCGACTCCTCCCAACCCAACTGCCGTGCCGTGGCTTCAAGTTCCTCGGTGCAGGCCTTTCCGCAGAGCACCTTCATGCGCGGAGTGAACTTGCCGGGGAAAAACCTGCTGACCTGCCGGTAAGCATTGGAATGCGTGCGCCCCATGAATTGGTGACCGATCAGTGCAACGTTGATTTCGGGCATTCTTCCTCCTATTCAAGAAGTGACGAGTGACAAGTGGCGAGTGACGAGCAGGAAAACACAGTCACGGGTGACAAGTGACCAGTAACAACTCAACCCGTGGCCCCAATTCTCTGCTCTTGCTCGCCACTCTTCACTGTTCGTTCGTCACTGTCTTTAGCAGCGTCCGACGCAGACCATTGAGCATCCGTTTCAACTCTGAAACCAGCCCCGTCGCTGAGGCCACTTGAGAAGTGCTACTGTACCCCAACTCGACGGCCAAAACTAAATGTGCGTCCAGTTCCGCAAGCGAGCCTTCTGCGTGCGAAAGGAACTGAATGAACTCTCCAGTAGTTCTCCGGGCTTGGCCCTCGGCAATGTTCGAAGGGATGGACACTGCGGCACGGCGCATCTGTGAAATCAGACCGAACTTCTCGTCTGCCGGGAAGGACTTGGTCAACTTGTAGATTTCCTTCACTAGCTGGATCCCTTTCCTCCAGACCAGCAACTCCTTGAAGCCACCCACTTTCGGCGTGGTCGCCGAAGGGGTCCGTACCGGCTGGCGATCTTGCCGTGCCTTCTTTTCCTGACCACTTGTCAAGTCTTGCTCGTCACTCGTCACTTGTCACTCGTCACTGTTCTTCCTGCTCGTCACTCGTCACTTGTCACTCGTCACTGTTCTCCCGGCTCGTCACTCGTCACTTGCCACTCGTCACTGCCTTTCTCACGCCCACCACATCTCCTTCAACTTTTCCTTGATAATGATCTGGTTCAGGAAGCCCGCTGCTTTGCTCAAACCCTCCTCGACAGACATCAGGCTGTCTTCGTGCTCGATGGAGAGCACATCGTCGTAGCCGACCATCTGAAGTGTGGAGACAAAGTCAGCCCAGAAATCCATGTCGTGGCCGTAGCCAACGGTGCGGAAGATATAGGAACGATTCTTCTCGTCGCTATAGGGCTTGGTATCGAGCACGCCGTTCACCATGATGTTGACATTGTAAAGTCGAGTATCCTTGGCATGAATGTGAAAAACGGCGTCTCCAAGCTTGCGCACCGCCACGCAAGGGTCGATTCCTTGCCAGAACATATGGCTGGGATCGAAGTTGCACCCGATCGCCGGTCCGGCAGCCTCCCGCAAGCGCAGCATCGTCTCTGGATTGTAAACCACGAATCCCGGATGCATCTCGATGGCAATGCGGACCCCGTGGTCCCGCGCAAACTTGGCGCGCTTGACCCAGAAGGGGATGACTTTCTTCTCCCACTGCCATTTCAACAGGTCCAGGAAATCCGGGGGCCATGGGGTTGGCGACCAGTTCGGGTATTTGGCATCGTCCGAATCGCCCGGGCATCCGGAGAAGTCGATGACCCGTGTGACGCCCAGTTTTTCAGCCAGCAAGATAGTCTTGCGGCTGGCTTCCTCGTGCGCCTTCGCAATCTCCTTGTTGGGATGCAGCGAGTTGCCATGGCAACTCAAGGCGCTGATGCCGATGCCTTGGTCGTCAAGTTTCTGCTTGAACTCTTTAAGCTTCGCGGGTTCCTTCAACCACTCCAGCTTGAGATGGGGATCGCCAGGGTAGTTGCCGGTTCCCAACTCCAGGGTATGGATACCCAGTGGTTTTACCTTCTCGATGACTTCGTCCAGACTAAGCTTGGCCAGGAGCGCCGTAAAGAGTCCGACCTTCATGTCGTGTCTCCTTTTGTGAATGTTTAAGACGGTAAATCTATAGTCCGGCAGCCCTCGCGTCAACTGGAAAATATCGGAGTCGCGGGGCGTCGATTTCGCACGCCTTCGGGGGTTCAGTCATGGGTCGCGGTCACGGTTAATTCGCCATGTTTGACCCCGCGCAGACTCAGGATCCGATCCGCCAGGTTCCTAACCTCCCCACTGCGACCCTTCAGGATGACCACTTCGAGGCAATGGTGGTGGTCCAGGTGGACATGGGTCGCTGCCAGGACCTTGCTGGCAGCCGCGTGTTGGGCTTCAATCAACTTGGCCGAGAGATTCGGCTGGTGGTGGTCGTAAACCATGGTCAGTGTTCCGACAATCACCTTGTTCTCATCCGCCGCCGAGTGGACCAGGTGCTCGCGAATAAGGTCGCGTATAGCCTCGGACCGGTTCTGGTACCCTTTGCGGTGGATGACCGCGTCGAACTTTTCGAGCAGTTCCTTGTCCAGGGAAAGTCCGGTTCGTACCAGCTCACTCATTGCTCACCCCCAAGGTCGAAAATCGAAACACGAGATTCGAAACTCGAAATTCGAAAATCGAAACTCGAGTGAGGGCACGTCGAAATGGGGTGCGATGCGGACGTGTGCACGACGCCCGATTTTCGATTTTCGAGTTTCGAATTTCGATTTTCCGCTACTTCAAGTGTTGGTCAAACCATTGGACCATGCGTTTGGTAACGTCTCGCTGGTGTGCCGACTGCCAAATCATATGCCCTTCGTCAGGGTACACCACAAGCTGGCTTTCCACTCCGCCGGTTCTTAAAGCGTGCCAGAACTCGAAAGACTGTGGCGCCGGGCACTCACCATCGCGGTCGCCCACCAGGATGAGCGTGGGGGTTCTAGCGTTCTTGATAAAGGTGATGGGCGCACTCCTGGCGTAGACCTGTGGGTCATCGTAGACTGACGCTCCAAAAAAAGGGATCATCCACTGGTCGATGTCGTTTTCGCCGTAATAGCTCTGCCAATTCGCGATGCCTGCCCCGGCCACCGCCGCATGGAAGCGGTTGGTCTGGGTCACGGCCCACATGGTCATGTAGCCGCCGTAGCTCCAGCCCGCGATTCCCACCCGTTGGTCGTCCACTGGATACGTTTTTACGACCTGATCGACGCCCGCCAGAATATCCCGAAAGTCGCCGTAGCCGAAGTCTTTGATATTGGCCGCCGTGAAGGCTTCTCCCTCACCGAAGCTGCCGCGCGGATTGGGGAAAAACACGAAGTAGCCTTCCTCCGAAAGCAGGGCGAGGTCGAACAACGGCCCGGGCCACGCAGGCTTCTCGGCGGCGCCCGGGCCCCCATGCACGGACACCACCATCGGAAATCGTTTGGAGGGATCATAATTCACCGGGTAGAGGAGCCAGCTCTGGATCTCCAATCCGTCGCTCGTCCAATGAATGCTTTCGGACTTGCCCCAGTCCGGACGGATATTGCTGTTCTGGTGCGTGACTTGTTTCCAGGCGCCGATCTCCCCTGCCCAAATCTCCGGCGGCTCCTGGAACGATTGGCGGACCAGCGCGCAACTCCTTCCATTTGTCGAAAGTGAGATCCCGAAGTCCCAGTTGCTTCCGGTGGAAATGGTCTCGAGCCCGCGCCATAAAGTTTCCACTTTCCCTTCACGGGCATCCACGGTGGCGATGCCGCTCGCGCCGTCAATTTCCTCGGTGAACAGGATCCTCTCCGGAGACGGGAACCAAGCGAGAGTTGCCGGCGAGGCCCTGAGGCCTCGGGTAAGATCGCGAGCTTCCCCGCCCCTGGCTGAAACTGTGTAAATGTCGCCTCCCGTGCTCCCCTCATCGCTCATGAGGCCTTCTATAAACGCAATGGTTCCGCCGTCCGGCGACCAATGGGGTTGGGCAACTTGCAGGCGCGGCTTGTAAATGTAACGGGCCTCGCCGGAGGCGATGGCGATAGTGCAGAGTTGGGCGACCCACCAGTTGGCATCACCGGCGCCATGAGCGGCCGTGGCAACGAAGCTCTTTCCGTCAGGCGACCAATCGTATTCGTAGATGTAGAGGTCGGCGGGAGATACCTGGCGGACTTGGCCCGAAGCCGGGTCGACCATCGCCAAACGCTGCTCGTAGATGTGCTGCTCGATGAGGCCGGAGGGCGGCGTCATCGGTTCGAGCGGGCCTGCCGCGCGCGGGGCATTCTCGGTGAAAAGGAGTGCGATCTGCCTACCGTCCGGCGACCAGGAGGGAGAAGCGAGAAATCCGGCCAGGTGGGTGAGTTGGCGAACCGAATGTCCCGTGAACTCCGCAACGTAGAGTTGAAGCTGTTCCGAACCCTCTTTGTCCGAAAGGAAGGCGAGTTTGCGGCTGTCGGGCGACCAGGCAATATCGTGCTCGGCATACTCCGTGTTGCCGTCCCCGGCGGATATGCGGCGCGGCTGCTCTGTAGAGCCAGGAGTCGCCACGTAAATTGCCGAGCTGCCTCCTGCCAGAGACTCGACCCAGGCAACTTCCTTGCCGTCGGGAGAGATTGCCACTTGCTTGAAGTTGCGCACGGTGTAAAGCGAGTCAAGCGCGTCGTCGATGGAAGATTTGTGGGCGGCGAAACAAGTTGCCGCGCCGGCAATCCAAATTGCCAAAGCGAGCGGCAGGCGAGTCCTGGTGTGCATGAACAGTCTCCAATGGGGGCAAGGTCACAACATATCAGAATAACAGAAAGTAGTGTGCGGATCGTGTTGTACTGCGAAGACTTGATGGGTCAAGGAGAAGAAAGCATCCACCGCAGAGTGCACGGAGATCACAGAGCAGCCGGCCTTGTTCTCCGCGAACTCTGTGGCCTCTGTGGTGAATCTTTCTGGCTTTAGGTGTGGGGCCGTGCGCTATAATCGGGGCTCTTGAGCGGCCGAAACAAAGGAGGGAGCACCATGGGGACAAAGGACAGCGATGATGAAGAGGTTGAACGGGAAAAGAGGATCGCCGAGTTGAAGCGCCAGGCGCAGGAGCTGGCGGGCGGGAAAATGTTGGAAGGCGGAGGGGAAGACACCCCGCCCGAAGTTGCCGAGGGATTCTGGCAGCACGTGGTCGATTATGAGAAGGCTCCCTGGACCACAAACTTCAAGCAGCTCGAGGAAGCCGGCATCCAGTTGCCCGCCCCTGAAGCGCTCAATGATGACCAGCTCACCAAGAAGCTCTGGGAGGTGATTCGCGCGCTGGCCCTCTTACGAGTGTTCCTCGAGAACACTGACCACCTGAGCGATCGCGAACTTTACACCGAGCTTTGGTCAGACATGCTACGTGAAGAAGTCAAGGCGATGCCGCCCGACCCCGATGGAGCCTGGCACCTCAGTCCGCTGGGCGGGTGTAGCGAAGAGGATATCCAATTGGACATGAAATACTATGCCGACGAAGAGTGGCGCCGTCGGTTTCATGAGGAGTTTCCGGACTTCGTTATGCCGGAGCACGAGGACCCGCCATACGACCGAGACCGCTTACTTCCTCACCCGGACTACGGCCCGCCCGGCGAGCCAGACGCTGTGAACTGAAACCGGAAGGCAGAAGGCGAAAGGCAGAAGACCCGAGTCAGAATCGAGGGAAAGGAGAAGTCAGCCGTGAAATGCTCAATGGCGGGATGCCCTTGTACGTACGAAGCCAGAACGGTGATTCACACCGTCAGGCGGCGGGGCGAAGTGATCGTGATCGATCACGTACCCGCCGAGGTGTGCGGGGTTTGCGGTGACGTTCTACTCACGCCCGAAACTGTCCGTCGGATTGAAGCTCTCCTCGCCTCCACTCCCCCACCCGCGCGCACCGTCCCCGTGTACGAGTTCGCGTGACCGTCTGCCGTCCCGTATTCCCTGGCCGCGAACCCCCACGCCACGGTTTATTGCTGGAACTCCTCAGCAGGCAGTTATTCTCGATGGGCTCAGAAAAGGCCGCGGACCTCAATAGCGGAGGTCCGCGCTACTCGCTTTCCCTCGCCAACCGCGCAGAACTGGCGTTATACTTCTATTGCGATGCTCCGCTTTGAGTGGGATCCGGCGAAGGCGCGCAGCAACCAGCGGAAACATGGCGTCAGTTTTGAAGACGCCATTCGCGTCTTCGAGGACCCTCACGCTCGGTTTGAGGTGGACCGCGCGGACGAGTTCGGGGAGTTACGCTGGCATGGTATCGGCCTGATTGCAGAAGTGGTGGTGGTGCTCGTGGCCCATACGGTCCGGGAAGATGCAGAGGACGAGATCGTCCGCTTAATCTCGGCGCGCCGAGCTACCCGGCAGGAGCGAAAACGCTATGAGGAAACTCGTGCACAGGACGTTGGCTGACCGCCCCATGACCTCCGCGCGCAAGCGGAAGCTGACCCAGCTAGCGGCGCAGCCCGATTCGCAGATTGACTTTTCCGAGATTCCCCCGCTCACGGAGAAGTTCTGGAAAAACGCTGTCCGCAATCCGTTTCGCCGCCAAGCCAAGCAGCGGCTTACGGTGCAATTGGACGCGGACGTGGTCGCTTGGCTACAGCGGCAGGGACACGACTATCAGTCGAGGCTGAATGGAATGCTTCGCAAAGCGATGCACGAGGAAATCCGCTGATCGCCCCGGTTTTCTACAGGTCCGCGGCCGACTGGCGCAGACCTCCGCCAGTTCGGGTTTACGAACCCTAGCCCCCAAGTGGCGCACGCCTAGGGAAAGGAGAAGTCAGCCATGAAATGCTCGATTGCGGGATGCCCTGGTACGTACGAAGCCAGAACGGTGATCCATACCGTCAAGCGGCGGGGCGAGGTGATCGTGATCGATCACGTTCCCGCCGAGGTGTGCAACCTTTGCGGCGACGTTCTACTCACGCCCGAAACTGTACGTCGGATTGAAGCTCTCCTCGCCTCCACTCCCCCACCCGCGCGCACCGTCCCCGTGTACGAGTTCGCCTGAACCTTTGCCGTCCGCTGCTCCCCTCACGCGAACCTCGATCCCCAGAGCCGGATGCTTCACACTTCCCATCCGGTGAGGCATGAGTGGACAAGCGGCATCCAGTCATGTATATTCGGCGTAGATACGTATGAACGCGACGACCAAGACGCAGCTTGCAAGGTGGGGCAACAGCCTTGCCGTGCGGATCCCTCTGAGAGTTGTCGAAACGGCCCGGCTTCGGGAAGGCGATGAACTCACGCTGGCGGTGGGCAAGAACGGCGCGATCGTGATCAGACCCGCGCAGCGCAAGTATCAGCTTGACGAGTTGATCTCCAAGATCACAGCCAGAAACCGCCACGACCAGACCGATTGGGGTCCGCGAGTGGGAAAAGAAGCTTGGTGAGCGGTACTCAGCCCGAGGGAGGCTTGCGTTCAAAGCGGAACGTCTTCATCGATTCTTAACTTGAACTTGTCTTGATTGTTGAGCAGCCACTGCACGCCCATTTCGGTGAGCGAGTATATGCTATAAGACTCTTGGGTCTGCTCATCGTACCCCTCGTGAAATGATAAGAAACCCTTTGCGAGTAGCGCCATTAGGCCTAACGTTACAGCGATGCGAGTGAAGCCGGCTTTTTCCATGTCTCTGCGGATCACATACGTGGCGACCGAGTCGCCCGGAGTGTCTATATTCTGCCCCACGGTCACCAAAGCCACAAGTTCGTGAGAAGCAAGTCCCTGTACGGGCGCCACAGGGGAAGCCACCTGCGCAGCGGCTCCAATCCTTGCCTCTTTCGAAAGAATGGCTTTGATCCGCTTCGTGATCTTATCGCGCAGGATATCGAAATCACCCGAGGAATCCGTATCGTACATAATCACGTTGCGGTGCTGCACGTCAAATGGGAACTTCTCCCGGGAAGTAGCGCATACCATCGCGACTTCCTTGCCGCTCGCGAAGGCGAATCCGAGTTCGAACCAAACGTTCGAGTTGTCACTTGTGATATCCGCTAGGCACACCACGGCATCGCGAATCCCCGCTTCGATGTCCTCAATCGGAATCGACGACCCAGGGTCACGGTCAACGCGATAGGGTTCCAAATTCGCAGCCTCGATCGCAGGTTTGTATGTGTCCTCGAATCGCTTGTCGAATGCGCCTTTGTCGAAAGGTTGGATTACGAAACAAGTTGGCATTGTCCCTCCGTTGTCCTCTCTGCCTTCTACGTTATGTGCGCTCCCTGGGCATCAACGTAAACAGCGTAGAGCGACTGGCTGGCGCACATGAAGAGGCGATTGCGTTTGGCACCGCCGAAACAAACGTTGGCGCAAGTTTCCGGCAGCACGATCTGGCCAATGCGTTCGCCGCTGGGAGCGAAGATGTGCACGCCATCGTATCCTTGACCAGCCCAACCGGCGGCGGACCAGATGTTGCCGTCCTTGTCGGCGCGGATGCCGTCCGAACTCCCCGTGCCCTTGCCCGGCCATTCCATGGAAGTGAACGTTCGCCCGTTGCGCAGGCCCTTGCTGTCCACGACGTCGAAGACTTTGATGATTCTGGGGGCCTGGGGATAATGCGTCCAGCCTGTGTCCACCAGGTAGAGCAATTTGTAGTCGGGTGAAAAGCAGAGGCCGTTGGGCTTGTAGGCCTCATCCGTGACCATATCCATTTTTCCGGTCTTGCCGTCAATCCGGTAGACGGCCTCCTTGAGCTCCATCGGCGCGAGGTGGCCTTCGTAGTTGGTCAGGATGCCGTAGCCGGGGTCCGTGAACCAGATGCCTCCGTCGGGGTGGACCACGATGTCGTTGGGGGCATTGAAGGGCTTGCCCTGCCAGCGGTCCGCCAGGATAGTCACCGAACCGTCATGCTCATAGCGAACCACGCGGCGGGTGTTGTGCTCGCAAGTCAGCAGACGGCCTTCCCAATCAAACGTGTTGCCGTTGGCGTAGTTGGAGGGCTTGTGGAAGACGCTGACATGACCGTCCTCTTCCAACCATCGCAGGTGTCGATCGTTGGGGATATCGCTGAATACCAGGTAGCGCCCGCCTCCGTTCCATGCGGGCCCCTCGGCCCAAAGCAAGCCGGTGTACAGCCGCTCGATGGGCGTGCTTTTGACCATGTACTTATCGAACCGCTTGTCCAACGAGATGATATCCGGGTCGGGATAATGGATGGGGTTCTTGCCACTCCAGTCGCGTTGCCCGGCCACGGCCGATGCTGCGGCCGCAGCGCAGGCGAGCGCTGTACCGAGGAAAGAACGCCTGTCGAGATTGGGACGTGAGTCGTGTTTGGTATCGGTTTTCATGGCTTAAATCTCCCTCCGTGGTCCAGTTTGGTCGAGCAAAAACCCCTCACCCGTCACGCTCCGGCTGATGAAAGCGCCGGAGCGCGACACCCTCTCCCCCAAGGGGGCGAGGGATATAAGTCTCGGGCCTCCCCGCTCTTTGCTGTTAGCTCGTCACTCGCCACTTGTCACTCGTCACTGCTCTTCAGTAAAGGTACCTGCCCGACTGCTTAACCCCCTTGGGCAAGAGCGGGGAAAACTCCTGGAGCTTTTGCATCAAGGGAACGGTCTCGGACTCCTCCACCGCGTAGATGGAAACCGTCTCGCCGCCCGCCACCACGTTATCCGGGAGTGTCCACTCGCCCACGCCCACCCATTCGCGCGGAAGACCGCCGATTTCGCCTGCATACCAGGTGTCATAGACTATAGCGACCTTGACCCCGGCTTCACGTCCCAAGCGGAGGATGTCTCGGGCATGATAATCGCGGCGCCGCCGGAGTTGAGTAACCTCATAATCGCCCAGCCCCCATAGATCCAGGCAATGCACGTCCGCCAGAAAATTGACGGCGCCGATATCGTTCAAGGCGACGGTTGAACCCTGGTAATACCTCTTAATGAATAGTCCCATTTGATATTGCTGTTCATAGATGTTCTTCGAAGCCTGGGGAAGATAAACCAACGCCGCGCCGGCCCGCACGAGACAAGGGTAAATAAGGAATGCCGCGAGGAACAGTGCGCCCACGTGCTTGGGAACCAGAGCGCGATCGCCTGGCGTCCCAAAGAGCTTCTCCGGAAGTTGATCCACGAGCTGGGTGACGATCACCACGATCCCCAGGGCCACGAGGTAAGCCTCGTGCCGGAAAAACAACGCGACCATGCAGAATTGAATATGCGCGAGAGCAATCAGCACAAAAATCGCGGTCATCACCTGCCGGCTGTCCCAGAGGGCCTTGCGTCTATCGAAGGCGTACAGGGCGAGAAATAGAGAGGCCGCAACCAGTACGACGAGGTGAGGCCCTGATTTGAGGTTGTTGTACGGCGGCCCGAACACTGAATCGACGGCTGTGCCCAGGTCGGCAAAGCGCGGGAAACTTCCTTTCAAGAGAATCGAGCTGGGAAGCCACGACCAACCCTTCGCCAGCCCGATTGCACCGTAAACCAGGACTGAGGAAAAACCAGTCGCTCCCACGGCCAACCCGGTGCTCCAGCGTCCGCGCAGAAAGAAGAGCGCACCGATTACCAGAATCAGGAACATTCCCTCATATCGAACCACCGTAAGCACTGGCGCCAGCGCCAGCAGCACAATCAGATCGCGGCGAGCCACGGCGGGACTTTCGTCGGATAGCAGCCGCGCGGCTGAGAAAGTGAGGAAAATGGTCAAAGCAGCGTGAAGCGGGTGCTCCGAACCGATGCAAATGAGAGTGGGCAGAGGTGTGAAGAAAATCAGAACCAGCAGAACACAGAAAGTGAGCTTGGGCGAAACCTTGTACCAGCGCAGAACACTGTAGGCCGCCCACAGCATCAGGGCGGCGCAGAGCAAGCTGAGGTAGAACGGAGACGTCTCGCTGACCCCTGTGAGGAGATAGGTGACCGCGATGAGGAAGGTCCACAAAGGCGAAGAGGAAGCGGAAGTGAACCCGAAACGCGTGATCCCCCACACGCCGTGCAAGGCGAAGTTTTTGGCCATGGCCATCTGAATATAGGGGTCATCGAGAGCGAACACCAGGTGCCCGTTCTCCCGCAGGATGAGAAGCGTGGAAAGCACTCCCATGGTCACGCACAAGATGACGACACTGGCAAACAACGGCCAATGTTTGATCGGAATTCTGTTCATAGTAAATCCGCAGGCCGGTACTAGAACTTCCGCCTGATCACCGACCAGCACAGGCTGCCGGCCGTCACTGCTCATCCGGCCACGGGCCTCACATTTTACCGCAAAAAAACTCGTTAGCCGCACGATTTCGTTTGAGAAGCACGGCCGTGCGAAGGGCCGGATTGTGGCGGCGTCCGCCCCCGCGCTTGCTGCGCGTTGATGGACGTCACCGCGCCGCAGCAAACGAGATTGCTATCCTCGCATTCTCGCGCGGGAAGTGAATTTGGAGAAGCAGCTTTAGGGTCGAAAAATATTTTCGAGACCCCCTTGACAAGAGGTATTTCGTTCGGTAAGATTGAGAATTGTTCTGCAAGGCAATCAGCCTACAGAGCAGGTGGTGGAAAGACCGGCAAGGCAGATAAGAAGAGCCTCAAGCGTAAGCCTTTCCAACCTTTCCCAATCGGGAGACCCCGCCATCGGCGGGAGACAAAAGCTCTTTGACAATTGAGTTGAGCATGCCACGTCAATCGGACTGAGTCTTTCAAGGACTGCGGTCCAAACGCTGAGCGACTCGTTCCGCCATGCTGGCAATTCCTGGTTCGCCAGGATAGCGGGTGGAACGATCATCTCCTTCCGGAAGCGAACCGGAAGGGGAAACTCACAAGTTAAACGCTCGCAGGCTAGGCCTGTGGGCGAGCCAAATTTCAAACGAGAGTTTGATCCTGGCTCAGAATCAACGCTGGCGGCGTGCCTAACACATGCAAGTCGAACGAGAAAGTCTCCGCAAGGGGATGAGTAAAGTGGCGCACGGGTGAGTAACACGTAGCTAACCTACCCTCAAGTGGGGGATAACCTGGGGAAACCCGGGCTAATACCGCATAACATCCTGATGACGCAGGTCGTTGGGATCAAAGGCCTTGCAAGGGCCACTGGAGGAGGGGGCTGCGGCCGATTAGCTAGTTGGTGAGGTAACGGCTCACCAAGGCGATGATCGGTAGCCGGCCTGAGAGGGCGCACGGCCACACTGGCACTGAAACACGGGCCAGACTCCTACGGGAGGCAGCAGTGGGGAATTTTGCACAATGCCCGAAAGGGTGATGCAGCAACGCCGCGTGAGGGATGAAGGCCTTCGGGTCGTAAACCTCTTTCGACCGGGAAAAATGGGCTGGTGAAGAGCCAGTTCTGATGGTACTGGTGGAAGAAGCCCCGGCTAACTACGTGCCAGCAGCCGCGGTAATACGTAGGGGGCGAGCGTTGTTCGGAATTACTGGGCGTAAAGGGCGTGTAGGCGGTGCGGTAAGTTGGGCGTGAAATCCCCGAGCTTAACTCGGGTGGGCCGTTCAAGACTGCCGTGCTAGGGTGCGGGAGAGGGAAGTGGAATTTCCGGTGTAGCGGTGAAATGCGTAGATATCGGGAGGAACACCTGCGGCGAAGGCGGCTTCCTGGACCGTAACCGACGCTGAGGCGCGAAAGCTAGGGGAGCAAACAGGATTAGATACCCTGGTAGTCCTAGCCCTAAACGATGAGCACTGGGTGTGGTCCCTCACGGGGCCGTGCCGAAGCTAACGCATTAAGTGCTCCGCCTGGGGAGTACGGTCGCAAGGCTGAAACTCAAAGGAATTGACGGGGGCCCGCACAAGCGGTGGAGCATGTGGTTCAATTCGACGCAACGCGAAGAACCTTACCTGGACTCGAAATGTAGTTGCCGGCCTCAGAGATGAGGCTTTCCCGCAAGGGACGGCTGCATAGGTGCTGCATGGCTGTCGTCAGCTCGTGTCGTGAGATGTTGGGTTAAGTCCCGCAACGAGCGCAACCCTCATCCTTAGTTGCTCGCCCGCAAGGGAAGCACCCTAAGGGAACCGCCTCGGATAACGGGGAGGAAGGTGGGGATGACGTCAAGTCCTCATGGCCTTTATGCCCAGGGCTACACACGTGCTACAATGGCCGGTACAAAGCGTCGCTAACCCGCGAGGGGGAGCCAATCGCAAAAAACCGGTCTCAGTTCGGATTGCAGTCTGCAACTCGACTGCATGAAGCTGGAATCGCTAGTAATCGCGTATCAGAACGACGCGGTGAATACGTTCCCGGGCCTTGTACACACCGCCCGTCACATCACGAAAGTGGGCTGTACTAGAAGTCGTAATTCCAACCGCAAGGGGGATAGCGCCCAAGGTATGACCCATGATTGGGGTGAAGTCGTAACAAGGTAGCTGTAGGAGAACCTGTGGCTGGATCACCTCCTTTCTAAGAGAGAACCGGCTCTGGGGTCGAGCTTCGGCTCGGCAGGCCCGGAGCGCACGCTCGGCGTTTTGGAATTTCAAATTTGAGATTTGAGATTTGAAATTTCAGAAGGGCGTGGCTGCTCAACTCAGTTGTCAAAGACAAGCTAAGAGTCGACCGTCAACAGTTCACAGTAAAGAACAAGGCCGCGAGCGATCGCGGCCTTTTTTCGTTGGGCGTATCCGCTTCGTGCCAACTCACGCGCTGTGAATTGACTATCAGGGCAGTGCAGCATATCCTTCCGTATGTGAAGGTCCGTGAACTGGTTCACCTGTTGGAGGAGGACGGCGGGTATCTTGAGTGAACGCGGGGTAGCCATCACCAATACAAGCACCCGGTAAAGCGAGGACTTGTAACCGTTCCCGGCGACCGCAATGATGAACTGGCGACTGGGACGCTCAACAGCATCCTGAAACAGGCAGGTCTGAAGCTATGAAGAAGTTCCTAATCATCATCGAGGAAACCGGCACCGGCTATTCGGCTTATTCGCCCGACGTGCCCGGGTGCATCGCCACCGGGCGCACGCAACAAGAGATCGAGCAGAATATGCGCGGGGCGATTGAGTTCCATCTCGAAGGCCTGCGCTTGGAAGGCTTGCCCACGCCGGAAACGCACAGCTACTCAACTTACGTGGAAGTGCCCGCATAGCGACCAGGCGGTAGCGGTTTAACGGAAAGGCTCGGAAGAAGGTGACAGTATGGGCGCCAAGCTGACAGAACAACTCCCATCACTGGAGGATACCGATTGGGCGTTGGGCGAGGTGCATGAATACTACAAGCCGCTTGAAGATCTCCGCAAGCGGCTGGTTAGCTTGCCGCCTGATAGCCCGGCCCGCCTCGACCTTCTGCCGGAAATCGCTGTAGCGGCGGAAGTCCTGAAAGCAAAGCTCGCCAGCTTGCTTGCGGCAATCGAGGCCGCAGAGGACAGCATGCCTGACGAATAGACCCTGTATGTCGAGAATCGCACGGCGACCGCATGAGTCGCCCCTACAACGCCCGTCCTCTTGCATGCTGCATGACAATCGTTTCCAACGCCCCCGATCCCGCCTTAGAACCACCTAGCGATCCACGAGCCGAGTATGTTCGCCGGCTCGAAACCCTGAAGACCACGCAAGCCCGTTATGAACGGCAGCATCGCAGGCTCGGGATCGGCAAACTCGCGATGGGCGGCGTAACCCTGATCGTGATCGGGCTGGCCTTGGCGGCCAAGGTCATTTCGGTTTTCTGGGTGGCGGCGCCGCTGGCGGCCATTGTGGCTCTGGCGGTGATTCACGAACGTATACTCAAAAGGCGAGAGCGGTGCTCACGCACGGTGGCCTACTACGAGCGTGCGCTGGCCCGGCTCGAGAACCGCTGGGCGGGAACCGGAGAAACTGGCGAGAGGTTCGAGAACGCTGCGCACCCGTACAGCCGCGACCTCGATCTTTTTGGCACGGGCTCGCTGTTCGAACTGCTCTGCACAGCGCGCACCCAGGCCGGCCAGGAGACCCTCGCGAATTGGCTGCTGGCGCCTGCCCCGCCCGAAGTGGTCGGTGGCCGCCACGCCGCCATTGAGGAGTTGCGACAGCGGTTGGACCTTCGAGAAGACCTGGCGGTGGTGGCGGAGGACGCGCGCTCGCTCGAGCCTTCGGGAAGTCTGGCGGCGTGGGGCGAAGGGGAGCCGCTGTTGGCATCGGCGCCGCTACGAGCTTTGGCCGGTGTCCTCGGGGGACTGTGGCTCGCGAGTCTTGTCGCCTGGATGGTCTGGGGGTCGGGGTATCCGGCGCTAATCGTAAGCGCGATCAACGTAAGCTTCAACCTTGCTTACCGTCCGCGCGCGGAAAGCGTCGCGCGTGGCGTCCAGAGCGCTGCCCGCGGTCTGGGGTTGCTGTCCGGCGTGCTGGCGCGATTGGAGGTCGAGCAATTCACGACGCCGCGGCTCATCGAACTGCGCCGAGCGCTCGATTCTGAGGGCTGGCCGCCCTCACGTTGGATCGCTCGCTTGAATCGGTTGGTGGAGTATCTCGATTCGAGGGGCAACATGTTCGTCGCCTCGATCGACCTGTTCGTGTGCTGGACCTTGCAGTGCGCCTGCGCAGTTGAAATGTGGCGGAGAAGGACCGGCCCGGCCGTGCCCCGCTGGCTGGCTACGGTGGGCGAATTTGAAGCCCTCTTGTCGTTGAGCAGCTATGCTTACGAGCATCCCTCCGATGTTATCCCGGAATTCAGCCAGGCTTCGCCCTGCTTCGAAGCCGAGGGCCTCGCTCATCCGCTCCTGCCGGAGCATGACGCAGTGCGGAATGACGCGTGCTTCGGAGAGGGCTTGCGGGTGCTCATCATCAGCGGGCCCAACATGGCGGGGAAAAGCACGTTCGTGCGCGCGGTCGGCATCAACGCGGTTCTGGCTCAGTGCGGCGCTCCGGTGCGGGCGCGGCGGCTGCGCCTGTCGCCGCTGGCCGTGGGCGCGTCGATCTGTGTGCTTGATTCGCTGCAGGGCGGCATCTCGCGCTTCTACGCTGAAATCCGGCGATTGAAACAAATCGTCGACTTGACGCAGGGGCGCGTCGCGGTTCTGTTTCTGCTGGACGAGTTCCTGCAAGGAACGAATTCCCACGACCGGCGGCGCGGCGCGGAAGCCATGGTGCGCAGCCTGGTCGAGCGCGGAGCGATCGGACTCGTGACGACGCACGATCTGGCGCTTGCCGAGATCGCCGGTGAACTCGGCCCACGCGCCGCGAATGCCCACTTTGAGGATCGATTCGAAAATGGGAAACTGGTTTTTGATTACCGCCTGCAGCCTGGAGTCGTCAAGACCAGCAATGCGCTGGATTTGATGAGGTCGATCGGGTTGGACGTGTGATGAGAAGCTATCAGCTCTCAGCCGTCAGCTTTCAGCAAACAGGTCGGAACGAATCTGGCGCCGCAGCGCACCGTCATTCCCGCGAAGGCGGGAATCCATTCGGCCTGTGAAAATCGAGGCCGTTATGAAAACCTTGTTCGTTGAAGATCGAGGCAAGTGGCGCGAGTGGCTGGAGGCAAACCACAGACAGGCAACAGAGGTCTGGCTGGTCCATTACAAAAAGGAGATGGGCCATCCACAAATCGCCTACGAAGATGCGGTCGAGGAAGCAATCTGCTTCGGGTGGATCGACGGCAAGGTCAGAAGGCTGGACGAAGCGCGTTATGCGCGGCTGTTCACGCCGCGTAAGCCGAAAAGCAGGTGGTCCCGCATCAACATTGGGCGTGCCCGAAAGATGATCAAGGAAGGAAAGATGACCGCCGCAGGGTCAGTGGTCTTTGATCCTCGCAGTCAAACCCCCGCGCTCCCAACCAAGCTCCCCGCTCCTCTGGAAGAGCAATTCCGCAAGCAAGGAAGTGCCTGGGAGAACTTCACGCATTTCCCTCCTTCCTATCAGCGCATGACCATCGGGTGGGTGGCCAGCGCCAAGCAGGAGGCGACTCAACTTCGCCGCTTGCAACAACTGATTGCAAAGTCGGCGGCCAACCAACGAATCAAGTTCATGTGATTGATTTCTGAGAGGCCGGTTGAGGGCTGCGGATGGTGTCGGTGTGGCTGCATTCCTCAACCCGGGACACGCCCTGTTGAGCACGATGGCTTGTGGGGTACAATAGGAGTGCATACGAAAGCGGAGGACATGGGATGACGTCAGAAGAGATGGAAAAGAGCATTGAATTCATCCTGCAAATGCAGGCGAAGTTTGAGTCCAACGTCGCGCGCTCGGAGGCGAATATCGACAAGCTGGGGGCTACAGTTTCAAACCTTAGGGTCTCCGTGGCGGAACTTGCCGGCATCGTAAGTGAATCGATAAGAATCAGCGACGACCGCTTCACCCGGCTCGACGACCGGCTCGCCAAGCTCGCCGAAGCGCAGAAGGGTTTGACCGAATCGCAGAAGACCACCGATGAGCGCCTCAATGCTCTGATAGACGTCGTCGAGAGGCATATCACTGGGCACACCCATGGGCAGCAGGCATTGGGCGAGCAGTGAAGGGTGCTTTATTCCGGGAGCTGTCGCTGGCCATCGCCCGAGGAGGAGCAGAATTCACTTGACAACAACGGCGCGGGCCACTATATATTGTGGTGTCGGCCGGAACGGCCACTAAATTTTGGGCCCTCCGCAAATCCTCCCGACTTCCCTAGAGGAGGGGATCACATGCCAGCCAAGAAAAAGCCCGCCAAGAAGAAGCGCTAACTTCAGTTTATTTTCGCTTTTCTCAGGCCCGCTTCTCCGGAGCGGGCCTTGTCATTTTTTCCTGACTTTATCCGTCCATTGTCATTCGGAGCGCAGCGAGTCTCACTTCGCCACCACCTCCAGCGGGACGCTCTGTGTTTCCGCGGAACTCGCACCGACCATGATGTCGAAAACGCCGGGTTCGACAACGCGGCGCATCTCGAGGTCAAGTATCGAGAGCATATCCGGCGTGAGCTTGAACTCGACGGTTTTCCTCTCGCCGGGCTTCAGACTGACGCGCTGAAATCCCTTCAACTGCCTCACCGGCTGGGTAAGCGGACTGACGCGCTCGTGGAGGTAAAGCTGCGGAACTTCCTCGCCTTCTCGAGTGCCGGTGTTGGTCACGTCAACGCTTACCGTCGCGGTTCCGCCTGTCCCGATGCGGGCCGGCTCGACGCGCAGATTCGAAAATCGAAAAGTCGTGTAGCTGAGTCCATAGCCAAAGGGGAACAGAGGTTTGCTGTTGGCAAGTACATAACTCCGCTCGAGCGAAGGCTTGTGATTGTAATAGGCGGGGAGTTGGCCCACGGAACGCGGAAAAGTGACGGGCAACTTCCCGCCCGGGTTGACGTCGCCGAAGAGCACGCTAGCCGCCGCCGTGCCGCCCTCCTCGCCCAGGTACCATCCCTCGAGAATCGCCGGCACATGCTCCGCGGCGTAATTGATCGAGAGCGGGCGCCCATTAATCAGGAACACGACCGTCGGTGTTCCGGTCTCAACAATGGCCTGGATGAGCTGGTTCTGGTAGCCGACCAAGTCGAGCGAATCGCGGTCACCGAGATGCTTTTCCGACCACGCTTCGCGGTTCGTGCTCTCGTTTTCCCCCACCACCACGATGGCCGCGCCGGCCTGCCGCGCCACTTCGGTCGCGGCCCTGATGCTTTCGAGTTGGCTCTTGGCGTCCGGAACCTCGACCTGATCCTCGTACCACGCGCGCCAGCCCTGGATGCCGGTAGTGATCTTACAGCCTTCGGCGTAGAGCACTCTCACGTCCGGACCAGCTCTCTTGCGAATGCCATCGAGAATGCTCACTTTATGTGCAGGTTCGCGGCTGTAACCGCCCAGGTGAACATCCGCGGCGTTCGGACCGATCACGGCGAGGCTCTTCAGTTTCTTTAAATCCAGCGGCAGCAGGTTGCCGTCGTTCTTGAGAAGCACAATCGCTTCCTGCGCGGCCTCGAGTGCCAGCTTCTGGTGCTCCGGGCTGCTGGCGATGCGCTCCGCGTAGTCGGGATCGACATAGGGATTCTCGAAAAGGCCGAGACGGAATTTCGCGGCCAGAACCCTTGCCGCGGCCTTGTCCACTTCGCTTTCCGGAATCCTTCCTTCGCGCACCTGATCGACCAAGGTGTTGAACACCGAGCCGTCCGAGAGGTCGTAATCCACTCCCGCCGCGAGCGCCATGCGCGCCGCGTCGGCGTTATTGGCTGCGACGTGGTGCTGGTTCACGAGCATTTGCAGCCCGCCGCCGTCCGAGGTGACATACCCCTGAAATCCCCACTCCTCGCGCAGCACACGGTTCAGCAACCAGCCGTTCACGTGGCAGGGAACGCCGTCGATCTCGTTATACGCCGCCATGATGCTTCCCGTTTGCGCCTCCACAACAGCGGCGCGAAAGGCCTCAAAGAATACCTCCCGCAAGACGCGCTCCGAGTAGTTGGCCGGGGCAAGGTTTCGCCCGCCCTCCGATTGCCCGTAGGCCGCGAAATGCTTGGCGGTGGCCAATACGTGATGGCGGTCGATCATAAAGTTCGGCCCCTGCAATCCTTCGATGGCCGCCACGCCCAGGCGCGCCGAGAGATAGGGATCCTCGCCGTAAGTCTCTTCCGTCCGGCCCCAGCGCGGATCGCGCGCCAGGTTGATCACCGGACTAAATGCCTGATTATCGCCGGCCGAAGCCATCTCATCGGCAATGGCCGTGAACGCGCGGCGAACCAGGTCCGGGTCCCAGGTGCTCGCCAGGCCCAGCGCCTGGGGGAAACTCGTGCTGCCGTTTTCCATGAAGCCGTGCAGTGCTTCTCCCATGAAGATCGTGGGGATTCCTAGGCGGGTCTTTTCCCGCAGGTAACGCTGCACGGCGTTGCGCAGCACCGCCGCGTCGCGCGGAGTTATCTTCGAGTCGACGCTGAACATGTTGCGGAAGGCCTGGCGCGCGCTCGCGTCGTTGAACCGCCCTGTCGTGTCCAGGATGCCGAAGCTGCCCCGGCGCGCGGTGGTCAACTGGCCGACCTTCTCTTCGAGCGTCATGCGCTTCAGCAAGTCGCTGACACGCTGCTCGATGGGGAGAGCAGGGTTGCGGTAATCGGGAACCGGCGTTTGCGCCAGAGCGCTCCCAAGCAAGGCGAATAGGGTGATGAAGCCATAGAGAATACGCACTATTAACCTCGTTTTGGAGTTCGTTTTGAGTTCGTTTGCATCAAAAAGCAGTTCGTTTTGAGCACCCGAAAAATGTTAAGTCCTTTATGTGCCTTAGATGACTTAGTTCGTTCCCACGAAAAAACATCTTTCTCTGTGCCCCTTGCCGGAAGGGCAAACGCGGTTTCACGCCAAGGCGCAAAGCACGCAAGGTCGCAAAGTCGCACGACCCCCCAACCCCTCCTCGTCCGAGGAGGGGAGTCCGAGAATTCCCCTCCTTGGATAAGGAGGGGCCAGGGATGGTTGATTTCTGAGCCGTTCCTTTGTTTTCATAGACATTCTCGCTTTGTTCCGTCGAATTCAAGTCGAGAAGTCGAGAGTCGAGGGTTGAGGAGTGACAAACCGTCACCATCCGACCCGACCTCTTGAACTGGCCCTTCAACTCCTCGACTCCTCGACTCTTCAACTCCTCGACTGTTTGTTTTCATGAACATTCCCGGTTCGTTCGTAAGTTTTCAGGTGTTTGCTGTGGTCGCAGCCAGTGTTGGACTGACATATTGCCGCTGGAGGAAGAACCGGCGGAGTCACGGGCGGAGTCTCGAGGGGCCTGACCATGCAACCAACCACCAAAAGCTAGCCTATCATATTAAGCATAGTTTGTCAAGTAGTTTTTTGCGTCCCGGTGTTCCGTGGCGGGCATTTTGGCTGCTCTGGGTCAGCACCGGGATAAAACTGAGCCGAAATCATCAGTCTGAGGGGAACCAGGTCTTGGGGGCCTCATCGGCGGGGAGGCGGTAAGAACTCGATAGCAGACTCTACAGATCTCTGTCACTCCGGATTGAATCGCAAACTACGGGTTCATAAATAACGCGACCAGCAAGGACGGATTCTCGAGGTGTACCTGGCAGCGGCCAGTTTCCGACAAGCCGACATAACCGTCAAAGTGAATTGTGGTAGGTCTACACTAGGCCGTTACAGGGGACCTATCCGGATTTCCGGTGGCAAAGCGGTATGTCAACAATACCCAACGAGCTGAAATAAGCTCAGTGACTAGGCGCTGCGGGTGGTCTGCCCGTAACTCCCAAGTTGAGCGGCTGTCCAATCAAGGTATCCGTATCGCCAGAACCAGGATTTCCAGGAGCCAGACTGCGACGACCACGACGGTCTACGCACGTGTGTCGAATCGTTGCGAGCGATCGGTCCACAGCCCGTTCGGCCGTATGTGAACAGCCGCCTATAGGGAGAGCGGCGGGATTGTCCGAACTGAAAGGTTTGAGCGGAAGACCTTTAGCGGCGATTTCCCTTTCGCCGTCAAGGGACTTCGTATGGCCGGCGGCCAGCGTCCCCTGAGTTTTGTTAAATTATTTACCCAGTTGTAACATGACCAAAAGTAGTCGTGAGCGTAAGAAAGATATTGACAAGGTCATTAGCTTTGTGTTTAATGGTCACATTCGGGAAAAACTCTTTTGCTACTACGCTGGGTTTGCGGACCAAAGGGTAAAGGCCCTGCGCGTGTTTGACAAGGGCAAGACGGCTGGGTATTTACACGACAAACTATAGTGGTGTCCCTGGGGATACCAAAATCGAAATTCTGGTTCAAACGCTAGCGGAACGGACTGCACCGCACCCCTGCGGGCCGCCAGCCGTATTCCGTGGCGCGTTCATAGAAGGAGGATCTGATGGCAACTACAGAGAACTCTGCGGAGCAACTTGTTGAACTCGAACGAAAGCGGTTTCTATCGTTGCTACTTGCGAACCCGAACTACTTTGGAAATCTTCCGAACAGCCCGCTGAAACCCGTGAAGGCAATCACCGCCAACACTTCGTATGAAGAATTGAAGTGCGTTGGCTTCAACCCCCAGGTCAACCGCTTGGAAGGCGTGGTCTGGATCAAGCAGATCGCGGGATACGATGGTGGCATTTGCACGAATGGTTCGCTGGAATACGTGAGCTTCTTCCTCTCCTACGACAACGGCGCGACTTGGCTGCCGCAAGGAACAACGAGCTTCCCAGTCTACGACATTCCGGGCCCCCATCCGCTAGAGTACGCGGTGAGCGTGGTGATCCAGCCGGACAGGAAGTTTTGTTTTGAAAATAACCTGCCGATGGTGAGGGCGATCCTTTCCTGGAGTACGCCGCCGGCCGGGCCGACTACGATCCCGGTATGGGGGAACGTCGTGGATACGCGAATTCAGATTGAAGGCTTCCAGTTGCTCGTCGACCTTCCGGATTTGTTGACGGCAGCAGACGTGAAACTTCCGCCGGCCATTGCCGGTTTGGTCTCGGAGACGGCGACAGTGAAGTTGCAGGCCCCCAAGGCGCTAACCGCGGCGGAGCTGAAACAGCAATACGCGAAGTCAAAAGTTCCCGCCCACCGTTTCCTGCAAAAATCGATTCAGAAAGCCCTCTTGAATCCGGCGAACCTCACGGCGATGAGCGAGTACTTTACCGGGCTCGGCGTCGATGTTGCCGGGGTGATTGGGGCATTAGAGAACACGAATGGCAACACCGACTACGAACAACTGGGGTGCATCGGACTGGATGAGGGGACGGGGTCACCGGACGCACTGGTGGGAACCCTTGTGATCAAGCTTCCGACAGGCTACCTGGGGGGGCCGTGCACGGCGGGAAGCAAGGAGTATGTCGCGTTCTGGATCGACTGGGGGAGTGGCTGGCAATGGGCCGGGACGCCGTCGGTAACCGTCTATGACATTTCGGCCATTCCCAAAGGAGGGCTCAGCTATGCGGTATACCTGCCGGTGAACCTGAATTCGCACCGAAAGCCCTGCGGCGACGGGCCGGTAACCGCAAAGGTGCGGGCGATTCTTTCCTGGGACACACCGCCGCCGTCCTCTGACCCGGATTACGTGCCCGTGTGGGGAAATCGCCTGGAAACGCTAATCTTCGTTAATCCGGGCGCGGGGGCCACAGTGGGCGATTTCACGCCTTACTTGAGCGATATCTGCGACGTGTCTATTTGCAATATCGATCAGACGTCGGGCTGGGCTTATCCAGGCGCCGGCGACGATCCGTTCGGCTCTGGCGTCTCCATTTACGGTTTCATTCCGGGCGCCCCGCTGTTCAGTTGGCCACTTCCACCGCTGCCCAAATACCAGATCACGGTTCAGCAGATCGATACTTCGACTAACACCCTGCTGGGCAGCCCGCAAATCGTGACGGACCCATTTGGCATCTCAATAACGCAGCAAATTGGAGGCGGAACGCCGACCGTTTCCAATGTAACGCAGAATGCGGTGGGCGGTTATTTCACTTACCAGGAAACGAATCCGAGTGCCGCGGGTTGGAGGACCGTTTCTCCAGGGCAACTCCTCGGCGTGTGGAACTCAGCAGGCAAGACCGGAACGTGGTTGGTTTCGGTGACAGCGTGGGATGCAACTCTGACCACGATGTACCCGGCTGGATCGGAAGTCTGCCCGGACGGAACGACACGCCAGGGTGTGGTGATCGATCTCGACCAGTTAGCGCCGGTTCCTTCGCTCGAAATTACCGGCTATATGCCAGGTGGAGTGGGGCCGTGCATAGGGGCCGTAGATTGCCAGACGTTTACGATCGGCGACGTGATTTGCGGCAAGTATAGCGTGAGCGACGAACACCTCGGCGGGTTTTACCTCCAGGCCGAGCCCACGGCGTCGCCAAGCTCGGGATTCACCATCGATGGGGTGTCCGGAAACGGGCTTTCGTATCCGAATCCGCTCCTCCCCTTGAGTGGAACGAAATCCGGCGTGTGGACGTACAACACGGCCGGACTACCGGCTTGCGGTTACACGATCGAGCTTTTCACGTACGACCGGACAATCGTCGACTGCGACGGACCCTGGCAGAATAACAGCAAGTTCGTCGGCTTCTGCCTGGTGGCACCGAGCCCTGGGACATAAGAGGCGAACTGACTTGACGGACCTTTATCGTCTGCTGCTCGGCGTGTTGTGCGTCTGGCGAATCACGCCTCTCTTCCAAGCGGAAGATAGCCCTTGGGACGTGATCGCCGGCATACGCCGGGCAGCAGGCGATGGTTTGTGAGGAGGACCACGAACATCGCATGCTGCGGACAAAGGCGGGCGCTGGCCTCGGGGAACGGGAGAGCGGTTGAAGCGAATCGGCCGCCTCGGCCGATTCCGCGCGCTGCGCTCTACGAATATACCGGAACGACGGGGATGACGGTGCTAGGCCCCGTGAGTGGCTTGAAGTATCGTTTCGGGCAGCCAGGGGCTAAGGTGCAAATCGATCCGCGCGATGTTTTTTCGATGGCAGGCTTGCCGAATCTTCGGCGACTACAATAAGGACTTTAGGAAAGCAGGAATGCGTGTGTTCAACACGGTCCGGCGGCTTAAGAGTGTGGCCAATGCTAGGAGGAGATGCCCTTGCCAGAGAGAACGTAAACAGAATGCCGTACAGTTTGCAAGTCCCCATTAAGAAAAGCGCCAGGAACCTCGTCAAGCTCCTCCGAGTCCAATTCCCGACGGTGAAGAAGTCCGTCGGCACCATTACCTCGACCTGGCCAGGTCCTAACCGGAAGTCAAAACCAGGAAGTGATCGACAATGCAGTTTTACTGGCTGGCGCTCGGGATCCTGAGTGTCTGGCGCGTCACCCATCTGCTGAATACCGAGGACGGACCCTGGGACTTCGTGGTTCGGATCCGGCGGCGCGCCGCGACTGGTTTCTGGGCAAGCCTGCTCGATTGCTTCTACTGTCTCAGCCTCTGGATTGCGGCTCCACTGGCTTACTTCATCGGCAGCCGCTGGTTCGAGCGGCTCCTCTTGTGGCTGGCGCTGTCCGCCGGAGCCATTCTGTTGGAACGTGTGGTGCCAGAGAGACCTGTAGCGTCGCCCTTCTATTCGGAAGATCAGGGGGACACCAATAGGTTGCGGCAAGAACCAACCCCAACTGCTGGGGATGGCCGGCACAAGCCCGACGACCCGGAGCGGGAGCCTTCCGGCTCGGCACGCCAGCAGGATGATACCAGGAGCACGAGGTCACGGGACGGCGCTGCGGGGCACTCCAGTTCCGGCGAGAGTCTCCACAACCACGCCAACAGTGCGGCAAAACGTGCCTAACCTACCTCGTGTCCCGCAACAACCCCTGCCACCCGCTCAGCCCCAAGCTCCCCGGTGAGCCTCCGCTGCTTGGAGAACTTGCCAATCCACGCGCAGGTCCAGTGAACAGCCGGTAATATGTCTCCTCCAGCTCCCGTTCCGCTCAGGCGGTTGACTCCGGGGACGCGCCAGCACGATGCCAGTGGCGTCCGTGCTTGCTGATCTTTTGCGTATAACGCGGCAAGAACAGCTGGGTCAATCCCCTTTTTTGGCCAGGAAGATCAGGAGCGGGAAGTCACCGTAACGAAGTGTGATCTTCCCCTCGAATCGTTCGCCGCGACAGACTCCCAGTTTAGTCGCCATAAGTCGGCCAGCGTTTGCCAATCGCCGACGAGACCGCCACGGCCGGTACTTGGACGTATAACGCCCTTGCCGGGGAAGTGCCTTGCGCTCGCGCGGGTAAGGAGGCAACAGCCCGTCAGGGGCCATCACCCGTGCCTGACGGCATGTCTAGTGTTACCCTGGCTAATCATTCGACATGGCGCACAAACTGACCCGCGACAATTCTTCTTTCCGTTTGATCATCATCTGCGGAAGATCATAGAGGCGCCGATTTCAGCGTGTGCTCCTGCGGCGAAATTCCCTTTAAGGCCGGTGCTAACAACTCTGTCTGTTCGCGGCTTCCCTGGGCATTCCGCCCGAACCGAGACCGCCAAGAACGGCGGGTCACGCGCCGGTCGGCCGATCCCGCCACGCCGGAGGCGCCATCCCATTGGATGTGCGGCAAGATCGCTTCACGCCGGATCCGGTGCGCATGGCTGCGGATGGTGACGAGGATGCTGTCAAGCAGGACATCCGAAAGCAGTTGGGGTTGCAAGCCCAGGTCAAGAAGCTTTTGGTGGCGGGGGCAGTAGTGGTGCTCCTCCTCTTCCACACGGGGATTGGGGAGGTGCTCGATGGTCACGGAGTAGCCAAGCTTTTCAGCCTGGCGCCGGACGGTTTCGGCCAGTTCCAGGATGCTGAAGGTCTCGGTGAATTGGTTGAAGACGCGGTACTCTCCCGCCTTGGGCGGGTTGAGGATGGCAAGTTCGACGCAGCGCAAGGTGTCGCGGATATTCAGGAAGGGCCGTCTTTGACCACCCGTGCCGTAAAGTGTGAGTGGAACGCCGGCCACGGCCTGGACGCAAAAGCGGTTCAGTGACGTGCCAAAGACTGCATCGTAGTGAAAACTGGTTGCCAGGCGCGAGTTCAATGCGGTTTCGTCCGTGGCCACCCCGTAGACAATGCCTTGGTGGAGGTCCGTGGAGCGCAGTTTCCACGCGCCGCACGCGAACCTGATGTTGTAACTGTCATGGACTTTGCTCAGATGATAGAAAGATAGCGGCTGTTTGGGGAATGGGAAGACGCCCTTGCGGCCGTGGTGCTCGATCTCGAGAAAGCCCTCCTCGATATCGATGTTGGGCGTGCCGTATTCTCCCATGCTGCCCAGTTTCACAAGGTGCGCCGCCGGCACAAACTCGTGCATCGCCCAGAGAATGTTCAGGGTTCCTGTGATGTTGTTGACCTGTGTCAGCAGGCAACGGCGCTGGTCGATCATGGAGTAAGGCGCCGAGGGCTGCTCGCCAAAATGCACAATGGCCTCGGGCCCGAACCGGCGCAGTACCGCTCGCACGAATCCGTAGTCACACAAGTCGCCGGTCAGGCAGGAAATGTGGCGCTTCGTCACCTCCTTCCAGACGTGTACGCGATCCTCAAGGGTGCTGATGGGGATGAGGGGTTGGGCGTTAAACTCGAGTTCCCATTGGCGTTTGAAGAAGTTGTCAAGGACCGCCACATCGTGCCCCCGAGCGGAAAGATACATGGCGGTCGGCCAACCCAGATAACCGTCCCCACCGAGGACCAGAATTCTCACGGCGACCCTCCTCAAGAGAAGCAGGACAAGTCTACATATATAGAGACGGCCTGTCAAGGTCTTCCTGCTTACACTGGCGGCTTCGCCCTTCGGACCGCTTTGAAAATCTGTGTGCCGAAGGCACCTTGGAGTGCGGCGGCTTGACGCCGCCTTAGGATTAGCGCGGGGCGCAGAGTTACATTACGCTTCAATCCAGTTCGTCCCAGGAAAACCTCGGTGCGCGCCGTGCCAAGGCGGCGTCAAGCCGCCGCACTCCAAGGCGCTTCGCGCATGCACGAGCGACTGCTTTGAAAATCGTAGGGCGGGCGTCTCGCCCGCGGTGGCGGGAGTTTCGGGGGACATCTCCCCTTTGGGACGAGCCCTGAAAGGGCGCGACAAAACCGGATATATCGCCCCTTCAGGGCTCGATATTCGACGCATCGGCCTGAGAACCCTGGGCGCTGCCCAGGGCTTTGCTGGACCGCCCCTTCGGGGCTTACGAGGTTTTGAAACCAGTTCTGGCACGGGCGCAGGGCGATGCGCCGGCACGAAATGAACCTTGAATTCTGCGGCG
The DNA here is from genome assembly GCA_963842495.1 of uncultured Acidobacteriota bacterium. Taxonomy (GTDB): domain Bacteria; phylum Acidobacteriota; class Terriglobia; order UBA7540; family UBA7540; genus CAVROP01. The sequence continues at coordinate 88,419 of CAWJHY010000050.1, forward strand.
GTCGATGATAGAGGTATAGGTTTCGGCTTTTGATCGGGGTGACATGCCTTTGAGAAGAGAATACTTCTTCCCCGCAGCACTGCTCGGGAGCGGCGTCCTGTTGCACGCCCAGGCGGGAGGCGCCAACCAGTTCACCGTTCCTGTCACATATTACACGCTGCCGAACGGCCTGCGCGTGGTCCTCTCCGTGGATCACACGGCGCCCACGGTGGTGACGGCTATCTACTATCGGATCGGTTTTCGAATCGAACCGAGGGATCGCACAGGATTCGCGCATTTGTTCGAGCACATGATGTTTCAAGGCTCTCACAACCTGGGGAAGATGGAGTTCATCCGACTTGTGCAGCAGAATGGCGGAATCCTGAACGGCAGCACGCGCTTTGACTTCACGAACTACTTCGAAGTCCTCCCTGCCAACAAGCTTGAAACAGCGCTCTGGGCGGAAGCGGACCGCATGAAAGGCTTGGCCGTCACGGACGAGAACCTGAAGAACCAGCAAGGCGTGGTCGAAAACGAAGTGAAAGTGAACGTCCTGAACCAGCCCTACGGCGGCTTTCCGTGGCTTTGGATACCCCAGTACGCCAACACCAACTGGTACAATTCGCATAACTTCTACGGCGAACTGAAGGACATCGAGGCGGCCAAGCTGGACGATGTCCTGAAATTCTTCAAGACCTACTACGCCCCCAATAACGCCGCGCTTGTCATGGTGGGCGACTTCGAACCGGAAGAAGCCAAGGGTTTCGTGGAGAAGTATTTCGGGCCCATTCCGAAGTCCGAAGTTCCGCCGGTGCCCGATCTCACTGAGCCTCGCCAGGAGAAAGAGATCAAGGCGGAGCGGAAAGATCCGCTGGCGAACCGGCCTGCGCTCGCCTTTGCCTATCACATGCCGGCGCGCAACACGCCCGAGTATTATGCGATGGGGCTGCTCGATCAAATCCTGATCCAGGGCGACGATAGTCTGCTCTATGAGGAATTGGTCAAGAAACATGGCTACACGGGAAGTATCTCAGGAGGCATTAACGTGGACCTGGGCGACATGTTCGATTACAACGGGCCGATGCTCTGGACCACATACCTCATCCATGACGCGAACGTGAGCGCTGATCAGATCATGTCTTCGGTCGACAGCGTCATTGACTCCTTACAATCCCGGCCCGTCGACCATAAGCTGCTGGATCGGAACCGGACCAAAATGCGATCTTACATTTACGACTCGATGACGCAATTCGCCGGATTCGGCCGCGCCAATATGCTGGCGTGCTTTGCGTTGTTCGACAACGATCCGTCGCGGATCAACGATTTAGAGGCGCACTTTAACAGTGTGACCCCGGACCTGATCGAGCGGACGGCTCGCGAATATCTGCGCCGGACCAATCGCACCGTACTGGTCTTGGAACCCGGCGCGAAGGCTTCCACGGGAGGCGCGCAATGATACTGCGACTGTGCCTCATCGCTTTTGCAGCATGCTTAGTGGCATCCGGCCAGCAGAAGGAACAACCCCCGGAAGGCGGGCCGCCCAAACCTTTCCATCTCCCGCCGACCGAGGATTTCACACTGGGCAACGGCCTGAAGGTGACGCTGGTGCAGTATGGCATCGTGCCCCGGGTGGCGGTCCGCGCCTACGTCAGCGCAGGCGGCATCAACGAGGCGGCGAACCAGGTATGGCTGTCGCGGCTCACCGGGCTGCTCATGAAGGAGGGGACCAAGACGCGCTCCTCGGAGCAGTTGGCCGCCGAGATTGCCGACGCGGGAGGACAACTCGAGATCACCCCCGGGGTCGAATTTACGTCCGTGGGCGGCGTGGCGCTTTCCGATCACGCGGCGCAGTTTATCAATCTCATTGCGGATGTGCTCGAGAACCCTTCCCTGCCGGCCTCGCAGGTCCCTCGACTGAAGGCTGACCTGGAGCGTGAGCTCGCGGTGGCGAAAACTCAGCCCGGCGATCTGGCTCGGGAGCGCTTCCTGGGCACTATGTTCCCCGGCAGCCCGTACGGGCGGGTCTTTCCGGCGGAGAGCGATCTGAAGGGTTACAGCGCGGACGACACCCTCGCTTTCTATCGTAGTAATTTCAGTGCTGCCCGCACCCATTTGTATGTCGCGGGCAAGCTGGAGGGCGATTTTCGGGAAACCATCCAAAAGGCTTTCGAAGGTTGGTCCAAGGGAGCGGAACCACCCTCAATTTCGACGAATCCGGTCAAAGCCCGCTCCTTCGCTCTGATCGATCGGCCGGACGCTCCGCAATCCACGCTGTACATCGGCCTGCCGGTTGCGGGTCCCAATAGTCCCGACTACATTCCCCTGGATGTCATGAATACGCTTTTGGGGGGCTCCTTCGCGTCGCGTATTACCTCCAACATTCGCGAGCAGAAGGGCTATACGTATTCGCCCTTCAGCGAGATCTCGACTCGCACGCATCTGGCGTACTGGGTCGAGACGGCCGATGTGACTACGTCAGTGACCGGCCCCTCGATCAAGGAGATCCTGTTTGAGATCGACAGGTTGAGGAAGGAGCCGCCTTCCGAACCGGAGCTGAAAGGCATACAGACCTACCTCGCGGGGCTGTTTGTGCTGCGCAATACCATAAGCCCGGACGCGGTGATCGGCCAACTGCACTTTGTCGATTCGCAAGGCTTGAACCGCTCCTACCTCTCTGAGTACGTGCAGAAAGTGATGGGCGTGCAACCGGCGGAGATCCAGGCGGTCACAGACAAGTATCTCCTTCCCGACCAGATGGAGTTTGTGATTGTAGGCGATAAGTCGAAGATCGCAGACCAGGTCAAGCCGTACGAAAACGCGACTCCCTAAGCACACCGTTCAATGAATCGCCAGTGGTCAGTTGTCAGTGGTCCGTTGTCCGTTGTGGACTCCCTGCAGGATGGTGTCAGATCGATATTGGCGGCAGCAAGGACACGACGGATCACCAGCAACTCTGGACGGATGACCAGCAAGGGACCACGGACCACGGACAACTGACAACGGACTATGGACGCATCACGGACAGTTCCTGGTCCTTGTACTGAAGCTGGTAGAGCTTAAAGTAAATTCCGCGTTTCTGAAGCAATTCCTGATGCGTCCCCACCTCCCGAACTCGTCCTTTGTGCATGACCACGATTTTGCTGGCGTTCTGAATGGTGGAGAGGCGGTGCGCAATGACCAGGGAGGTGCGGTTCTCAATCAGGCAGCGCAGGCCTTCACGCAGCAGATGCTCCGTCTCGGGATCGACGCTCGAGGTGGCTTCGTCGAGGATCAGGATGCGCGGGTTGTGAGCGAGGGCTCGCGCGAAAGAGAGCAGTTGTTTCTGTCCCACCGAAAGCGTGGCGCCGCGCTCCTTGACGGGTTCCTGGAAACGTCCCGGCAGGCCCTCGATAAAATCCAGCAGGTTGACCTGGCGGGCCGCCTCACGGATTTGACGATCGGTGATCCAGCCGCTGCCCAGGCGGATATTGCTCGAGATCGTGCCCGAAAAGAGGAAGGGATCCTGGAGAACAATGCCGAAGTTTTTGCGCAGATCGCGTAGGCGCAGATGGCGGATGTCCACGCCGTCAAACAGCACTTGCCCGTCCTGTACGTCATAGAAACGCAGCAGCAGATTGGTGAGCGTGGTCTTGCCGGCGCCCGTGTGACCCACCACCGCCACCGTCTCCCCGGATCCGATCGAGAAGGAGACATTTTCCAGCACGCGGTGGTCGTCCTGATAGGCGAATCCGACCTGGTGGAATTCAACCAGCGGGGAGGGACGTCCGTGGTCCGTAGTCCGTGGTCCGTGGTCAGTTGTCATTTGTCCGTGGTCCGTCGGGACCTGGGCACCTACAAGGGGCGCCCCTACGTCATTAACTGCGGACAACGGACCACTGACAACGGACAGCGGAGCCTGCGGTTCCGTGATCGTCACCGGGGTATCCAGCAGCTTGAAAATGCGCTCCGAACTCGCCATGGCCGCTTGCAGAAGGTTGTACTTATCGCTCAGATCCTGGATGGGGCGGAAGAAACGTTGCGAATACTGGATGAAGGCGATGGCGGTGCCGATCGTAACCAGGTTTCGCAACGCCATGCCGCCGCCCAGGTAGAGGATGATGCCCACCGCGACGGTGCCCAGGAGATCGACCGCCGGATAAAACAACCCGTAAGCCAGAATCGAGTCCTTGTAGGCTTCCATGTGAGTGCGGTTGATCTTCTCGAATTCCCGGTAGCTGATATCTTCACGATTAAAGAGCTGGGAGACGGCCATTCCGGTGATGTGTTCCTGCAAGTAGGCATTGATCCGTGCAATGGCCACCCGAATGCGCCGGTAAGAATCGCGCACCGCCTTTCGGAAAGCTGCTGTGACCAGCACAATGACGGGCAGCACGGAGAAGGTGAGGAGCGCCAGTTTCCAATCCAGCTTCAGCATCACCACCACAATGCTGAAAAGCGAGAAGACGTCGCCGATGAGGGCGACTACGCCGGAAGCGAAGAGGTCGTTCAAGACGTCCACATCAGTGGTCACGCGCGTCACCAGGCGGCCCACGGGGTTGCGGTCGAAGAAGCTCATTTGGAGGCGTTGCAGGTGGGCGAACAGTTGCTTGCGCATGTCGTACATCACCTGCTGCCCAACGATTTGCATTGCGAATGACTGCGCAAGTTCCAGCACGAAGGTCAGCACCACGGTGGGCAGCAGAAGCACGAAGACGATCTGCGCGATGCCCGCCAGCGGATTCTGACTGAGGAAACCCGCCAGGATTCTGGGAAGCTGCGCGCGCCCCGCCGGGTCGAGATAGCGGTCCACCTCAATCTTCAGCAAATAGGGCGGCACAGCCTGCAAAATCCCGAACAGCAGGATCGCCACCAGGGCAAACAGCGTCATGCGCCAGTACGGACGCAGGTAGACGAGCAGCCGCCGCATCAGGCGCGCGTCGTAGGCCTTGCCGAGGATTTCTTCGTCGTGAATGGAGTCGGGCATGTCAGTTGTCCGTGGTCCGTGGTCCGTTGTCCCTCGTCGTCGAGCGCCGCAGGCGCATAGCGGCAACGGACAACGGACCACGGACAACGGACGGGCGGCGCAGGGCGCGACCCTACACCTCTCTCTCTAATTCCTCCTCAATCAACTGTTTGTTATACAAGTCCGTATAGTGTCCATTGAGGGCCAGCAACTCGGCGTGGGTGCCGCGCTCGGCGATCTCGCCCGCGTGCAGGACCACGATCTCGTCGGCGTTCTGGATAGTGGACACCCGGTGGGAGATCAGGATAGTGGTTCGTCCCGCCGTGACGCCGGTGAGTTGCCGGAGGATTTTCTCTTCCGTAAAGGTATCGACACTGGAAAGCGCGTCGTCGAGAATCAGGATGCGCGGATCGCGGATGACGGCCCGCGAAATCGCCGTGCGTTGTTTCTGCCCACCGGAAAGCGTCAATCCGCGCTCGCCTACCATGGTGTCGAAACCCTTAGGGAAGGCCCGGATTTCCGGCAGGATATTGGAAATCTCCGCGGCGCGCTCCACCTGCGAGTCGGTCGCTTCCGGCACTCCGAACTTGACGTTTTCGCGGATGCTCTCGCTGAAGAGAAAAGTCTCTTGGGGCACAAATCCAATGTGCCGGCGCAGGGTCTGAAGCGGAATCTCGCGGACGGGCACACCATCGACGAGCAACGAACCTTCCGGCGCATCGTAAAGCCGCGGGATCAGCCCCACCAAAGTGGACTTGCCGGAACCCGTCGCACCCACGATGGCCACCGTCTTTCCCGCGGGTATCAGCAGGTCCAGGTTCTTCAACACGGGCGTGCCGTTGTAAGCAAACGTGAGGTTGCGGAACTCGATTTCGCCCCGCAGCGAAGTAAGGGGGTGCGCGGGAACGGCGCGGTCATCAATATCGGGCTTCGCATCGAAGATTTGCATCAGGCGTCCCAGCGAAGCCAGTCCGCGCTGCACCAGGTTGGTCACCCAGCCCAGCGCAATCATGGGCCAGATGAGATAAATCAGGAAGACATTGAACGCCGCGAAGGTCCCCACGCTGATCCTGTGGGTAAGCACGTGCTGGCCGCCCACCACCATCAGCAGCAGGAAAGCCACCGCGAAGAGCAGTTCCATGCTGGGCCAGAGGAAACTGGAGATCCAGATCAGCCCCTGGTTCTTCGCCACGAAGTCCAGATTCATCCGGTCGAACTCCGCCATCTCCGCTTCCTCCTGGCAGAAGGCGCGGACCACCCGCACCCCGGAGAGGTTTTCGCGCACCCGCTCCGTGAGTTCCGAATAAAGCGCCTGGATCTTCTCAAAGCGCTCGTGAATCTGCTCGCCAAGGAACTTGACCCCAACGGACACGAGAGGCATGGGAATGAGGCAATACAGCGTGAGGCGCCAGTCCAGATGCATCATCAGGGCAACCGTTGCCAGGCCCAACACCAGCGTGTTGGCGGAATACATGATGCCCGGCCCCACCATATTGCGCACCGCGTTCAGATCGTTGGTGAGCTTCGCCATCAGGTCGCCGGTGCGGTTCTCAGTGTAGTAGCGCGGCGACAGGCGCATGAGATGGAGGAAAGAATCGTTGCGCAAATCGTATTCCACATCCCTCGATATCCCGATTAGAATCCAGCGCACCCAGAATCCCAAGACGGACTTGCCAACGGCCACGGCCACAAGCAGGCCGGCCACGCTGAGTAGTTTTCGGACCGGGACTCCCTGGGTTAAATCATCGATCCCGGCCTTGATGATGAGGGGAACCAGCACGCCCACCTGGGCGAACAGCAGGCAGAGAAATCCCGCCAGATAGCGCGCTTTGTAGCGCACCAAGTAGGGCCAGATTGGACGAAACGGACGCAGCATAGTCAGTGATTCACATGAAACCCCGTAAGCCCGAACGTTCATTATAAAGGACGCAAAAGGAAGGCGGCAAGGTGCTTAGTAGGACCTGGCGTTCAGGGTTGGAGATTCAGGAATCCAAGCCAGCTGCCGAATACCATGCGGCTTTTCCGGGTATTTCCTAGTACACCTATAAGGTGTATAATAGGGGTATGCGAACTAACATCAATATAGACGACCGCTTACTGTCGCAAGCCCGCAGGTTGACGCGCTTGCGCACGAAGCGCGAGATCGTGCATCGGGCGCTGGAGATTCTGGTGCAAAGCGAAGGCCGCAAAGGCATTTTGCGCTTTCGCGGCACGGGGATCTGGGAAGGGGACTTGAAAAAGCTGCGACGGAACCGCCTGTGATTCTGGTGGGCACCTCAGTCTGGGTAGACTTCCTCAACTCCGCGCGCAGCCCAGCCGGGGACGAATTGGAGCGTTTAATCGGTCTCAACGCTCCGGTGGTCCTTACGGGCTTGATCCTCACCGAAGTCTTGCAGGGTCTAAAGCGCGATGTCGAGCCGGTAACGCAACTGTTGTCAAGATGGCCCTTGATCGAGCCACGCGGCTTTGCGACCTACGAAGCGGCCGCCGCCGTCTTTCGTCAAGCGCGAAGCCGCGGCCACACCCTTTCCACAGTGGATGCAGTCCTGGCGGTGGTGGCGCTGGAATGGAATGCCGCGTTCTTCACACTTGATCAGGACTTCGAGCGTTTGGCCTTCACGGGTTTGCGGTTGTATTGGGGGAATCGAATCCTCAACCAAGGGGCGCGCAAAGGAAAGACGTAGCCCTGGCATCGGTGGACGCTGAGATCTACAGCGTCATTGGCCGGGAACTGAAAGAACGGTCGCCAGTGGCTAACACGTTGGTAGTCACGCTGGCTAATGGCATGGCTAATTCGGGTTATATCCCCAACGACGCGGCTTTCGGCGCGTACACGTTTCAAGTGCTCAGCTCGCGCCTCAAGCCCGGTTGCGCGGAAACATCGATCGTGAATGGCTGGCTGGATTTGCTTCAGGTAGCGTCACGATGGGACATTGCGGAAATGACGGCGGGGTCTGGCGGGACGTCTGCTCTAAAACTCCACAAGCAAGCCTCGCGGGTCGGGCCGTTTCGAGGGCCGGACCAGGCTGACGAATACTAGGGTGGCGAGGCAGGGGATGATGGCAGCGCCGACGATCACCGGGGCGAAGGAGGTGACATCGGTGACGCGGCCGATCAGGTAAGTAGAGATCATGGTGCCGATGCCCGCTCCCGTGCCCGCCATACCGCTGACCGTGCCCACGGCGCGCGACTGAAAAACGTCGGTGGGCAAAGACAGGAACATCGTGGAACAGGCGGCGTAGGCAAACGCCGCGTAGGCGAAAATGAGCAGGGCGGCAATGTAGCTGGAACTGCGAAGCACCAGCAGCAGGCAGACCATGCTTGGCCCGAAGATGATAAGGACCGCCCGGCGCGCCTTGCCCACGGGCCAGCCGCGCGAGATCCAGTAACTCGAGAGCCCGCCGCCCGCAAAGTTTCCCAAATCAGCCCCCAGGAAGGGCATCCAAAAGCCAAGCACGCTGGCCTCCAGGCGAAACCCTTTGCTGGAAAGGTAGAGCGCAAACCACTCGGCAATGAAGAACCAGAAGGGATCGAGCAGGAATCGCCCCAACACTATGCCCCAGGTCTGCCGGTAACGAACCAGGTCTCGCCAGCGCGCCGCTTGGCCGGTCCCGCCGGAAAGAGAGCGGCCTTCCTGGATGTAGCGCAGTTCCGCAGGCGAGACCGAAGGATGGTTTTGCGGTGCGCGGTAAAAGCGCAGCCAGATAATCAGCCACGCGATCCCAAGACAGCCGGTGAGAGCGAAGGCGGGCCGCCACGTCCCGAAGAGCCTGAACGTATACAGCACAATAAAGGGAGCAACGGCGCCGCCGATGGACGTGCCGCTGTCAAATAGCGCCACGGCCCAGGCGCGCTCCCGATTTGGGAACCATTCCGCAACGGTCTTCGCAGCGCCTGGAAAATTGGGGCCTTCGCCCAGCCCGAGTAGGAAGCGGAAGATCCGAAAGCTCGCCAACCCTTGGGCGAAGCTGGTGGCCATCGCCACCAAGGAATAAAACCCCACCACCAACGCGAACCCGACACGCGAGCCTACCTCGTCGAGCAGCCGGCCGCCCACGCCCTGCATAATCGTGTAAGCCAGACGAAAGGCAATCAAGAGAGAAGCAAAGTCGGAGTTGGTCCAGCGAAACTGGGATTTCAGAATCGGGGCCAGCGCGCTGAGCGTCTGCCGATCAATAAAGTTAATGACCGTGGAAGCGGCCAGGAGCGCTCCAACTGACCAGCGGACTCGGGTTCGGTGTTCTTCGGGGGACTGTGGCGTCATGTGTCACCGGTTCCGGGAAACTGCGGGCCAGTTAGTGCCCAACCCTAGCAATCTCGGGGGCGACCCTTGTTCTCAGGGCTTGGATTCGCCAAGAATTGCCAGAACGTCTCGCCTACCGTGAAGAATCCGGATAATTCGAAGAGGATCGCTCTCGGGATCATACACGATGATGAAATTGGGAAAACCTTGAATTGTCCAAAAGCGGAGTGGAAGCTTGGTTAGGTCCTCGCGGACGCTCCCGCGGAGGCGACCTTCACCCAGGAAGTCGCAAGCTTTGTAAACGGCATCTTCAACGCGATTGGCTGCCGCAGTGCTGTCGCGGGCGATGTAACTCCAGATTTCGAAGAGGTCGTCAGCCGCTTGAGGAGTGAACTTGTAGCGGATCATGCTTTACGCGGCCCAGCCAGCCAGCGCCGTTTATTCTGTTCCATCTGGGCCCGAACTTGGTCACTGTCTATAAGCTCGCCCCGCTGGGCGGCAGCATAGCCGTCAGCGATCTTAGCGCGGCTTGCAGCGAGCCAAGCGTCCCGGTCGCAAAGCAGTTCAAGCGCCTGCTTGATCACTTCCTCGGAACTCTGATAGGCGCCGGAACGGAGGGCCTCCGCGACGAGTCGCTCGTGTTCCGGTTGCAAGGTAATAGTCATATCCTGTTCCCTCTCACACCACAACCGTACCTCTGCTCATGGGGGCAGTCAAGTATAGCCTAACCTCCGTGGCGCCCACTCTTTCGCTCCGGCCGGTTCCGGATGGCCTGAATCGCACTCTCCAGGCGGCGGGCGCGGGTTTCAGGTTTCTTGGCGTCTGCCAACGCTTCGACATACTCGCGCTGGTGGGTGTAGCTCATTTCCTGCCATCGGTCCCAGGCCGGCGGGGCGGCTTTGAGCGCTTTGACGAAATCGGCGGGCGGCTTGACTGCTCGCTTCTCGGTGTCGAGGTCGAGCCGGACCTCGAGCGTTTCACCTCCCTCCAACCCCGCTGCCTCGCGATTGCTCTTGCGCAACGGAATGAAAGGAGGGCCTCCCATGGCGGCAATGGTGCTGCGGTATGTGTATCCGTTCAGCGTCACCTTAACGGGGGCGCGGATCTTGCCAAACACGTCCTTGGGATCGAACGTCAAGGGAATGAAACACATTTGCCCTTCCCGCACAATCTTCACTTCGAAGGTTTTGGAAATCATAAGCGGGACCCTGCCTCCTGCGCGCCAAAGCGCATCACATGCACCAATTTCGTGGTTGAAAGTCAATTGTACCACGTGCTTCCAAACTGCAAAAGCGGGCGAAATTGGTTAGAATAGACAGGTGGAGTTTGAGTGAAGAAGAATAAGATCAACGACGACTTGCGCCCTGAATATGATCTCGGCCCGTTACTCAAGGGTGGCGTGCGCGGCAAGGACTCCAAGCGTTACCACGCAGGCACCAACCTTGTTCTCCTAGACCCGGATGTGAGCAAAGCCTTTCGCAGTGAAAGAGCTGTAAACAAAGCCCTACGCTTAGTGATAGAACTCCGCAAGGTGGGAAGTCATACCTAGCCCCGGTCGAACCTGTTTGACGCATCCTAGGCCCTTGCGCGCAACCGGCGGGACAATGCCTCCGAGCACCACTTACTGCGACGACGCGCAGTGTTAGCCATGTCTCTGCCGGGAGGTTGAACGACGGGGCGATGCTTCAGTCGCTCGATCAGTAATATTCCGCTTCCAATCTTCAAGGCCTGGTCCCTTAATGCCCTCGGCTCGCTTGCGAAGCAAATCCATTTCATCAGGCGTGAAGGCCTTGAACTGCTGGGCGATGCGAACATCATCTTCCAACTGGCCGATGGTCGTGCAGCCAACGGCAACGCAGTTGACGGGAAGGCTTAAAGAGTAGCTCAGGCATTCCCGGGCGCTGAATTCCTGCAAGAGCTTGGCATTGGCCAAGGACTTCATTCCCTGGATGGCCATCTTGCGTTCGGCGGCAACGGGTAAGGTGAGTTTCTCAAAACTCAGGTACCCGGGGTCGGCAATGTGTAACGGCATTAAGATGGAGTCAAACTTCTCATAAGCCTTGAGCATTTCCAGGTGAACGTAGGGATCGTGGTGGCCCGTGAAGCCGATGAAGCGGCACTTCCCTGCCCTCTGGGCGGCTTCGAAGGCTTCGATGGCCCCTCCCGGGCCGAAGATCTGCTCGACCTCGGCTTTCTCATCCACGGCATGAATCTGCCAGAGATCAACATAATCGGTCTTCAGGCGTTTCAGAGATTGGTCGAGTTCCTCCGCGGCGCCGGCGCGAGTCCGCTTGTTGGCTTTGGTTGTGATGAAGACGCGCTTACGGAAAGGCGGGAGAACGGCCCCATAGACTTCCTCCGACCGGCCGTCCCAGTAATCAATGGAATTATCAAAATAGTTGATCCCGAGGTCGTAGGCGCGCAAGGTAATTGCCTTCGCCTCTTCGAAGGTAATAAGAGGAAAACGGCCGCCGGCCTGGCCGATGATGGTGAGCCTTTCGCCCGTCTTGCCAAACGTCCGCATGGGGATATCGCCGGCCTTGGGCTTGGGCGGATTCGCTCCCAACGCGGAGGCTGCCAAGCCCGCGAAAACTCCCCCGAAGAACGTCCTACGCCGCATGTGACCTCCTTCGCTTTGATGAATTCGCCCTCTGGAAGGGTAGTACAAAGGCCCATGAATGACAACAGGTTAGCCGGGGCACAATCCGTGACACACGTCATTCCCGCGAATTAGGCTGGTAGGGGCGGTTCGCGAACCGCCCCTACTTTCCACGGCTGGGTTCTCGCCTGCACAGACATCAACTCAACCGGCCGGGCAGATACTGCCGCAGAAAGCGCGCGGCAAGGATGAACCCGTCTTTGCGTTCCTGTGCCATTTCGGGGCCCGAGTCGCCGTGCGGGGCATCCCAGAATTCGTCCTCGTGTTCCACCGCCATGCCGCCTCGGAATCCCGCCTGCAAGAGCACGGTGATGAACTTGGGCCAGTCAATCAGCCCCTGTCCGGGAATGCGGTAACGCCACCAGCCTCGGCCGTGGATGCCGACTTGGGCAAGAACCGGCTGAATGATTTCCGTGTCCTTGGCATGCACCGCGAGGATCCTGTCGCGAAAGTCCCAGGCCGTCTGGATGGGGTCGATGTATTGCCGCACCAAATGAGAAGGGTCGAATTCCAGCCCGAAGCGATGGTTCGGGACCAGGGCAAAGACTTTCTCCCAACTGGCGGGCACGGTGGCGAAATTCTCGTCGCAGGGATAGTTCTCGGGCCCTACCCTCACGTCCAACTTTTCGCACACGGGCAGGTACTGCTCGTTGAGCACTTCGGCCAGTTCCTTCGCCTGCTCGTCCACCGATGCGCCCGGCTTGCCCCCGCTGAAAGTGCCGACGAACTTACACCCCAGCCGGTGGGCCAATTCGATGCAGCGGACGAAGCGAGCGCGTACTTGGCGCCGTTCGGCGGGATCTGGGGCCAGATGGTTCACCATGCTTTCGATGCTGATGATGCGCACTCTGGCATCCGAGGCGGCGGCCAGGACCTGATCAGTCTGACTGTCCGTGAGTTTGTCGGGATCGAAGTATTCGTTGACGTCGACAATCACGCCTTCGTAACCTGCCGACGCTGCGAACGCGAGCCTCTGGGGAGAATAGCGCGTCTTAATCGCCAGCTTCGGGTATTTGGTGTCGGCCGGAACGGACGCGGAAGCGCTGCTTTGCTCCGCATTCGAGACGAGGGGCTTGCCCAGGCTCGCCGCAGATACACCAGCCGCCTTAAGGAAATCGCGTCGTTGAATCATCGGATGTTGCCTCCCTCTTATCGCCCTTGCCAGGCAGCGTAGGAGCGAATGGTCAGGCGCCCCGCCCCTATAGCGGAAAGCAGCTTATCAATTCTCTTTGCTTCGCGCTAGTGCCTTGGCTCGTTATATGCGCGCAATTTCAAGTGGCCCTCGGAAGGGCGGGGCTTCAGCCCCGCCGTCTGTGGTTGCAGGGTTGAAAGGGCCTTTAGGCCCTGAAGCCACGCCGCTTCAGGGGCTAAAGCCCCGCAATTACCTCGCGAGGTCAGCGGCGGGGCTGAAGCCCCGCCCTTCCGCTTCTGATGAATAAGTTCGCTTACTTGTCCAGCTTCGCGCTAGTGCCTTGGCTCGTTCGATACTCCTAGGGTATGATTCTGGTCTGTCGAAAGACCAAGATGCAAATTCAGGATGCAGGGGTGAGCCCTGTGGACGCCTGAAGGCCGCCACTACGGCTCCCCTGCACGACTAAAGGACAAGCTTATGGAAACCATCTCCGAACAAGACCGCGCCATGGCCCAGAGATGCGTCGAGTGTCCTGTGTGTGGCCGCGCGCGCAAGAACCAGAAGGGGCTGGCGTTCTGGTTCGTTAAACGCATTGAAGGCGGCCTTTGTCCCTACTGCAAAGCCTACGAGCGGGTGTACGGCCGCAAAGCGCACGAACCGAGCGAGACGACCGGAGGGATGAAGTGAGAAAACACCCGCACGAGCAGGCTTTACAAGTGCTTGTGGTGCTGGCAGTCGTAATCTGTATTTGCCCGTGTGCGGGGGGTGTTGCATCTCGCCGCGGCCGTAAAACTCCGAGCCGGGCCGATTCCCGCGGTCCTTCAAATGCCGTGTGGAGAATCGGCACCTTCAACCAGTCTCCGAGTGAATTCAATACCGGGAAACAAGGTCCGCCGCTCTTTGGCTCCCGCTACCCCGCTGGCGAGTTGGTTTACGTTGTGGGAAAGAGCCGGCCAGAGACCGATTGGCCTGCTTATCAAGAGGGTGCAGAAATCGAAAGGCCGGGGAGCCGCCCTCACCCCTATACCATCCAGTTCAATCTGCCCGGAAAACCCGGCGGCTTCTACACGCTCAAAGCGGGGCTGTTGTCGGAGACGGCGCGCGTGGCGCGATTGGAAGTGGAAATCAATGGGCACAAGGGTCTCTTTTACCAGCACCCCGTGCTCAGCTACACGGGGGGCGATCGGGAAATGGTCGTCAGCCCGATCGCCGCTGCCGATACGATCACTTGCGATCTCCCAGCTCAGTTTTTGCGGAAGGGGACCAACAGGCTCACCTTAACGGCCACCGACGCGCCCTCCACCAGCGACGTCGAACTCCACTCCGTGATGACCTACGATGCCTTGGAGCTTGACCAGAATTCCCCTCAAAGACATCAGGCCGAAGTGACGGCCGAAGTCGTGCCCACGGTTTTTTACATGCACCAGGGCAATGACTTCGTGGAGCTGGTCGACATTTACGTCCGCCATGACCTGCCAGTACGACAAGGAGGGGTGAGCCTGCTGGTAGGCACGAACAAATACAGCGTGGATCTAGCCAAGCGGGAATTCGGCGAGCAGATGGTGGAGTTCTCGATTACCGAGTGCACCAAGCCGGAGAAAGGCCTGGTCACGGTCAAAATCAACGGGCGCTCGCACCGTTTCCGGGTGATGCTGACACCGGCGAAACGGTGGAACCTGCTGGTCGTCCCTCACGTGCACGTCGATGTGGGATATTCCGACTACCAGGAAAAGGTGGCCGAAATTCAAAGCCGTGAACTTGATGAAGCGATGGATTTGATCCACGCGCATCCGGACTTTCGATTTAGCCCGGATGGCTATTGGAGCGTGCGGCAGTATCTGGCGGGGCGCAGCGCGGATCAACAGAAGCAGCTTTTCGAGATGGTAAGAGACAAGAAGATATTCGTCCCCACGGTCGAGGCGAGCCTGCTCACGGGCTTCCCAAGCCTCGAGACCCTTATCCGCTCTCTTTATCCCGCGTTCGAGTTTAACCAAACGCACGGAGGAGATGCCGACTACGCCAACATCACGGATGTGCCGTCCTACTCCTGGTCCTACGCTTCGGTCCTGGCGGCGGCGGGCCTGAAGTATTTTATTTCCGGCTGCGACAACGACAATGGGCCGATACTGCTCTACGGCCGCCTGAACGAGAAATCGCCCTTTTGGTGGGAGGGACCCGACGGCGGCAGGATCTTGATGTGGTACTCGTGGGTCTATTCTCAACTTGCTGTGTTGTTCGGCGGGATACAAGGCGACGTCGTGGCGGGGCGCGACTCCATCCCGGTTTTCCTTCAAGCTTATACCCGCCCCGAATACAAGGCCGACTCGGTTTTGGTTTACGGCACGCAATGGGAAAATACCGATCTTAATCCCGGCCAGGCGAGCTTGGCCGCCAATTGGAACAAGATTTACGCCTATCCCCACTTGCAGTATTCGGGGTTCGCGGAGGCTATGGAACAGATCGCGCGGCAATTCGGAAATACCATTCCGGTCGTGCGTGGAGACGGTGGGCCGTACTGGGAATACGGGATTGCTTCAACAGCGCGATCCGCCGCTATTGAGCGCGAGACGGAACAAAGAGCCCTTGCAGCAGAGAAATTCTCCACTCTCAGCAGCCTGGTTAATCCCCTTCGACAGCCCGAGGCCGAAGCCCTACGGCGGATGTGGAACAACATGGTCCTGTACGACGAGCACACCTGGGGAGCCGATCGGAGCGTGTCGAATCCGAAGAGCCAGGAAGCTGTGGAGCAGTTGGCGGTCAAGGAGGGTTTTGCCGGCGAGGCGAAGCGAGGAGTTGACTATGTGCTGGAGCGCGGACTGGCCGGCCTGGCTGACTCTGTTTACGACCCAGCGGGGACACTGCTGGTGTTCAATCCCCTGAGTTGGCCGCGTTCCGGCATGGTTGAAATGGACCTGGAGAAAGGGCGGGAACTGGTTGACCTAACGACGCACCACACCATTCCCTACGAGATTCTGGCCTCTGGACAATCCTACAACCATATTCGCTTTCTGGCGCGGGACGTTCCATCGGTCGGGTACAAGGCCATTGCTCTGCAGGAAACGACCGCAGATGCCCCGTCGGAACCGGCAGACCCGCGAGGAACGTTGGAGAATGCTTACTACAAGGTAGTGCTGGATGCCAAGAGCGGAGCCGTCAAGAGCATCGTGGATAAGGAACTAAAGAAGGAACTGGTGAACGCCACAAGCCCTTATCGGTTCGATCAGTACTTGTACGTCAAGGGGGGAGACCAGACTCCCAACCGGCTTGTCGAATACAGTTCGGGGTGGCCTGTACCGGAGCTTACGATCCGCGGGGCCGGAGGCGGCCGCCTGGTTTCGGTGTCCGAACAGCCTTTTGGGACGGTCGCACACCTCGAAAGCTCCGGTGTGAACACACCCCACATCGAAACGGAGATAATCCTGTTCAACGGCCAGAAGAAGATCGAATTCATCAACCACGTGCACAAAACGGAGGTCTATAGCAAAGAGGCGGTCTACTTTGCGTTTCCGCTGGCCATGGCGCATCCCCAATTTCGTTACGAGACTCAGAACGGATCCGTGGATCCCAGCCGCGATCAATTGCCCGGCGCCGGTAAGGAATGGTTTTCGGTGCAGCACTGGGTGGCGGCGGAGCAGGACGGTGTGAGCGCGGCGCTGGTGCCCGTGGATGCCCCGTTGGTCTGCTTGGGCGATATCGTGCGAGGAACGTGGCCGGCGAAGTTCACGCCGCGCTCCGGCACGATCTTCTCCTACGTGATGAACAACTACTATTTCACCAACTACGCAGCGGGCCAGGGAGGCGATTTCAATTTCCGCTATGTGTTCACGAGCGGCAAGGACCTGTCGCCTGCCTATCTCAGCCGGCTGGGCCGGGAAGAGATGTCGCCTCTGGAAGTGGATCAAATTACCTCACAAGATAAGGCCATCAACTTTGCCAGGCCTCTCGACTCGGCCCGCGCTGAGTTTCCTGGAAGTGCGGGAACCCGGCGTGGTGCTTGAAACCTGGAAGACGGCCGAGGATGGAAAGGGAACGATTCTGCGATTTCTCGAAGTGGCCGGCAAAGAAAGCGTGGTGGACGTGCAAACTCCACTTCTCGAGGTCAAGTCGGCATGGATGAGCGATGCTCTCGAAAGGAATCAAGGGCCTCTTCCGGTTTCTCCCCACGGATTCCAATTCCCCGTTAAGCCATTTCAGATCGTAACGGTGCGGCTGGAGGCGACGGCGAATCTGACCGAGCGTGCAAATTGACTCAGGGCATTTCCGGTGAGAGAATTGCCACGAGTAAAGTGGACCGAAACGAGGGAGGGATCAATGGTTTCGAGAAGATTGGCTCTACTCCTTGTCGCAGCCTGCGCGATCGTCTTCAATTTCTTGCAGCCCCAATTCGCCTCGGGGCAATTCCACCGCCCCCCGTCGCTCCAAGAGATGACTCAACCGCAGACAACCGCGCCGGAAGAAGCATTCGCCGGGCCCGAGGCCCAATTCATCGCCACAACCACACAGCGCGTTGACCGTGACCATGCGGGAATTCAGGTCTATCGAAATGGCAAGCCGGTGGAACTATTCTCCCACTTTCACGAATTGGTCACCGCCACGCCCGCCGGTCATCAGACGGGGCTCGACAAGCTGGTCGGAACGGCCGTAACGTTGGTCCCTTCGGAAAAGCAAGCAGAGCAGTGGGATGTCTATAGCGGGGTGGGCGGCGTCGCCGGGAGGCCGGCGGCCGTACCGAAACTGAAACCAAGCCAGTGGGATATCTTCACGGGAGTGGGCGGGACCGGCGAACTCGTTTTGGCCGATAATATTTTCAAAGTCCACCAAGTCCTGCTCTCTTCCCGCAAGAGCCCCATCGAAATTCACATCGACGGTCAAACCCATCGCCTGAAACCGGGCCAGGCGCTGCTGGTGCTGTGACTGTTCAGTGTGCCCGCAATTCCTCGCGGATCACGCGCCGGAGTGTGTCTTCCAGAGTGGGCTTCTGACCACCCTCGATGTAGGCGCGCAGCGCATTGTTGATAAAGGTCTGATAGTTGCCGCCGCCGGCACGATCGACCGCGTCCCGAAAATAATCCAGGATGTCGGCGTCTAAACGGATGGTGATGCGCTCCTTGCCGGGAGGGACAGGCAGTACCGGACCGCGCTTTCCTTTCCTGAAATCGTAGGTCTTCATCATTGTGTCTCGTACTCCTTGCGTTCATGAGGTTCGGCCAGCCGGGCCGAGATAAGCCGAACGTCCTCGCCACGATAGGTGTAAACTACCACTAGCACACGTCCTTGCGCGTCTGCACCTAGAGTCACCCATCTCATTTCCGAGGGCTCGGATTCATGGTCCGAAATGGTAACAGCGTACGGGTCCTCGAGAACCAGAATGGCATCCGCAAAACGGACGCCGTGTTTGCGGAGATTCTGCCGTGCCTTTTCCGGGTCCCAGGCAACCGCCATGTTGAGAGTGTACATCTGTATGTACGACAAGTCAAGCAGCCCGACACTTCCTCGCTGAACGCTGTGGGCAATAGCCCACCGCGTGGGTTTTCACCCGTGAAAAAACATCGAGCTCAGAGTGGCAAGCGGGCGGGGCCAGCACGACATGTCTTTACTGATCAGCCGGTTGATAGGTTTTCGTCTTCCCATTCCGGCCGTTGGTCACCGTGAAATGGCCGTCCTGTTCCGCGGCAAGCTTGATCCAATTTCCCTGGCAATGTTCTTCCAGATTGGCGATGAAGTCGTCCGGGGCATTGTTTGCCTTGCCTGCTTCGAGCGCGTAATGCAGTTGCCAGATATCCTCGAGTCCGGGCGAACTGTGCATGGTCTGCCACGCCTCGGGCGATCCGCCCTTCCGTGCGCCGTTGTTCATAATGGCCACAAGAGGATGCAGAGCGTGTACCAGCGGCGGCGCACTGGATTGATCAAGGCCATGGTGGGTGCTCAAATACACATCGATCGTGCCGATTTTGTTGTCCGGGCAGGCGAGTCCTAGTTCCTTATTCCACGTCAAGTCCCCCAGGTCAATCATCCGAAACTTGCCGTAGGTAATCAGCATCCCGATGGACCGGGCATTTTCTGAAGGGTCCGGGTCCTTGCGCTTCGCTCCGGCGCAGAGCGGGTTAGGTGCGCCCGCTCCCGGCAGCGGACTGGAGATCTCCTCTCCCGCGGCGGTCAGAACTTGCACCTTGATTCCCCGAATTGGAATCACCTCGCCGGGTTTCGCCAAAAGGTGCTTGCCTTTGTCGCGCACGTTCGTGTAGGCCGCAAAAAGCTGGTCGGCCTCGGCATCGTGCTCCACACTCGGCCCATGATCCACAAAGGTGCGGATGGGAATGCGCGCCGCGAGTTGTGGCACGCCTCCCACGTGGTCCATGTGGTAATGCGTCACAACCAGGTAGTCGATCTGTTTGACGCCGGCCAGTCGGGCGGCGGCGACAATGCGCTCCGCATCGCGGCCTTGAGCATCCGGCCAGCCCGTGTCCACGAGCATCGACTCTCCCGACGGCGAGACGAAAAGCGTGGCCTGCCCGCCCTCGACATCGATGAAATACACTTCGAGCGTCCCGGCAGCGCGCACCGAGCCGCAAAGAAGAAGCAGGAGCAGAGTGGTAAGGGTTGTTCGCATAATAGTCGATAGTCGACAGTCAACAGTTGAAAGTCAAGAACAAAGGACCGAATTTCGAAAATCGAAAAATGGAAATCCGTAAATCGTGGCAGCGGAGCCGCTATTCCGGTCGATTTCGCTGCTATGTTGAACAGAATTGGGCAGCGCCCCTCCAACTGAGGATTTAACTGAAAATTCATTGCGCCGAGTTTCAGGCTGCGCTATACTGACATCGATGTTCAGAGCTTACGCCAACTGGTTTAGCTACCGCTTTTGGGGCTTTAGCCCCAATTAGAGTGGCGTTGGCCTGAGCAGAGAACCAAATCCTAAAAAAAGCCAACCCACTCGAAGGAGTGGGTTTTTTATTTTCAGGGAGGCGCACGGTGATTATTTCCATGAAACCACATGCCACAAAAGAAGAAATCGAGCACGTTTGCGAGCGCATCCGGGAGTTTGGTTACAAAGTTCACTCGATCGTGGGCGAGGAACGCGTGGTCATCGGCGCAGTGGGGGTCGGAGACGTTACCTCTTGTCTCGAATCCCTGGAAGCTGCCCCTGGCGTGGAGAGCGCCGTCCGCATCTCGGCGCCGTACAAGTTCGTGAGCAGGGAATTCAAGAAGGATCGCACCGTCATCCCGGTGAATGGCGTCGACGTGGGCGGAAACCATTTCGCCGTCATGGCCGGCCCGTGCTCGGTGGAAAGCGAAAAACAGATCATGGAGACTGCCCAGGCCGTGGCAGCGAGCGGCGCCAAGATTTTTCGTGGTGGCGCCTTCAAGCCTCGCACCTCTCCTTATGACTTCCAGGGGCTGGAGCTTGAGGGTCTGAAACTTTTGGCCAAGGTCCGCAAGGAGACGGGCTTGGCGATCGTCACCGAGGTGATGAGCGAGCAGGACGTGGAAGTCGTGGCCGAGCACGCCAACATCATGCAGGTGGGTGCTCGCAACATGCAGAATTTCGCCTTGCTCAAAGCGCTGGGCAGATGTACACGGCCGGTCCTCCTGAAGCGTGGCATGAGTTCCACCATCATGGAACTCCTCATGTCCGCCGAGTACATCACCGCTCACGGAAACCCCAAAGTCATACTCTGCGAGCGAGGCATACGAACCTTCGAGACCGCCACCCGCAACACCTGCGATATTGCCGCCGTGCCCCTGCTCCACGAGCTCACTCACCTGCCGGTGATTCTCGATCCCAGCCATGCCACCGGCAGGCGTAGCCTGGTGCCGGCGTTGGCGCGCGCTGCGGTGGCCGTCGGAGCAGACGGCCTGCTCGTTGAAGTGCATCCTTTCCCCGAAAAGGCTTTCAGCGACGGCGCGCAATCCCTCACCCTCGAGCAGTTCCGCAACCTGACCCATGACCTTAAACCCTATCTCGATTTGTGGATGGCAGCGCGCCTCCCCGCCGCCGTAACCGTAGCAACCGCGCACTGAATCGCATCGCCCTTGGTCTTTCGAGCGTGAAAGACAACGTCGTAGAGGCGAGGCGGGGCTTCGTCCCTACCCGCACGTTGTCTACGGATCAGGACCTCCTCAAATCCTCTTGCCAAGCCTGGGTCGTTCGGAATACCGTTGGGATTCAGCAATCAGTGGTTGAAAAGGAGAGGCCATGAGTGCGCAACAAGCTGCCAAGAAAGACGATTTAATTGTTATCGGCGGGGCAGGCGGCTTCATCGCCGGAGCTCTTACGCGATACTTTCACGACCGCGGATTTACCCGAATCCGCGCCATTGATAAGAAACCGCTGCCCGACTGGTACCAGCGAGTGCCGGGCGTTGAAAGCCTCTGCATGGACCTGAGCGAAAGAAAGAATTGTGTGAGGGCCTGCGAGGGCGCAGTCGAGGTATACAATCTGGCCGCGGACATGGGAGGCATGGGCTTCATCGAGCGGTTCAGAATCGAGTGCCTGCGCAGCATCCTGATCAACACCAACTTCATCGAAGCGGCTTATCGGGCGGGCGTGGATAGGTATTTCTTCTCTTCCTCGGCCTGCGCTTACAACACCGACTTGCAGAAGGACCCGCATTCCCGCGCGCTCAAAGAGTCAGACGCCTACCCGGCCATGGCGGAGCGGGGCTACGGCTGGGAAAAACTCATGTCCGAGATGTTTTGCCAGGAATATTGGGCGGAGCGCGGTTTGAAGACATTCATCGCCCGGTTCCACAACGTCTACGGCCCCAACGGCACGTGGGATGGCGGGCGGGAAAAGGCTCCCGCAGCCATCTGCCGCAAGGTGATCGAAGCGAAGCACACGGGCGACAAGGAAATTGTGGTCTGGGGCGATGGCAATCAAACCCGCAGCTTCATGTATATCGACGACTGCACGCTGGGGATCGACAAGATAATGCACTGCCATGACCTCCTTGCAACTCCCATCAACCTCGGTTCCAGCGAACTCATCGCCATCAACGAGTTGGTCACTATCGCGGAAGAAATTGGCGGGATCAAGCTGCACCGCAAGTACGATTTGAATGCCCCCAGGGGGGTCGCCGGCCGCAACAGCGACAACAGCATGATTAAACAGATTCTGAATTGGGAACCTTCCACTCCCTTCCGCGAGGGACTCGCAAAAACCTATGCCTGGATCCAGCAGCAGTACCAGGATCGAAAAGCCGGCAAAGCCACGGTGCGAGAAAACTTCTCGCACCACTGAGATGCAGAGGCGCTGAGAATCTAAGAGCGAGGGCCTTTTCTCTATGCCTCAGCGCCGCTGTGGTGAGGACTGCCACGTGCAACTGGCCACGGAAATTTCTTCGCTCATCAGTGAAATTCCCTACCGCATGGCATTTGCGGGCGGTTGGATCGATCAGCCGTTCGTTTCGAGACTCAATCCCACTCCGCCGGGGTCCATGGTAGTGGTCGGACTCGAGCCCACTTTCCGCTACATGGACCGCTGCGGGATGGCAACCAGCACGCGCGAGGTGGCGGCCAAGCTGTGGAATGGTAGACTGCCGGATCGAGATCCCAAGGAACTGACTAGGGAGCTTTACGACGCCGAAAACCAAGGCAAGCCGGAGCCCTCAGGTTCGCAAGACATGGCGGGCTTGATTTATCCCGGAGTGAACCGGCTGGACTACGATTTTAGCTATGAGGGCGGTTACTTCCCTGTCCAAGTCGAATCCAACCATGATCCAGACGTCATGCAATGGCTGGAAAGTGTGATTTACATGCTGCCGGTGGCGCAGCGCCCGGTCGGCTACAATCCCCTCGGGCAGAAAAACCTCGATCCGGAATGGATCCGGAGGCTGGGCGAGACCGGCAAGCAATGCTTTAACGCCATCGTGGGGAAAGACAGCAAAGCGCTGGGCGCCTCCATGAACGAATGCATGAAGTGCTGGGAGCATATTCTACCCCACACCGTCCGCCACCCCACCATCACCGTGGACCTCGTGGGGATTCTGAGTTGTTACCAGTCGCGGTATGCGGGAGCGATGTATTCCGGCTGCGGCGGTGGATACCTCTACGTTGTTTCTGACGAGCCGGTGCCGGGGGGAATTCGCGTGAAGGTCAGGTCCTCGAAAAAGCATGGCTGACGCGAAGACCGTCGTTGTGACGGGAAGTTTTGACAATTTCAGGTCAGCGCACGTGCGTTTGCTGGAGGAGGCCTCTAAGCTCGGCAAGCTTCACGTGCTCCTCTGGCCGGACGAGATGGTTCGCGCCTGGGAGGGCCGCCCTCCCAAGTTTCCTCAGGAGGAGCGGTTCTATCTGCTCGATGCTGATCGCTATGTCAGCCTGGTAAGCCTAGTAGCGAGTCAGGCAGACGGCGATTCCATTCCTCCAGCGGGAGGGATCAAACCGGATATTTGGGTTGTGGACGAAAGCAGCGATAATCCGCAGAAACTGGCTTACTGCCGCCAACACGGCGTTGAGTATCGGGTTTTAGCGAAAGAGAGCCTGAAGGGTTTTCCGGTTTTGCCCGCTCCTCCACGGAACCAGGAACCAGCACGAAAGCGTGTGATCGTGACCGGCTGCTACGATTGGTTTCATTCCGGCCACGTCCGGTTCTTCGAGGAGGTCGCCGCCCGGGGAGATCTCTACGTCGTCGTAGGGCACGATGCCAACATCCGGCTATTGAAGGGCGAAGGGCATCCGATGTTTTCCCAGGACGAACGCCGCTACATGGTTCAGTCGGTGCGCTTCGTCCGGCAGGCCCTGATCTCCTCCGGGCACGGCTGGATGGATGCCGAACCGGAAATCGAGGTCCTCAAGCCGGATATCTACGCCGTGAACGAAGATGGCGACGTGCCGGAAAAACGCGCCTTCTGTGAGGAACATGGTATCCAATACGTGGTCTTGAAACGAGTCCCCAAAGCAGGCCTGCCGAAACGCCAGAGCACCGCTCTGCGCGGATTCTGATTCCGCTCCTACATGAATGGGTAGCCCTCTCCCGCGGGGAGTCCGAGGTCGGGTCCGATTCGGATCGGACCATCGGACCCCAGAGATCGGCGAGGGGTCGTTCGAGAACTGAGTTCTGGGCCCGAGCCGTCAGGCTGGTTTTGGTGTACAATTTCGCTGGCGTTTTGGCATCTTAGTTCAGCGTTTTCCAAAGAGGAGGAACTCGATGAGAAAGAAGGTTGTTACCATTGCGTGTTTAGCGGCCGCAATACTGATTGTCCTGTCGGCCATGATGAGCGTGGGCTGTTCTCAACAGGCTTCCCCGCCCCCCGCTCAACCGCAGGCCACCCCAACTCTGGCGCTGCCACCGTGGGGCGCGCAGCACGACCGCAACGCGCCCCAACCCACCGTAGTCAACCCCGGTGAGCCCAGCACTGAAGCTCAGGCGGGAAAACCGCCCTCTGACGCGGTGGTGCTTTTCAACGGCAAAGATCTCAGCAACTGGGAGTCGGAGAAAGGCGGGCCTGCCGACTGGAAAGTCGAAAAAGGATACTTCGCTACGGTGCCGGGAAAGGGCGACATCAGGACGAAGCAGGCTTTTGGCGATTGCCAACTCCACGTGGAGTGGGCCACGCCCAATCCCCCGCACGGCGAGGATCAGGACCGCGGCAATAGCGGCGTCTACCTCCAGAGCAATTTCGAAATTCAGGTCCTGGACTCCTATCAGAGCAAAACCTATCCGGACGGCCAGGCCTCCGCGCTGTACGGTCAGTACGCTCCCTTGGTCAATGCCTGCCGCCCTCCCGGCCAGTGGCAGACTTACGACATCGTTTTCCACGGACCGCGATTTGACGCGGCGGGCAAGCTGACGCGCGCGGCGACGGTCACAGTTTTTCACAACGGCGTGCTGGTCCAGGACCACGTCACCGTCCTCGGCCGCACCGATGGCGAACACGAGCCGTACCAGCCGACTCCAACCAAGCTGCCTTTGAAGCTGCAGGACCACAACCACCCGGTCCGTTACCGGAATATCTGGATTCGGGAAATCCCCGAAACCTAAGGCGGCCCCGCGTAGCGGCGATGATGCGCTCAGAAACACGGGAGCACGGGGGGCACGGAGAAGCAGGCTTGCGGCGGCCACGACCCGCCATTGCACTGCGCGCTACCCCAGCAACCGCGCGACTGTCTTGGCGTAATAGGTCAGGATGATATCCGCGCCGGCCCGGCGAATCGAGGTGAGGGTTTCCAGGATCGTCCGTTCGTGGTCGATCCATCCCATCCTGGCCGCGGCCTCGATGAGAGAGAATTCTCCGCTCACCTGGTAAGCAGCGATCGGCACATCAAACTCGCGCCGAGCCAGCGCGATGATATCGAGGTACGGAAGCGCGGGTTTCACCATGATGATGTCTGCGCCCTCCTCGATATCCAAGGCAATCTCGCGCAGAGCCTCGCGTTGGTTGGCGGGATCCATTTGGTAGGACTTGCGGTCTCCGAATTTGGGCGCCGAGTCCGCAGCCTCTCGGAACGGTCCGTAGAATGCCGAAGCGTATTTGGCGGCGTAGGCCAGAATCGGAGTCTGGGTCAAGCCGCGAGCGTCCAATTCCTGGCGGATGCGTGCTACCCGGCCGTCCATCATATCGGAGGGAGCCACGATGTCAGCCCCGGCCTCGACCTGGGTTACCGCGGTCCTGGCCAGCAGCGGCAGAGTCGAGTCGTTGTCCACTTCCCCGTCGCGAATCAGCCCGCAGTGACCGTGGCTCGTATATTCATCCAGGCAAACGTCGCAGATCACCAGCAAGTTCCGCAATTCTTTCTTGATCGCCCGCACCGCCCGCTGCACGATGCCGTCGGGGTCATAAGCGCCGGAGCCAACTTCGTCCTTGCTCTCCGGAATGCCGAACAGAATTACGGCGGGAATGCCCAGGTCATGCGCCGACTTGCACTCCTCCACCAGCAGGTCAACCGACCAGCGGTAGTTCCCGGGCATGGACTTGATTTCGTGCTTCACCTTCGATCCGGGACAGACAAACAACGGGTAAACAAGCGACCGCACACTGAGTTGGTTCTCCCGCACCAGTGCGCGCAGGGTTTCGGTCCGCCGCAAGCGGCGGGGTCGATGAATCGGGAAGGACATCGGACCTCCTTTAACACCTTGCCCACCAGCACGCCGGCCCACCGCCATTCCCGCGAAAGCGGGAATCCACTGGCCACCTTTCAGGCGTGCACAGTCCCCCCACTGGATTCCCGCTTTCGCGGGAATGACGGTGGTGGGAAATGGAATGCGAATCCAAGCGAAGCCGCTATTCGATCCATACAATGAGCTAATACAACCGGTCGCGTGGTTTAAAGTTCCCAAACGTCCCCACATTCGCGAGCGAGATGGCCACCCGGTAGATGTTCTCAACGCGCAGGGTGGTCAATGAATACCGCTGGTACTCAAAGTTGATCCCAAAGCACCCGAAGTTATAGCTGAGCTGGCCGACTCCACCCGCTGCGATCTTCTGAACAAGATTGTAGTTCACGCCCAGCGCGCCGCTCAACCCTTTGCGGTTAAAGTCCCCGAAGGTCGCCAGGGCGTTCAAGAGATGGTACAACGTCGTGGCCGTCGTGGGGGTACTGGTTGGGGACTTGGGCGGCAAAAGAAGTTCCTCCGCCAGGGGGGTCGGGGCAGAAGCGTTCCCGGCAGCCGCCTCAACGGAACTGTTAGTGCCACTCAGAAGGCTAATATAGGAATTTTTGTTAATATAGAAATCAGTAAATGCAAGCCCGTAAAACCCGTGCCGCACGTGAGAGGTAATGCCGGCGTCGAGAATACCCTGACCATTGGGACTTAAGTCAAGCTTCAACTCGGTGTCGTAAAACGAGAAGGGGGCCACCTTCAGATCGGAGACAACCGGAGACAGACGCCTCCCCGGAATAAAGTGAAATCCCGTAAGGGAGAGGGTAGGTTCCCACACAATGGGATTGTTCTGCCCCAGGACGCCGCCGAAGGTGGGATCGAAATAGTACTTCTGCGCAATGCGCCAGGAGATCAGTTCCTGCGCCTGGGGTGGATCGGTGGTGCCCGCAGGAGCGTCTTTGCGAGCCAGAATAACATTGGTTACCGAGTATTCAATCTCATTAGTCTGGCAAAGAATGTCCAGATCATCGTGCCGGACCACGTCCGCAAGCTCTGCGGGGTTCCTGGCTTTTACCAAACGATAGGTGATGTCCGGCTCGATCACATGCTTAAAGCGCCGATGCCGAAGCGATCTGGAGAAGACCTTCTCAAACGAAGGCGGACGCAAGTCGAGCGAGAATTCGCCCAGCAGCCTGTCCAGGGGTTCGCGGTTGGGGTCGAGGCTGATTCCGTAACGCGCCGCATCGACTCCTGCCGACGGAGTGAGGTGGAAGCCCCAGAATTCCGGCAGGCGCAGGGTCGCCTCGGGATGAACGTCCAGTCGGCTCGAGAGTGAGGGGAGGTCAAGGCCTGGCTCACTACGTCCGACCTCCCCGGCAGAGGTCTGGAAAGAAAAGTAGAGAGGGCTATCGCCGGCTTGTTTATCCATCCCCTGAAACGAAAACTGGGGCGTTTGCCCGATGATCACGGAGTTCTCCGGCACATATTGGCACTGGCTTCCCTGGCACTGATACAGCGGTTGCGCGGAGAGGAAATCCTGATAGCGCGATGCGTAAACGTTGAGGCTGTAAGCCTGGAAGTCTTTGGTCACGAACCCGGCCTGGTGCGCCTCAGAATTGACCGCTTCCGTGAAACTCGGCGAATAAGTTTCACGGAAGGCCAGCGAGGAAACGTAATCGACATCCGCGACGCCGCGGAATCCCCAGGGAAGATCCAGAGTATCCCCCACCACTTTGAGGCTTTCGCCGGGCGCGCGGTTTTGGCGAACCTTGTCTTTGTCGTTGACCTCGAAAAAATCCGCCGTGAGTTTCGTGTCCGGGGTGGGGTGGGCGCGGAATTGCGCCCGCGGGGCAAGTCCCCGGAGGCTGTAATTCTGTAGACCGAGCAACAAGTCCATGCTGGGACTGATCGCCCAGAAGAAGCCCGCGCCGATGATAGTCCCCTTGATTGAAGAATTGCTGAATTGCCGGAAGCAGGAAGCCGGTGTGGCGAGGCCGGCGGGCGATGGAGGCGCCCACAAAAGGAAAGTAGAAAATTGGGACGCCCAGGAATCGGATCACGGAATCCCGCGCGATGGCCTTGTCGTCCAACTCCAGCCTGGCCTCGCTGGCGGAAAACGACCATCCCTTGGTTTCGCAGTCGCAGGTCGTAAACCTGCCATGCCTCACCGTGTAAGTATCTTCGTCCACACGGTCCATTTCCTTGGCCTGGAAATACAGGGGGTTCTGCGAGTAGAGCACCTTCGACCGGTCCGCTTGAACGTAGTAGGGATTGTCGCTGGTGACCGGCCGCGGCCTCGGGCGTGTGCTGGTGTGAATATATCCGTTGGCGTTTGAGAACCACCCCACCTCGGTGCGCACGTTGTAATGAACCTCACCGGCAACAATGTGACTCCTCGGATCGATGAAGAGCACATGACCGGTGGCAACCACTTCTCCCGACGCTTCGTTGTAGGTCACCTCGTCCGCCGTCAGCTTCATGCCGCGATAGGTTACTTCCACGTGCCCGCGCAGGCGAGACACGTCTTTGCCTCGATCCTGGGAATCCGCGCGAATGCTGAGGGTTTTGTCGGAACTCTGCAACTTCACAGGAGCCGACGGCGGCTGTTGCGCGGAGGCGACCCAAGGCGTGGCCAATGCGAGCAGCAAGAACAGAACGACACGCGCGCTATTCTTCCGCAGGGAAAATGAAAAGTTTCGAGTGTCCATGAGCGAACACGGAGGCTTTATTCTACTCGAAGCAGCTTTGCCGGAACGAATCAATTTGCTAAGATGCGCTAGACGGCGTATAACGCTGCCCAGGGGATTTTCAGCTCGTGGTGAAATGCTCAAAGTGCGGTGCATTCAGCTACCCTGAACTCACACAATGCAACATGTGCGGCGCCAGTCTTCTGCCCGCAGCGCCCGCCAAGATGCCGCCCGCGCCGGCCAGTCCGGCGACCGAAGGCGCGGAACAAAGCCTTAGACCCTCCCCACCCGTTGGTAAAGCCGCGGCGGAAATTCCAGACGAAACTGCGGTCAGGGTCCCAGCTTCCGTTGCTTTGGACCCGGCTCGAAGCCCGGCTGAAGCTGCCCCAGGTAAGACGCCGGACGCTCGACCCGTGGCAGTCAATCTCGACCTTGGATTTGAACCCGAGCGTCGCGAAGGCGCGGCGGCAGCATCTTCTGCGCGCTCGCCACAGCGGACGCCTTGGAGGCAGGAGGTTTCCGATCGTGTCCTGAGCTTTCGCCAGCGTCGCGCGAAGTTGCGGAACGAGCCTCCTGAGGAGCAGAACCTGGATTTTGAATTCGAGCGGAGCGAAACGAAATCGGCCCACGAGCCGGATATGGAGAGGTTTATCGAATTTCCGCAGGACTCCCGGCGCATCGACGCAGAAATCGGTCCTCCGGCTGCGCTCGAGGACGACGCGCTCTATACCGACGAAGAGACTCGGGAACCAAGCGACGAGGTATTTGAGATTCCCGATTCACCGCGGCCTCGAGCCGAGGACTTCGAACTCGAACCCGACTCCGGCGGTCGCCTGGAGATCGTGGTCGAGCCCGCCGAGTCTGAGGCTCCATCGCCTGCCTCGCAACTCGAAGAGGAAGCTTTTCAAGTGGCTTCTTTGGGCCCCAGGTTTTTGGCCGGGCTGATAGACGGACTGCTTCTCCTGCTGAGTGCGGGACTGTTTGCTTTCATTTTTCGGTTCGCCGGCGGCCACCTCCGGCTGGTCCCTCTCAACCTCGCTGTCATGGCAGTCATTGCAACCATCTTCATTTGGTCGTATTTCGGGATGTTCACCGCACTGGCCGCCTCCACACCAGGCCAGTCCTGGATGGGTATCGAGGCCCGGAACATGGAAGGCTGGCCACCCGACCGCCGCGAATCCTTATTACGCGCTTTTGGGTACCTGGTGTCGCTCTCGGCCTTCCTGCTGGGTTTCTTTTGGGCCTTGGTGGACGGCGAGAGTCTCACCTGGCATGACCGGATCTCGGGGACGTTCCTGACTCCTGCGAAGCAGGATGTTCCGGCAAAAGGTGTCCAATCAAAGCCATGAGCAAAGGACGCTTCCTAAACCAGAAGCTCGGCAAGCGGACTACGCGAAAAATCGCGCTGCTGAAATCCAGGATTCAGGGTCCAGGATTCAGGATTCAGCCGGCGAAAGGCAAGAGGATTCAGGATTCAAGATTCGGGATTCAGGGCAAAACCCCAAAGCATTAGCGATCCCGAATCCTGCTTTTCAGGTGACTTCGGGACCCCGGAATGCATCCAATCAATTGCCGTGCTATACTTGGCGGAGTAGGGGTCCTTGTAACCCAACGGCTGAAGGAGTTTCTTAGGTAATGACTAACCGCATACGGATTACACTGGTTTCGGTTTCGAGTCTGCTAGTCCTCTATGTCTTTCTGGCAGGATTGCTGGGCAAGAGTGAATCGAACTCGGAGAAAACCTATCGCGATCTGGGTGTGTACAGCGAAGTCTTGAACCGCATTAACCTGGATTACGTGACCGAGCCCGACCTCAAAAAGGTAACGGACGGCGCAATTCGCGGCCTTCTCGAGGCCCTGGACCCGTACAGCACCTACTTCACCCCCGCTGAGTATAAAGTCTACCAGGAGCATCCGGACCCAGGCCCGGCCAGTGTCGGCATTTACCTCTCCAAACGAAGCGGCTACGTCACCGTGGTCTCCGTGCTGCCGGGCAGCCCGGCGGAGAAAGCCGGCATCCGGGCTGGCGACTTAATCGATCGTGTGGAAACCAGCCCCACGCGCGAACTCTCCGTGTTGCAGATTGAGCGCCTGTTGGCCGGTGCGCCCGACACCACGGTCAAGGTTTATGTGGTACGGGAAGCTCGGGGCGAGCCGGAGTCTATTTCCTTGACGCGCACCCTGCCGAATTATCCC
Organism: uncultured Acidobacteriota bacterium; assembly: GCA_963842495.1. Lineage (GTDB taxonomy): Bacteria > Acidobacteriota > Terriglobia > UBA7540 > UBA7540 > CAVROP01. The sequence continues at coordinate 119,299 of CAWJHY010000050.1, forward strand.
CCCGTGGTGGCCAAGCTCCTCGAGGACGGCGACGGCTATCTGCGCGTTTCCACTTTTGACAAGGGCAAAGCCAGGCAGATTGCGGCGAAGATCAAAGAACTCCAGTCGAACGGCGCGCATAAAATCATTCTGGACCTGAGAAACTGCGCCGGCGGCGACGTGCAAGAGGCCATAGATACGGCCAGTCTTTTCCTCGGCAAAGGCCTGATCACCTATCTCTCCGGCCAGCGCTATCCTCGGCAGGATATCACTGCCCATCCCTCGGACGGCGTGTGTGATCTCCCCTTGGCAGTGCTGATCAACCAATCCACCGCCGGGCCCGCGGAGCTGGTCGCTTCCGCCGTTTTGGGCAACAAGCGCGGCGAAGTGGTCGGCGTGCGCAGCTTTGGCGTGGGAGTCTTTCAGAAATTGATTCCGGTGGGCGACGGCTCAGCGCTCTTGCTGTCGGTGGCGAAGTACTACGGACCGGATGGGAAAGCGATCAACGACAACGGCGTTACGCCCAGCGTTGTCCAGACCGCGGAGGCCGCCATGCCTGAAGCCGAAGGGGAAGAGGATCTGCAGAACCCCGAACACTTTGGCGGGAAGGACGATTTGCAGCTTCGTAAGGCGATCGAAATCCTGACGCATCCCTCGGCGCCTGCTAAGGCTGCTGACCTCGATCATTGTAAGGGCGGCCCGTGTGGCCACCCGGGGGCAACCACCAGGGTTGTCCCTGCGGTATTCGCTTTGCCCGTTTTCCCTTGAATTCCACTCCTCACCGCAGGCAAGCATCAAAACTGCGACTTGCCGCTCTTCTGGGCCTCGCGGTCTGTGCCCTGAGCTGTAAGCGCCAACCAAAACCTGTCTCCTCCCTCGGGCGCGAAGCCGACCATCAGCAACTGACGCGAAAACTCGAGCGCTCCATCGAAATTGCCGGACGATCTCAAGTCTGGATCAGGCCATACATGGGTCGTTTTGCCGTAAGCCCTACGCCGCCTCCTGAGGCGCGAGCCGGGTCCGAGGTCTATTCCGCGGTGGTGGGCGCTCTCGAACGTCAGGCTCGGGAAGACCACCTGGATGTCTCCGTCGATGAAACCAGGAGTAGGAAAGGATTGCGGGTCGCTGATATCCGTCTGTCACACAATCGGAAGCCGGTCGCTCGTTGGACGATTCGTGAGGTCCCGCGCCTCCTTCACGCCGCGATTATTATTGACGACCTCGGGGCCAGCCTCGAGAAGCCGCGCCAACTGCTGGCCTTGCCGTTTGCACTGACCTTCTCGATCCTCCCTCATCTTAGCGCCTCCGCGGAAACCGCACGGGAGACCCGGCACGCCGGGCGGGAAGTGATGCTTCACCTGCCGATGGAGCCGATGCCGAGTCCACACGCCCCGCCAGGGCCGGCAGATATCCGCGTGGGGATGAACCGCCTCGAGGTCGAACAGGTCATCGACTCGGACTTGGCTTCCGTCCCCCAGGCGGCCGGCGTCAACAACCACATGGGTTCGCGCGCCACCGCCGATCCCCGCTTGATGGCAGCGGTGATGAGGTCGCTCGCCGGGCGACACCTCTTCTTCATCGATAGCCGGACGACCGCCTCGAGCGTCGCATTCGACGCTGCCCGCCGGCAAGGCCTTCCGGCCTTTTATCGTTCCGTTTTCTTGGACGACACCCAGAGTGTGCCCTACACGATCGGTCAGCTCCGCGAGTTCCGGCGCGTCCTCGAGGAACAGGGAGCGGCGCTGGCCATCGGCCACCCCTACCCGACCACCATCGCCGCGCTCGCCCAGTTTCTGCCGGCACTGGTCCGCAACGATGTGGAACTGGAGCCCGCCTCCCAACTCCTCCAGCTTCCCGAAGTCGCCCACCTGAAGCCGCCCCCGCGCCGCTGACGGCGTAACGCCGAGGCGGGCGCAGTCGGCCCTCCTCTGCGGTCTTTCCTCGCGGCGTGTCTTTGGCAGGCGCCTCTGGCCATTGCCGCGCCGCGCGGGGGAGTCGAGCACTGGGGTTGATCCAGCGACATATTGTCATTGTCCTTTGTTTTCATAGACATTCTCGGATCGCTCGTCGATTTTTCGAGTGAGGCAGCGCAGAGGTGGGCGCATTTTGCCCTCCTCTGCGGCCCTTCGTCGCGGCGTGTGTTTGGCGGGTGCCCCCTGCT
>CAWJHY010000051.1:0-94737 GCA_963842495.1 uncultured Acidobacteriota bacterium
TGGGCTTTCAGCACATCGAGGAGTACTCCCGCATGGCAAACGTGGAGACCGTAGCTATTTGCGACGTGGATGAGAACATCATGAACGGCCGGCTCGCGGACATGGACCGTATGAGCCTGCCGACACCCAAGACTTATACTGACGTGCGCAAACTCCTGGAAGACTCTTCCATCGACGCCGTCTCGGTTGCGACGCCCAACCATTGGCACGCCTTGATCGGAGTCTGGGCTCTTCAAGCGGGGAAGGACATTTACATCGAGAAGCCTTGCTGCCATTACTTGTGGGAAGGCAAGCAACTGGTTCGAGCTGCGAAGAAGTACAACCGGATCGCCCAACACGGAACCAACAACCGCTCGGCGGGCGCGGTGATCGAGGGCGTCCAGAAAATGCGGGAGGGGCTGATTGGCGACGTGTACCTCGCCCGCGGCCTATGCTTCAACCGGCGGAACACCATAGGGCGCGCCCCGGTCGAGCCGGTTCCGGCGGGCGTGAACTACGATCTCTGGGCAGGACCCTCTCCGCTTCATCCCTTCACCCGCAACCGATTCCACTACAACTGGCACTGGTTCTGGGACACGGGGAATGGCGACATCGGCAATCAGGGAGTACACCAAATTGACGTGGCCCGTTGGGGACTGGGAGTCAAATTCCCGAACAAGGCATCGGCGCTGGGCGGGCACTTCATGTTTGACGACGACCAGGAGACTCCCAACACGCTCAACGCGGCGTTCGAATTCCGTCAGGAGGGCGGCAAACCCAAGATTCTGGAATTCGAAGTGCGCCATTGGCTGAGCAACGAGGAGGCTGACATCGGCTCGCTCGGGTTCGGAGTGGCCATTCCAGGCTTCCTGGGCCCGCCCCCGCGACCTCCTTCCCCCCAGCGACACGAGGCTGGGCAGGGTTCGGTCGGCGATATCTTCTACGGGTCGAAGGGCTATATGGCAATGTCCAACGAGGAATACCCGTCTTACCGCACCTGGTTGGGAGAGGAGCAGGAGCGCGGACCCAGCGGGTCGCGGGAAGGGAACAACTGGCAGAACTTTATCAGTTGCGTGCGCAGCCGGAAGCAGGAAGACCTGAATGCGCCGATCGAGGAAGGGTACATCTCCTGCGCATTGATCCACTTGGCCAATGCCTCGTACCGGCTGGGGCGCACCCTCAATTTTGATCCGGAGACCGAACAGGTAATCGGCGACGACGAGGCGAATAAGTTGTTGCGGGGCACGTACCGGGCGCCGTACGTCGTGCCGGAGCAGGTCTAGTGTCAGGAAATGGAAAGTCGTTGGGCTGCTCGCTCCCAAAGTAAGCCACTCCGGTCAGCCCCGTAGGGGCCTAAGACAGTAGCCCAGGGCGCAAGCCCTGGGTTGAATAGCCCTCACCCCACCTTCGGCACCCCTCTCCCGCCCAGGGCGGGAGAGGGGACGGGGGAGAGGGTGGAGCACCCTGACCCACGGCTTGCGCCGTGGGCTACTTTCTGCCGCCCGCTCGGCGGGCTGACTTCATCAACGGGCTTCAGGCACGGGACGCGCGAACGATGCTTGTCCGCGCCCCCGAGCCACTCCAAAGGCTGCCCCTACGTTCAATTTCCGCTTGCAGCGCCGGCTGCCGGCTTTTCGAACAATTTCGGGTCAACGGCAGGATTGATCTGAAGTTCCTGAATATCCTCCGAGCCCGAGTCGTTGCCGCCCTGCTTGATCTTCAGCTTGAAGGGCAAGTTCATTCCCTCGACTTCTTTCCACTCCGAGTAATCAACGACCTCCTCGGCCGGCCCACCCATCCCCGTCGTCTGAGCGGAAGTTCGAAGGATATGCCCGCTCTGGGGATCCACGTACCAGCGAACCTGTGCCCCATCGGCATTAATGTCGAGGATTTGGGCCTCGACATCGCCGATCTTCTCCGTGCCGCCGGCGGCGAAGATGAACTTGGGATCGTCAGCGTGCTGGGCCACAAATATGGGATGACGCTTCAATTCCTTCAGACCATCCTCCTTCTGCGCACCCGGCAAGTCCTGTGACCCCATGGGAGACTTCATGAAGGCGGCGGAAGGCGAAATAACCATGGTCATCTCGCCCATGGGCATGCGCATCTTCTGCCAAACCTGGTCGGGGAAAGCAGCGATTTCTTCCATTTCTATCGACATGTCCCCTTGGGGAGTCTTGGCCAACAGGGTGCTCTTCTCGCGCAGCGCCTTTACGGATCTGACCTTTGCCGCACCACCGAGGCTCTCGATGACTTTGGCGATTAGCGCCTGACCCGCGGCGTTGCTTGCGGTGGCAGCCTGGGCGGTTCCGGGTGGGGGCGGAATTGTGATGTCAAGGGTGGTCACAGGGCCATAAGTGGAGAGCGGCTTATCAAAGTCCGCCGCCTTGCCTACGACCAAGGTCGCAAGTTGGTCCTTGTGGACATATTTCTCCGCTACGCGGGAGACATCCTCGATAGTCACCTTGGCAATCCCCTCGCGATAGCGCTCCAGGAAGTCCGCCGGATAACCGTGGAACTCGTAAGTCATTCGCTCGCGCAACACCTTCTCCTTTGAATCGAAGCGGAAGACAAACGAATTCAGAATGGCCTCTTGCGCTTTGGTCAATTCTTCGGGTGTGGCAGGATTGGTTTTCAGTGCATCCAGTTCCGCGTTGAAGGCGTCGATGGCCGCAGCCGTGGTGCTGCTCTTTGTTCCCAGAAACAGGCGCAGCACGCCCGGGTGGTCGTAATCGGTCCCGATCCCTCCGCCCACCGCATAGGCGAGCCCCTTCTTCGACCGGATGTTCGAGAACAAGCGCGACGAAAATGAGCCGCCGAAGAATTGATTGAACACCTCAATCGCGTAATAGTCCGGGTTGTTTCGAGTAGTGCCCAGGCCGACCACTTGCACGGTGCTGGCCGTGACGTCGTCCTTGGCTACGAAATAGATGCCGGGCTTTGGCCCACTGAAAGAAGCCTGAATCTTGGGCGCCGCCGGGCCCTGCGGCCAGGAATCAAAAGCCTCGTGCAGCTTGGCCTCCATGGCGCTCGAATCGAAATCACCCACCATCCCGAGGATGATGTTATTCGGATGCACATACCGCTGGTGCCAGCTCACCAGGTCGTCGCGAGTGATTGCCGCGACGGTGGCGTACTCAGGCACCCGAGCATAGGGAGAGTTTGCGCCGTACACCAGCTTCGCCGCCTCCCGGAAGGCGATTTCAAAAGGCTCGTCGTTGCGCCGGGAAATCGCTGTATTCACTTGCCGCTTCGCCAGATCCACCTTGTCCGCGCGAAACTCCGGCTGGTGCAGAACCTCGACGAAAACCTTGAAGACTTCGTCAAAGTTATCCTTCAAGCAGTCCCAACTAACCGAGGTCGAATCGGCGCCTCCGGACGTCTCGACCTTGGCGGCGTGCGCTTCCAGGTAGTCGTCAAGCTGGTCACCCGTCCGGCTCTTGGTGCCGCCGATGCGCCAAGCCTGGCCATAAATCTCCACCAAGCCCACCTTGGCGGCAGGTTCGTTCCGCGATCCGCCGCGGATTTGAGCGGTACCGCGAATGAGAGGCAATTCGTGATCTTCCTGAAGGAAAATCACCATGCCGTTGGTGAGTTCCACACGCCGCGGCTGCTCGGGGTGAAAGGCGTGCAGGGCCGGCGCTTTGATCTGTTTCCAATCGGTCGCCTGGGCGGCTACCCGCGGAGCGAATGCCAGCGAGCTCAGGAATAGAGCGAGAACGAAAGTCATCGCGTGTCTTGGCATCATGGTTAGTTCTCCTTCCCGGCCGCCGGGGCCGCCTGGGCAAGCTGCGTGGACTCAATCATCCCCACCGTGCGGTTTGACTCCTGGAACGTGGTGTTGGCCACGCGGCGAATGTCCGCTTTGCTCACCTTGCCGATGTCGTCCACGTGACGGAAGACTTCTCGCCAGTCGCCAAAGAGCGCCTGGGCGCTTCCCAGTTGTTGGGCCAGGCCCTCGTTGTCCCCCAGCCCGCGCACCAGGTCCGCTTTGGCCCGCGTCTTGATCATCGCCAGTTCCTCGTCCGTGATGTCCTCTTTCTTCACCCGCTCAATTTCGGAGTGGATCGCGTCGCGAAGCTCCTCCGGCGTGTGTCCGGGAGTCGAGACCGCGAAGAATACGAACAGGTTCGGATACTTGTAGCCGGGGAATCCATTGAACCCGCCGCAGAACACTGCAAGCTTCTTGTCCCGCACCAGGGAGCGGTAGAGGCGCGAAGTCCGGCCATTCGACATCAGGTCCTGAAGCGCGTCGTACACCGCGTCATCCTTGTCGCGCGCGCCGGGTTTGTGATAACCCTCGATGAAGATCGGCTGCGCGGTTTCATGCAGGATCACGATCCGCTCCGCAATCTGTGGCGGTTCGACGGTGCGCAGGGGCTCCGGCTTGGGCCGCGCCGGCAACTGGCCGAAATACTTCTCCATGACGGGCAAGGCCTCGCTGGCCTTTACGTCCCCCACCACGCTCACCACCATGTTCGCGGGGACGTAATACTTGCGGTAGTAGTTCTCGGCATCCGTCTCGGAGAACGATTCCAGGTCTGAAGGCCACCCCAACACCGGCCTTCCGTAGGGATGCGCGATGTAGGCCGCCCCGAGGAACTGCTCGGACAGCCGGCCGAAAGGCTGGCTTTCACTCAGGCGCCGTTCCTCGTGCACAACGTCGCGCTCCTTGTAGAACTCGCGAAAGACCGGATGCAGAAACCGGTCCGATTCCAGATAAGCCCAGAGCTCAAATTCATTGGACGGAAACGAATAGTGGTAAGCCGTCTCCTCGTTGGTGGTGAAGGCGTTCAGTCCTTCGCCCCCTTCTGTTCCACAATCTCGCCAAACTGGTTTTCCACCACATACTTTTGTGCCGCCGCCATGGCGTCCTTCCAGGCCTTCTCCAGTTCTGCCACTTTCTTCTCGTCTCGCCCCACTTCTTTGCGCCGCTCGCGGTCATAAGCCTGGTAGGCCTGCTCCACCTTTTCGAGTGCCACCTTTTCGGCGGGGTAATTCGTGGTTCCGATCTTATCTGTTCCTTTGAAAGCCATGTGCTCGAACATGTGCGCCAAGCCTGTGATCCCGGGATACTCCCGGTCCGCGCCCACATCCACGTGGGTGAAGAATGAAAATACCGGAGCCTCCGGCCGCTCGACGACCAATACGGTCAGGCCATTCGGCAGAACCTTCACCGTCACGCGTTTCTCAAACGATGCTAAGTCCTGCCCTCGAGATATGAACGCGAATGCCATGAGCAACACGACACTCAGGAGCAACCTGGTCCCTAAAACCCTTCGCCTCATTTCGCCTCCAACTTACCGGTCATTTCGAGCCCGTTCCGGCGGGCGCGCTTTCCACGCAGTTGTCATGAGAAGGTGCCAAATCAGCCATTATACTCTCGTTCCGCTGGCCAATACCTCTCCTCGTGAGGACGGGCGATACCACGGCAAGCCGCTGTTGCTGCCGTTTGTGGTCGGCTGGCAGAATTACTCGCACCCGACTTATGAATGGATCATACCGCCGCAAGACCCGCCCAATTGTTACGACGACTTTCTGCGCGCGCACGGCGAGGGCGTGCAACACATGGGAGTGCCGGTGGACAACCTGGAGAGTGCGCTTGAGCGCTATGCGCAGCTCGGCTGGTCGCCCGTGCAAAGCGGCGCTTGGGGTGAGGTCGGAAAGCCGGGCTCCGGCCGGTACGCTTACCTGGACACGGATGTGCTCGGCGTCAGCCTGGAGTTGATCCAGGCATTTCACTAGGCAGCGTGCCCCCGCCCGCTGTGGAGTGGGCAGCCTGCCCCGACCTGTCGGGGTCTCGCCCGCTGTGGTGCGGGCGTCTCACCCGCGAGTTCTTGTGGGGGTGGGACGCCCGCTGTGGATCGGACATTCTGCCCGCGAGTTCCTGCGGGGGTGGCCCCCGCGTTGTGGCACGGCCATCTTGGCCGTGAATCGGCACGGGCAGAGCCTGTCCTGAGCGGAGCGAAGGAATGCCCGTGCCACTGCGGGCGGGACCCCGACAGGTCGGGGCAGGCTACCCGCACCACACCTCATACGCTCACCCCCTCTGCGGCCGGTCCTTTGTTTTCTAAGACATTCTCGCTTTGTTCCGGCGATTTTGAGGTTTCCCCGGCGTTTTCCTCTTCCGGACTTTCTGTCCTAGCGTCCAGCCCCTCGACCTTACTCACTTCCTCGGCCGCACGGTCGTCCGGCTCACGCCTAGGGGCGGTTCGCGAACCGCCCCTACCCAGGCGTGCATGTTCTTGGCGCATGGTCAGGATGATCCTCACCTTGCGGTCAATCGACCGGTCGAGTGCCGCTTCCTGCCGCAGCAGCATCTCCCAAGTCTCCCCCGCCGGAGCCAGGCAGGCGTCCCGCTCGATCGCGTCATTCTCTTCCTGCACCGCGACCTCTTCCTCGAACGCCGCCTTCACGGCCCCGATCTCCTCCTCCAGCAGGCGCAGCATTTCCCGCCACAGCACGTCCACGTTTGCCTCGCCGCCCATTTGGTTCAGGATCTCGTTTAAGCGTTGCTTGTTGTTCTCAGCTTGGTAGTAGGCCCGATTGCGGAACATCAACATCAGTTGGTCAATCCGCGCCGGCCGCCAGCCGGGGACTGTCCCCAGAAAATTTTGGATCGTGTACAACTGGCTCGACGTGACTACCCCCTGCCTGAGCTGCTCGTGGATCGCCGTCAACCGCGAGAGCTGCTGGCGCAGGCGCGCGCACGGCTCGGTGGGCACGGCCAGTTTGGGGTCGGTGGCCAGGGAACTCGAGGCATCGAAGGTGGCGGCGGCGATCTGGTTGCGGCGGGTCCGTTTCCGCTCCTCGACCGCCTGGAGGGCGCGGCGCATCAGGCCCGTCTCCATGCGCTCGATCCGGTTGCGCCGCCAGTAGAGCCTGCCCAGGTCGGCGAGTTGCCGGTCCCAGAGCGCGTCGCCCGGGCCGTAGGTGGTGGCGAGTTCCCGTTGCAAGGCTCGATACCGTTCGGGATCTTCGCCCAAGGCGCGCATGACGGCGGCGTCGTTTTCGGGCGCGGCATCACAGCCGTGCTTGAGGGCGTTCATTCTCATGCGCCGCTTTCCGGCCTCGCTGCGGGGCCCGGTGGAGTGCAGCGAATTGCCCCGAGCGGCGTCGAGCCGCTGGGGAGTGAGACAAGTAGATTTTCGTAAGGACATAGTGACTCCATAAATTGGAAAGTTAGAAGCAGGGGCGGCAGGCAAGCCACCCCCACGCGAGGTGAGACGTACGTTCACAAGAGGACAGTCTACCACATTGCTAGCCTATTGTCAAGTACCCACGGAGTTAATGGATAGTTTACCAACCCTGGCCGGCGCAGACACCAAACCCCAGGTGTCTGCGCCAACCAGCGGTTGTAGGGGCGGTTCGCGAACCGCCCCTACACGCGCACTTGTCGCATCCATGAAGGCGTGAAAGAGCCCGGAATGTGTCATCCTGAGGGAGAATGTGTCATCCTGCGCGCAGCGAAGGATCTCTGCAGTTGTTCGTCAGCCGCTGGACCATAGGTAACTGCCGAGATCCTTCGCTCCACTCAGGATGACAGGCGGATGGTCTTGCTCCCTGGCTGCCGCCGGGCGAAGCCCTGCGTTGCGTGAAGCCGGAATGAACAGAGACCGCAGAGCTGCGCTCTGCGCCAGCCCGGCTGACGCATCGACGCACTTTTCAGGCACTACCTGGGCTCGGTGTTTGTTGACTTGTAAAGCGACGGAGGTGTAGTCTTGCGGCATGGTGGACCTGATCCTCGTTCTGTCGGCAGGGGCATTCGGTCTTTTCGCGACGGTCTACTCTGTACTTATCTTTTTCGAGAGTGAAAGAAGCAAGAGAAGAGAGGCTTGGTTGTTGATTGGGGGAGCATCCTTGGTTAGCGTTGTGCTGTCGGGCGTTTCTGCGTATCGAGCTTCGAAATTTGAGCAGGCAATGTCCACCACCCAAAGCGGGATGGCCAATAACATCTCAGAGATACTGCAGGTTTTACGCGCTCAGGCGCCCGGGCCTAAGCATTACTTTGTGGGTTTAACGGAAGACGTCAAGACGGGGAAGTCTTCTAGCTTCGCGAAGGAAATTTCGGATGCCGAGTATAAACGACGATATACGATGCTGCGAATCTTGAGGCTTGATTACCTCGTGGAGAAGGGGATGTCTAGTCCTGGTCTTGTTGCGGGGACCGAGTGGCCTCCAATTGGATGGATGAATCAGAGACTTGCTAAACTTGGAGAGACCTGGACAGTTCTACCCGGAAAGAACGCTTCGGATTTTGTGTTTGTGGAACCTCATCCCTAAGCCTGCCTATCGCCGGCTGGCGCAGGGCGAAGCCCTGCGTTGCGTGAAGCCGGAATGAACAGAGACCGCAGAGCTGCGCTGTGCGCCAGCCCGCCACAGATAAAAAGACGGGAGTAGATAGCTTTGCGAAAGCCGACCGCCAGAGACTGGCGGAGGGGGTGGGAGTCAAACCCATTACGGCCTTGTGAAATGTCTAACTTACAGACTTTACAATGACATACGCTGACACACAAGGCGCTGAGCGACAATTACCAGCACAAAATTAGCACAAGCTGCTATTCGGCCTGCTCTGCGTCCGCACCTAGTGCCTTCTTCAACAAGCCCGCAATTTTGAGGACGTCTTCGCTCTTGATGTACCCTGCCCACCCTTTGAAATCCTGTTCGGCCTCGTGATATTTATAGGGCGTTCGATCAGGTGGGAACTTCTTGAGCATTGTGTTCTCGTCCAACCCAATGAAGGCAGCGAGTCTGCTTGAGCCAACTGTGTACCGCAGTCCTTTTTCCGGATTGCTTTCGCCCGGCACCAGCGAGAACACTGCCTTTAGAGAACCATCCGGGAATTTTGCCTGAAAGACGCGGGCGAACTTTGTGTTGCTTCTCCTAAAGTATGGCGCAAGAGCCTGTTCGCATTGCCGGTATAAATCACCCACCCCAGCTTGCACGGCGGCTTGCTCCATTTCCTCTGAAGTCGGCAGAGGCGTGCGCTTTATTCCCGGTCCCTTTTCGACATTGCCCTTCGCTTCGTCTGGCGCAACCGTGAAAGTGCGCACCAGTAACTGCCGCCCGTCCGCTGCTTGGAAGAATTGGAAGCGAACGGCATTGATGTCTAGACCGTAGCTCTCAGAAAGATAACGAATGATGCGTTCGGTGCTATCGTCAATTTCGGAAGCGGCGACGCGCATGGCGTGCCGGTCGTTAATCACCTCCGGAAGGTCTGCGTTAAACTTATCTCTAAAGGCAGATTCTAAGTCTGTTTCCTTGAGGTATGATGCGGCAATCTCACGAATCTTTTCGGCGCTCAAATCTTTGACCCATGAAGCATAGTCGAGGGCCTGTGCGACAACTTCGCGTGAAGTCTTGTCCCGCTTGAGTTCAACAATTACTAGGTCGCCAGTCGCGTTGATACACAGTAGGTCTATAAACTTTCCGAACGCTGTCGGCACTTGTTTGCCGATGACTAGCAGCTTCGGGTCGAGCACGGAAATGTCCCGCGCGATCCAGTTCTCGATTCGCTGTTCGAGGTCCAACGTGGTGCGGCCAATTTCCGTCAGACCATCATCTTTACCGACTTCCCATACACGAACCTCGTCCGCCATATGTGCCACCTCTCAGTGGAGAGATTATAGTACCCGTGTCAAGCGGGAGGTGCCAGGGTGAGAAACGTGTCAGGTACCGGTTTTCCTTTTAGATTTCCGCAGGGGGGTAAACTCTAGGCGGATAAACGCCAGCCGACCATCTGTTAGCAAGCGCATCAAGACCGACTCTGCCAGTGTTGCTGATGGTCAGCGGTGGAGGCCAAGAAAGCCCAATTCTAAAAGGGTGAATACCAATAAGGCACTCCGTCCAGGGTCCGGGGCGTGGCTGAATCGGGACGGCTCTGTCACTGTATGGCTCGGGGACATGAAAAGTGAGAAGTTGAATGGCAAGCTTCCCAGCGACAATCGTACTCACATATCCATGAATCGTTCCAGGCTTGTTGGGTACATCGTTCCAGATGCCCGTTCCAATAACTGCTGTTTCGTGACGGCCTCCATATCTGCCGAGCCAGATGAGGCTCCGAAAAGGAAGCGATGAGCTTACGCGTAATTGTTGGCATTCTTCGTCTGAATAAAACGGACCCTCCTGAGTCCTCGCCATAGATTCCATGACCATTGAAGTTTTGAATGCCCATCGAGAGATTATTCCCTGTTGTTTCTCATCAAGTCGGATTGAGAGATCACAAATTAATGGCCCAACTATGTGTTGTGCCGAGGTCTCAAGTCTGCTCATCCAACCGCCGTTGCATTCTCGGCAAACACACTTCGAGGTTGCGCCAATCTTTGAAACATAATTGTGAGGTTTGCCATCTATATGCCCTCTGACCTTAACTCTGTCAGATTTTCTTTTCTGGATAAGCTTGACTACCCAGTCGGGCCACAAGTGTTCGCGCTCTTCCGCATCGTTATCGCAAAATAGGCACCTGGGATTGCGTTGCATACGCAGTAGGAGTAAGGGTGTCAGTAGGAGTAAGGTGGGAGTAAGGGTGTCAGGTACCCTTTTACTCTTTTCCTCCCCTCCTAGATATATAGCCCTCTCACCCCCTTCCCCCTCTCCCCGCAGGCGGGGAGAGGGGCGCCGAAGGCGGGGTGTGGGGCTTGCTCCGGGAAAGGGTGTCCGGTACCCTTTTCCAGGTTGTACCGATTCTCTACTCGCCATAGGCTACATCGTAACGTGTCGAAACGCTACCGCAAGAACAGTTCTACCCGGTCTGTCGTCCAGGTCGCGACACCGCTGCCGAAAAGGTCCTGGTCCTCCGTCCAAATTGGCAAGTCCAAGAGTAACGCCACCGCCACGACGGGCCAATCGTCTGGATCACGAATTTCGATGCGCTCTCTCGCCAGTTGCTCAAAATCCCCGTAGAGGGTTCGGTCAACCACTTGGACTGTTCCGCTTAGCTTATCGAGCGCCGCAAGTCCAGTAGCGGTATCGCGGCCCCGCTTTTGCAGTTCCTTTTCCAAGTAACGGCGGGCGTCGGCGAAACAGACATCCGGGCTATAAAAGCTCGCGGCATCCTCATACACTTCAAGCAATTCACGAACGCGCCGGCCCAGGACGGCGCGCATAAGGATATTGGCATCAAGCACTAGCCCTTTCTGTGGGTTCATTTACGCCCTTGGGCGCGCCAGCGCTTGAAGTCCGCGATGATTTCATCTTCGGTGATGCCTTCGCCCAGCAGCATTTCCTGCAGCCGGGCAGCCGCCTCTTTCAACTGCGCCCGCTCAGCATCAGATCGCTTCCGGCGCGCCGGGAGGTAATAACCCACGGTGTCGCCGTGCCGCGTAATCGCAACCGGCTTGTCACTCTGCAACAAGTAGTTGGCAAGATTCTCGCGAAACTCACGGATACCGACCTTAAGCAGTCCCATGTGTGTTCACCTGTGTACGCATTTTACAAGACGTGCCGATACCTGTCAAGGGGGCGAATTGAGTCCGACGTTCGACCTAACGGTGTGATGATCCCAATGCATCCAGCACCAGCACCCAGTCGTCGGCTCCCTCGTGGTTTTTGCCGGGGGGCGTGAATTGCCGGGTCCCAGCGTTGGCAATCGGCGCTCCGGGAATCTTTGTATACGCCCCATTCGTGGGGTCGAACCACGCGGCATGGGCAGGCGCCTTCAATCTTGCCATATTCACCGTGATCGTCCGCGCCGTGGGCAGGTAGGCGATGACGTAGGAGCCGTCAGGAGTCTTGGCGGCCGTGCAATAATCGCTCTGGCTGACGCGCGTGTCGAGAGTGCCGTAGGTTCCCAGACCGCTGGTCACCAGCGTGTGGTCCTGGTCCGGGACCAGGTCCTGCCAGGGCAGGGAAGAGAAGAACGTCTTCCAGATCGTAAGCTGGGTTACCCCCACCGTATCGATATGCGACTCCCAACCGGGAGCGAAGCTCCAGGTGTATTTGTTGCCGTAGAATTGCCCTGTTCCGCCGGTCAGCATGGTCCAATACTCTTCGCGCCGGAGTACCGAGGGCGTCCCAAAATCCGGCGGCTTGCCCACGTCCTCCCAATCGTAGTGTGCCTCGAGCAGATAGGTCGGCATCACTGGAGTCTGATTGTAGCTGTGCAGCATCTGCATGTATGTCGGCGAGTACGTATAGGTGCCGTTCAGAGCAATCAGCGGCGCCCAGGTGGGATCATCCAGGGATGAACTTGTGCACACGTTGAGTTCGACGGATTGTAGGTGCGCCGGGTCTACCAATTTGATTCCTTTGGCCACAGCCTGAACCAAGGCGTCATCCTGGGGATCCTTCCAGCTATTGAAGTCATTGCCGTTCAACCAGGCGCCGTTCGCAAAACGCTTGTAGCGCCGGCCGAGATACTGTCCGTAGGAGTAGGCCGAAGCAAGCCCGTTGTTGCGCAGCGTGGGAAGCCACCCGATCGTCTCGATGGGATCGATGAAGACCAGCAGGCCGTGCTTGGCAGCAAGCGTGACCACGTGGTCGAGCCGGGCGAAGTAGGCCTCGTTGGGCTTGGTCAAATCGTAATGCTCGAAATCGTTCCCGCCGGAAACGAATCCGGTGAAGGGCCGAATGCCATCCGGCGTGCTTCCTGCTTTGTTGTCGCGATAGTCCGAGCCGGCGCAGGCCACGTCAATCCACCCCAGCGTATTAAATCCGCGCGCCTGCCGGTCGGCAAAGTAGAATTCGGCCTGGGCTTCGGTTAAGCGTCCCATTAATCCTTGCGGCGTATCACCAGCGATCAGGAAGGGCACATTCTTCTGGTCGACCAGATAGCGGCCGTTCGAGCTGACCTTCACTGGGTAAACCGCCGCGCCGCCGCCAGCTTGGGGAGGCGCAGCCGGCAGTTGAGTGCACGCCACGAGCGTTGCTGACAACGCGAACATGGTGGCTCGTATTTTCGCCGTGGGGCGCTTTGCTGGAATGGTTTTCATAGGCTGGCTCCGGTCTGGTTGGTTGGGAGACTTGACGTGGCGTATACTTCGTTCTTCATGGATGCGACGATTCGCTCCAGTACTTGCTGACGAAAGTCCGTGTCCTATTTCGAAGTGCCGGGAAGGGCGGGGCTCTAGCCCCTGAGGCAGCGTGGCTTCAGGGCCTAAAGGCCCAACCCGTCGAGTTCCCCGAGGCGGCGGGGCTGAAGCCCCGCCCTTCCAAAGTGCCCCTTATAACGGCGATTTCCGTCATTGAGTACTACCATCTTAGTCGAGGCGCATACATACTAAACTATCTACTCGCCGCTCGCGATAAAGAAAGCGAACGGAAAAGAACGCGGTGTTGCAAGCCCGTGATAGAATTCGGCACGGTAGTCGCCGCCGGAAGGGGGTTTGGACCGTCGATGAGTCTAAAGTACGTCTCGGTTATCGCATTCCTGGGAGCGGCGGTGTGCCTGGTTTGGCTGGCTTTCCAGAAGGTCCTGCTGGGCGCAGGACCGGTGACGATTGGCATTCAAGTCCTGGCGGTTCTGCTGATGATCTGGGCGCGCCTGACCTTCGGCCTGCGGAGTTTCCATGCGGCGGCCAACCCCACCTCGGGCGGACTCGTCACTCGCGGGCCGTACCGGTGGCTTCGCCACCCGATCTATTCAGCGGTTCTGTATTTCGTTTGGGCGGGCATTGCGGCGCACCCTTCAGGAAGTTCCATTCTCGTTGGCTTGCTGGCCAGCGCTTTGCTGGGCGTCCGCATGGTCGGGGAAGAGCGTCTCCTCCGCGAGATGTATCCTGAATATGCGGAATACGCCCGGCGCACCGCGCGAGTCCTGCCGTTCATTTTCTGAACTCGAAGGGGCGGTTCGCGAACCGCCCCTACACGCAATGATGGACCAGCATTTTCAAAGAGGGAGCATGCTCATCGAGATCATGCTTCCGCGGGAGGAAAGGCCATGGATCGTAGAGTCTTCAATTCGACATTGTTAACGCTTTGGGGGTCTGCTGCTTTCTTGCGGCAGCGCACCGAGTCCGGGGGCGAGTCCACTGCCTATGCCGCGACCGAGAGCGGGGCGTCCGCAACCCCCGCGCCGCCCAGCCTGGAGAATCAGTTCCGCGGCTATATCGTGGATCACCATTCACCGGATCCCCCTGCCATCACCTACCAGAACTTCGACCCTGACCAATGGTTCCGGCTCTACGAGCAAGCGGACCTGGATCACGTCTGGGTTTTCTGCAAAGGGCATCATGGGGAAGCCTACTACCCAACCAAGATAGGGCACATGCATCCCGGCCTGAAAGTTGATTTTGTGAAGGCGTTCAGCGACCGCCTCCGCCAAAAGGGAATTGCCTTCCATGCCTATTACTGCATCGGGTTCGACGATTGGGCGGTCCTGAATCACCCGGAGTGGGCGCTCCTGGACGAAAACGGCAAGAACCGCCGCGTCGAGCCGGGAGATGTGCCGCACTCCCAGGGGCAATTTCACTGGGCGTGTATCAACACGCCTTACCGAAAATACGTCCTCGAGCAGTTGACTGAAATCGTAAAGGGTTACCATCCCGACGGTATTTTCCTCGACATCGTGGGCCAGCCGCTCTGCTATTGCACATCGTGTTCAGAACTTTATCGGTCGCGTTACGGCCACGAAATCCCGCGCGGCCCCGCCGCAGACCGCGACTGGCGCGAGACGGACGAGTTCCTCTACCAGACCACCCAGCTCGGCTTCGTGAAGGATGCCATCGCCACCGTGCGGGGACTCGGTTCAAAAGCTGCCATCACCGTCAATGGCGGCCACCTGGACTTCCGCAAGGAAATGATGGACCTGCTCGACTACACCTTTGCCGAGCCCTTCGCGGGCGACTATCATTCCGCCATGTTCGCGCGGGGCACCGGTAAGCTGCCGCAGATCGGCCCCGGCCTGGTCGCATGGGTCTACGATCCCTCGCCGGCTTCCGTATTCCAGGTTGAGAGCGCCATGATCGCGGCCCAGGGTTGCCGGGCTTTCATGTACTCGGAGACCATGCGGCAGGATGGAGTTCTGGATTCGCTGTGGTTTCGCGAGATGGGCGCCGGCTACAAGGATATGGAGAAGATTCAACCCTACTTGACGGATCGTGACTCCGTGCCCTGCGTGGCCGTCTTATTCAGCGCCAACACACGCTTCCACTGCCGCTCCAATGTTCGAGGGGTTCTTCGCGGCGCCATGGAGGCCGCCACGTATTCGCAATTTCCTTCCGACATCCTGCCGGATTGGAGTCTGGAGCGTCTCGCGGATTACCAGGCCGTGGTACTGCCGGAAGTCATCTGTTTGTCCTCGAGCGACGCAGAAGCGTTCGGACGGTACGTCGAATCGGGTGGCTTGCTCATCGTCACCGGCCAAACCGGCACCAGGGACGCCGACGGGCAGGTCCGCGCGAACTTCGCGCTGGCTGACCTCGTGGGATGCGACTTCGAAAAGGTCTTCGACACTTACAAAAACAACCTGTGGGGAAGCTATCTTCACTGCAGCGGCGACTCGATCTGGAAAAATCTGCCGGACACCACCCTGGTGGTCCGTGCGCCGTTCGTGGCGGTCAAGGTGCGGCCCGGAACCAAGGTTCTTGCAACCCACATTCTGCCTTCCACCGTATGGTGTAAAGATGCGGATGAGAACGAGCAGTGCTGGGTGAACTGGGAACCGCCCCCGCCGGCAAAAACCACGGAATTTCCCGCTCTCCTGGAGCGAGCGCACGGAAAAGGCAAGGTTATTTATGCGAGCTTCGATCTGTATGGCATGATCAACAACGATTACCAGTGGCCGCTGGAGTTTCATCGTCAGTTGCTGCAATCAAACCTGAAGAATCCCCCGCTGCGCGTTGACCTGACGAACCGCCGTGGCGTGGGCAGCACGTTCTACAAAAAGCGCGGCCAGAACATGCTCGTGGTGCACCAGATCAACAGGACCGTTCCTCTTTTGCACGGCGATGTAAATCCGCTGAAGGGGGGGACGCTGTTCATCGACGCATCGTTCTTCAAGCCCGCCGCTGCCAGACAGATTCATCCTACGACGCGAGCGCTCAAAATGAACAAGCGTGGAGACTCGGTGGAGATCGAACTTCCCACGGTTGATGTCCACTCGGTTTTCGTTTTGGAGGGGTAGCCCACTCGGCATATCCGCTCTGGAAATCGTGGCGCGGGCGTCTCGCCCGCGGTCGCGGGAGCGTCCCGCTCCCGCGCACGGGCAGGATGCCCGTGCCAGAGCGGGCGGGACGCCCGCACCACATCCGTCCGCCATCGGGTAATTTTCATGGTTTCCGGGTGACCGTCAGCGGGCTGAGCCGCACCGTGGTTACGGACGGTGCAGCATCGAAGTTCAATTCGATTGAATCCTTCTGCCGGCTCATCCACACCTGGCCGGAGGGAACCAACTCTGCCGATCCGAAGTCGCCCAGTTGGCCGGTGCGTACGGTGAGGCGGACCGGCTCGGGCGTCTCGAGCTGCGGTAGGCTAGAGTGCTTGAGCAGGCGCCCCTGGGTGTAGGGGGCGGGCGCGGTATCCCGGTTGAGCAGATAGCACAAAAGGTCGTCGCCCTTGCGGTTCACCAGCAGAGCGTAACGGCGCGAGCCGTGGACCTCAAAAGCCGGTGGGCCGATCAGGCGGGCAGTGAGTTCGCTCAGCAGTGCGCTGCCCTCGCCGAACGCGAGTTCTTCCGCGCTCACATAAATCACGCGTCCCCGTCCGTAAGTGTTTTCCAGGATGGCGGGAGAATCGCCGGCGTACTCCCATTGGGCCAGGACCTTTCCGGTCGTGGGCTTTACCGCCAGTGCCCCAGGGTACAGCGGGAGCGTCGCCGCCAGTCCCGATCCGGGCGAGAACGCCAGCCGTTTATAACCTGCTAAAGTCCCCGTGTATTCGCACCCGAAGAGATCGGCCAGGGCGAAATTGCTCTTCAGGCGCCCTTCCTGGTCGAACAGCGAGGCATGGCCGAAGCTGAGCAGCGTGCCGCCATTCCTGACGTATTCCTTAATCTCTCCTAGGTCGGTGTCGCTCAGGAGGGCCGTCTCGGGCAAGAGCAGCATTCGATATGAGCCAAGGTCGAAGTGACGCGGGGAAAATGTTCCTCCCACCCGCTCCGTGATGTACCCCAGGTTGCGCAGATAACGGGAAGTATCGCGGCCAGGATCGGCGTCCGCCTCCGCCCGGCTGAAGCCGTGAGATGCTTTCCATAGTTCGCCCATGTCGGGGATGTGTTCAACGTCATCGGCAGGGTGGCCCGTCAAGATGCCGATCTCGGCATAGGGTCGCGCGTCCACCAGCCAGGGGCGATTATCTTTCAGCCAACTCCCCATGGCTCGCAGCAGAGCCAGGTCGCCGTGCGGATCGTAGACACCCGCATGGCCCGGTGTGATCGCCGCGTAAGCATTGCCGCCCTGAATCCAGGTGGCCGCTGCCAGGTCCACCGCTTCCGATGGGGATTCCACCGGCGCAGGGGCATCGTCGCTGGGAGGGACGTACCAGGAGGAACTGATCAAGATCCCTTCCTCCCATGGCCGGTCTGCGGCATGCATGATGCGCGATGACCTGTCGATGTTGGGCCAGGTGTGGCCTTCGACCGAGAACCAGTCAACGGCCGAATCTAGTTGCCGCGCCCGTGCGGGCTCGACCACATCCGCCATTCCCGCGCCGTTGAACGTGAAACTGAGGCCCGGCTGAATGGCCTCGAGCTTCTGTCGAATCTCCAGCAGGAAGTCCCGGAGCGTGGCCCGATCGAACTCAGAAAACTGCCTTGGCGATGCTTGGCTGGCCGCGATGTGGTATCGGTCTCTGAATTTGCGAAGTGTAAACGGGTCGTAGGAGATCGGGTTCGGCTGCGTGTAGAGGTCGAGCCAGAAGCCGTCCACCGGGCCGTCCTCTTTCAAAATTTCCCTCAACTGATCAATAACGTACTGGCGGTAAGGTGAGTGGAACGACTTCCACTCCGTCGCAAAGGCGAGCCCCAGGGGTTTGCCTTGGGCGTCCAGGCAAGTCCAGTCCCGGAACTTCGCTTCCGGGTTGTTGTCCAGCCCCACGGAGTAATAGACCACGGCGGCCATGTTGTGCTCGCGAAGCGCGGCCAGCGTGGGCTTCAGAAAGTCGCGGTGCGTCTTGAAATCGGTTAGGTGCGTGTCGTGATTCACCAGCCCATCGTGCCACTTGTCATAGAAGATCACGCCCGTCGCGCCGGCATCCTGAAACTCCTGAATGGTCTTCTCGGCGTCATAGCTGTCGCCCAAGGATTTTTCCCAGGCCCGCAGCGCCGCTTCCTGCTTAGCCGGAGTCCAGGCGCCATTCACGATGTATTCCGGCCCCCAGACGCCCGTTGTAGTGTTGGCGATGAAGCCCGTCATGACGAAGAGTTGCGGCGGCTTGTACCACGGCGCGCGGTTCAACTCGGGCTGCTGTTGGGCCGCGGATCCGGACTGCGCGAACAGGTGGCGCGGGCCTCGGATTTGGAGGTCCGCAGTTGTAAGTAGCATGGCGGCAACACACAACCACATTATTAATCGTATAAACATGTCGTATCTCATATTTCCACTCGCAAAAGGATCGCTGATACTGCCCTCTCCCACGGGGAGAGGGTGTCACGTTCCGGCGCTCTCACCAACCGGAGCGTGACGGGTGAGGGGTCTTTCAGGTCGTTACGCCAGCGTTCTTCCGTTCGTCGCAAACCGAATCAAGGGGAACGGTTGCACAAAGCAGAACACGGCGGCCAATCAGGGAAGAAACCCCTCACCCGTCCGGCGACGGCTGAAGAAAGCGCCGCCGTCGGACACCCTCTCCCCATGGGAGAGGGACGTTGCTTCCGAGCTGGTCCCCAACAGGCGTTCAGGGCGTTTGCCCGACGCCCACCCCAGCCCTCGGGCGGTTCTTACGCACATTCGTAGTGTCGATTGCCGGCTCTGACTCGCACTCCGCTTCGATCACGGTAACAGGATGGTCTGGCGCATCGTGCGGAAGTCCCGTGAAGCGCACCGAGATGTCGTCCTGCACGAAGTCCACCTTCTTGCCTGAGGCATACAGGCGCGCTGCTTTCACCTTGCTGCGCATGCCGCCGATCGCCACCACCGTGGGCGGTTTGTAAAACTCCAGGGCCTGGGTTCCTATCGTTTGGGCCGGCCAGAAGTGAACGTGGATGTAAAGCGTGTTGCCCTTGCGGGTATATCCGGCGAAGGTGTGGCCATGCGCGCTGCACGGTTCCGATTCGTAAATGGTTGGCCCGTTCTTGTCCATCCAATGGCCAACTTCGGTTAGGACACTGACTGACTGCTCCGGCACAGACCCGTCCGGTTTGGGGCCGATGTTCAAAAGGTAGTTGCCCCCGCCCCGCGCGCAGGTCACGAGGTTGCGAACGACGGTCTTCGCGCTTTTCCAGTCGTCGTCGGCCGGAGTGTAGCCCCAGCTATTGTTCATGGTCATGCAAGATTCCCAGGCGCGCCCTCCGCGTTCGGCCCTAATCGTCTGCTCGGGTGTCGAGAAGTCTCCGGGCAGGCCATTCCGGTTGTTGACGATGATGTCCGGCTGAAGCTTGAACACCATCTCATTCATCTTCTTCGACTCCCACTGCTCGGCGTTGAGAGGCCAATCCACGTCGTACCAGAGAACGTCGATCTTCCCGTAGTTGGTCAGCAGTTCCCGGATCAACCCGTGCGTGTATTCGACGAAGCGTTGTCGCGCCGCCTCGTCGGTGGCGCAGCGTGCGCCGTCCGGATGGTGCCAATCCATCAGCGAGTAATAGAAGCCGACGCGCAGTCCCTCGGCGCGGGCGGCTTCTACGTATTCCGCCACCAGGTCGCGGCCCGGTCCCTGTTTGGGCGCGCAATAGTTGGTGAGTTTCGTGTCCCAATTGCAGAAGCCTTCGTGGTGCTTGGTGGTCATCACCATATACTTCTGGCCGGCTTGCTTGGCCAGCTTGGCCCAGGCCCGCGCCGCATTGGGCTGCGGCTTGAAAATCTTGGCGAGCTGTTCGTATTGGGGCACCGGGATGCCCTCCATCTCCATGGCCCACTCGTGATGACCTATCGTGCTGTAAAGGCCCCAATGAATAAACATGCCGAATTTGGCATCGTGCCACCACTTCATGCGCCGCTCGCGATCAGCCTTGACCTCAGGGCTTTCCGCCTCAGTCTGGGCTGGTTTCGGCGCGGGGGCTTCTGGCTTGCCGCAGCTCGTGTTGAACGCAGTTGCGGCAACGGCAGCCCCCGTACCCATCAGAAAAAGAGAGTCCCGCCGGGAAATCTTGTTTGCTGACATGCTTAATCCTCCTTTTTCGAAATCGAAGTGGTTCGTGCTGCGCCGACCTTCCACGTTTACACGCCACCTTCAATGCGCAGGGCGAAAGCGTGCTCGCCCCGCTGCTCTTTCGGGAAATCTACAACGAGCCCTTCCGGGCCCCCGCTCCACTTCAGCGGGTCCTCGAACCCCAGTAATCGAACCGAGTGCAGCTTAGCTCCCATCAGCGAGCGCACCGTCAGCTTTCCAGTCTCCGGCCATCCCAGGGCGATGGCGTAGAGGTTTCCTTCCTTCGTGGTGAAGCGAATATCCTCAGCCGTGTAACGCAGTTTATCTTCGTTGAAGTTTCCACTGGAGACGCTGCCGGCTCCTTCTCCGTACACCTTCCAGGGGCGCGTGCCGTAGATCGCTTCGCCATTAATTGAAATCCACTCTGCCAAGGACGCCAGGATACTCTCCTCTTGCGCATCTAAAGTGCCGTCGCCGCGCACCGGGAAATTCAGCAGCAGGTTGCCGTTCTTGCTTACTATATCCACCAGCATCCGAATCACCTTGGCCGGAGTCTTGTATTGAATATCGCGTTTGTAATACCAATCACCCACGCAGGTATCCGTCTGCCACACCTCGGCCTTTATCCCTTGTTGCACTCCTCGCTCCAGGTCCTGAACACACATGCCCTCGGTATATTCCCCTCCGTCATCGTTGAACTTGCAGTTGTAAACAGCTTCGAGTTTCCCACCATGCTGCTGGAGGTTGGAGTTGTAGAAGTGGGCCAGCAGCTTGCGGCCGTACTCGCCGAAGGGAAGGCTGCCGTCACTGTAAAGCAGGTCGGGTTGATAGCTATCCACCAAATCCTTGATGCGATTGAACCATTCCTGCTTCCACGCATCCGGCGCGTTGCGGTACCACCACTCCACCTTCGACTTCTCGTTGCCGGAGTGGTAAAGATCGAAGAATTGGGGGTTGACCCCATCGTACGGCACGCCCGCCATGGGGCCCTTCTTATCGCACAGCTTTGTAACCCCGTACCAGTTCCAGCTTGCCGCGAGGTGTTCGGTGACACCGAAGCGGAGTTCCTGCTTGCGCGCTGCCTCGCGCCACAAACCGATCACGTCCCGCTTCGGCCCCATGTTCACGGAGTTCCAGCGATGAAACTTGGAGTTCCAGCAATCGATGTTGTCGTGGTGCTGGGCAATCGCGCAAAAGTATTTCGCTCCACTCTTCTTGTATAGCCGCATCAGCCGGTCCGGCTCCCAGTTCTCGCCTTTCCACAGAGGAACGATGTCTTTGTAGCCGAATTTCGAAGGATGACCATAGCGCTTGAGGTGGTCCTCATACTGGGGGTGCCCTTCAATGTACATCTGCCGCGCGTACCAGTCACCCATCTCGGGGACGGCTTCGGGTCCCCAGCAAGCCCAGAATCCCAGCTTGGCGTCACGAAACCATTCCGGTGCGTGGTACTGCTTGAAGGATTCCAAATCCGGCGTGAATGAAAGAGTGCCGGCGTCGCTTGCCAAAACCTTGGCCGGGGCCAGTGCTGCCGCAACCGCCAACCCCATGAACTCCCGGCGCGTGCTTCTCATTATGAATGCCTCCTCGTATCGAAATGAAAACGTGTCTGTCTTAAGCCCCAAAGGGGCGATCTATCACAGCCCAGGCCAACGGCCTGGGTCAACGTCGCACCTTCAAACTCGAAGCCCTGTAGGGGCGAAATACACCCCCGGCGCATGGGTTCGCGATGCTTGGTGCTGAAGGCGAGATGGGCGTACAGTTGGGACAAAGGTTGCGGCATGGGAACTACACTATTCCGCCCTTTCAGGGCTGACCCAATCTAAACGGGCCCACATCGCTGACCCAGGCCGTTGGCCTGGGCTTCGTTAGATCGCCCCTTTGGGGCTCAGCAGCCGACCTGCCCACAACGGTCGGCGCGGTGAGGCGCCACGGTAAGGGACTCAGGTGAAATGTAGAAACCCGAGGGAAAGGCGAAGCCTTTCCGCAAAGCGGGCGGCGGAGCCGCTCATCGTGCCTGCTAGTTCACCTTAACCGAACCAATCGCTTCCAGCGCCTTTCGGGCGTCATCATCGTCGGGATTGAGCTTCAGCGCGAGTTCCAATTCCCGCGTCCCGCCCGGCGTGTCACCTGTGCGCAAGTAAACCAATCCCAGGTTGCGGTGCAGGTCTGCGCCGAAACAGCAATTGCCGCAGAGTTCCAGCGCCTGCTTCAGGTCTTCGAGAGCCTGGGTCCAGTTGCGGGCGCTCGCGGCTTCCAGGCCGAAGTTGCCCAATTTCTGAACGCGGTCAGTGAGCTGCCGCTGCTTCTCGAGCTCATTGAAGCGCGTCATGTACTCTTTCGCTTCCGGCCTCCCCGACTTGGCCAACTGGTCGGCCAGGTTATACAGCGCCTGCGTATTGTTGGGGTCTGACTTGACGGCAAGCTGCAAGTGTTCAATGGCTTCGTCCGTCTTGCCCAGGCGCAGGAGATTCTGCCCCAGGAGCGCCTGGGCGTCGGGATTGCCAGGTGTTAGCTTCACGAGGCGCTCCAGGAAATCAACCGATTTCTGCGTCTCCCCAAGCCGTCTTTCGGCTTGTGCCAACAAGTAGAGGGCTTCCGGATAATTCGGGTTGATCGAGCAGGCCTTCTGGAGTTCAACCCGCGCCTCCTCATGCTTGCCAAGATCGTAAAGGGCTCGACCCTTGTTGCAATGTGCAGCCGCAGAACCGGGGTCGAGTCGCGCGGCTTCCGAAAACTGCTCGAGGGCGCCTTGCAGGTCATAGTGATCGGCAAGGGCAATGCCCAAATTCAAGTGCGCGTTGGCAGAGGCAGGCTGGAGTTGGACCACCTTGCGGAAGATCTCGACCGCTTCCTTCCCGTGGCCCAACTTGCCTTCCGTCATCCCCAGGTCTGTGTAAATGGTCGGATTATCCGGAGAGAGTTTAAGTGCGGCCTGAAACTGTTGCGCGGCCTGCCTCAGCTTTCCCTCGCTGCCCAGCACCAGCCCGAGGTTTACGAACGCCTGTGCGTACTGCGGATCGTCTTCCTGCGCCTTTTGGAACAACTCCTCCGCCGCACTATTCTTCCCCTGCCGCGCATAGAGTACACCAAGATTGCTCTCCGCCTCCGCATAATGCGGATTGACCTCCAGGGCGGCCGCGAGTTCCTTCTCGGCATCGGCCAGCTTTTCATCTTCCATGAAGCGCAGGCCGAGTTGGTTGTGGGCCTTAGCCAGCTTGGGGTCCACCTGGACCGCCTTGGCGAGCGCCGCTTCCTCTGCGGCACGGTCGCCAAGCTTCGCGTAAGCCAAGGACACGTTGAAGTAGTACGGCGCATCTCCCGAGTTCAGCCGTAGAGCCTCGTTGTAATCCTCCACCGCATCGCGCCAGCGGCCTTCGCGCATGGCTTTGTTGCCCTGCTCGTTGAGGGTGTCGGCGCGATAATTGCGCTGGTTTTCCTGCTTCACTTGCTGGAATTTGTCGAACTCGCCCTGGCCCGCTTTGGCTCCCTCCTTTTTCGACAGTAGCAGGCCCAGCTCATAAGCCGGCTCCGAGGCTTCAGGCTTGATCTTTGCAGCCTCCTTGAGCTGCTCAATGCCTTCCTCGGTTTGCCCCAGGCGCGCCAGGCAAAAGCCAAGGTTGTAATGCGCCGGGTAGCTCTGCGGATTCATCGCCACGGCTTTGCGGAGAGCGGCAACGGCCTCGCCAAATTGCCCCAGCTTGCGACGAACCTCTCCTTCGGTCTCGTATCCCTCCGGATCGCGTGGTTGGTTGCGGACGTAGTCGCGCAAATAGGGCAAGGCCTCGCTCACCTGATTGAGGTTGATGTAAGCCTTCGCCAGCGACAGCCGCGCGGCATCGTTTTTCGGGTCGAGCCGCAGAGCCTGTTTGTATTCCGCAGCCGCCGGGTCCCATTCGTTGTAGTGGGCATAAGTGTTGGCGAGATCGAAATGCAACTCGCCCGAGTCCGGATGGGCAGCGACCAGCTTCTTAAACACGCCGGCGGCCTTTTCGTATTCCTGATTTCCGGAGTAGGCCAAGGCCAGGTCCATTTCGAGGCGGTCAGAGAATGGTTGGGGAGGGGACTTGGCCAGCGCCTGCTGGACGTAATAAGCGGCCGCCACGAAGCGCTTCTGGTCGAGCGCGATGTCCGCCAGGTTAAGCGAGGCATCGACGAAGCGGGGGTTCAAGCCTAGTGCTTTCTTGAACTCCTCCGTCGCCTCGGCAAGCTGGCCGAGAGATCGCAGGGCACGCCCCAAGGCATTGTGCGCAGCGAATGAGCCGGGTTTCTCTTTCACCGCCAGATGCAATTCCTTAACAGCCTGCTCGTAGTTCTGATCCGAGATGAGCGCCAAGCCCTTGTTGTAGCGTGCTCCCCAGACGGTGGGATCGAGGCGCAAGGCAGCGTCAAAGGCGGCGATGGCGCAGTTATACTTCTTGTCCTGCGCCCACAGGGCGCCCACGGTGTTAAAGGCTTCCGCGGTGGGATGGGTTTCAAGCGTTTGGAGGAAGTTGCGTATTTGGGTCGATGCTCCCGGTTCCTTCAGGCAGGAGTCCGGGAGGGGCGTGCCTTGTGGCAGCCCGCGAGCCGGCGCGACCACAAGGGCCGCCCCCACAAACCATGTCCAAATGGCGGGAGCAGAAAAAAAACGGGAGGCGCGGGCGCCAATCCCGATCACACGCCGCACCTCCCGTTGAAAACTCATGGTCCGATAGCTCGCCTTGTAAGAAGCCGCGGACCCCGGATTCCGGGGCCCGCGCTGCTCGTTCGCCTCTAGACCTACAGTCTAGAGGCTTAGAAATAGAACTTCAAGGCAAGCTGAATGATTCGCGGACTGTTGGCGGTGTAGTTGATTTGGCCAAAGTATTGGTCGCCAACCGTGTTGTCCGGCTGTCCGAAGCGCGGAGTGTTCCAGGCGTTGAAGAACTCCGCCCTGAATTCCAGACGCTTGGCCTCGCTGACCGGGAACGACCGGAACATGGAGAGGTCGAAGTTTCTCGGCCAGTCCTCCCGGAGATCATTTCGTCCTTCCGTGCCGTACGTATAGGTCGTGGCGGGGGTAAAGGCAGCCTTGTTCAGCCAGTTGACGGCATAGCCCTCCGATCCCGGGCTCCCCGGGTTCGCCGTGGTCGCCACTCCCTGCAAACGGTTAGCACGCTCTTCGATATTGCCGGTGTTGGATATATCGCCGCTGGAGTTGATATTGTACGGCTGGCCGCTGGAGAGGAACATAAGCCCATTGAACTGCCAGTTGCCAACCACGTAATCGACTGCTTTGCTTCCCGTGCTGAAACGCATCCCCCTGCCGAAGGGCAGTTGGTAAACCCAACTGAAGGAGAAGATGTGGGTGAGGTCAAAGCCCGCCACGGATTTATCTCCATTCAGGTTGTAGGGCTGTTGAGGGGCTCCCCCGTCCGCCCCGTACCACCCGTCGGTCCCAGTATTGATGACCTTCGAGTAGGTGTAGGAGATGAGATAGGAGAGTCCCTTCCCGGTCTTGTGGTTCATGGAGAACTGGAAGGCGTTGTAGTTCGCAAAGCCATTATCCCGGTCATAGAAGGTGGGAGGGATGTACGGATAAGGCTGGCGAGGATCGGGCGTCCAAGTGGCGCCCGCATCCGGCCCGCTGGTGGGGTGTGTGTCAACGGGACCGGGCCCGGGCACGTTGGCGACGTTCCAGTTGCCGCCCACGTCCATCCGGCTGCTATGGGAGCCCACATAATTGGCCGTTATCGTGGTGTTAGTTCCCAATTGCTGCTCGAATCCCACCGTCCACTGGTCGGAGTAAGGGTTCTTTTGCAGCGGGTTCATGTACCACTCGACGAATCCGGGACTGATGAAAGGAGTAGCAGACGGAACACCAGGCGCGGCAGCGCCCGCAAACGGATTCGTCAAGCTCACGTTGGGCACCGTATTGTGGTTCAGGTTGTTGGCCAGAAGTTGCCCGAGTTGCGGCCAGGAGCCTTCGGTGTTCTGGGCGGTCTGTGTAACGGCTGCCCAGTCGTCATAGAATCGCCCGTAGGACGCGTGGAACACCAGCGCTGGCTTCAAGCGATAAGCGATGCCCGTGCGAGGCTGCCAATTGTCCAGCATATTGGCAAATACCTTGTGGTCGCTGCGAGGATTGATCACCACATGGGCCGGCAAGGTCCCACCGGGGATGCAAGGCGCGATAACGGAGGGCGGATTGCAAGCCGGTACCGCTTTCTGAATAACGTAGGTTCCGTTATTGAAGTCAATGTCGCCCGTCGTGTCGGTGTTCTCTTTGTCATTTCCATAGATGGGCATGAGGCTAAAGTCATAACGCAAGCCCAGGTTGACGGTCAACTTGTCGCTGGCCTTCCACATATCCTGGAAGTAGAAGCCGTCAATCCATCCACCGTGTTCGGTTTCATGCACGTTGCGCCGCCCCGCGCTGTCAGGCACATTGAGCAGGAACGAGGCGAGAGCCACGCCGCCCGGATTGGCGCTGCCGGCGTAAGTGTACGATTGCGAGGTCTCGACGTTGGCGAAGCCCACGTTCACGTTCTCGTAAAGCGCCGAGGCATTGTTGCTGGCGATGTCCGCGCCCATCTTGAAGGTGTGGCGCCCGTAGAGTTTCGAGAAGTCACCCTTCCACTCGTAGATGTCGGACATATGGGTAGTGCTGACGTTAGTTCCGCCGCCCGGAAAATTCGTAATACTAACACTCGGCACCGCACTTGCCCCGCCGATGAAACTTGCGATGGCAAAGCTGTTCGAGAAACCTACGTTCTGCAAGAAGTTCGCCGGGAGGTTCGTGTAGTAGTTAGGGTTGATGTATTCCGCGTTATTGCGGCCAAACGAGAAGTCCGCCACGGCGCTGCCTGCGAAGGTGTGGGTCCAGGTGATGGCCGCGTTATCGGCGTGGAAAAACACGCCGGTCTTGAACCCCACGAAACCACCCGACTCCTTGACTGGCTGGTTTAGTGCGGTGTAGCGAACGAACAAGCTGTCGTGACTCGTTACTGTCTCGTCAATGCGCAGGCTGCCCTCGTCCTGGTCGAGGATGTACGGCGAGGTGTCCAGCGCGTTAAACCCCTTGGAGCCCGTGTTGATGGGCGCCGGCCATTGTGTGGCGTAAGCCAGGGAGCTCTTGCTGATCATGCTCGTGGGTATCTTGTTGCAGGGAGCGCCTCCCGCCGCCTGGATGCCGCTGGCGCTGGCCGGCTCCGGATTGCCGCTCGCATCGCACATGAACGGCGACACCAGCGAATAGGTTGGGTGCGCGGGGTCTACGGTCGTGCTGAACGGGTTGTAGATCTGTTGGCTGAAATCGCTCAAATCGCCGCCCAGCTCCGCCGGTGTAGGCACTCGATTCAAACTCGCGGAGGCCGCATGGTCGCGGAACCCTTCGTACGACAGGTAATAGAACGTCCGGTTCTTGCCGTTGTAGACGTGAGGGATGTAGACAGGGCCGGCAAAGGTTCCACCGAACTGGTTTTGCGTGAACGCTTGCTTCGGCTCAACCGAAGGCAGGAAGAAGCCGCGGCCATCCAGCGCGCGATCGCGATGGAAGTCGAAGGCATCGCCGTGGACCAAATTCGTACCGCCCTTCGTTACCAGGTTGACGATCCCACCCAAGGCGCCGCCAAACTGCGATTCATCGTTGTGGGACTGGACCTTGAACTCCTCGATATCGTCAATCTGGGGGGCGATGTTGTAGGTGCTCTCGAACTCGCCCTGGTTGTTAACACCATCCATCAAGAAGAGATTGCTGCGGTTTGACTGACCGTTAACAGAGGGGAAGGTGTAGGTGCCCAGCGGTTGGCCGCCCCATCCTCCACTGTTCTGCGCCGTGCTGATCGGGCTGACGCCGGGGGTCAGTTCGAGCAGTTGGGTGAAGTTTCTCCCATTCAAGGGGAGGTCGTTCACCATCTTGACCGTCACCACCGAACCGATTTCTGCCGTCGAGGTCTCTAGCGCCGCCGCCGCAGCCTCTACCGTGACGGTTTGCGTAGTCGCGCCTACCGGCAAAGTGAAGTCGAAGGTGGTGGTCTGGTTTACTTCCAAAGTAATAGCAGGCTGAGTGACGGTCTGAAATCCCTCTTTGGCAGCTTTCAAAACATAGCTTCCCGGAAGGATGTCTTGAATCACATACTCGCCTGTGGCGTTCGTCAACGCCGTTTGGGTAATGTTGGTTTGAGTGTTGATGAGGGTTATGGTCGCCTGCGGAATAACGGCCCCCGTAGGATCTTTCACGGTGCCGTTGATTGAGGCTGCCGAACGTTGCGCCCAACTCGCGCTGGGAAAAACCAACAGCGCAAGACAGGCAACGGCAAATCCAAATCGCAGTGACCCTCGCTTTGACTGGGACCACGAACTTGACCCTTGCATGTCGCCTCCTTAATCGGTCTGTCCAAAACCCGCGCAAGCCCGCAATACTCAATTGAAGAGAGAACTTATCTGATGGTTAAATCTTGTAATCTAAAGCTATTAGATTGTCAAGAAAAAAGTGTAACGTTACGGAGGAATTTCTGGGTATACTCCTAACATATTCAAATGTAATGACTTAATTAGACTTGTGTGCCTTGCGTAAGGAACCATTGACATCCGTGCAGAAGTGCATATACTGCTCGCAGTGCAGGGTTCGAGCGGCAGGCTTCGAGGTTGCTCGAGATTGGCGCTCTAACGAGGTCAATCGTAGCGATGAGTGGCACATCCATGAAAAAGTCTCCATCGTATACCATGCGCGACGTGGCAAGGCTTGCCGGCGTCTCAGTGACTACGGTTTCAGCTATCGTAAATGGACGCGAGGGAGTAAGCCCGGAGTTGACGCAACGCGTCGAGGACGCGATGGCCACTCTCGACTACCACCCCAACGAAGTGGCGCGCAGTCTCCGGGTGAACCGCACGTTTACCATCGGCATGGTCGTTCCGGATGTCTCCAACTTTTTTTTCAACGACATTTTGGCTGGAGCTGAATCCAAGACCCGGCAACTCGGCTTCTCAGTCCTGCTATGCGATTCGCATGAAGACCCCTCTCAGGAGCGAGAGTTGCTTGCCATGCTGGTCCGCCGGCGCGTAGACGGCATTCTGCTGGCCTCCACAGAAGAGACCTTAGTGGAGAGCAGGCTGCCTGGGCGGCGCCCCCCAATAGTCTGCTTTGACCGTGAACCCGGAGGATTCCGAGGCGGCGTCGTGTTGGTGGACAATGTCCTCGCCAGCTTTCAGGCCGCCTGCCACTTGATTGAGTTAGGCCATGAGCGGATCGGCGTCATCGCCGGGCCGCAAACCATCTTGACCGGGGTCCAACGACTGGCGGGCTTCCGGCAGGCGCTCCAGGAAGCACATCTGATGCTTCCGTTGGAGTACGTTCGCTCCACTTCTTTTGCGACGGAACCCGCCTATTGCGCGGCGTTGGAGATGTTGCAGGTTCCGAACCCGCCCACCGCGGTTTTTGCCTGCAATAATCGAATGACCATGGGCCTGATGCGCGCTCTCAGGCATCTCGGGCTGAGGTGTCCCCAGGACGTGAGCGTGGTTGGCTTCGACGACTTTGAATGGTCTGAACTCTTAAACCCCCGGCTGACGACCGTTGTCCAGCCGTCACACCAAATGGGCGAGGTGGCTGCTGAAATGCTGATCGAAACGCTCATGGGTTCGGATCAGCGTGCCGAGAGTGGCGCGAGAAAGTGCAGAGTCCTCAAGGCGGAATTGCGCGTGCGTGAGTCGACGGCGCCACTTGGTGCCCAGGCGATTCGGGCTGAGTACGGTGGCCTGGCGCCTCGTGCCGAGGGGATCTTGAGTGTGGCCATGGATGGGGGCGGCGAGCAGGACAAGTAGTCGCTTCTCGCATTTTTCGCTTGACAACCTTCGACCTCTGTGATAGCCTACCATGATGGTCTTGTTTTGGACACATTGTCGCTGGCGAGCGCTGAGGCGCAAGGGAACGCGAAAGGGTCCCAGCTATGGGGGAATGTAGGGAACTACAAAAAATGAAAAATAGTGGGAACGAAGCTAAGAAGTACCTGAAAACAAAGCACATCACTTTTTTGAGTGCTGCAAATTATGCGCGTTTTGCATGCTATTTAGCACAAATTAGAGTCTGAATGGAGCAAAAACAGCACATTTTGCGGAAGCGAAGTCAAGACTTCCGAGCTCTGAAGCGAGGCCGTGAGAGTGACAAGTAGTTGACTAGTACCGGGCTCAATTCTCGTGCTTCTAGCGGTCTGCGGGTCTGTCTGGGGCAAAGACCACAAGCCTGTCGTGTATCAGAACACTGCTCCGGGGGTGGCTTATACCGGGTCGGTTTCCTGTTCGGGTTGCCACGCCGATCTCGACCGCAGCTTTCACCTCACGCCCATGGGCCACTCCATGGCGCCTGCGAATGCCCCGTCTGAACTCGCGAAAGTGCCCAGCCGGATTACTGTTTACAACAAAGAACTGGATCGATATTTCCAGGTGGTCCGCGAAGGCTCGGATATTTATCAGACCGAGTATCAACTGGACGAGAAGGGGAAGAAGCTATTCACGGCGGCTGAGAAGCTCGAGTACGTGGCGGGAGGTCCCCTGACCGCTTACACCTACTTGGTCCGCAAGGGTCAATACTTCTTCGAAGCGCCGCTCTCGTACTATAACCGGCCCCGGCAGTGGGATCTTTCTCCCGGCTACTTCGCCAAAGACGTCGCCTTCAATCGTCCTGTCGCTACGGGTTGCCTGGCTTGCCATAATGGACAACCCCGACCGGTCGCCAATCACGACGGCATGTATCAGGATCCGCCCTTCAGGTTCATGGAATACAGCGTCGGATGCGAGTGTTGTCACGGGCCCGGCCAATTGCACCTGCTGGCGATGGGAAGGCACCCCAGGCGGAAATTGGGCAAAGCGGATCCTACCATAGTGAATCCCGCCAGGCTCTCGGCGCGCCTTGCCAATGATGTCTGCATGAAGTGCCATCAAGGCGGGCATTCGTACGTTCTGCAGCCCGGCAAGACCATCCTGGATTTTCGGCCCGGGACGCCCCTTTACGAAACCATGGCATTATTCAAGGTCCCGTTGACGATCGACCAGCGGGCGGAATTGAACCGCCTCGAAACCTTGCCGCCGGTGAGGGGGAGCATCGTTGCGCCTCAGTGGTGGAAAAACCTGAACCTCCAGATGAGCAGGTGTTTTCACGACAGCAATGGCGAGCTGAGATGCATCACCTGCCACGTGATTCACCGCCCGCCGGCGCCAGGGAACAAAGTTGCGTATTACCGCGAAAGATGCTTCACATGTCATAATAATCAAAGTTGTAAAGTGGCGTTGGCGGAGCGGTTGCGGCAGGATCCGCCCAACGATTGCGTGGGTTGCCACATGCCCAAGAAACCGCTGGCCGGCATTCCCCACTCGGACGATACCAGTCATCGGATCGTGCGCCGGGTGGGGCAGCCCTACCCGGATTATGCTTTTGACGAGCCGGCCAAGGATTTGCCGGGCCTGGTCTGCATCAACCGGCAAGGCGAAGATGCGGCAAGGCCGATACCTCCGCTGACCAAGCTGCAAGCCTACGCGGACGCCATGATCAAGGATCCCTCTCTCAGCCGTTACTACTATGATCTGCTCGAGCAATTGCGAACCTCCCTGCCGAATGACCCTACGGTCCTGGCGTGTTTGGGAAGGAAAGCGATCGCGGAGAGGCAGGATGCGGAGGCGGTCGAGTACCTTAAGCGCGCGCTCCAGAATGGCTCTAACTTCGAAGCTACGTATATTGATCTTGGCGAAGCGTTAGCCCACCTCGGACAAGTCGAAGAGTCTGCAAAAGTCCTCGAGCAGGGCGTCGCCGCCTGGCCGTTTTCAGCAGACATTCAGAAGGCCCTGGTCTTGCGCTACGTGACTTTGAAGCAATTCCCCAAGGCCGACGAGGCGCTGAAACGCTACGTCGCCCTCTTCCCGGAAGACACATTTATGCGCGGCATCCAGGCCAAGGTCGAAGCACGCAATCCCTGATGCGTGATTGTAGGGGGACGGCTTGCCGTCCCCTGAAGATCGGGGTAGGGCAAGCCCTACCCCTACGTGTTTACGGAGGGTAAGTCCTATGAGCGAAAAATCCTCGACCATGCCGGTTAGCCGAAGGGAGTTTTTGCTTGCGGGAACCGCCCTGGCGCTGAGTTGCAGGGGCCGCCAGCCGGTGCCTCCCGAAAACGCCCCCCAAGAGGCCTTCATCGTACCCAACTTCCATCCGGCCAGTTGCGGTTGGCTGACGAACTTCTCCAAGGAACGCGTGTATTGCGCGAACGATTATCTGGACCACCTGGATCGAGTGCGCGACGATCCTAATTACAAGTTCGCTCTTTCTGAAGTCAACAATATTATCGCCATTATGAACTTTGAGCCGCAGCGGATCGAGGAGATCAAGCAGCGGGCGAAGGAAGGGCGGGTGGAGCTGGTCAACGCCAATTTTCTGGAGATGACCGTTAATCTGGCGGGCGGCGAAGCGCTGCTGAAAGAAGGGGTGGAGGGCCTGCGCTGGCAGGAGCAGGTCATGGGAATTCATCCCCGTTTTATGTGGATGATCGACACCTGCGGTTTCCACGATCAGATGGCCCAGATCGCCTCCGGCCTCGGCCTCGATGCCATGGTTTACGAGCGCATGAACAAGACGAATAGTACCATCCACTGGACCGAGTCGCCGGACGGTTCGCGCATCCTGACGCTCTGCCCCGACGGGTACGCATCGTTCAGCGCTTTGTTCGAAACCAAAAAGCGGCTGGGCACAGACGAACTCCAGAAGCTCGCGGAAGAATTGGCGGAATGGGCGAAGAAGACCCCGGCCGGCGCGCCCGTGCTGGTTTTGGCCGGGAGTGGCGACTACAGCCAGGCCCCGTTGCGAAAGGAGTACCCCAGAGAATTCCTCGAGCAGTGGAAGCAGGCCTTCCCCCAGACGAACCTCCGCATCGCCGTCGTCAGTGAGTATTTGGATGCCACTCTGCCGGGAATCAAGTCCGGCCAAATCAAGATTCCGACTATGCAGGGCGGCACGGGATACACCTTCGACGCCTTCTGGATCGAATGTCCTCGCGTAAAAACCTCGTATCGAATGAACGAGCACGGATTGCAGGCGGCGGAGACGATTTCCACCATTGCCAGCCTCAACTCCGGGTTCACCTATCCCGGCCAGGCCCTTTATGAGGCTTGGGTTTTGATGCTGCTCAACATGGACCGCAACACGCTTTGGGGTTCCGCTGCCGGCTTTGTCTATGAGAGTGACAACTCGTGGGATGTCCGCGACCGCATGGACTATGTGGAAAGGAGCAATAAGAAAGTCCATGGGGCCGCCTTGAGCTCGCTCTGTGCGGAAGGCGATGCGGCGGCCCTGTTCAATCCGCTCAATTGGGAGCGCAATGATCCCGTGGTGGTGGAATTGCCGGAAGGGAAGAGCCTGGAGGGCGCCGTCTCGCAAGCGACTCCCGACGGCAAGACGCTCTCGAGTCTCCGCCTGCCCTCCGTGGGAGTGGCGGGTGTAACACTCGCATCCAAACCCCCCGAGAACCCCAAAAGAATCGGCCTTCCCGAAAGCATCGAAACACGCCATTACACGGCGCGAATTGACTCGAAAACCGGGGCCTTGGTGAGTTTGAAGCTCAAGCCCTCCGGGCGCGAGATGCTGGGCGGGCCTGCCAATGTCATCGTGGCCGAAAAGCCCAAGCCGCAGAAGGGAGACTATGGCGACTTTGTCAGCGTGCGCCCGGACCGCACTCGGCTCGCTGCTTCGAGCGATTTCGCGACCACCATAACTGCCGGCAGCGGACCGCTGGCGTTTACAGTGGAGGTGGCGAGTGAGTTTTACGGCGGCGCAGCCAGCCGGCGAGTGATGCGATTCTACCAGGAGCTTCCCCGCATCGACTTTGAGACTGAAGTCCAGGACATTCCTAATATCACCGTGGTGGTGGCGGAATTCCCGTTGGCGGAGGATATTGAGGAAGTCCGCCGCGGCATCCCTTGCGGTTTCTCCCACGGCGCCTGGGCCAAGCCGAATCCCAACCTGGTCGGTTGGACGAAGGGTATCACTCCGGCGGTGCGCTGGAGTGACTACAGCCTGGCGGGTGGCGGAGGGGTGGCCATCCTCGACCGTGGACTCACCGGCCGGGAACTCGACGGAAGGACGCCCATCATTTACCTGCTGAATGCGACGGATACCTATTACAAATATCCCAATGCCTGGTTGAGCGGCAGAGGGAAGCACCATCTGGAATACGCTTTGGTCGTTCACGGGGAGAAGTGGGAGCAGGCGCGAATCCCGCAGAGGGCGTGGGAATACAACTGCCCTCCGGTGCTCGTCACCGGCCGGAAAGCGCTGGCGGCAAAGTCATTCGTACACACCTCGAGCAATGTCATCGTCGAGGTGCTTCGACGGGAGGGCCAGGAGATAGAAATGCGCTTGACGGAGTGCCTGGGAGCCGCTGGAACTGCGGAAGTGACCTTGAATTTGCCGCATCGGGGGGCGGCCTTGACCGACCTGCGGGGCAGGAATCCCCAGCCTCTGGCCGGCGGCGGCCCCTCGTATCGCTTTCCGGTGCGGCCCCTGCAGATAGTGACCATCCGCTTCCATGCCGCGTCACCCGTGGAGGAGATTAAGCCGGTAACCGAGTGGGATAAATTTGTGCCGGAACCCAAGCGCGCCGCGCTGCACGCCTACGGCAATTACAAGGGGCATCCGCCGATGGGGGATGAGCCGCAAACGTAGGCGAGAGAAGGTGTGGAAAAACGCGTTGTCATTCTGAGCGAAGCGAAGAATCTCGCTCTGATCCGTGACGGAGCAACAACGAAAAGATCAGAGCGAGATTCTTCGCTTCGCTCAGAATGACAGGGTTTTCGAGAGAGCTCGATAATCGAGAAGTAAGGGAAAGAAGCCGTCATGAAGAGTGCTCGATTGCGCATGCTCGCACTAGCTGCGGCACTGTGTTGGGTGCCCGTGGCCACGCTCTCCCAGCAGGCGTCGCCGCTCGGCGGTGGCATCGGCGAGAACACTATGGCCGGCATCAACAGGCTTCAAACACAACAAAGGAACTGGACGGTTTCCGGCAAGGTAACGACACTCGAGGGTCAACCGATCGCCCATGCAAGGGTTGAGGTGGCGCCGACGGTCATGGGTGGAAACTTCCGCTCCATGATGACTGACGCGCACGGCCAGTTCCGCACCGAGTACTGGTTAAACTTCGAACGCTTCAACGATTTCTCCATCGAACTCACCGTAATCAAGAAGGGTTTCCTCCGAGCGCACGCGTTCATCGATTTTGGCAATTCCGGCAAGACATGGGTTATCCCCGTCACGCTGCGGGAGCCGGGAGAAGACCCCAAGCTACTCTCGCAGGCGGACCTCATCGCAGGGCTGGCCCCGAGGCTGAAGGAGCTCAGAGCCTCCGATCGGCTATCGGCGGGCGGCGAGAAGGACTATGCGAAGGGGGTGGCGGAGTTTTTGCAGGAGAAGCGGCCCGACCGCGCGGTGCCGTTCCTGGACAAGGTGATCCATCGGGACGATTCCTGCCTGCCTTGCCGCACAATGCTGGCTCTGGCCGAACTTGATTCCGGAGATTGGGATGGGGCCTATTACAATCTTGTGGACGAGTTCAACAGAATCCGCGGGGACCAGGGCCTGGGGCGTCCCGAACCCTTTGTGGCTTTGGGAGTGATGGAAAGTTGGCGGCATCGACCTGAGCACGCCGCAGGCTACTTTTCCGAGGCGCTCAAGTTCGCGCCTCAAGATCCTCTTGCCCTGCAGGAACTCGGCCGCTCGCAATTGCTGATTCAGAATTGGCCGGCCGCCGATGAATATCTGGGCAAAGCCATCGCCGCCGGCGCGAAGCCTGCGGCGCGGCTGCTGCGCGCGGAGTCATTGTTGGGCGAAGGCAAATTCCACGTAGCCGGCAAGGAGATGTCTCAGTACTTGAATGGGCGCGACGTGAAAACGATGCCCATCGACGTCCGCAAGCTATGGATGCAGATTGAGGACCACGAGAAGGTGGAAGCGGCTTACGCCAAATCGAAACCGACGCTCGACTATCTCCATCACCCTCCGTCCAATCTCATTAAGGGGCTCGTTCCCGCCGCCGACCAGAAAGAGTTGGATCCCATCCTGAACTCCGTGGGCACGACCGTCGCGCAGTTTTTTGCGAATTTTCCAAACACCAGTTCAGTGGAGCAGATTCACCAGGAAAAGCTGCGCCGCAAAGATAAGGTGGGGACTACACTCGATCAGAAATTTCGCTATCTCTGCTTTGCCCCGGCTGAGACTTACGGGCCGCGCTTTGAAGAATACCGATCCGATCCGGCGGGAAGCCAGGCTGTGCCTCTTGGTTTGGGGGATGGGTACATGCTCACCTCCGGATTCGCCTCTGCTTCACTCATTTTCCACCCGTTGTACCAGTCCCAATCCGAGTTTCGCTATCTTGGGCGGCAAAGAGAGAACGGGCGGGACGCTTATGTGATTGCCTTCGCCCAGCAGCCCGCCAAGGCGCGTTTGAACGGGACGTTTAATTCCGGCAGCATGAGCATGCCCACTTTCTCCCAGGGGCTGGCTTGGATTGATCCACAGAGCTATGAGGTCATTCGCTTGCGCACCGACTTGCTCAGAACCCTGCCCGAAATGAACTTGGAAACAGAAACAACCGACATCACCTATGGCGAAGTGCATTTCAGGGACTTGCCCATGGGTTTTTGGCTTCCGCAGGAGGTCACGGTCTTCGTGGATTGGAACGGCAGACACTTGCGAAACCAGCATCGTTACTCGGAATTCAGAGTTTTCAACGTGGCGGCCACCGAGAAGCAAGGCACGCCCAAAGATATCGGGCAGACTTCCAAAGACGATTCCGCCGTAAAGCCTTAATTGACCTCTCGAATCTGCACTTCGCCTCGAGGCGGCGAAGCTGAACGAGCGGGGGGCCTTGCCCGCCGGGGCCGGTTGTCTCGTGCCAAGGCCTCGGTAGCGTACTAGGCTAGAGTCGGCGTAGGGCGGGCCTTGAGCCCGGCCTCTGCCGACCCTTCGCTCCGGGCAGGCTCGGAAGGCCGGCGCTACCCGTCAATTTAGGACACTTCCAAGGCCCGCTTCCGCTTGACGTGCCATGAACGTTGTGTTAATCGCTATGAGCTTAGCTGGCGTCCCAGCGAGCCGGGAAGGAGACTTATGCTACATGATCCCAGTCATCATCCATCATTGCCCGTGGCGGAGGAGGTCCGGCTCTCGCCGTGCGACTCGGAGATTTTGAAGCGCCTGGCCGGAGAATTGGCGGAGGTTGCCGCGCTGCCGATTCACCAAGAAAAGGCACGACTCTGGCAGAAGCTGAACGACCGAGCGTCCGAGCGTCCGATGGTCTGGATCAACGAAATCTGCTGGCACGAGATGGACGTGGACGGCGAGTTGACGCTCCGGACTGAACACCCTTGGGCGCAAGAACAGGAACGCGAACTGCGCCGCACCCTCTATCAATGGCGGCATCTTCCCGGGGATATGATCGTCAGCGACTTCCTTGCGTGCCCGCTGGCGATTCACTCTTCCGACTTCGGGATCATCGAAGATGTCGACATCGCCACGACTGACCCTGCCGCCGATGTGGTGTCACGCCATTTTCACATTCAGATCCGTGACTTTCCGGATCTCGAAAAGATCAGGATGCCGGTGGTGACCCACAACGAGTTGGCGACGGAGCTTTACTACCAGGCCATGTGCGACGTCTACGGCGGCATCATGCCGGTCAAGAAGCTGGGGCAGACGCACATCTGGTTCACTCCCTGGGATTATCTGATCCGCTGGTGGGGCATTCAGGAGGCGATGCTCGATTTGGTGGAGCGGCCGGAATTAGTGCACGCCGCCGTGGAGCGGATGGTGGAGGCCTGGATGGTCGAACTCGACCAATTTGTGGAGCTGAATCTGCTCTCGCTGGATTGCAACAACACCCGGATTGGGTCGGGTGGCTACGGGTACACCCATTCGCTGCCGGGCAGGGATTTTGACCCACACTACGTAAAGCCGCATAATATGTGGGGATGCTCGAACGCGCAAATCTTTTCCGACGTCTCCCCCGAGATGCAGTGGGAGTTTGCGGTCAAGCACGATCGGCGCTGGCTGGAGCGTTGGGGAATGGTGTATTACGGCTGCTGCGAGCCGCTGGACCTTAAGATCGACGTGCTGCGCCGGATCCCGAATTTGCGCAAGATTTCAGCCAGCTACTGGAACAAGACGGAGCGCCTGGTTGACAAGGTCGGCAGCGATTACATCCTCAGCTATAAGCCCACTCCCGCGATCTTTGCACGCGATCATTGGGATCCCGAGGGCGCGCGGCAGGAACTCCGAACTTTTCTCACCAAGACGGGCGGCCGCTGCCACGTGGAGTTGATCATGAAGGATATCTCCACGGTGCGCTACGGACCCAAAAAGCTTTGGGAGTGGGCACAGATCGCAAGCGAAGTGGCCGAGGAGTTCGCGCGCTAACCGACGCTGAGTTGTGATGCCTTAACCTATGACCACATCTTCCCTGCCTGCTTTTCTGCTCGTCTGTATGGGGGGCGTGCTGACGGGTGTGTTCACGGCGCCGATGAAATACCTCACCCGGTGGCGCTGGGAGAACATCTGGCTTGTCTACGCGCTCAGCGGCCAATTAATCATCCCTTGCGCGGTGCTGGGGACCGTGATTCCGCATCTGCCCAGCCTTTACGGTCAGGTCCCGACGG
Organism: uncultured Acidobacteriota bacterium; assembly: GCA_963842495.1. Taxonomy (GTDB): domain Bacteria; phylum Acidobacteriota; class Terriglobia; order UBA7540; family UBA7540; genus CAVROP01. The sequence goes on from CAWJHY010000051.1 coordinate 38,806, forward strand.
CGCGGCTGGCTTTGGTGCTGCTGTTGGGTACGTTCTGGGGAATCGGGTCGGTGACCTTTGGAATCGGCGTCGACCGCCTGGGCGCCGGGCTCGGCTTCGCGTTGATTATGGGGATATCGACGCTATTGGGCACGGTCCTGCCTCTGTTTCTTGCCGGGTCCGGTGGTTTGAAACCGCTCCCTTTCGTGCTGGGCCTCGCACTTCTGATGAGTGGCGTCGCCCTGGCGGGCATGGCAGGAATGCGCCGCGAGCGCGAAATCTCTCCTCGAGAGCGGCACTATTCCAAGGGTCTTGCCATCTGTATCGCATCAGGAATTCTCTCCGCGTTTTTCAATATCGGCTTGGTGGCGGCGAAGCCGATTCAGGATCTGGCTTCCACTCGCGGCGCGCCTGCCTGGGCTGCGGGCGATGCGGTCTGGCCAATCCTGCTTCTGGGATGCTTCCTCGCCAATGCTGTTTACTGCGGCAGGCTGTTAACGAAGAACCGCACCGGCAGGCTCTACGTCCAAGAGAGTGGTTGGGAATGGCTTGGGGCCTTGGGCATGGGCGCCGCCTGGATTATCGGGGTGTTCGCGTACGGCGCGGGCGCCAGGAGCTTGGGGCAGATGGGACCAGTCCTGGGATTTCCCATCTTCACGGCGCTGATGCTGGTTTGTGCTTACGGTGTGGGTCGCATTTCGGGAGAGTGGCGGGGAGTTGATCGCGCCACGGTCGGGTGGATGAACGCGGCTGTAATACTCAATGTCATTTCGGTTTTTGTAATCGGCTACGCGAGGTAGGAGGATGGAGAATGACTCCGGCACAAGGCAACAATCCTGCGGATTTGCGTTTGATCGAACGCTTGGCAGCAATCCCCTACACTGGCGCGGTCACGGATATCCTTGATGAAATGGGGTTCCGCCAGCAGGTGCTTCCCCATGCCATTCAATCCCTGGTTCCGGGGCAGACCGTGGCGGGCCGTGCGCTCACGCTGCGCGGAGAGCCTTCCGCCATCGATGATCCGGAAATCGTTTATCCGCCTTTTCTGAAAATGCTGGGGGAAATCCGGCCCGGCGACGTGCTCACCAATCAAGCCAACGACAACGTTTCGGCGCACCTGGGCGAGTTGTCCAGTGAGACCGCCAAGTTTCGCGGCGCTCGGGGCGCGGTGATCGATGGAGGGGCACGCGATACGGAGTACATGGTCCGCCTCGGTTTTCCGGTGTTTGCTCGCTACAAGACGCCGGCAGACATCCGCGGCCGATGGCGACTGGTCGAGTGGAACGTCCCGATCGTGATCGGTTCGGTTGCCATTACGCCAGGCGATTTGATCTTGGGCGACCGGGACGGGGTCGTGGTCATTCCCCAGGCGATTGCGGAAGAAGTGGTGGCCAAGGCGGAAGAAGTGGTGCGGACGGAGAACCTCGTCCGAGCCGCTATTCTCAGGGGAGTTTTGCCACTCGAGGCCTACCAGCGCTACGGGCGGTTTTAGAACGCGACGAGGCATCATCCTTCCCTATCATGGGGCGCAAAAAGCCGCCGTGCTTCTTCGGCGTCAGGCCGTCTCCTGCCGCTGCACCAGCTCCACCAAATCGGCTGACAAGCCCGGGACCTCCGGCGTCCGGTAGAATCCTCCCTCCACTATGGCGGGATTGACAAAGTGCGGGCGCAAATGCGGAATGTATTCAAGGAAAATAACCGGCTGCCCCAGCGCGATATGATTAAAAAGCACCAGGTGCTGATGAATCTGGCCCATATCGCCGACATGGGGAACCACCGGCAGCCCGAATTTCTGCGCGAGCAGAGCGACCGCCAGGAATTCACTCACTCCGGCCAGGCGCGTGCAGTCCGCCTGTACGAAGTGCACCGCGCCGGCTTGCATGAAATTCTTGAACATCACTCGATTCGGCACATGCTCGCCCAGCGCTATTCGCATCGGGGAGATGGCCTGCGCAAGTCTGCGATGCGCGGCGACATCGTCGGGATGAGTGGGTTCCTCAACCCAGTAAGGTGAGATTTCGGAGAGCGAGCGGCACATCTCGAGCGCGCGGGGAAGCGTCCATTGCTGATTCACATCGAGCATCACCAGGCATTCCTCGCCGACCAGTTCCCGCAACATATGCGCGCGGCGGATGTCCCGCGCCGGATCTCGTGATCCCACTTTCAACTTGAACGCGCGAAATCCCTTGTCCAGAGCGCGGCGAGCATTTTCCCGAACCTTCTCATCGTCGTATCCAAACCAGCCTACGGAAGTGTCGTAGCCCGGATATCCCGCCTTCAGCACAGGCTCTCGCTCCGCTCTAGTTGTCCGTGCTTTGTCCAGGAGCGCCAGAGCATCGGCAGGTGTCAGGACGTCTTCCAGGTAGCTGAGGTCAAGTAGGCTGACCACCTGCTGGGGCGCGAGGTCCAGCAGCAATTGCCAAAGCGGAACCCCTCTCACTTTCGCCCAGAGATCGAAACACGCATTGGTGAGAGACGCTAACGCCAGATGGATGGCTCCTTTGTGCGGACCGAGCCAGCGCAATTGCGGGTGATCGGCCAAGGAGCGCGAAAAAGCTCCGAAACCCGCCATGAGCGATTCAATTTCTTTTCCCACCAGGGCGGGCGCGAGAAGGTCGATGATCTCGCAGACGATGCGGTTCCCTTCGCCGAGCGTCAGCACCATGCCGGTGCCACCGAAGGCGCCATCGGTCTTCAGCCGGGTCACCGCCAGACAATACTCCGACTCGGAATGGACAGCATCACTGCCCGCTCCCGCCGGCAAGGGATAACGGGCGTCGTAAGATCGCACGGCTTGAATTACTGCCGCTGTTTGTTTCAAGAGCGCCTCCTTTGCCCGCCGCGACAACTTACTGAACCACTCCACGCCTTACAGAACTTTTGCAAGCGGCTACCCCTTCAGGATAGACTGATGTCGGCCTGACGGGAAGTACATGAAGAGGCGGTGCGCTGTTTAGTTAAATCGCGTTCTCATTGTTCCCGGAATTGTACTCAGAGGAGCTTCATGGAATTAAGTATCCTGGCGGGGGCAGGGCTGGTGCTGGTGGGGGGAATCTTACAGGGCCTCTTTCCAGTACCGATGAAATTCGTCCGGCGATGGAACTACGAGAATATCTGGCTTGTATTCGCCCTGAGCGGACTCGTGGTTTTCCCATGGCTTTTAACGGTCATCACGGTCCCCCATTTGGGCGAGGTCTACCGGCTCACTCCCACGCATTCGATTGTGGCCATTGCCGGATTCGGTCTTTGCTGGGGAGCCGGCGCTACTCTCACCGGCCTGGGCTTAAGCATGCTGGGTATTGGCCTGGGATTCGCCATCATCCTGGGTCTGAGTGCCTCCGTTGGCTCGCTTGTTCCGCTGCTGGTGCTCACCCCAGAGAAGGCTGGCACCTCGCAGGGCCACCTGTATTTCTTGGGAACAGCCGTGATGTTGGTGGGGATTGGAGTAGCGGCCCGCGCCGGCGCGCTTCGCGACCAGGTCCAGAAGCCCCCGAGCCGTGACCGTGGCGTCACCGTGAAAGGCTCATTCCTGGCAGGTTTGGTGGTGGCCATCGTGGCCGGCCTCTTTTCCTCCATGTTGAATTTCAGCTATGCCTTCGGAACGGCGGCGCTCGCCGAGGCGCGCCATCTGGGAGTCTCGCCTCTTTGGATAGCGAATGTCGTGGCGGCTCCGGCAACGACTGGCGGCTTTGTAGCCAATTTTCTTTACTGCGCCTACTTGTTGCGCAAGAACTCGACGCTTAAGAATTTCTCAGCCGCCGGGTGCGGCGTCAATTGGCTCCATGGATCATTGATGGGAGCACTCTGGTTTGGCGGGCTTGCCGTGTATGGCCTGGGTATTTACCGTATGGGGGATTTTGGAACCGTGGTGGGGTGGCCCTTGCTGATGGGGGCGATCATCATCACCAGCAACGCCGCCGGATTCTTTACCGGGGAGTGGGCCGGAACGGGGACTCGCGTCCGCACGTATCTGGGTGCGGGAATGGCGATCATCCTTTTCGCTTTGTGGATTCTCGCTCTAGCACAAAGGCCTTAAAACACCTTCGGTGGGCCGTCGGTCAAGGCTGCGCGCGGCATCAGCCCTTCTTACTTACCATCAGTAAATGCTCACACGCCAGAACCACTTCATCCCGTTGGTTGAAAGCTTCGAGAAGCTCCACCACAATGCCGTAGCCGGGACGCTTGGGCGAGTCGCGTTTCTCCTTGACGGTCACCCGGACGTGGAGGGTGTCCCCAATGAAAACGGGCTTAACGAAGCGCAGGCGGTCGTAGCCGTAGGTGAATGCTTCCGGGTTGATCTCACCCGCGGTCAGCCCCACCGCCATGGTAAACACCAGCGTGCCGTGGGCAATGCGCTGGCGGAATTCCTGCTGTTTGCACCATTCGGCGTCCATGTGATGCGGGTAGAAATCGCCGCTTTGGCCGGCGTGCAGAACGATGTCGGTTTCCGTCATGGTTCGGCCCTGGGTTTGGCGTGTTGAGCCCACTTGATAGTCTTCAAAGTATTGTGAGCCCATCTTAGGCAACGACCTCGTTAGGGCTGGCCGCGCGCCGCTCCTCCATGGAGCGGTACTCGGCGAAGACCACTTGCAAAGTTTTGAGATTATCAGCTCCGCTGGTCAGCGGCTCTCCATCCTCCTCGATGGCGCGCATCAGGGAGCCCATGGGCCCCACAAAGGCATCGGGAATCCACAGGTAATCGTTGCGAGCCGAGAACCAGTAGCCCATGCTCTTCTTGGACATGAACTCGAGCGTGTCCGGCCGCCCCGCAGGGTAGTTATACATGAGCCCAATAGTGCCCTTGATGATGCCATCCGTGCCTTCGAAGCGGAAGGTTGCGTAACGATCGTCCTGCCACACGCCATGATTCACGTCGATGAGCACTTGCAATCCGGAATCGTATTCCCAGATGGTGAGGGTGCGCGTCTCCGCCGCGGTCGGCTCCCCGGGCATGCGGCTGCCGCTGGTGAAGACACGCTCAGGCTCTCCAAAGAGGTACCGCAAAGAGTCAATGTAATGGATGCTGTGGTTCAGCACCTCGAGGCGCTTGCGCGTGTACATCCACGGCCACATCGACCAGTCCGTCTGGCAGTGAACCTGAATGGCGCCGTAAGTCGGAGTGCCGAGCCATCCCTGGGTCAAAAGTTGCCGGCTGCCGCGAATGGCCACCGTCCAGCGCATCTGCTGGTTCACCGCCATCTTCAGCTTGGCCTCCCGAGCCATGTCCACCAGGCGCACGGCCTTGCCGTATTCGTCGGATAGGGGCTTCTGGCAGAGAATGTTCTTTCCGGCACGAATCGCTTGCTCTCCGATGGTCAGCGTCTCCCACGGGTACACGGCGATGTCCACAATCTCGACTTCCGGGTCGGCCACCAATTCCTCCAGCGAATTGTAGACTTTGGGGATCTTGTGGTCGGCGGCGGTCTTTGCCGCGCGCTCGCGGTCCTTGTCGGTGATGCCCACAACCTTAAAGCCCGCCTGCGCATAAGCCGGCAAGTGAGCGTAGTTAACAACACCGCCGGCCCCTACAATGCCGATGCCGTGATCCATTCGGCGCGGCATTTCCGGTTTAAAGTCGAGTTCCGGGTGAGCGCTGGACATGCTTCCTCCCATCGTGCCTGCTCGCGTGGGCTGGCGTAAGCGTAGTTGCCAACAAACCAACCCCCTGTTTGGACGTGATGTCGATGAACGATTCGATTATACCGCATTGGCGCTTGCATATCAGGCCCGACCCGCAGGTAGCGGTGAGTCATTTGTGGGAGCACGGCCATCTTGGCCGTGATCCTGCCCGGGCAAAATGCCCGTGCCACTGGGGATTGAGCAGACCCCGTCTACAGCCCGCCCATTGTTTTCTGTAACATTCTCGCTTTGTTCCGGCGATTTTAATATTTCGGCTGCGTTTTCCTCTGCCGGACTTTCTGTCGCACCATCAAGTCCCACTAGCTTGCTCAGTTCTTCGGCCGCGCGGTCGTCCGGCTCACTCGTAGGGGCGGTTCGCGAACCGCCCCTACACTCGCGGGCATGTTCTTTGCGCATGGTCAGGAGAATTCTCACCTTCCGGTCGATCGCCCGGTCGAGCGCCATTTCCACGCGCAGCACTATGTTCGCAGTCTCGTCCTTCGGAGCGAGACACGCGTCCCGCGCAATCGCGTCCTTCTCCTCCTGCGCCTTCATCTCCTCCGCGAACGCCGCCTCCACCGCGGCGATCTGCTCCTCCAGCAGGCGCAGCAGTTCCTGGTGGCGGGCTTCCCGCCCCGCCTCGCCCCCGAAGGTATCCTTCACATACTTGTCTATCTTTGCCTGGTCGTGCTGTTGCCGGACATTCGCGCATTCCCAGAAGAGGCCAAGCAGGTGTACGATCTGACGGGGCCTCCACCCCAACTCGCCCTGGTAGTAGCTTTCGATCTGTTTCTGCTGGGCCAGCGGGAAGTACCGCCGCCGCGCCTGCTCGCGAATCACCCCCCAAAGCGAAATCAGCATGCGCAGCCGCACGCAGGGGTGGGTGGGCTTGGGCAGGTTGAGTGCCACCGCCTCGCACTGGGAGGGTTCGAAGGTCACGTCAGCGAGGGCTCGGGCGAGCCCGCGCCGCCGCTCCTCGACTTCCTGGAGAGAGTCTCGCATCAGGCCCGTCTCCATGCGCTCGATCCGCTCGCGACGCCAGTAGAGCCGCCCCAGGTCGTCGATCTGCCGGTCCCAGAGCGCGTCGCCCGGGCCGTAAGCGGTCGCAAGCTCGCGCTTCAGGGCGGCGTAGCGCTCGGGGTCTTCCTCCAGCGCCCGCATAACGGCGGCATCGTTTTCGGGCGCGGCGTCGCACCCGTGCTTGAGAGCGTTCATTTTCATGCGCTCTTTTCCGCCCTCGCTGCGGGGGCCGGTGGAGTGCTGCGCATTGTGCCGAGCGGCGTCGAGCCGCCGGGAAGTAAGACAAGTAAATTTGCGTAGAGACATAGTAACTCCATGAATTGGAAAGTTGGATGTAGGGGCGGTTCGCGAACCGCCCCCACGCGAGGTGAGACAGACGCTCACAACCCTTGGAGACTAACACATATCTATAACTTTGTCAAGTACAGACAAAGTAACGTAACACCGTAGGCATCACCGGGCAGGGCAAGCCCTACCCCTACAAGCTGTACGGGGACGGCTTGCCGTCCCCTGATCGCGCGTGGCGTGGCTGGCACACAGCGAAGCTGCCCGTTTTGCTGGACTTTGATACATCAGGACCGCAGAGCTTCGCTCTGCGCCAACCCGGCGTGGCACGGCCATCTTGGCCGTGACCGGACACGGGCGAGACGCCCGTGCCACTATTGAAGCGGCGCTCCCGCGGGCTTCAGGCCAGCTTGTCGAGATCTGCTTGCACGGCGTCGCGCTCGCGCGGCATCTTGAGCGCGGCGAAGATTTCGAGCGCTGCCTGGAAGTTTGCTTTGGCGGTCCTACGGTTTCCCTGCGCCTGCGCAACTGAACCGCACTGCCAATAACAGTAGCCGAGGCCACTTTTCAGGTTCAGCTCCAGGCAAAGCTTCTCGGCTTTCTGCAAAAGCTGTACGGCCTCGTCGTACCGCTTCCAATCCTTCAGGATCATCGCCTGGTTGCCGTGGCTGATCTGCAAGCCGTCCTTGTTGCCCAGTTCGAGGCAGAGGGCTTCTTGTTTCTTGTGCAGGGCCAGGGCCTCGTCCAGCCGCCCCCAGTCCTGCAGGATCAGCGCCTGGTTGCCGTAAATGCGCTGGCGCATCCACTTAGCCTCATTTTCAACTCGCTCGGCCCATGTGTTCTCCTCGAGTTTCAGGAAGCGCATGGCCGCTTCGAGTTCGCCGAGGCGGTAGGCAGAATGGAAACCCCAGTTGGCTAGGAACGACACGCGCTCTATGGCACCATCGCCTGCTAAGAACTCAAGAGCGGGCATTAGCTCGACAAAACATTCGACGTATTTCTTCCACTCCCACTTGGACTTCCAGTTTTGGAATAATCGTTCCAGCGCCGCCACATGGCGCTGCCTGAGATCGTCGAGCGTCGCAAGCCCATCCTGCCCGGACGTGGCACGGCCATCTTGGCCGTGACTCGACACGGGCGGGACGCCCGTGCCATCTTGGCCGTGACTCGACACGGGCGGGACGCCCGTGCCACGTTGGCCGTGACTCGACACGGGCGGGACGCCCGTGCCACGTTGGCCACCTCGGGTTCCCACCCATTGCCAGTTCGTCAGACCCGCTTTACGCGGATTATCCAGAACGTACTCGACCTGCCTGAGGAAGTCGGCCTCGTCGCGCACCAGATGGTCAAAGTATTCGGGGGCCCAGAAAGTTCCTTGGATACGCAGTGTGCGGTTAGCGGCCTTGGCGGTGAAGGATTTCCAGGAGTGCAGGATTCCAGGAAGCTCGTAGCCGCCAAGCGGCTGCACGACCGCATGAACGTGATTCGGCATCACGCTCCAGGCGTGCAGGAGGTAACGAGTCCCCTCGAAATGGCGGAGCGCGTCGCCGACGATCCGAGCAACCCGCTCATCCCGCATCCAGCACTTGCCCAGTCCCGTGTCCAGATGACGCTCGACCTTCTCCGAGTACAAGTGTTCCAGGCGCTCTTCTTCGGCTGGGGTCAGAGGCCGTCCAAGCTGGCGAGCGGTTTGTAGGATATCCTTCCGTTCAAAACGCCACTCGTCCACAACGGCCTGGGGAAGAGAGTCAGCCAGCCGGAAGTTGACCGCGTAAGTTGCGCCTTCGCGGGTCCAGTGAGGCAGGTAGGCCCCATGTCGGACTCTAATCGCGCCTGCTGACGTGGCACGGCCATCCTGGCCGTGACTGGTCACGGGCGGGGTGCTTGTGCCATCTTGGCCGTGACTGGTCACGGGCGGGGTGCTTGTGTCATCTTGGCCGTGACTGGTCACGGGCGAGACGCCCGTGCCACTTTTTTTGCCCGTGCCACTGCGCAGTTGCTCGCGCAGCAGGGCGTGCAACTGGAAGCGCTGCCGGTCGCGGTCCTGGACGCGCAGCAGGGACGCGTTCACCAAGCGGTCGCGCGACTCTCTGCCCTGCGCATCGCTTAGGCCGGCGATTTCAACGGCAAGCGGAAGCCAGAAGCTCTCCGGTGCGCACACGGCGGCGGCGTAGAGCAACTTCCGTTCCTGTTCCCGCCGTGCTGCGATGGCGCGTTCGAACAAAGCCGGGATGTCGTGCACCCGTTTTTTCAGCGCCTCGAGCCGGAGGGCAAATGCCGCCTGATCGAGCGGATCGTATTGATGCTTGAGCAGGTCGGCGGCCACCACCACCGCTATGGGCAGCCACTCGACGCGCCGGGCGAAACTCCGCAGCGCCGCGCGATGCTGCGCGACGGCGGCGCTTCCCAGGTGCAGTGCGAAGACCGAGTCCGCTTCGGCCTCGGAAAAACTCTTCAACTCCTCCGCCTCGCAGGCCGCCACCCAGGGCCAGTCGCTTCGCCGGGAGGTGAAGAGGACCGAGCAGGGCGGGCCAGGGATTAGCCTCGCCACGTCCTCATTCCAGACGTCATCGAGCACCAGAAGCGAGCGTCGCGCCTTCAGCCAATCGGTGGCCGCCTGGATCTGGCGCCCGGGATCGAGCATGCCAACCTCGAGCTCCAAGTGGCGGGCGAGTTCGACTCCAATCTCATCCGCCGACCGCTGGCTGCAGGTTTGAAAAGCCACGGCATCGAAGGCCCCCTGAGCTTGCCAGGCAAACTTCAGCGCCAGGGTGGATTTGCCGCAGCCCGGCTCGCCGTGGAGCAGGAATCTCGCCGGCTTCTCCACCAGCGCCGTGTGCAGCCGTTCAAGGTAGGCGATGCGGCCGACGAAGCCCTGCGGCTCATAGTCGAGGAAAGCCGCTGCGGCGCGAGTCTCGGCGAAACGGCGCATGTCGCGCAGCCGCTTGGCCCACGCGACGGCCTCGCTGAGGCCCTTTTCCTGATCGGCGCGAGCGTCAATGTAGACCTTGGCCCGCAGGAGTTCAGGAAGGTCGCACTGCTTCAGCCAGAGGACGCACAGGCGGGTACGCGACTCGCTCACCTCGCGCGCCAGGACCGAAGTCCACTCCACTTGTGTCCACGCTGACTTGGCCGCGTCGGGCGAGAACACCAGGAGCGCCAGGTCGGAATCGCGCAAGCCTTCGTCGATCTTGGCGACAAAGTTGTCGCCAGGAATGATGTCAACCTCGCAGCGCCAGGGGGTGATGCCCTCGGCCTCGAGGGCGGCGGCGAGCCTTTTCACAAACGCCGCGTCTTTCGTGCTGTGGGAAAGGAAAACCCTCATGTATGGGAGGAGAATAAGCCGGATTTATCGGGGGTGCAACAGGCTGCGGGTACTGACGTGGCACGGCCATCTTGGCCGTGGCTGGACACGGGCGGGACGCCCGCGCCACTTGTTACGCCAGCGCCACACCTGATTAGTTTCGGGCGGGACGCGGGTGGCGCATACGTCCCGACGTTTGTTGTCGGGATGTATGCGCCTCTTTAGCATCAGAGAAGCGCAGACATGCCAAAGAGCGGCACGTCTGCGCCACCCGCGTGAAAGGCAATCAATTTCTTGAAGTGGCAGTTCTCGGACAGACATCCGCCAGTATTGGCTAAATCAAAGATCCACAAAATTTCCCACCAGCAACGCAACTATACATCACCAGCCTAAAGACCACCGTGTATAATGTAGAGCCTATGAATCCTTCCAACTTGCCCTGGTGGAGCTGGCTTCTAGGCGTACTCGGATCAACGGTGCTCGGGCTGATTTTCAGACGGCTCTCCAGCCCTAGAGGTTTCGGACGAGTGGCAAGATTACTGGCAATATTGTTCTGGCTTGCAACTCTTGTCATGGCCGTAACCTGCCTAGTTCGGTTCATCAAATGGAAGTTGGTTGGATAGGGCAATCCCCGTCCCAAACTCTTCGAGCTAATTTTCAAACTGAGTCACTACCCGCCCGTTGCAATTCTGGCGCAAGAAAGGGTATAAACCTACAGGGCGCATTGGTAATGACACAATCCACCGAGCCGGTTCGCTTGCGCGGCATGACCTGGAACCATAGCCGCGGGTACACCCCGATGGCTGCCACCGCGCAACGCTATGGCGAACTGCACTTGACCGTCGACATCACGTGGGAAAAGCGGTCCCTGCAAGCATTTGCCGACCAGCCGCTCGAGCAATTGGCGGAACGTTACGAATTGCTGGTGATCGACCATCCCTGGGTGGGATTCGCGGCGCGAGCCGGCTGGCTTCTTCCTCTGGATGAGCACCTGCCGGCGGAGTTCCTAGACGAGCAGGTTGCGCAATCGGTGGGACCGTCAGCCCGGAGCTACTGCTTCGGGGGGCATCAATGGGCGCTCGCCATCGACACGGCCACTCCCGTGGCGTCCTGGCGTCCCGACCTGATTGCTGGGGGCGACCTGCCGCGCTCCTGGGCCGACCTTCTGGAACTCGCCCGCGCGGGCAGGGTGCTGATTCCGGGCATCCCCGTGGACACGCTGATGAACTTCTATATGATTTGCTCGACTCTGGGAGAGGACGTCGCACAGAGTGCGGAGCGGGTAGTGTCGGCGCAGGTTGGCGTGCAGGCGCTGGGCATGTTGCGGGAGTTGGCGCAATCCCTGGATCCGCTCTTCTTTGACCTTAATCCGATTCGCGTTTATGAAGCGATGACGGCGACGGACCGCTTCGCGTACTGTCCCTTCGCTTACGGCTACAACAACTACTCGAGAGACGGCTACGCGCGAAGGCCGCTGGTGTTTGGGGACCTGGTCGAAATCGACGGCCGACGGTGCCGCACCACGCTGGGCGGGGCGGGACTGGCGATCTCCTCCCGGTGCGCGGGTGTTGAGGCGGCTCTCGATTACGCGGCCTTCGTGGCTGATCCGGTTTGCCAGCGCACGCTTTACTTCCAGAACGGAGGGCAACCGGGACATCGCACCGCGTGGACCGACGAACGCGTCAACGCGGCATGCCGCAACTTTTTCATCAATACTCTGCCCGCACTCGATCGCGCTTTTCTGCGGCCTCGCTATCCCGGATATCTTCGCTTTCAGGATTGCGCCGGCGCCGCAATTCGCGATTACCTGCGCCAGGGAGGTGACGAACGGACGCTCGTCGAGCGGCTTGATTCGCTCTACCGCGAGTCGCAGAAGGAGGGGCAGCCATGCGGCCGCTCGATGGCCTGACGGTTCTCGAGTTTGCCCAATATATGGCCGCCCCGTCGGCGGGATTGCGACTTGCCGATCTGGGAGCGCGCGTCATCAAGATCGAGCGGCCCAAGAGCGGAGAAGGCGGCAGGCAAATCGCGATCAAGAACCTGTTCGTCGAAGGCGATAGCCTGGTGTTTCACACCATCAACCGCAACAAAGAGAGTTTTTCCGCCGATTTGAAAGACCCGCAAGACTTGGCCGCCGTCAAACAGCTTATTGCCCGCGCCGACGTCCTGACCCACAATTTCCGGCCAGGGGTCATGAAAAAGATCGGACTGGATTGGGAGTGCGTTCGTCAGATCAACCCCCGGCTCGTGTACGGCGAAGTGACGGGCTACGGATGCGAAGGCCCTTGGAAAGACAAACCCGGGCAGGACCTGCTTCTACAGTCGCTATCCGGTTTGACCTGGCTAAGCGGCAACGCGGATCAAGGGCCGGCGCCGATGGGCTTGGCGGTGGTGGACATCCTTTGCGGCTCGCACCTCGTGCAGGGCATCCTGGCAGCGCTAATCCGGCGCGCCAAGAGCCAGAGGGGCGCGTTCGTGCAAGTGAGTCTGCTGGAGTCGATACTTGACTTCCAGTTTGAAGTCATCACAACGCATTTGGCCGATGGCGGGCGGTTGCCGCAGCGGAGCAAGAGATTCAACGCGCACGCCTATCTTGCGGCGCCCTACGGAATTTACCCGACACAGGACGGTTACCTGGCTCTGGCGATGGGCGACTTGATGAAGATCGCCCGGCTGATCGGATGCACCTCCATCGAGGCGTATCGAGACCCGGCGACGTGGTTCACCTGCCGTGACGAAATTCAGCAGATGCTTGCGGAAAAATTGGCCACACGTCTGACGCAACAGTGGCTCGCGGTTTTGCAGGGGGCAGGCGTGTGGTGCTCGGATGTGTTTGACTATGCCAGACTGATTGCTCATGAGATGTGGAAGGTTTTGAAAATGGACCAGATCGTTCGGCGCGAGGGAGTGGAAATCCACACTACGCGCTGCCCGATCCGTATCGATAACGAGATTCTCTTCAGCTCCAAAGCCGCCCCGCGGGTTGGCGAGGACAATCAATCAATTCAAGAGGCACTCATCCATGCCTGAGAACACGCCGCTCGAGAAACACCAGCAGATTAAAGTGTGGAATGCCGAGGACTGGCTTTACGAAGATTTTGAGATCGGCCGGAAGGACCGCTCGATACGCCGAACCATCTCCGAGGGTGAGGCGATGCTTTTCAATAGCCTCGTGTTGGACATGCACCCGTACGTGGGCGACGAGATATTCGCCAAAGAGAAAGGCATCTTCGGCCGGCGGCTGGTGGCGGGCTCGATGGTGTTCAGTTACGGGCTGGGGCTGATGGCGCACAACAATGTCAACACCTTCAGCTACGGATACGACAAGCTCCGGTTTATAAAGCCCGTGTTTATTGGTGACACGATTTACACGATTCGCACCAACATGTCGAAGGAGCCAAAATACAAGGAGATGGGCTTGGTGCGCGTGAGCTACGAGGTATTCAAGAACGAAGGTGTCCTGGTTCTCTATTGCGAGCACTTGCAGACCGTGAAGTACCGGCATCCGGAGAACTTTCAAGATCAGGTGTTAAAGAAGTGATGTAGCGCTGGCCTTTAGGCTAGCACCTGCCGGCCTACTGAGGGTTACATAATAAAGTGACGGACCGACCCCCTCACCCGTCCGTCGGCTGACGGACACCCTCTCCCCCAAGGGGGCGAGGGCGTAAATTAGGGTTATTCCTCCCCTCGCCCCCTTGGGGGCGACGGCTTAAACTCGGATTATTCCTCCCCTCGCCCCCTTGGGGGAGAGGGGTCGGGGGGTGAGGGGGTGGACACAACTGATCGTGTGGAGAGTTTTCCCCATGGCAGACACGATAGCCCCGCTCGAGGGAATTCTGGTTATCGACCTGAGCCAGTTCCTCTCCGGTCCTTGCGCCAGCCTTCGCCTGGCAGACCTGGGTGCGCGTGTGATTAAAGTCGAGAAGCCGGTGGAGGGCGACCTGTGCCGGCAACTCTACGTTTCGGACGTGGTCCTGGATGGTGAATCCACGGTTTTCCACGCAATTAACCGCAACAAAGAGAGCTTTGTTGCCGACCTCAAGACACCCGAGGGTCTCGCGCAAGTGAGAACGCTGATCCGCCGGGCAGATGTAGTCATGCACAACTTTCGCCCAGGCGTGGCGGAGAGGCTGGGATTAGGCTACGAAAGCGTCCGGCAATTGAACCCGCAGGTGGTGTACGGGCGGATCAGCGGCTACGGGCAAGAAGGTCCGTGGCGCGACCTGCCTGGGCAGGACCTGCTGCTGCAATCCTTGTCAGGTCTTACCTGGCTGAGCGGCGACGCCGGTCAGGGGCCGGTGCCGATGGGACTTGCCATCGCTGATATACTGTGCGGCATGCATCTGGCACAGGGTATTCTGGCCTGCCTGGTCCGTCGTTCGACTACCGGCCGGGGCGGACTGGTGGACGTCAGCTTGCTTGAATCGCTGCTTGATTTCCAGTTCGAAACGATTACGACCTATTTTCACGACGGTGGCCAGCCCACCCAGCGGACCGCTTCGAACAATGCTCATGCCTACCTTGGTGCGCCGTACGGCATCTATCGCACGCGCGACGGATACCTCGCGCTGGCGATGGGAAGCGTCACGCAACTCGGCGACTTGCTCGGCTGTCCGCCGCTGCGCGATTTTCAGGATCCCACCACTTGGTTCACGGAACGCGACCGCATCAAAGCCATCCTCGCACAGCACCTTGAGACCGGCACAACGGCCCAGTGGCTCGCCATGCTCGAACCAGCCGATATCTGGTGCGCCGACGTATTGGATTGGAGGCGCCTGTTCCAGCACGACGGCTTCAAAGCACTCGGGATGTTGCAGACGGTTCGCCGCACTAACGGAACGAGGTACCAGACTACGCGCTGCCCCATTCGTATCGACGGCGAGCGGCTTTATTCGGAGAAGGGCTCGCCCGACCTCGGCGAAGACACGGAACGGGTTACGAGAGAGTTCCTGAACGAAAATGATTTTCCTCCTTGATAATCGGGAAGACAGGAGAGGAACGGAGCGGACGCGATGAGTGAGACGATTCCCATCATTGACACGCATCAGCACCTGATCTACCCGGAAAGATACTCTTACTCCTGGACTGCGGGCATTCCCCAGTTGGCCGGGAAGGCGTTTCGGTATGATGATTACGTGATGGCGATCGATGGGACTGGAGTAAGGCGGAGCATCTTCATGGAGTCGGGCGCCGACGACCCGCTCTGGCACGAGGAAACTCGCTTCGTACACACGCTCGCGGGCACGCCCGGGTCGCTGATCGCGGGGATCATCGCCAATTGCCGGCCGGAAGAAGAGCGAGGCTTTGAAGCCTACGTCGAGTCGGTCCTATCGCCGAAACTCGTGGGCTTCAGGAGGATCCTTCATACCGAACCGGATGAGTTGTCCGAGCGGACCTGTTTTAGCTCGCACCTCCGCTTGCTCGAAAAATATGAACTGACCTTCGATATCTGCGTCCTCGCAAGGCAGCTTCCCCTGGCCACCAAGTTGGCCGCCAAGTGTCCAAACGTGCAGTTCGTCCTGGACCACTGCGGCGTGCCGGACGTCGCTTCAGGTGAGATCAACTCCTGGCGCCGGAGCATCACCGAGACTGCAAAACTCCCGAATGTTGCCTGCAAGATATCAGGTGTGCTCGCTTATTGCGCGCCGGGTCAGGCTACTCTGGAGGCCGTGCGGCCTTACTTGGAGCACTGCCTCGAGCAGTTTGGTTGGGACCGCATAGTATGGGGAAGCGACTGGCCGGTTTGCACCATCACCAGCGACTTGCGCACCTGGGTGAATGTAACCCAACGGCTTATCGCCACGGCCGGCGAAAGCAACCAGCGCAAGATTCTGCACGGCAATGCGATGAGGATCTACGGTCTGGATGAATGAGAATGTATGAAAGGTGAATAAACATGCAAAGGACCACGAACTGCCTGGCGAAAGTCGAGCGCATGAAGAAAACGCTGCGCCATCAGGAGCCGGATCGCGTGCCCATCAGCGATTTCTTCTGGGGAAGCTTCCTCAGCCGCTGGCGCGAAGAACTTGGGCTGGCCCCGGACACCGATATTTACCGGCACTACGACCTCGATTGGATGCAGTTCAATCCCAACCTGGATCCCCACATCAAGCCCTTTGAAATCGTCGTGGAAAACGATGAAGAAGTCGTCGTCCGCACCGGCTTCGAAGCGCTCATCCGGAAAAAGTTGGCATACCCCATGCCGGATTTTCTGAGTTTTGACACCGATACAGTCGAGAAGATGGAGGCTTTCGAGTTCGACGACCCGTGGGACGAACGCCGCTACTTCCGCGGAGGTGACGACCAGATCAATGGAGTGGGCGACGGGTTTGCGCGCAATCTGGATCCCTTTGTAAATCGCCTGAAGCCCGCATGGCCGGACTTCCCGATCTTTGGCGGAGTTTGCGAGGCACACGAAATGCTCTGGCGCATTATCGGTTCGGAAAACGTCATGCTTTGGATCGGCCTGTACCCTGAAGAAATCGGAAAGTTCGTGGAGCGGATCAACGCCTTCAACCTGGAGGTCGTCAAAGCGCAGATCAAAGCGGCCGGCGGCTTGCTGGACGGCATGGTGGTCTGGGGCGACGTGGCGTACAAGAATGGCATGTTCTTCTCGCCTGCTTATTGGCGGAAATACTTCAAGCCGGGCGTGAAAGCACTGGTTGAGGAGTGCCACGCGCACGACTTGCCGGTGATCTATCACGGATGCGGCAATGCGTCCAGCATCTACGAGGACTTCATCGAAATCGGCATCAACGCCTACAATCCGCTCGAGGCCAAGGCGGGCTTGGATGTGGTCGAATTGCGGCGCCGCTTCGGCCATCGTATGGGCTTTTGCGGCAACATGGACGTCATACTGTGGGCGTCCGGGGACCGCGATGAATTGAAGCGAGCGGTGCTGACGAAGCTCAATGCGGCCAAAGGCGGCGGCTTCATCTTTCAGTCCGATCATTCCGTCCCCAGCAGCGTCCCAGGCAAGAGCTACGATTACGTGGTCAAACTGGTTCGAGAATATGGAAAATACCCGCTGCAATTGGGCGAATACGACATTCCCGGCCTCGCCTAGTATCTCAAGTCGGGGTACCGCCGACCTTTGGAGCCTGCCCTGAGCGAAGCGAAGGGTCGGCAAGTGCCCCGCCAGGTCGGGGCGCTACGGGTAAACGCAATTTTGCAACATGCACTGGCGCAAGGGAGACTCCCGCCATGTTGATCCAAACCCGACGTAAGTGCCTGAAAAGCATGGCCACCGCTGCTTGGGTGGCGGGCAGTAGCGCCTTGCTGTCCTCGCTGGCGGACACGGGATGTTCCAATCGGCGTCCCATGCAGAGGACGGCGGTCATTGTGGACGATCCCCGCACGCGCTGGTACCGGGATGCCAAGTTTGGGATGTTCATGCACTGGGGCGCCTACTCTGTCGCGGGCGTGGAAGCTTCGTGGCCGATCATGAAGCCGGAGTTGTTCCCCCACTCGAGACTGATCAGTGAGAGGGAGTACGTTGAGCTTCCAAGGCGCTTCAATCCCACCCAGTACGACCCGCGCGCCTGGGTGCAGATGGCCAAACAAGCGGGCATGCGATACATGGTCATCACCACCAAGCACCACGACGGTTTCTGCATGTTCGACGCCCCCGTGACCGACTACAAGATTACCAACACGCCGTACGGCAAAGATGTGGTGGCGCTTCTGGCCGCGGCCTGTCACGAGCAGCAGATGCCGTTAGGGTTCTACTACTCTCCCCCCGACATGCACCACCCCGGTTATCGCGACACTAGCAAGCCGGCGCGCGAAAACTGGAATGGAGAACCCTCTCGGCCGCAATGGTCTTCATACCTGGACTACATGGAATCGCATCTCCGCACGCTGCTGACGAACTACGGACCTGTCGCCGTCATCTGGTTCGACGGTCTTTTCGGAGTCGGCAAGTACAATCCCCCGCGCTTTCATAAGCTCATCCACGATTTGAGCCCCAATACCTTGGTCAACGACCGCCTGGGGCCAGGGGGAGATTTCGTCACGCCCGAGCAGTTTTTCCCCGAGGGCATCCCCATCAAGGCTTCCAAGGAGCCGCCGGACATTTCTCCCGGCACGTTCAATGCGATCATCGGGCTGTCGAAGATCCTGCCGCAGAAATGGTTCGTCGGTTTGATTCAGTGGCTTGCCAAGAGCAGGTATCCGACGTCAACGCACCCACTGCCTCAGGATTTCCAGTTGTGGGAAACCTGCATGACCATGAACGATAGTTGGGGCTACAACCCCAACGACAAGAACTTCAAGTCGCCGGAGATATTGATTCGGACGCTCGTGGAAGTGGCAAGCCGCGGCGGGAATTTTCTCCTCAACGTGGGTCCGACTCCAGAAGGGACCTTTCCCGTCGAGGCGCAGCAGCGTCTCCAGCGCTGCGGCGAATGGATGTCGGCAAAGGGAGAATCCATTTACAAGACAACTTACGGTCCCGTGCAGAATTTGGCCATGGCCCGTACGACGGAGAAAGAAGGAACCGTTTATTTGCACCTCATCGCTCGCGCCGGGTCGAGCCTGGACCTTTCTGGTATTGGCGGCAAAGTTGCGTCTGTCACTCTGCTTCCGGGCGGGGAAACTTGCGCCTTTGAGCAAGGCGGCGACCGTTTGCGGATTGACACGTCCGCAGTTCCGCCAAATGCATATATTCCGGTGCTGGCCATCCGGACCACAAGCTGAGATCCCCGCGTGCCTTGATCCAAGAGGTGAAGGCCTGCCAGTGCGACCGGCCATTGATGGCGCCACAGTACCTCAATCTGCCTTCGGCACAATCATCGAGTAGCCGGGATTCGCAATGTGTTGACATGCACAGCGCCGCGATTTAGCATTTTCCTTTAGGGGTCGCAGGGCGAGGATTTCTTTAATCCGATCTTTTTGGGGCTGACAAGCACACTCTGAATCGCTGAATCGGCGGTGGGAATGCTTCTTGGTGGCGTGGTGCGCCGCTTGGGACGATACCTAGGCAGAGGGGCACAGTTTATTGTTCCTCTATTGGGATGGGCGGTCGTGTTCGTTCTTCCGGCTAGCGCGCCGGCGCAGAACACCGACACCTTGATTCTGGAAAACGGCCGGCGATTCACCGTCATCGATCAGATCACGGACCCTGCGGAGCGCGCGGCGCTTCTGAAAATTTACCGCGCGCACACGCTGCGCGCAAGAGCCGATCTGGCTGAGACTTTCCTGAGCAAATACCCGCAATCCTGGCTGTTGCCTGAGGTTTACGAGATTGCGTCCAAGGCTTATATTGACCTGGGAGACCTCGACCGTGCTCTCGAAGACGGCCGGGCCTCCCTCGAATTCCTGCCTGAATCCCCCCTACTTTTGGTGCCACTCGCAAATGCTGAGGTGAAAGCCGGCCGGGTTGCCGATGCCGAGCAGAGCGCCAAAGATGCACTGGATTACTTGAATCGAATCGATCGTCCTGGAACAATTGCCGAGAAGAAATGGCCGGAAGTCCAACAGGAATTGAAAGCTTCCTGCTATTTTGTTTTGGGACGAGTCAGGACCTCGCAAGGAGTAAACCTGCCGCCTGGTGAGCAGAGAAGGAGAACATTACAGGAATCCATCAGATTTCTGGCGCGCGCTAGAAGCTTGAATCCCGACGATCCGGAAATTGATTATCTGATCGGACTCGATGAAATGGCATTGGGTAGCCCGACCGAAGCTGCCAAGTGGATGTCCGCAGTCTCCCATCAGGATAGTCCCCTCAAAGAGCGGGCCTTGGCGAGGCTGCGGGCACTTTTCGACCAATCGCACTCCAATCCCAAGCAGACTTTCGAAGATTATCTGGGAGCGCTCGCAAAGCCCGAGCTTCCGCCGTCCTCAGAAGGACACGCCGGCGCAACTGTCAAGAGCGATCTGCCCGATTACGTTGGATCGCAGGCCTGCGCGATGTGCCATCAAGACATTTACCAGAACTGGTCGCACACCGGAATGGCCAGAATGCTGCGGCCTTATGCTGCGGAGAATGTCCTTGGAGACTTCAGTCGGGACAATGTCTTTTATTTCGGGGATGAAGTCATCGACGACGGTGGGACCTACAGGTTTATTCAGGGTAAAGACAGGCAGCCCTTTGCGCGCATGATAGTGGATCACGGACGGCATTACTTCGAGATTGTGCAGTCGGACCGCACCTGGCATCGTTACCCGGTGAATTACACCATCGGCTCGAAGTGGCAGCAAGGCTACGTGACGCGCCTGCCGGACGGCCAACTCCAGGTTTTTCCCATCGAGTACAACGTTCGCTACCGGAAATGGGTGAACTTCTGGAAGATCATTGACGCTCCCGGCACGGAGCGCGACGATCCTCGTTTATGGGAAAAGTTCAGTCCGGCCACAAATTACCTGATGAACTGCGCGGTGTGCCACACCAGCCAGTTGCGAAACACTCAAGGGGGAGGTTTTCAGCCGGATAATCTGCAATTTCGCGAGCCGGGAATTGACTGCGAAATGTGCCATGGGCCGGCAGGAAAACACGTCGCGCTACACATGCAAGGCAAGAGTTATGAGAAAAACCCTCTCGACCCGCCTGTGGATTTCGCTCGCATCTCGAGCCTCGACTCCGTGGCCATCTGTTCACAATGTCATATGCAGTCGGCCATCCGGGCCCCGGGGCCGGATGGCGAGTTGAATTATGCCCGCGGCCCTGAGGTGTTCTTCAAGCGCTACAAGTCACGACCTTACGCCGAATTCTACCTGAACGCCCACTACAAGGACGGCCGCTTCCGCCAAACCAGTTTCATAGTGGAGTCTTTTCTGCGGAGCAGTTGTTTCAGAAAAGGCGGTGCGACTTGTGTGTCCTGCCACGATCCCCACCACGAGGACGCCGCGTCAAATCCGACCTCCCTACTTTTCCGCAGCGAGCCCAACAGGATGTGCACCCAGTGTCATGCCGAATTCACAAACGCGGCGACTTTGCGGCAGCACACCCGCCACCCCGCAGATTCCGAGGGGAGCGAGTGCGTCTCCTGTCACATGCCGCGAATCATGAACGCGCTGATGTCACGGGCCAGGACCCATCGTATAGACGATATCCCCAACGCGCGGATGGCGGAAAAGTTTGGAGCTGAGCAAAGTCCCAATGCTTGCTTGTTGTGTCACGCTGACAAGAGTGTGGCGTGGCTCAACCAAAACCTGGAAAGGGGATGGAACGTCCCTAATGTTCTCTCTCCCCTCTCCAGCGGAAACTCGCCGCGCTAATATGGGCCGAACTCTTTGATGGCGTCGAACATGGCGAAAACGTTCTCGACGGGCGTCTCTTCGAGGATGTAATCGTGGCTGGCCCCGGCGACGTACCCGCCGCCGGTTTTCATGATGTCGAGGACCCTGCGTGTTTCCTGCCGCACGAATTCGGGCTTTCCCCGAATCAATACATGATGAGAATCAATCGCCCCATTGAAGAGGATTTTGTCGCCAAAGAAGCGCTTCAACGTCCGCAAGTCCATTCCATCGCAGGAGGGTTGGACAGCGTGCAAGCCGTCCAGCCCCGCCTCGATCATAAGGGGAATCAGCGGGGCGTATCCGCCGCAACAGTGCATCATCACCTTCAAGCCGTAGGCGTGCCCTAATTCGGACAAACGCCGGAGGTGGGGAAACATGAAGCGCCGGAACAGGCCGGGGCTCATCACCGGGCCGCGCTGGGTGCCGAAATCGTTCCCGATAAAGAAAATGTCGAGGGCAGAGGCTGCGGCGTCGAAGATTCGCTGGCTGACAGCGGCGTAGAAATCCACAAGGTGTTGCAAAACGGCATCCACCAGTTCCGGCTCATCGTACATCTTCAGAAAGAGCACATCCATGCCCAGCAAGTCCACCGCGTCGTGGAAGAAGGGCGACCAATCTCCACCCAGAATGGCATACTGCGCCTGGAATTTCTCAGCCTCGTACCGCACACTTGAAACATCCATCCAGGCTGGATCCGGCCAGGGATAAGCGTGGACTTGCTCACTCGTCGCCTGCGCCAGAGGATGGCACATGGGTTGGCCGTACCCCAAGCCTTCCCGCTCGATACCAAAGATGGTGCGCGAGGTCGCACCGGATGAAAGTGAAAACTCCGGCCCCGCATAGACTGCATAGACACGTCGAAAGTCATCACCCAGGCGCACGCGCAGCCCCTCGTCATCGAGTCCGGAGACCCGTTTCGCCTTTTCCCAAAACTCCGGGGACGCCCCGCACCAGGCCGGGACACGATCGGGTTGGTGATGTGCAAAGGCCTCCATGACTCTCTCTCGGGATGTCATGGTGCGTAGGTTCCTCTGTACGATGCCAGGTTCACGGATTGAATTGTATCCCAAGTCTGTCGACTTGCACCGCCCGAAGTTAATCGTGGGTGGCGCCGAGCAGGCGCTCGTAAGCCTTGCGGTAGTCGGAATCGAGAGGGTTGAGCTGGTATGCGGCGCGGTATTGTTGCAGGGCCTCCTGGCTGTTGCGTTTGCGCTCCAGGGCGTAGCCAAGAAGGTAATGGGCGCCCGCGTCGTTTGGGTTCAGGCGGAGCGCCTCGCGGTATTCGGCGATCTCCCCATTCGAGTCGCCTTGTTTTCCGAGTGCGTAGCCAAGGTTAGCGTGCGCAAGAACGTTCTTCGGATCCAAGCCCAGCGCTTTGCGTTGTTCAACGATATCTGTCTGCCAATCGCCCTTTTCTCCCAGTGCTGCGCCCAGGTAGATGTGTGCATTTGAATTTGCCGGGTTCAAGCGCTGAGCCTCGCGCTCCTCTGCGATTTCGCCGTCCCAATCCCTCTTGCTCCCGAGCGTCGCCCCGAGCGTAGCGTGGGCGTCGTCATTACTCGGGTTCAGTCGCAGTGCTTCCCGGTATGCCGCGATCGCTGCATCCAGGTCGTCCTTCTGCTTGAGCGCTGCGCCCAGGTACAGGTACGCCGATTCGTATTGGGGATTCAGGCGGAGTGTGGCTTTGTATTCGGCGATTGCCCCATCCCAATCGCTCTTATAGGCGAGCGCCACGCCTCGGGCGAAGTGGGCAATGGCATTGTTGGGGTTGATTTCGAGCGCCCTGTCAAACTGCACCTTGGCTTCATCGACTCGGTTCTTGCTCGCCAAGGCGAGACCCAGTTGGGTGCGGAGGTCATCAGACTCGTAAGTGCGCAAACCGTCTTGCAGCGTTTGAATCGCCTCGTCGGTCCGTCCGGCTGCGAGAAGGGTGCGGCCGAGATTGTAGTAAATGGCGTGGTATTGGGGGTTCAGTTCCAGCGCCTTCTCAAACTCGGGGATGGCCTCCGCATATCTGCCGCTCTTCTGTAGCGCGGTACCCAGGTTATTGTGAATGCGAGCGTCGTCCGGATTGGTCAAAAGCAGTTCTCGCCAATCCGCGATAGCCGCCTCGTACTGGCCCTTCTCTCCCAGCTCTGCTGCGGTGTCGAATTTCTTGTACATGTCCACCGCAGGCGTGCTGATCGCCAACATACCGTCGTACGGAATGTTCACGAACTCGGGGAGATTGACGGCGCGGTTGGCGGCTGTAGCTTTCTCAATCAGGATGGCAGGGCTATCGTTGCCTTGCTCGTCGAGATGGGTCAGATACATTTGGGTGTAGGGCGAGCGCGCCTTCGAGGAAAACACCAGCCATCGTCCATTGGGCGAAAAGCTGTGCCAGGAGTTCATGAGCGGCGTGTTGCAGCGCATGCGCCGCGCTTGCCCGCCCGCGGCCGGTACAATCCAAAGCTGGCTGTCGGGACGCATGAGTTGGGCGTTGCGGCACTTCACGAAGACGATCCAGCGCCCGTCCGGCGACACCTTCGGGAACGTGTTGCTCATGCCGTTCGCGGAAGCGCCGGCAATCGCCTCCGCTTGGCCCCCCTTGCCTCCATTGAACGGAACGCGATAGAGGTCGTACTGAATCTGCACCTCGTTCGGATCGTTGGCGTAGGCTGCCATCTTTCCGTCGGATGGATACGCTTGCTTTGCTTCCGCCCGCGCGAATACCACGTAACTTCCGTCCGGGCTCCACACGCCGTCCGTCTGCACGTAGCGGGGATCGTCCGCGCCCGGCAAAGGTTCCCGCTGGCCGTTTTCCCGGCTGTACCAGGCCAGGACTCCCCGGGTCGGATAAAACACCTGCAGAAAGCGATAGTCCTTGAAATTGACCACATAATAGTTGGCATCGGGAGGCCGGTCTGCCGGGTTTACTGTGGTGAGCACATACTTCCCATCCGGAGAAACCTGCGACATGAATCCCACGCGATTCAGCCCCACCTGCCGGTCGTGAGAAGGATTCCACGTCACCATGTCGCTGGCATTGATCGTCATCTGCGGTTTGATGGGGACGACGGCGTAAAGCCCCTTGTCGTTCTGCGGTCCGTCCATGTCCATTCCCATCGTTTTGCCATCCCGAGAGAAAGAATGACAGTTGGCGCAGACCACCATGTCCTTCAGAACTACGCGGCTTTGCATCTTGCCAATGTCGCGCAGCCGCCATTCGATGAGCCGAATTGCAGCCGGTGCCAAAGGCTTAATGATGCCTTTCTCGGTTTCGGAAGGCATCAGGGGCACATCGCGATAAAAGATGGGCGCGCCGACGGGGTCCCTCGAGGTGAAAATGCTCACGCGTCCGCTTGACACCGCATGCCTGGAGTTCTGGCCGGTGAACCCATTTACGGTGATCACCGCGGGCCCCGCCACGGAGTGTTTCTTGATGGTATCCCACACCTCCGCCACGGGGCTCCAGGTATGCGCTGCCGCCTGCTCCGGAGTGAGCTTGGGCAGTTCATTCGTGGAAGATATGCAACGCGGATCAATCTCCCCAGCCGTCATCCGCTCACCGGCGGACTGGACGTGCATTCCAACCGAGCCATCGGCGAAGGCGATGTCGATCCGCCAATGGGTAGCGTCCGGCGCGTCGTCGCGCCAGATGAAAGTCGGCGGGGTGATTTCAGGAGGAAATATCGAGCCGTCCAACGGATAGTCGATCGTGATTGAGGCCGGGTGTGCCGCAACAGGCCTTGGCAACCCCTCCGCTTGGGCCGCCCGGCACTCTCCGAGCGTTGAAGCGGCCGTGACGACGGCGCCCAGGATGAGCAAGGCGAGACCGATCTGGCTTAGTGCGCCACCCTTGTGCTTCTCTCTCCCGGACGACAGTCCAGCCGATTCGTACGCCGCTTGAGCTCGCACGGTCGGATTGGACCTTTCACATGGCATTTGAGTATGGAACGAACAAGCTCCAGCCTCCCGCATGCGTTTTGTTTGGCTTCCTGCCCACCCCCTATTGTACACTCGATAGACTCCTTTGGAGACGTTTCTTTTTCGCTGTAAACTACCCTCAGATGATCGAACGCATCCTGCTCTTCATCTCGCTGGGTGGACTCGCGTCCTCCGCGATCTACCTGTCTCTGGCGCTAATTGCCGCCATTCGCTTCCGCGGCACGTCTCCCGCAGCAGGCTGCTCGAGTGACGGCGATCTGCCCCCTGTAACCCTCTTGAAGCCACTGTGCGGGATGGAGCCACTCATGGAGCAGAGGCTGGAGAGCTTCTTTCGGCAGGACTACCCGAGCTTCGAGCTGATATTTGGCGCTCGGAATACGAGTGATCCGGTTCTGAAAATCGTGCAGGCGCTTCAACAGAAACATCCGCGGGTTCGAGCGGCAATTGTTATTTCCGGAGAGCCTGCCTACCCAAATGCCAAAGTGCACGGCCTGGAAAAGATGATTGCGGCGGCCTCCTCTCCGTACCTGGTGATCACCGATAGCGATGTGCACGTCGGCCCCGACTTCGTCAAACAGGTGGTCCGCCCGCTCGACGACCCGAGCGTGGGCATGGTTACGTGTATCTATCGTGGTGTGCCTTCCGGAGGCCTTTGGTCCCGGTTGGAAGCGCTGGGCATGTCTGTGGAAATGCCGGCGGGAGTGCTGGTAGCGGAATTACTCGAGGGCATGAGATTCGCCCTCGGGCCATGCATGGCCATACGCAAAGATCTTCTCGCCCGGCTGGGCGGGATCCGGGTGCTGGGCGCTTACTGTTCGGATGATTTCCTGCTTGGTCAGCTTACGCACGCGGCCGGAATGAAAGTGCTCCTTTCGCGCTACATCATCGAACACGTAGCGGTGAACCGGTCCGCCCGAGCATCACTGCTCCACCAAGTCCGCTGGATGAAAAGCACTCGATTCTCCCGTCCGCTGGGTCACGTTGGCGCCCTCATGACTTTTGCGATGCCTTTCGGCCTGCTTGGTTTGGCGGCAGGACTCGGCATGGGCAATGGGATGCTGGGCTTCGGGCTTCTGAGCCTGGCGGTCATGAATCGTATGGTCCTTTCAATTGTTATGGGGTGGGGCGTGGTTCGTGACTCCGGCTCACTGCGATTTTGCTGGCTATACCCTGTGCGGGATCTCTTAGGGTTTTTCCTTTGGTGCGCCAGTTTTTGTGGTACCGAGATTGTGTGGCGCGACGAGCGTTACGAGCTCCGCGCGGGAGGCAAAATGACCCGGAAGTCTGACCTGAGCCCTTCGGCTCCGCAGTCGCCCGATGCTGTGGCCTAGGGGTAACCACTACCTTCGGTTACCATAAACGACCTTCCCTGAGCTTTGGGCCACGACGTATGGCGGTTGGGGAATCACTTGTTTCACCCGGGCAATCTGGTCCGGTGGTACGAACAGGAATACACGATCGCGTCCATTCCACAGGCGCACTAAATCAGCATCGTCAAGAAATATCGCCGGAGCGTCCGGGAATTGCGAGCCAAACCACATTGAGGTCGTCCTGCCGTTAACCAGGTAAATGCGCCTCCGGAGATAAAAGAGCAGGGACGAGCCATAGGCCTGATCACCGTAGATCATGACCTTGTCGCTGGGGGCAGCCCGTCGTGCAATTACCTGCGCAATTGGCCGGGAAGAAAGAAAAGGTTCAAAACGGATGAGGGCCAGTTGTGCCGCCACAAAAAGCAGGCCGGTAGCACCAGCGACGGCCCAAGTGGAAGCGAAGTTCTTTCCTCGAGCGCGCAGCCACAGAGCAAGGAGGGAACCTGCGATAAGGGCCATTGCGGCGAGCAGTGCCGGCAGGCGGAGGGCCGCAAAAGAATCCGTGGTGAGGTCGAAAAGGTGCGTCATCGCGAGCGTATTGTTGCCGACATTGCGCTCGGCCATGACCGTTCCGATGTCGCTGATAAACGGCTTGCTTCGCGAGGCCCACAATCCCGCCATTAGAACGCCGCCCAGAGTCACGCCCAGGACGGCATACACGACGCTCGGAATGAGGAGCCAGCGGCTCCTGGGATTTTCTTCTTCCTCCGCGGAGAGTGCTCCCGCCAAGAGAATCAGCAGAGGCAGATACGCAGGGAAGGTGTAATACTCCTGATTCGTGGAGAAGGCGAAGAAGAGGAGCACCACGCCCGCCCAAACCCAGCAGAGGAGCCGCGTCCGCGTGCGGAAGCTCAATCCGGCGGAAAATTCCGAATTGCGGTCGGGGTGGTAACTGAGAGGCAGCGTGGCGTTTGCTTCTCGGGAGGTTCTGCGGCCACTGCGGCGGAACATCAGCGCCAGGAACAGGCTCCAGGGGAACAGCCAGACGAGCGTCAAGCCCCAGTAGGCGAGCGCGGGGAGCTTGTTGTAATCCATCGGGTACCGTTTCCCGAGAAAGCGCAGGACGTGCTCGTTAACGAAGTAGAGCCAGAAGAAACCCGGGTTTCGAATGCCCGCGAGGATGTGCCAGGGCGCCGCAATCAACATGAAAAGACCTAAGCCGCCGGCGAAGCGAAATTCCCTCCGACGGCTCCACTCCCGGCTCAACAACAAGTATCCCGCCGCGCTTAAACCCACAAAAACGATGCCGATCAATCCCTTTGCAAGGACCGCAAGCGCCACGGACGCGTAGCCAGCGTACCAACGCCACGAGCTCTTCGCGCGCGCTTCCAGGGCCGTCAGGAAGAAGTAAAAGGACGCTCCTATCAACAGACTTACCAGCGCCTCGGGAATGAAGATGCGAGTGAAGAGATAGAACCCGACCGACGTGGCAACGAACAATCCTGCGTAAATGCCGGCGCGATGGCCGAAGGCACGCCGTGCCCAGAGGGAGGCGAGAACAATGGAGAGCAGGACTGCGAGTACGGTAGGCAAGCGCGTGGCAAACTCTGAGACTCCGAATGAGGCATCGCTAAAGGCCGCTAACCAATAAGGGAGTGGGGCCTTCTCCAAATAGCGCACGCCGTTGACATGCAGAGTGACATAGTCGCCGCCAGTGACCATTTCACGTGCGGCTTCGGCGTGGGTGGCATCTGCATCGTCCAGTAAGGCAGGCCGAAAGAGGCCGGGTAAGTATACGAGCAGCCAAATCAGGACAACTGCGCCCCAGATGACCCATCGGTGCGCAAGAGGCAGGGGGGACCGCTCCGGAGACGCCCGGTCGAGATCATTTTCTTGCATACGGTGCTCAGGTATTGAACGGAACCAGGATCGCTGCCTGCGCGGAACGAAGGTTCGGGTCTTGGTGCGGTATGGCAGCGACGGCCCTACCAGCGGGACGCATGCCGCGCAGGCAAGCGCCATAACTTCCCTCTCGCACTCCAAGACGGGCCCCAACCGCCAACCGGCGGCGAAGCCGCTGTCCTTTCGGTCCGTTCTCCCAAAGTATTGCATATTAGATGGAATTGATTGTTGACTTACTTCACTGGTTCGATTAGCTTGCTGCGTTGGGAAAGAAGCGTTCCGGTGAGAGCCAAAATCTTCTTGTCTACACCCGTGCTTCTGGGACTCTTTGCAGTCTTCATCTACTGTGCCCAGCAGAGTGCTAACCCCGGCAATCCTCGTGGTTCTTTTCCCCAAAGCGCACCGTCACAAGATCCCAACTACAGCGTTTGGGGAGAGGACCAGTTTCTGCTGCAGAGTCAGTCTGCGAAGAAAGCAGGGAAGGCACCGACAATCCTGGACGAAATCAACGATGCGGGAGAGCGCAAAGCGTATGTAGCTCTATTCCAGAAGCAGAATCCCGAAGCGCGTCGTAAGACCGCGCTGGAGTTTCTTGAGCACTATCCTCAATCCTCGTTTCTTTCCCAAGCCTACGAAGTGGCTGCCAAAGCTTCCATCGATCTCGGAGACAGTAGATCAGCGGTCGAGCTCGGTCGTGCCGCCCTGCAACTTTTGCCTGAGAATCCCCTCCTTTTGGTGCCTCTTGCCGACGCAGAGATCCAGCAGGGCAATCTGGCCGTAGCTGCGCAGGATGCAAGGACGGCACTCGATTGTCTGGAGCGATTCCTTAGGCCGGCCACCTTTTCCGCGAAAGAATGGAGCCCGCTCGAAAAGCAGTTGCGCGCCACAAGTTATTACGTGCTGGGCAAGGCGGCAACCGAGCAGGGCCTGAGCGCAAAAGGCCCGGAGCGTGATCGCAAGCTCGAAGAGGCCGAGGAATTCACTCGCCAATCTTTCCAATTGAATCCTTCCGATCCAACGACATCTTATCTCTTGGGGCTGATCCGACTCGTCCGAGGAAACCTGAAAGGAGCAGCGAGCGCCTTCGCTGCCACTTACCAGCAGCAGGGTGCGCTCAGAGAGAAGGCGGAGAAGCACCTTCAGGAAATATACGGCCACTGGCCTTCGAAGCCAGTGCCGCGATTTGACGCCTTCGTTCGGGAGATCGCCAATTCGGAGGCGCCACTCCAGGAAGCCCAGCCCGCGGAAGAGTCACACCCTGCCGGCGGCCCCGCACCCGCTTATGCGGGCTCCCAATCCTGCCAAAACTGCCACCCGCGCGAATACGCCGGCTGGCAGAACACGGGTCATGCCAGAATGTTTCGTCCCTACAAGTTCGAGAATGTCTTCGGGGACTTCAACAACACAACCTACAGCGATGAGTCAGGAAAAGTCGTCGCCCGGTTCACCCACGACGCCACCCAGCATTACTTCGAGATCGCGGACAACTATGGCAAATGGCATACCTATCGGGTCGATTACACGATCGGGGCGAAATGGCAACAAACTTATGCCGTTCGCTTGCCCAGCGGGGAAATCCAGGTCATGCCGCTGCAATACAATCGAGATCAAAAGCGCTGGGCGGCTTTCTGGAAAACGATTGACCCACCGAATTCGGAGCGGGCGCAGGTTACCAATTTCCCCAACTTAAGCTGGCAAACCGCTTACTTGCCCCATTGCGGCCCCTGCCATACCAGCCAACTGCGCGCTATGAGGCTGAAGTCACCTGAGCCGAAGGACCTCGACATAGCGGAGGGCGGCATTAACTGCGAGATGTGCCATGGGGCCGCGGGTGACCACGTGGCCTCGATGCACCTGGCCAAGCCTGGGTACGAACCTCCTCTAAAACTCCAGGTCGAATTCGGGAAACTGAGCAGCCGTGACTACGTGGCGGTTTGCGGCCAGTGCCACCTGCAATCGGCGGTTCTTACCATGGGCGCGGAAGGCGAAATCAACTATCGTCACCAGCCTGACACTTTCTATGAACACTATCGCAGCCGCCCCTATGGAGAGTTTGCGCTGCGGGCCTTTTATAAGGACGGCCGCTTTCGCGTGGCTTCCTACATTGTCGAGTCCTTCCTTCGTTCCAAATGCTATCAAGAGGGTCACGCGCATTGCGGCCACTGCCACGACTTTCATCCTTCGGACAACCATAATATCAGGGCGCTGAAATTCCTCGATAATCCTAACCAGATGTGTCTCCAGTGCCACGCCGAATACGCGGCAAAGCTCGAAGCTCACACTCATCATGCCGCCCAATCCGAGGGCAGCCGCTGCACCGCCTGCCACATGCCGAAGATCATGAATAGCGTGATGTTCAAAACCATGACCCATCAGCTTGACGACATTCCCAATGCCGAGATGACCGCCCGTTTCGGCCAGGAAAACAGCCCCAATGCCTGCTTCATCTGCCACAAGGATAAAGACGTCGCCTGGTTGAAGACGCAATTGAGCCAGTGGAATGGGCGCCGTGGGGAGACCGTCTTGCGAACCGCGGTGAAATAGGGGGAAGAAATCAAAACAGCCGGCGCCACGCGCCAAGGCGCAGAGAAACGCAAAGCCGGCGGAGGCTTCATGAACAAGCACGCATCAAGGTCGTTTGTTGCGGTTGTTGTCCTTGCGTTGTCGTTTTCAAGCACAACCGCCGGCGCTTCCCACCTCGGCGGCGGCGATCAGAATCCGACGCTGGAGACCGATCAGGCGGCCCTCGCGAAATGGCAGGATGCGAAGATTGGCCTGACCATGCACTGGGGGCCAATCGCTTTACGCGGAACCGAGATTGGCTGGTCACGGGTTGGACGAGCGGGGGAGCCAGGATCGGAATTAGTCGGATGGTCAAGCAGTGCGCAGGTGCCTGCGCCGGATTACGACTCGCTCTACAAGGAGTTCAATCCCGTCCTTTTCAATGCGGAGGAGTGGGCGCAGTTGCTCAAGGACTCGGGATTTCGTTATGTGGCGCTGGTGAGCAAGCATCACGATGGCTTCGTGATGTGGGACACCAAGCAGACTGACTACAACATCATGCATACCGCCTTCCACCGGGACTGGCTGAAAGAGATCGCCGACGCCTGCCGCAGACAAGGCATTATGTTTGGGGTCTATTACTCGATTCTGGACTTCTATCAATACGACTATGCCGGAGGCGCGGCGCCGGGCAGTACGCCGAACCGGGGTGGACCCGGCTTCAAGCTGGATCGCCCGCCGGATTTCGAGCGCTACGTCAGCTACATGAAGGCCGAGCTCAAGGAACTGATCCAGAACTACGGCATTGAGGACCTGGTTCTGGATGGCAATTGGGATCCGAGCTGGACGCATCAGCGCGGAGGTGATTTCTATCGCTACCTCCACGGCCTTAAGAATGACCTCCTGGTCAGCAACCGGGTCGACTCGAAGCAGGGCGACGAGGAGGCGCGGGCGGGCGGCTACGAAAAATCACTCTGGGTGTTTTATTCCAAGCCTTGGAATCCTGCGGTCTACGCGGGCGATTACCTGGACCGTGAGGAGTACATTGGCGGCCCTGCGCCGTATCCCTGGGAAGCATGGATCACGCTGGGCGAGCAGTGGGCCTGGATGGCCAACGACAAGTACAAATCGCCGGAGGACATCATCCGCTACATGGTGGAGACGGTGGGGGGCGGCGGCAATTTCAATCTGAACGTCACACCCATGGCGGATGGCCGATTCGAGCAGCGGCAGAAAGATGCCTTGCTGAAGATCGGCGCTTGGCTTAAGGCCAACGGTGAAAGCATCTATGGGACACGAGGCGGCCCGTTTGAGCCGGGCCTCTGGGGAGCGAGTTGCCGCCGCGGAAACAAGGTCTACGTGCACGTACTCTCCTGGCCGGGAGAGACGCTGCGGCTGCCGCCCTTGGATCACGGCGTGAAAGCGGCGCGGCGCTTGAAGGGCGGGGAAGCGCAATGTAAGCAAACCGCCGGCGGCCTCGAACTGTGGGTGCCGGATGACCAGCGCGACCGCTTGGACACGATCATTGAACTGACGCTTGACTAAACTTTCCTCCTCCGGCCGAGTCCGCTATAGTAGGCTATGTATGTAGATCTATTTGGGGGGCGGAGCTTGCGGCTTCGGGTTCATCCTGCCCTCAAGCATCTCCAGAGCGGATAAAGCTCCCGGGTTCTGGGGAGAGATTCTCAGCGCCTGCTGGATTTGTTCCTTGGCGCCGACCAGGTCTCCCTGGCGCGCCAACAGAAGGCCTAAATTGACGAAGGCACGAGCGTAGTGGGGGTCGTTCTGGGTCGCCTGCCGGAAGAGCCCGAGCGCTTCAGAATCCTTTCCCTGCTCGCTGTAGACGACACCCAGGTTGTTCTGGGCCTCCGCAAATTTGGGGTCAATCTCGAGCGCCGCGCGGAACTCTTTTTCCGCGCGTTCCAGACTGTGCTCTGACAAGCAAAGCAGGCCAAGATCGTTGTGCGTGGCCGCCACATTGGGATCAATCTCGAGCGCCCTCTCGAGCGCCGTTTTCTGGCCTTCCCGATCGCCCAGCCTGGCCAGCGCCAACGAGAGATTGTATTGCCATTGGGCATTATTCGGGTCAAGTTGGACAGCCTTGCGATAGGCGTCGGCAGCTTCCTGCGCTTTCCCCTCCTCGAGGAACCGGTTGCCTTCGTTATTGAGGTTCCCGGCCTCGGTTTCCTCGTCGATCCGGTTCTTCAGTTTCTGAAATAACTGAATCTCCTGCTTGGAGCGCCCGGCGTCCCCTTGCTTGCGGAGTTGCAGAGCAAGTTGGTAATGCGTGTCGGCGAAAGCGGGATTGAGTTTTTCGGCCGCGCGGAGCTGTTCGATGGCCTGCTGCGTGTTGCCCGTCTTCGCCAAAGCCGACCCGAGATCGTAACGGATCAGGAAGTCGCCGGGCTTCAACTGTTTGGCGCGCTCCAGGGCTTCGACGGCTTTGGGTATTTGATCGTGACCCGCATAGGCAGACCCCAGCAGATGAAAGCCCTCCGCGTCCTTGGGCTGGTGGCGGGTATACTCGTCCAGGTAGGAGACGGCGTCGGAGAACTGGCCGACCTGCACCAGCACCTTGGCCAAGGAATAGCGGGCCGCGTCGTATTTGGGATCAAGCCGCACTGCGTCCTTGAAGTTTGCGATGGCCTTTTGATATCCCAGAGCCGGCCCCTGCCTCGCATAAACGGTGGCCAAATTGAAGTGCGCCTCGGCATCGTCGGGATGGTCCTTGATCATCTGCTCGAGCGTTCCGATGGCCTGATCGGTTTCGCCGTTCTGGGCATAAGCCACGGCAAGCAAGGTGAGAAGCTGACCCTGGGTCT
Organism: uncultured Acidobacteriota bacterium; assembly: GCA_963842495.1. Classification (GTDB taxonomy): domain Bacteria; phylum Acidobacteriota; class Terriglobia; order UBA7540; family UBA7540; genus CAVROP01. Next base: position 72,714 of record CAWJHY010000051.1, read on the forward strand.
GCGGGGCCGGCGAAGCCCTCAGCGCATCCTGCAAGTAGTCCTTGGCGGCGATGTAGTGCTTCTGGTCGATCAGGGTCTGCCCGAGGCCTAAAGCAGCCGGTGCAAACGCCGGATCGCATTTGAGCGCCGTCTTATACTCTTCCTCCGCTGCCGGCAGCTCCCCCTGCTGCCGCAGGATGCTGCCCAGGACGTTGTGCGCCTCCGGCGACTCGGGTTTCTGTTGGATCAAAATGCGGAGGTGATCCGTAGCCTTCTTCGCTTCTCCTTTTTGAATTAGCGCCAGGGCCAGGTTGTAGCGGGCACGCCAGTCCTGATCGTCAAGCCGCAGGGCGTTTTCAAAAGCCGCGACTGCGCAGTTCGGCTTGTTCGCTTCTGCATAGGCAGCCCCCAGCGCGTTGTATCTCTCCGCAGTTGCGCGGCGCGATACGTCTGCTAAGAGTTTCCCCACACGAGGGTCCGACTTAGCGAGATTCTGACAGGCAGCGGGCAAAGCTTGTGGTTCTTCGCCGCCGGATGGCGGTGCTTGCGCGAAGGGCGCTCGCGTCATGCTCGACAAGGCGACTATTGCCAGGAGGCTCAGCCCAAAAGCGGTTTCGCCTCTGCCGGCCCCGCCAATCCGTCGCTCCCGTAGCCGACAAGCTGTCATTTTCCTGGCCTCGCCGATTGGCTCGAAGCTTTCGGTTCGTTTTGCGCGATATGTGGCGTTTGGGCACGCTTTGAGGTGTGATTGGGCGTCATCGGTACACAAAAACCGCTCCAATGTGCAGCATTTGGAACAGCCCGATCCTTTGTTTTCAACGACTTCTTAGCTTCGTTCCCGCGATTTTTGTATTCTTCCGCGGTCCCCCGGGTTTCCACCAGCCGGGCAATTTCGGTCTTTTCCACATCCCTACGATCCAGTCCCCCCGGCCGAACCTGTGCGATGTCAATAAGCTCGGGTTTTGGGTTTATTTCAAGCATTTGAGCACACTATTTGGGTTCGTTTTGAGTTCGTTTTAGCTTGTTTCTGACATGCCTCTCTTTGTTTTCAATAACATATTGGCTTCGATCGTATTTTTTTTGTTTTTTTCTGAACCCGGTTTTCCCCAGTGCCGCGACTATTGCGCTTTTCCTCGCGGTGGGAAGCCTGCCCACGACAATGTGTCCACAAAATGACCACAATTATAGGCTACCATAGATCAGCGGTCTTGTCAAGCAAAAAATGCGCGAGAGGTTCCGCTTGGCCGGCCCACACTCGTGGATGCTCACTGCTTTGAAAATCGTGGTGCGGGCGTCCCGCCCGCTGTGGCGCGGGCATTCCTTCGCTCCGCTCAGGACAGGCTCTGCCCGCGCGCGGGAGCGGGACGCTCCCGCGACCGCGGGCGAGACGCCCGCGCTACAGCCGTCCACCTTCGGGCGATTTTCATGGTTTCTGGGTGTTCGTCGGCTGACGAACATGAGCGACTGCTCTGTTATGCTTGACCCGATTCTGAATCGTCATCGGGGTTCGACAACGGGGGAAACATGCAACTCGGCAGGTACCGATTCGCCGTCGCAATCATGGTTGGCGTGCAACTCTGCGTCATCAGCGGTCATGCCCAAACGCCCGCCGAAAGCGTGACTGTGGACGCCAACGCTCCGGCAAAGCCATTTCCGCATTTCTGGGAGCAGATGTTCGGCTCGGGGCGGGCCATCTTAATCCTGCGGGAGAGCTACCGCAACGACCTGCGGGAAGTCAAAAAGGTCACGGAATTCCAGTACGTGCGGTTCCACGCGATTCTTCATGGTGAAGTGGGCGTCTACGATGAGGATGAGCGTGGCCAACCTCTCTACGACTTCTCCTATGTGGACCAGATCTACGACGGATTGCTCGAGAATGGAATCCGGCCTTTTGTTGAAATCAGCTTCATGCCGAAAAAACTCGCGGCGCGAGAAGCCATTCACCCCTTCTGGTACAAGCAGAATGTGGCCCCGCCCAAGGATTATGCGAGGTGGGACGAGCTCATCCAACACCTCGGCCGCCACCTTGTGGAACGTTACGGAATCGACGAAGTCTCGAAGTGGTATTTCGAAGTTTGGAACGAGCCCAACATCGACTTCTGGGCGGGGGAACCCAAGCAGGCGACTTAATTCGAGCTTTACGATCACACCGCCCGTGCGCTGAAGTGGGTGGACGCGCGTTTGCGAGTGGGCGGTCCGGCCACCGCTGCGGCGGACTGGGTGGATGACTTTCTTGCGCACTGCGCCGCTCAGAATACCCCCATTGATTTCGTTTCCAGCCATGGCTATGCGGACGATACGGCGGAGAATCTCTTTCATACTCACGAAGAAATCCCCATGGATCAGCGAGTCTGCCGGGCGATCAAGAAGGTGGATGCTCAGATTGCGGCGTCAGCCCGGCCGCAGTTGCCCCTGCTGTGGACCGAGTGGAACGTTCCATCCTTCGGCGATTGGAAGGCTCGAGACACGGTCTACGTGGGAGCGGCGCTAGCCGATGACATCCGGCAATGCGACGGTCTGGTGGAGATGATGTCGTTCTGGACCTTCGACGATGTTTTTGAGGAGGGCGGAGTGGTGAAAGAGCCCTTTTATGGGGGATTCGGGCTGATCGCAGCGGGAGGAATCAAGAAACCCAGCTATGCCGGCTTTGCCTTGTTGCATCAGCTCGGTCATGAACGGCTCGCCAAGGCAGCGCCCAACGTATTGGTGACCCGGCGACGCGACGGCGCCTTGGTGGTCGCGGCGTGGAACCTGGCCGATCCGGATCAGCGCGGCGCGCCGCAAATAATCCGCTTCGAGTTCCGGGGCCTGAAGCCGGAGGCGCCAGTTCGCCTCACCCGTGTGGATGCGCAGCACGGCAACACGTTGGCGGCCTACGAAGCCATGGGAAGGCCGCGGTATCCCACCGCGGCACAGATCCGGCAGCTCAACGCAGGCGCAGGATTGCCTGCTCCCCAGACACTGCTTCTCAGGGACGGGAAGATCGATCTGGAGTTGCCCCCGGACGGTTTGGCCATCGTGGAAATCCAGAAGTGAGCTCACCTACTTCCTCGGCCCTTTGACCTTGTAAATGTGCTACGCGCGGCTTGATCTCCGGCGAGCGTCGTGTAATGATACTCGCGCAGGTGCTTAAGGCAGAGCGCTTGACTCAAAGAAGGCGCGACCATGAACCGACGGGGCTTTATTCGGAACGGACTGTACGCAGCCATCGGCTGCAAACTTGCCGGGCGACTGGCTGCGGCACGGACGCTAGCGAGCCGGCAGGTTCCGCCTGTACGCAACATCTATCAGGGCCTTGATTCCGCCGCGGCGCATGAAATCGAAGAGAAGAATCTTGCCAAAGCCACTCGGGAAATCGACGCGCTGATCGCGCGCGGCCCTTTCCAGGCGGACTGGGATTCGCTGCGCACGCACCACGATCCTGAGTGGTTTCGCGACGCCAAATTCGGGATCTACACGCACTGGGGACCGGTGACCGTTGGCTCTTCAGACTCCCCCGGAGACGCCGAATGGTACGGCAACCAGATGTACAAGCCCGACCACCCGGCGTTCAAGTACCACCAGGAGACGTTCGGGGATCAGCACAAGGTCGGCTTCAAGGACATCATCCCCCGGTTCTCGGGGGAGAAGTTTGACGCTGAGGCCTGGGCCGACATCTTCACGCGGGCCGGCGCGAAGTTCGCCGGACCTGTCGCTTCCCATCACGATAACTTCGCCCTGTGGAATTCCGCCCTCACGCGCTGGAACAGCGTGGCGATGGGCCCCCACCAGGACATCGTGGGAGAACTCGCGAGAGCCTATCGCCGGCGAGGCCTGCGCTTTGTCACCACATTTCACCACGGCTATGCGTGGCGATATTACGAGCCGGCGTTTGCCTTCGATGCTGCCGACCCGCAGTATTCCGATCTCTACACCGAGCCGCACCCAGCGGGCGCCCCACCCAGCAAGCATTACCTGGACAAGTGGCTGGCGGAAGTCTGCGAGGTGCTCAATAATTACCAGCCGGACCTGATCTACTTCGACTTCGAATTCCGCCAGGTGATCACGCCGGAGTACGAGCAAAGGCTCTTTGCCACCGCCTACGATTGGGCTGCACAGCACAAGCGAGAAATCGGCGTGACTCAAAAGGACCGCGGCATCCACGAGCACACCGGGATTTTCGATATCGAGGTCGGACATGAGGACGGCATTACGCCGTACCCGTGGCTTGACGATTCGGAAATGAGCACTTGGTTCTACGTGGCTGCGGCGCATTTCGAGACCGCCACCAAGTTGATCGGCACGTTTGTGGATATCGTATCCAAGAACGGCTGTATGATGCTCGATATCGGCCCCAAGGTTGACGGCACGCTGCCGCAGCCAGGCGTCAACATTCTGCTCGCCATGGGGCAGTGGCTCAAAATGAACGGCGAAGCCATTTATGGCACGCGCCCCTGGACCGCCTACGGGGAAGGGCCGACCAAGAACTTATCCGGCGGCGCAGGGTACGGCGAAGACAAAGACAAGCCTTATACCGCACAGGACATCCGATTCACCACCAAAGGCCCAGCGCTGTATGCGCTCCTGCTGGGCTGGCCGGAGAAGGAATCGCTCATCACTTCGCTGCCGGAGGGCAAGCCGTTGTGGTTCGGCAAGATCCGGCAAGTGCGGATGCTCGGTATTGACCAGCCGCTGCGATGGACTCAAGATGGCCAGGGCTTGCGGGTTGAAATGCCGCAGAGCCGGCCGGGCGAGCACGCTTACGTTTTGAAAATCACCTAGCGTCCGGAGTCGGACGTTCGTCAAGAAAGTCCGTCCTATGCGCGCCGGTCTTTTGGAGCCCCGTCAGGGGCGGCATAAAGTAGCCCAGGGCGTAAGCCCTGGGTTCGATGGCCCTCACCCCGCCTTCGGCACCCCTCTCCCGCCGGGCGGGAGAGGGGACGGGGGAGAGGGTGGGGCCGCCGACCCACGGCTTGCGCCGTGGGCTACACGCTGCCGCCCGTCGGCTGACGGGCTGAATTCTTAAACGAACTTCTGGCTCAGGACGCTTGATACTGCAGATCTTCAGCGGGTCAGCTTAGAGAGGAGGCTTCTTATGCAGCGACGTGAATTCTGGAAAGTGATTGCGGGTGCGGCGGCCGCCACCGGCCTACCGGCGCTAGCGCAAACCAATGACGCAGCGCAATCGCCGGTGTTCAAATCCTTCAATACCTACACCCAAGACTATGCGAAGTTCTGCGCCACTCCGGCGAGCGAGCGGGTTTTCTATGGGCTGGAGAACGGCCAGTTCGTGACGAAAAAGCTCGACGAAAAAACTTGGACCGTCTGCAGGGAAGAGGAGCTGACAAAGCTGCCGATCCCTGGCGGGTCATGGGATAGCGTGCCCGTAGATTCTCCAATCCCCAACCTGAGTGGATCAGGGCCGTACAAGCCAGCGTGGGATTCGCTGCTGCAATACGAGACGCCCGAGTGGTACCAGGACGCCAAGTTCGGCATCTGGGCGCACTGGAGTCCGCAGTGCGTGCCGGAAGCGGGCGATTGGTATGCCCGCAGCATGTACATGGAAAAGGGTGAAGACTTCAAGTATCACTTGAAGCATTACGGCCATCCCTCGGAATTCGGATACAAGGACCTCTGCGCCCAGTGGACGCTTCTCAACTGGGATCCGGAGGCGTTGATGGCGCGGTATAAGAAGGCGGGAGCCCGCATCTTCGTGGCGCTCGCCAACCATCATGACGGCTTTGATGCCTGGGCCTCGAAGCACCAGCCATGGAATGCCGCAAGCATCGGCCCGCATCGCGATGTGGTGGGCGCGTGGGCCAAAGCGGCGCGCGATCAAGGGCTGCGTCTCGGCGTCACGGTTCACCAGGCGCGCAACTGGTGGTGGTTCCAGACCTCGCACGGGGCGGATAAGACGGGCCCGCTGGCGGGCGTGCCCTACGACGGCGACTTGACCGAGGCCGAGGGCAAGGGCCAGTGGTGGCAGGGGCTTGACCCGCAGCGGTTATACGGCGCGAAACACCCCCCGCACTCGCTGCCTGACATCTCCTATCTGAAAAACTTCTACGACCGCACGCGCGACCTTATCGATCAGCACGATCCCGACCTGCTCTACTTTGACGATGCGCTGCTTCCGCTGGGCTGGGCTGGGATGAACATCGGGGCTTACTTCTACAACCACAATATCAAGACTCACGGCGGAAAGCTGGAAGCCATCCTCAACATCAAAGACGTGCCCGACCGCCTGGCCAAGGCCGTCATCGCCGATTACGAACGCGGCCTCACCAACAAAATCATGCCGTATGTCTGGCAGTCGGAAACCTGCATCGGAGAGTGGCATTACAATCGCGCCCTCTTCGAGAAAGCAGGAGAATTCGGAGGATACCTGCCGCCGCGCGACGCGATCCACTGGATGATCGACGCCGTGAGCAAGAACGCCACGTTCATACTGAACATTCCCGGCCGGCCGGACGGCACCATCGACGCCAAGGAGATTGCGATTCTGGATAAGATCACCGACTGGATGCAGGTGAACAGTGAAGCGATCTACTCGACGCGTCCTTGGAAGATTTACGGCGAAGGGCCGTCCATGGTGAAGAGCGGCTCCTTCCAGGGCGACAGCATCAGCAAGGTGGGCGCCAAGGACGTCCGCTTTACTCGCAACAAAGACAACACGCTGATCTATGCCATTACCCTCGGCTGGCCGGCGGGCGAGTTCGTCGTGCAGGCGCTGGGAACGGCGAGCGCCACGAATCCGGGGAAGATCGAGCACGTGCAATTGCTGGGCACCGATGCCGAGGTGAAGTGGAACCAGGCGAACGATGGCCTGCATGTTGAACTGCCGGCCCAATACCAGCCCCCGACAGACTTCGCGGCGGCGCTGAAGGTATCGCTGGCATAATTCATTACGCAGACATGCAAACTACAAATTACCGGCACGGTTGCCCACAGTCTATACGAACGGGCAGCGGTGCCTCGCGCACGGCAGCGGCTAAGCCCTTCCGGTGACCCTCAAGCAACGGCTGACTGCCTTAGCGCCGGGCCTGACGCCCCGCGCGGTGCTGGAAAAACTGGCCACCCTGCAGATGCTCGATGTTTGCCTGCCCACCACCGACGGTCGTTGGCTGATCATGCCGCGCTATACCCAGCCAGCACCGGATCAGTCGTTGATGCTACACCAGCTTAGCTCTCAACCCATTGATGAAAAAGTACTTAGCTTGGTGGAGGCGGGGGGAGTCGAACCCCCGTCCGAAGAGCCGAACGGTCAGGAGACTACATGCTTGTCTCGTTCGCTTCCGGCATTCGCCGACGGCCCTAAGGAACGGGCAATAACGAACCGCCAGCTAGCCTCAATTCCGCCGAAGCGGATCTTACCCGAAACCCCGAGGCGGTGAGTTCCAGGCCAGCCCGCCAATCGACGCCTCTTTCCCTTATGCGGGCCTGAGGGAGGAGACGGCCACCTAATTAATTAGGCAGCATAGGCATACTGCGTGTTGGCAGTTGTCTTTGTCCCACGCCGATCACGGGTGGTGTGGACCCCCGGCATGCCTCCTAAGCGCAAGGACTCCCGTCGAAACCGTGACGCCCCCGCTCTATTGATTAGATTATCTCTTGTGCCCTCGGGTTGTCAAATGGCCGCGGATTGCGGTCCGACAAAGGCGTTGCACCGACGCGACAGGTTGTACCATAATACGAAGTCGATTGATTTTGACGAGGGTTGATCCTGCCAGCAGACGACACAAACGCACTGGTATTGCAAATTCGGGAGATGCGCGAGCATCTTGGCGAGAAGCTTCGCGCCCAAGCGCTGGAATTACAGAGTATGGCTCGTGCGGATAAGGTGGGGGCGGCTGTGAGGAACGGTTCTGGTCCTTCCGTGTGAAAATCGTACTTACAATATTGGCTCTAATCTGCTGGGCGCTGGCCCCGGCCCACCGCTTCGCAGCAGACCGCCCGGCGGGCGAGCCCGTTCCGGCGTCGCTCCGCGAGTTGGCGGCCCGGGCGGCGAAGAGGGCGGCGTGGCCTCAGTTGCGTGCTTACGCGGAATCCCGTAAAGCGCCTGAACAACGCGACTTGGCATATTTCGCTTTAGGCTATCACGAATACGAAGCGGGCGATTATCTCGAGGCGGCGCAGGACCTGCGCAAGGCCGCAAACGCTCAGTTCACGCTTGCTGACTACGCATCGTACTACTCCGCATTGGCCGCTTTCAAAGCCGGCGACTCGGCCCAGGCGGCGGATGGCGTTCGCGAGTTCGCCTCGGATTACCCTGCAAGCCCTTTGCGTGCGCAGGCGTCTAAGTTGCTTGCCCAGGCCCTGATGGGTTCCCAGAAGGCGCAAGAGGCAGTTCAGGTTCTGACCGCCGATCCGAGCGTTCGCCGGCATCCGGAGTCCGCTCTCCTGCTGGCCCAGGCTTACGAGCAAGCCGGCGATCAGGGTCAAGCCGCCCGAGCCTTCCAGGATGTTTATTATGCCTTCCCGGCGTTTCCCCAGGCTCAGGCTGCGGGCGAAGCCCTGGAGCGTCTCCGGGCCGTCCTGGGGGCAAGTTTCCCTCAGCCTACGGAGGAAATAGAAACTGCCCGGCTGGAGTTGCTTTTCAGAGCTTCATTGTTCAAAGAGGCGCTGAAGGGGTACGAAGGGCTGCTCTCCTCGAGTCCAGGCAGCGCCAACGCGGGTGAGTGGCAGTTGGGCCGGGCGCGCTGTCTGCTCCGATTGCGTCGAGACGCTGAAGCCCTGGAACTGCTCTCCGGCAGCTTTGCCACCCCGGCCCTGAACGCTGAACGGCTGGCCCTGAGTGTCGAAGCCTACACTCGTACGGATAATTCCAGCGCCACCCTCGACGCACTCACCCGGATTCAGGCCATTGATGCGCATTCAACTGCGTACGAGTCGGCGCTCAATTCGGCAGGGGGACTCTTCTACAGGCTGGGCGACTGGCAAAACGCCGCGCGCCAATACCAGACGCTGGTGGAGGCTTTTCCGCAAGGCAGCCACGTCCAAGACGCGGGATGGCGGCTCATTTGGTGTCATTACTTTTCAGGGCAGCGCGAGCAGGTCCTGCAAGACTTACAGGGTTATTTAACGCGCTACCCACGCTCCAGCCACATCCCCGCTGCGCTTTACTGGTTGGGCCGGCTGGAAGAGGAGCAAGGCGATGCGGCCGGCGCTCAGGCGCTCTATGCGCTGTTGCAAAACCGGTTCGCGCATAGTTTCTACGCGGGGCAGGCGAGTTTGCGGGAACGGAACCTTCCGGCCGCCGCCCGCGCGGTTGTAATGCCGGCGCCGGATTCGGTAGCTTGGCAAGTGGCGCAGGCGATTCCTCCGCGCGACGCCGCGCCGGTCTCAGCCTGCTCTGAGTACGAGCCCGCCGAGTTATTGCAGCCGGCGCTGGAGCTTCAAGCTCTGAGCTTAAATGACTTGGCCGAGGAGTATCTCAGGGCTTCGCTCGCTGCGCGGCCCCAACAGCCGGAATTGCGCTTGTTTCTCAGCAGGCTCGAAGCGGGGCACGAAAAGGTGAGCGCGGGGCTTATCGACGCAACTAAGATCGTTCCTGACTACCCCTCTTACCAGTTCTCGGAATTGCCCAAGGAGCTGTGGAGCCTGCTGTTTCCACAAAACTTCTGGAGTTTCGTGCAACGTCAAGCCCGCGCCAACCGGCTCGACCCGTACCTGGTGATGGGCTTGATCCGGCAGGAGTCAGCGTTTAATGTCCGCGCCACCTCCTCCGCCAACGCCCACGGACTGATGCAGGTCCTCCCCACAACGGCCAGCCGCAGCAAGCGCGCCTCGAGAATCCGCTCCGCCGGCGTGCGGCTTTACAACGCCACATATAACATCCGCTTCGGCTGTGCTTACCTGCGAACCCTATTGAACGAGTTCAACGGCAAGCCGGAGCCGGCCCTGGCGGCGTACAACGCCGGCGACTTCCGCGTCAAAGACTGGATGAAGGACACTGCCTTCCGTGATTCCTCGGAGTTTCTTGAAGCGATCCCCATTCACGCCACGCGCGCTTATGTGGAGTCGGTGCTGCGTGATGCCGCGATCTACCGGCAGTTGTTGACGGGGCAGGCGAAGTTCGCGACGTGCAGGAAGTGAACGCAAAAGGCAAAAGGCAAAAGGCAAAAGGCAAAAGGCCTTGACCTTCGGTGGATTCCGAAATAACGAAAAGAGATGTCATTCCGAGCGAAGCGAGGAATCTCGCTCTGAGTAAGTTAAATCCAGGAAGAAAGATCAGGGCAAGATTCCTCGCTTCGCTCGGAATGACAGGGTGTCTTCGAATCGGCAGGGGTAGAGGAGTCAGGAAAGGGCAGCATAGAAGCTGGCGAAGCATGCAATTCACCATTCACCATTCACTATTCACCAGTTTTCTGCTGAAGTTCGCCTTCGCCTTGTTTCTATTGACCCCGCTTGGCATCTGCGCGCCGGTCGATCTCGATAACTCAATCCCGGGGAGCATAGGAATGGATATTCATTTCGTCGATCCGCGACCCGGAGAAATGGAGATGCTGGCCGCCGCCGGGGTCCGCTGGGTACGCATAGATTTTGCCTGGGAAAACACCGAAGTGGCAGCGGGTCAATACGACTTCAGCGCCTACGATCGCATGATAACTACCTTGGAATCGTACAGAATCTCACCTTATTTTATTCTTGATTATGCCAACAAGCTCTATGACAACGGCTTGTCTCCCTACACGGAGGAGGGCCGGCGGGCTTTCGCCAGTTGGGCCTCGGCGGCGGTCGAGCATTTTCAGGGGCGGGGCATCATTTGGGAATTGTACAACGAGCCGAATTATCGCTTCTGGCGCCCCAAGCCGAACGTCCACGACTACATCCTGTTAGCTCTCGAAGTGGGAGAGGCCATTCGCGCCGTGGCGCCTCACGAGTTCTATGTCGGTCCGGCGACCTCACTGATTGACTTCCGTTTCCTCGCTTCCTGCTTCGAAGCTGGCCTGCTGAACTACTGGTCGGGGGTTTCCGTGCACCCTTACCGGCAGCGGGATCCGGAGAGTGTGGCGGAAGAATTTCACACCCTCGAGCGCGTAATCGCCGCGTTTTGCCCGCCCGGGAAACCCGTTCCTGTCATCGCCGGGGAATGGGGCTATTCAACGGCCTGGAACTGGAAGGGCATGGACGAAGCAAAGCAAGGCAAGCTGTTGCCGCGCGAATTCTTGAGCAACCTCGCCGAGGGCGTACCGCTTACCATCTGGTACGACTGGCACGATGATAGCGCCAACCCGCAGGATCCCGAATCGCACTTCGGCATCGTTCGTTTTCCCTATACGGCGGATACCCGTCCCGTGTATTCGCCCAAGCCTGCTTATCTTGCCTTGAAGACACTGAGCAGCGTTCTCAACGGATATCGCTTTAGCCGGCGCCTCCCGGTTGGCGGAGCGAACGACTATGTCCTGCTGTTCACCCAAGGGACGAGAATTCGACTCGCCGCATGGACGACGTCCGCCGCCTCACGAAAGGCCGCCATACCTGACCTCCGAGGCAAGTTTGCAATTACCGATCACCTCGGACAGAGTCTCAAGCCGGCCAGAGCCCACAAGCGGAAACTAGCGATTACCCTGACCGATGCGCCGCAGTACCTGGTCCCGGAAACCGAGTAGGAGCTCAATTCGAGGGCTCAGCCCCGCAGGGGCTAGACTCGAGTAGCCGGGGGCAACGCCCGCGGAAACGCCGCCCCCCCCTCCCCCTTTCCCCTCTCCCCGCGTGCGGGGAGAGGGGTGCGGAAGGCGGGGTATGGGGCCTGGTCCGGGGGTTTCACCCCGGCTACTCACTTTGCTCCCCTTTGGGGAGCACGTCGTGCCCCTACAGCGGAATCTGAAGCTTGGGTGGTGCGCCGGAAACCAGGTAGTTCACCAAGGCATCCAGCAACTCGGTAGCATAAGGATCGGCTCCGTAGGTGGTGTCGAGCGACAACGTGCAGATCAAGAGTGTGCCTTTGCCGCACTTGGCTGCTACCAGCACACCGACGTTCGAGTGAATCCAACCGTAGAACATCCCCGCCAATACATCGCGAAAGTCTTTGGCGGCGATTCCTCGTATCACCGCCGGTGCGTTGATGGCTTGGGCCTCGAACCCAACCATGGCATCAAACCCCAGCGCCTGAAAAGGAGGCTGATTGCTGCGGAGCCAGAGGAAGTTGGATATCCAATTTCCTTCGTAATCCGTGCCCGCGCGAGGAACGATGTCGATGCCGGGGGCCAGGGTCTGCCGTTCGCTCGAAAGCAGGAGAACGCGCGCGCCGGACTCGAGCTTCTTCTTTACCTCCGCGTCGAGGGTGGAAGTAATCACCACCGGCACCGCCTCCGAGCCGGATGACGCCAGATAGTTGCGGCCCCGCATGGCGTTGACCAAGCGCCGTAGCTTGCCTGCCGGGTCATAGTACGAAACCGGCGGAGCCAGGTCGGGTTGCCGGTCAGGGTAAACGTAAATGGCCAGGGAATTCTTGGCGAGGGTTTTTCCTTCCCAAACCAACTTGACTTCGAGTTGTTTTTTGCTCGTCGCAGCCGCAGGAGGCGCCGCGAACTGGACCTTGAAGGTGGGACTCGCCGCGGCGGCAGGAAGGCTGGGGAGCAAGAGCGTTCCCGCCAGCGAGGTCCCCTCGACTTTCCAGGTTATTCTGCCTTGGTCGAGAGGTTGTGGCCCGAAATGAGAGGCAGAAACCGTGACGGTTACGGTGTTCCCCGGATTGTAGCTTCGCTTATCGGTGCGCAGCACCACCATGTCGTCACCCTGAAGCTCGCTCAGTGCGCCGGCAAAGGCCTTGGGATTTCGCCAAATATCCAGCAAACCATTCGATTCCCAATTGAGGTCGGTGAACTCGGTGATGACGTACCCTTGGATTTCCGGATGGGAGCGAATCGACTCGATCTCATATTTCAGGGAAGCGAACTCGTGCCATTCCGTGGCATCGGTGAGAGCGTCGAGGGTCGGGAAGAGACCCGCGTACTGATACTCGGCATACCGTTGCTCAATCCCTGCCGGTTCGGTAATCTCGTTGTCAAAGCCACGCCTCGAAAACCACCAGGGTTTGTCGTGGGGAATGCGAGGCAGCCCCCAGTTTCCGAATTCGGAGAGCAGCAAGGGTTCGTTGCCCTTTGGGGATGCGTCGCCGTAGGGGCTGAAGAGCCAGCTTGGGCGCTGAGCAAGATCCGTGACAAAGCGGTCGAAGTCCTCGGCGCGGTCGGGGATGCTCGAGTAAGTGTGATAGTCAGCGATGTCCGTGGAAACATGAAAATTGTCATAACACGCGCTGTTATCAACCACTAGCCAACCGGGGACGAGCTTCTTCGCTTCGTTGTACGCCTGCATCAACCATTGCCGATCCGCAGCCTCTTTGAGGTTGATTCCCCAGCTCTCGTTGATGAGGCTGAGGATGACGAGGCAGGGATGATTCCAGTCACGCTCCACCATGCCGCGGAGCGTCTCAAGGCCGCGGCGCTTCGAGTCGTCGGTGAGCTTGTCCCAGTTGGGGATTTCGTACCAGATGAGTATCCCAACCTGGTCGGCGGCTTCGAGGTAACGCGGGTCGGGAACCTTGATGTGGCAGCGCAGCAGATTCAGTCCCATGGCACGAGCCTTGCGCATCTCGTCCTTGATGTAATCGAGTGAAGGCGGAGTGTAAATCGTCTCAGGGTAAAAATCCTGGTCAAGCGCCCCGCGCAGATAAATCGGCTGGCCGTTCAAGTAAAACTTTCCATCCCGGGTTTCGAACGTGCGGAAGCCGAAAGGGAAGTCCTGAGAGTCGCCGGAACCAAGACTCGCGTGCAGGGTATAAAGCACCGGATCCCCTGGGCTCCATACGCTTGGGTTGGCCAGATGTCCCGTGAAGTCCGCAGTCGACTGGGGGCCACTGAGCTGTTGAGAGGCCTGCCAAACCGCCTTTCCGTTACGGTCGCGGATTTCCACGCTAAGGCTGGTTGAGCCGCTCACCGGCGCTTGCGAGGGCGAGGTCAAAACCGGCGCCGTGATCTTGAAATCTCCGTTCGCTCCAGCCAGGATGTGCGCGGGTCCCAGGTGAACGCGCGGCCGAATCTGTATTTCGACGCTTTGCCAGAGGCCGCTGGTTTGCACGTACCAGTTCTGTTTGCCATGAGGAATCTCCGCGTAGTTGATTCCTTCCACGACACTGGGCTTGGCTCCGGGGTCGACGACTCGAACCGCAATCTGGTTTGTTCCCGGCCGAAGCAGGGAAGTGATGTCGAACTCAAACGGGATATAGCCCCCTTCGTGCCTGCCAACCTTCTGGCCGTTAAGGTAAACATCGGCAAGGTAATCGACGGCTCCGAAGCGCAGAATCGCCACCTGATCCGGTGGGACAGACAGTCTGCTCACCTCGCGCCAGTACCAGGCTGCCTCGGCGTAATCGCGCAGGTCCGGGAACTGGGATTGCCACGATGAGGGAACGCGAGTCGGGCGCACATTCGCCGCCGAGGCCAGTTGCTGAACCTCGAAGGCGCCGCCCGGATCGGCCAGGAAGTGCCAGTCTCCGTCCAGCGGAATCGTAAGCGTCGTAGCGTGGGCTGCCGCGCATAAGAATGTGAGGCAGAGGAGAAACCAGATACGGAGGTATCGAAGCATAGTGTTTGCCCGCATAGGGGAAACTTTAGTCTATGCTGGCGACGAGTGGGAAAGCAACCGGCTCGAAAGTCGAGAGTTGACAGTCGACAGTTCACAGTCGACAGTTAACAGCCGAAAGTCAATCGTCCACAGTCAAGGCTTTGGGGGGTCGCGGCAGGACCGAATCTTACTCGCGGGTCTTGGCCGTACGCAGGTCGCTGGCTGGACACTCGGCTTCTCGACTCCTCAACTCCTGAACTGTGGACTGTCGACTGTGAACTGTCAACTTCCGCCTCTCGACTCTTCCATTCCCCCTTGGCCGCCGCCTGTGCTACGATGGCCTGGTTGGAGGGTTTCAATCCTGATCCCAGCGGAAGACAGACGATGAGTGCGAACATCTCGACGCAAACCATGCTTGGCCACCTGCTTCCTCCTGAAACGCTCGTGGAGACCAATGGCGCAGGCCCTGCCTACGAACTTGGCGCCCTGGAAGGAAAGCCTGTCGTCATTGTGCTCGACGTTACGGAGATCATCGAACAGGAGTCCCTGCACGTCTCCGTATGGGGCTCGGCGGACGGAAAAGCATGGGGGCAACAAGCGCTCTTCTGGTTCCCTCAAAAGTTCTACGCGGGGCGTGCTCCGGCGGCCCTCGATCTGAAGCAACTGCCGGGCGTTAAGTTTCTCCAAGCCAGATGGGAAGTGAATCGCTGGGGGCGAGGCGACCCGCGGCCCCTCTTCAAGTTTGGCGTTGAGATTCAAGAACTCGTCCCGTGACGAGGGACCATGCCGCGTCCAGGGTTTTTGTAGACGCGTCGAGCAGGAGCCTGCCATCTTTCTTCGGGGAACCTGCCTCTAAAGTAGTATGCGACCAATGAAGCAGTTTCTTTTTCTTCTCATTGCTCTGTGCGCCTGCTCGGCGGCGGCGCAACAGCCGGCAAAAAACCAGCCTGCGCAACGCGCCCAGGCGGCAGCGCCCCCTCAGACAGAAACCATTCCGTCTCCCCAACCCGCCCAGGCCAACCAACGCGTCAACGCTCCGGGATACATGGATCGTGCCCAGGTTGAGATGCTGGCGCACAAGATCGGGGCGATGGACCTCCGCATTGAGGACCTGCTCAAGGCCGTACACCCCGAAAAATGGGTAGTCTCGAACATCATCCGCAATTCGCTCAGCCAGACCTTGGAGAATCTTCACACCGCGATGGACGGGCTCGAGGCCTGGCGGTCGGAGTTTGAAAAACGGCCGGACAGCATCTACTACGGATTCCAGACCTACGCCGCGATCAACGCGGCGCTGCCGCGTCTGGATGGCGTTGCGCACGCCGTCAGCCAGTACGAGAATCCCAGCCTGGGTGCACAATACAGCCAAGCCGGCGACCAACTCTTCGATTTACAGCAGACCTTGCAGCCCTACATCGCATATCTCTTGCGCAGCCCTGACCAGGTCCTCTTTGTGTCCCAAACCAACTTAGCTGCCTGCCAGAAGGAATTAGGAAGGGCTCTAAACGGAGAAGGCGGTCCGGCCAAGCCCATGAAGAACACGTTTGTCGAGTTTCATGCGCGGCGATCCGGCGGCGGACGGGCTGGGAACCGAAAGTTGGAGCGGGAAGGCAAGAAGGAACCAACGGGCAAGTCTGATAAGAAAGCGGAATCCCCGCCACCGCCTCAACCACAACCATCACACTAAGTCTGTAGTGCGGCGCAGCAACCATTCGGGGGTGCGAGTGCGTCAAAATGTCATAGTGCGCCCTTTCGGCGAAGGAGGACAAAATGAAGTATCTATCGCTAACTCTTTTGATTGCCGCGTTTCCACTTGCCTTGATGGCGGGGTCCACCGAAAGCAAGAAGGTCAAAGGTGTCGATGAGCAAATCCACAAGGCCGTCATTGATATCAACTCAATTATGGCCACACCCGACAAGGCGATTCCCAGGGACCTGCTGAGTAAAGCCCTCTGCGTGGGGATCATTCCCTCCGAAGTGAAGTTCGCCTTCATGTTTGGCGGGAGCTATGGCCGAGGCTTGCTGGTTTGCAGGAAAGGCGGGACGGGGGAGTGGGGCGGGCCGGCAATGTTCACCTTAGGGGGTGGCAGCTTCGGCCTTCAGTTGGGTGGCAGCGACACAAGTGTGATCTTGCTGGTCATGAATCCCGCTGGGGCAAGAAAGATAGCATCGTCCGACGTGAAACTTGGCGCCAATGCTACCGTGGCCGCTGGACCGGTAGGGCGGGAGGTAGCCGCCGAGACCAATGCACAGATGGACGCAGAAATCCTCAGTTACTCACGTTCACACGGTGTGTTCGCCGGGATTGCCCTCTCTGGATCGGTAGTCAAGCAGGACGAGAGCGACGATCATGCTCTTTACGGGGCCAAGGCAACCCCAAAGGACATTCTGATACGCCAGGACGTCCACGAGCCTCCTGTGGCGCGGGAATTGGATCACACCCTGGACAAATACTCGCCTCACGGAGGGCAGTCCCTTTCCATGTAAATCGGGTGGCCAAAAAGACTACACGGGAAACTATCACCTGGCAAGTGAGCCGGCAAGCCTCTTTGCAGAAAAGGCGCGGAGCCTGGAAAACCGCCAGTTCCACTTGTGTCGCATGAACGTCATTACAGAGGGGCAGCCTTGACCCTTCTGCCGATGCGTTCCCGAAAAGCAAGTCTGGCGCTTCGCAAAGATCCTGGCGCGTCAGTTTCGCACCTCCCTTTTTACCTCGCAGCATCTGCACCGGGCAAGACGACACGCCGCCGCCACCGACGGCCTCAAGACGGCTCCAAGGCGGCTTCAAGAGTTGCCGTCAAGTGCATTCGTCGGTTACACTGGTACACCGCCCGCGAGTCGCGCGAAGGCTGGAACTCAGGTCTTAGGATTCTTCGTGATGTCTCAAAGGCAGGAGTCGGCGCGAGTTCGGAGCACTCGGTCGGTGCAAAATGAGCTGTTTACGCGCCGACATCCTGTTAGAGGGAAATAACCCAACCCAGTTGGTAGACAAAAAAGAGTCTCAGCGCATTGCAAATGCTAAAACCCTTCGAGTCTAAGTTAGCTCTATTACGCTAATTTGTCAAGCTCTTTTCTCCGGGAGTGGAGCCCCATCAATCGCCACCCGCTTCAAGGTAGGAGTGACTTCCATGAGCACGGCGCTTTCTCAGTACTCGCTTGGTGTAGGCGACAGGTTCGCACACCAAGGCAAGGCACAGTTGCAGGCGTGTAAGATGGCGCTCGAGCAGGGGGTGGAAGTGATTCCGGTGTGGAACAAATCGAACCGGGAACACAGTATCATAGGTTCCACGCCGGCCGATACTCGAGCGGAGGCTGACCGGGCGGTGAAGGCGCTGGGCTGGGACAAGCCGTACCACGTGGACGCCGACCACATCAATCTCAAGACGGTGGACAGGTTCATCGACGCCTGCGATTTTTTCACCATCGACGTGGCGGACTTGATCGGCCGGCCCTGCGAAGCCTCGGCGCTGCAGCGCTTCGTGGAAGGTCACCCGGAGCTGCTGGAGGATTTGGCCGTGCCGGGTGTCTCCCACGCTTTTCGCATCGACCCCGCCTTCTTGGCTCAGGTTGCAGAAAAGTACCTTGGGGCGGTGCAGGAAGCGGCCCGGGTTTACCAACGCGTCGAGGAAAAAAAGGGAAGAGGACAATTCATTACGGAAGTGTCGATGGACGAGACCGATTCCCCTCAGACTCCGGCCGAACTGCTGATCATCATGGCCGCGGTGGCGGATGCAGGGATTCCGATTCAGACCATCGCGCCGAAATTCAGCGGCCGCTTCGACAAGGGCGTGGACTATGAGGGCGATGTGGCCAAATTCAGCCGGGAGTTTTCGGATGACGTTGCAGTCATCGCCTTTGCCCTCAGTCGTTACGCGCTGCCCTCCAATTTGAAACTGAGCGTACACTCCGGCAGCGACAAGTTCTCGCTTTATGGGCCCATCCACCAGACCCTCCAGAGGTTCAATGCCGGCGTACATTTGAAGACAGCCGGAACCACCTGGCTGGAAGAGTTGATCGGCCTGGCGGAGGCCGGCGGAGCCGGGCTCGAGCTGGCTGAGGAGGTTTATGCCGAGGCCTATCGCCAGCGCCAGGATTTGTGCGCGCCTTACGCCGCCGTGGTCAACATCGATCCTGCCCGATTGCCTGATCCCGGGCTCGTGGCGCGCTGGGCGGCGGAACAATTCGTATCGGCGCTGCGGCACGATCCGAATTGCCCGGCATACAATTCCAGCTTCCGCCAGCTTCTTCACGTGGCCTTTAAGGTGGCGGCGCGAATGGGAAACCGTTACCTGGATCTCCTCACGATGATGGAGCCCGCCATAGCCGGGAATGTAACCGGCAACCTTTTCGAGCGCCACATCAAACCGGTGTTTATAGGGTGAGGCGGTGCCTCAGGTTGATGTAGAGGCGGCTTTACGCCGCCAGGTGGCGAGGTAAACTCGCCGCTACGAATTCAGATTCGTGTTACGTTAGTAGCAGCGAGGCGCAAAATGACAACTACGGTCCCGTCGATTCCGCAGTCCGTAAAAGGGAAGATTATCGAGGCGCAAGTGAAGGTTTCTGTGGATGCGACGCGCCCCTTGCCTTTAGTGTGCGCGCTCTATGCGGTGGAATCTGCTGCCGGCGTCTGGCTCTGCGCCTATTATGGAGCCAACCGGAGCGTCTTCGACTTCTTGCCGCAGAAGGGCGCCGAAATTGAGGAAGGTAACCTGGGCATCGCTTTCCGCGCCAAACGGTTCATCCCCAAGGAGCAGTATCTTCAGGCTCAATGGGAAGAGTTTAAGAAAGAGAATTTCATGGCCTATGGCGGCCACGGGGAATAATGTGCAGTGGGTGATCCCCTGATGGCCTGGTCGGCGGATCCCCAGTTATTACGGAGGCAGTCATGAGAGGTGTCAGGATAGTTCTGACAGTCATTGCTTTGGCCTTGGCTTGCGGCCCCAGCGCGCCGGCTCAAGGCATGAGGGGTGGCGTGGGCCGGCAGCCCCCGCACCTCATGGGGGAATTCAAACCCGTGGTGGGGGCCGGGGCTCAGTATCTGATGACATCTCAGAATGGTAGCATGCACTTTTCTTACGTTATCGTCGGCAAAGAGGATGTGGGCGGAAGCACCGGCTACTGGCTGGAAGTCCGGACTCAAGGCGGCGAGATTCCCGGGGAAATGGTGATGAAGCAACTGATGGTCATGAGCGGCGAAAAACCCGAAATCAAACGTATGATTATGCAACAGCCCGGCCGCCCGCCCATGGAATTCCCCTTGGGGATGATGCCTGGCCTGGCGCAGCAGGGAGCGGAGGCCGGGGACGCGAGCCCGGGAGTTAAGCTGGGCTCGGAAACCATCTCGGTTCCCGCGGGCACATTTGAATGTGACCACTACCGCAAACAGGAGACGCGTGGCGCCGTGGACATTTGGATATCCGGCAGAGTCTCTCCCTACGGGACCGTGAAGATGTCCAGAGGGGACTTGGGCCTGGTACTGGAGAAAGTTCTCACCAATGAAGTCTCGCATATTCACGGTGAACCCCGGCCGCTGAACTTCCTCATGCAGCATCCGCAGCCCTGATCGGGCGATCGGGAAATCGGGAGATCGGGTGAATAAAGGCCGCACCCGTAGACTTCTCTTTGAGCGAGCCTCTCCCCAAACACCTCGAGGCTGTCATTCCGAGCGCGGCGAGGAATCTCGCTCTGCGTTGGCTTGCATAAACCAGCCAGGAACCGGGTGTTTGTTCACCCGATCACCGGATCTCCCGATTACCCGATACCCTTGTTCGTCCCGTCATTGCCAAGCCACGCGTGCTTTGGTATATTTATAAGTTGCCTGCATAAACTTACATGGAAAATCTCTACCGCCGCACGCAAATCTTGAAACTCCTGAGGAGCGACCCGGAAGTCACCCAGGACGAGTTGCGTCGAAAGTTGGCCAGGCGCGGCATCCAGGTGACGCAGGCTACCGTGTCGCGGGACCTTGAAGAGCTAGGCGTGGTCAAGACGCGCTCCGGTTATCACCTTCCGGAAGCGGTCGAGCCTGCCGCCCCAGTGCAGCCGACCTTGCAGCTAATTCTGAAGGAGTTCTTGCGCGAGGTCAGCCTGGCTTCCAATTTGGTGGTCCTGAAGACACACCCCGGCAATGCCCAGCCGGTGGCCGCGGTGCTGGATTCGCAGGAGTGGCCGGAGGTTGTGGGGACAGTAGCCGGCGACGACACGGTGTTTGTGGCGACGCCCAACGCTCGCGGCGCGGCACAATTGCGGAAAAAGATCCGGGCGATCGTTGCCGCATGAGCAAGATCGTGCGGCACAATTCTTTGTTCACCGGATCTCCCGATCGCCCGATCACCCGATCAGAAAGCGAGTTCAAAACAACCCATGACGTCAGCGCGTGATTCGAACCACCCGGTCAAGCGGGTGGTTCTGGCTTATTCGGGAGGCTTAGACACCTCCATCATTATCCCTTGGCTGCGGGAGAACTATGACTGCGAAGTATTCGCCATGGTGGGAGACGTGGGCCAGGGTGACGACTACGTGGCGCTTCGGCGCAAGGCGCTCAGCAGCGGGGCCTCGAAGGTATTCGTCGAGGACCTGCGGGCGGAATTTGTTACCGGCTACGTTTGGAAGGCGGTGCGCGCCGGCGCCATCTACGAGGGCAAGTATCTCCTGGGCACCTCTCTGGCGCGCCCCGTGCTCGCCAAACGGCAGGTGGAGATCGCGCTCCAGCACGGCGCGGACGCGCTGGCCCACGGATGCACCGGCAAGGGGAACGACCAGGTGCGTTTCGAGCTTTCCTACCAGGCCCTGGCGCCCCATTTGCGCGTCATCGCCCCATGGCGGGAATGGTCCATCAAATCGCGCGAGGATGCGCTCGAGTACGCGCGTCGCCACAAAGTGCCCGTCCCGGTCAAGAAGAATGAGCTTTACAGCCGCGATCAGAATCTGTGGCATCTGAGCCACGAAGGCGGCCCCCTGGAAACCAAGCTCGGCGAGCCTCCGGACGGCGCGTGGCAGCTCACCCGCAAGCCGCAGAAGGCCCCGGCGCGCGAGGCGGAAGTGGCGTTGGGTTTTGAGGCCGGCGTTCCGGTTTCCGTCAACGGCAGGCGCCTGGCCCCCGTGCGCCTGGTCGAGACCCTGAACGCCTTGGGCGGGTTGCACGGCGTGGGCCGCACGGACCTGGTCGAGAACCGGCTGGTGGGAATCAAGTCGCACGGTGCGTACGAAACTCCCGCCGGCACGATGATTATGCTGGCCCACCAGGAACTCGAATCACTCTGCCTGGATCGGGAGACTTACCATTACAAGCAGCATGTGGCGCTGCGCTACGCCGAACTGGTCTATTATGGGCAGTGGTTTACACCCCTGCGCGAAGCCCTGGACAGCTTCGTGGAGGCCACCCAGCAGAACGTGTCCGGGACGGTCAAGCTGGGGCTTTGTAAGGGCAACCTGCGCGTACTCGACCGGCAGTCGCAGAATTCGCTCTACGACACCAGCATCGGCAGCTTTGTTATGA